>JBDHIJ010000066.1:0-16458 GCA_039587435.1 Gemmatimonadota bacterium
CGTAGATGCCGTGGATCACCTCGTACTCCATGGTGGTTCCCGTCCCCAGGGCGGCGCCTTCGGCTGCCTTCGCCACACGCTCGAACATGGCCTTCACCTCGTCCGGATCGGGGTGCCGAACGTAGTAGAACACCTCGGCGAAGTCGGGGATGACGTTGGGCGCAGATCCCCCGGCGGTGATGACGTAGTGGATGCGGGCCGCCGGAGTCACGTGCTCCCGGAGCATGTTGACCATGTCGTTCATGGCCTCGACGCCGTCCAGGGCCGAGCGCCCCCGCCACGGAGCTCCGGCAGCGTGGGCCGACTGGCCGTAGAAGCGGAACTTGGCCGACTTGTTGGCGAGCGACGACGACGCGCTGGCTCCATTCTGGGAGCTGGCGTGCCAGTGCAGCACCGCGTCCACGTCCTCGAACAGGCCGGCCCGGACCATGTAGACCTTCCCGGCGCCGCCCTCCTCGGCCGGGGTGCCGTAGACCCGGATGGTGCCGGAGGCCCCGCTCGAGTCGAGCCACTCCTTCACGGCGATGCCCGCGGCGGCCGATCCGGTACCGAACAGGTGATGACCGCAGGCGTGGCCCGCGATCTTCCCGTCGATGGGATCGCGGGTGGACGAGCGGCTCTGGTTGATCCCGGGCAGGGCATCGAACTCGGCCAGGATGCCGATCACCGGCTCACCGCTCCCGTACTCGGCCACGAACGCGGTGGGGATGCCGGCCACACCGGCCTCAACTCGGAACCCGGCCTCGGACAGCATCGTCTGGAGCATGCCCGACGACTCGTGCTCCATGTAGCCCACCTCGGCCAGGTCCCAGATGTCCTGGGCGATGGTGGCGTACTGGGTGGCGTTGGCGTCGATGAAGTCCGCCATCATCTCCCGGGCGTCCTGTCCCAGGACCGGGGCTGCGGCGGTGACCACGGCCAGCCCGGCGACGGCCATACCGGCTGCGGCCGAGCGGACGCGCGGTCCGAGGGCTCTGCGGGTCCGGGCGAATCGAATGCTCTGCATCAGTTGCCTCCTCCCACCACGCTGGCCCGATAGTCCAGGGGCGGATCCCGATCTCCGAGGAGCGGGGTGTAGACGAAGTTCGGGCCCCGGCGCTCGTCGAACTCTGCGCGGGCCCGGGTCATGATCTCCGGCTCCAGGAACAGCGTCCGGGCCGTGAGCGCGATGGTCTTTGCGGCCACGAGCATGCCCTTGTGGCCGATGGTGGTGCCCCCGGCGGCCACGGCCTGCCAGGAGTGGGACGAAGTGCCCGGCACCCAGGTGGCGGTTCGGAGCCCCGCGGTGGGGACGTTCCAGCTCACGTCGGCGACGTCGGTGGACCCGCCGCTCCGGTAGAACTCGAAGTCCTGGATCCGCCCCGCGGACTCGATGGCGGGCACGTCTCCGTCGAAGCTGGCCTGAATCGCCTGGGCGAAGGCCCGCTCTTCGGCCGTATACTCCACCCCTCCCACCTCGCGCAGGCTGGCGTCCATGGCCCGCGAGAGGGGTTCGTTCGGAAGCACCGCGAAGATCCCGTGGATGATCTCGTACTCCAGCGTCGTTCCCGTTCCCATGGCGGCGCCCTCCGCGGCGTTCACCACCCGGTCGAACATGGCCTGGACCTCCACGGGGTCCGGGTGACGGACGTAGTAGAAGACCTCGGCGAAATCGGGAATGACGTTGGGAGCGGAGCCGCCGGAGGTGATGACGTAGTGGATACGGGCGTCCGGGGTGACGTGCTCTCGGAGCATGTTCACCATGTCGTTCATGGCCTCCACCCCGTCCAGGGCCGAGCGGCCCCGCCAGGGGGCGCCGGCCGCATGGGCCGACTGGCCGTAGAACCGGAACTTGGCCGACTTGTTGGCGAGACTGGTCTGGTGGGAGGCGTTGTTCCGGTCCGACGCGTGCCAGTGCAGCACGGTATCCACGTCGTCGAACAGGCCCTCCCGGACCATGTAGACCTTCCCGGCTCCGCCCTCCTCGGCCGGCGTGCCGTACAGCCGGATCCGGCCCGGAGTCCCGGAGGCGTCCAGCCACTCCTTGACCGCCAGTGCAGCGGCCGTGGACCCGGTTCCGAACAGGTGATGCCCGCAGGCGTGGCCGGCGATCTTCCCTTCGATGGGGTCCCGCTGGGCCGAGCGGCTCTGGTTGATCCCCGGCAGGGCGTCGAACTCCGCCAGAATCCCGATGACGGGACCTCCGCTGCCGTACTCGGCCACGAACGCCGTGGGGATCCCGGCCACCCCCGCCTCGATCCGGAATCCGTGCTCAGCGAGGGTCGCCTGGAGCAGCTCGGAGGACTCGTACTCCATGTAGCCCACCTCGGCCATCTCCCAGATGCTGTCGGCGAGGGTGGCGAAACGGCCTCCGTTTTCGTCGACGAAGGCGAGGATGTCGTCGGCTCCCTGGGCGCCGGCGGCCCCGGGGAGTGGAAGAAGAAGGGCGGTGGCGGCGACGAGAAGCGCCGGGTGTCGCAAAGTGAGACGCCGGTTCATGGAGGTCCTGGGTCTGTAGGTGGCGAATGGAGCGGCGGAAACCAGTCGGATAGGATCGGGGGCGGGGCCCGGAGTCCGCAATCCGAAGTGCCTCAAAGTTTGCCAAGGCTTCCCGACGTCCCGCATGAACTTCCCCCACGGACCCCGGTATGCCAGACTGAACCCGCCCGGCCGTGCTCGGCCGGCTCATCCCCGCACCGGAGCACCCCGTGACCGAACGACGTGTCCTGACCGACGATGAGATCTCCGCCGCCCTGGCCGACCTTCCCGGCTGGTCCGTCCGCGACGGCAAGCTCCATCGCGAGTTCCTGTTCTCCGACTTCTCCGAAGCGTTCGGGTTCATGAGCCGGGTGGCGCTGGCGGCGGAGCGAATGAACCACCACCCCGAGTGGTTCAACGTCTGGAACCGGGTGTCGGTGGACCTCTCGACCCACGATCTGGGCGGGTTGTCCACCTGGGACCTGGAACTCGCCGCTGAAATGAACCGGCTCTCCGGCCCGGGAGCGGGGGAGGGCTGATGGAGCCGCAGATCTCCACCCGGCGCGGACGGCGTTGGGCCGTGTCCGTTCTCGGTGCGCTGATGGTCCTGGCGGTGGGGTGCGGAGACGGGGGCGGTGACTTCGCCCAGGGCACCCCTCAGCCCCTCCTGGTGGACCGGCCGCCGTTCAGCGGCTCGGCGGCCTACGCGCACGTGGAGACCCAGGTTGGATTCGGGCCCCGGGTCCCCGGGACCGAGGGGCACGCCGCCCAGCTCGAGTGGATGGTGGAGAACCTCAACGCGTGGGCGGACACGGTGTACACCCAGGAGTTCGAGTGGACCACCCAGGCGGGGGAGACCCTGCAGCTCACCAACGTGATGGCCCGGTTCCTCCCCGACCGGAGCCACCGGATCCTCCTCCTGGCCCACTGGGATACCCGCCCGTGGGCCGATCAGGCGCCGGACGAGGCCGATCGAGCCCTTCCCGTGCCCGGGGCCAACGACGGCGGTTCCGGGGTGGCGGTGCTCATGGAACTCGCGCGGATGATGTCCGAGGAACCCCCGGCCACCGGCATCGACATCCTGTTCGTCGACGGAGAGGATTACGGCCCCGAGACCGACGACATGTTCCTGGGGGCTCGGCACTACGCGGCCAACCCCCTTCCGCCGGAGCCGGCGTTCGGGGTCCTGCTGGACATGGTGGGGGACGTGGACCCGCTCTTTCCCATCGAGGGTCACTCCGCCGAGCGGGCCCCCCAGGTGGCCCAGCGCGTCTGGGGAATCGCCGCTCGGCTGGGCCTGGGCCGGTACTTCCCCACCCGGGTGGGCGGGTACGTCTCCGACGACCACATCCCGCTCAACGACGCCGGCATCCCCACCATCGACATCATCGACTTCAGCTATGGCCCCGGACACAGCTGGTGGCACACGCTCGAAGACACGCCCGACAAGGTCAGTCCGCAGACGCTGGGAATGGTGGGCGAGGTGGTGACGGAGCTGGTGTTCCAGGGGGGCTGAGCCCGAGCCCGGCTCCTTGTGGGCCAGGGGAGGGCGGGCCATGATCCGGGCCAGCCTTTCACCCCTCATTCCCCGGTCCCATGTCGAACTCCGATTCCCACCTCAGGGCGGCCGTCGTCCAGGCGGCCCCCCGCTTCTTCGATCCCGACGCCGCCACCGAAACGGTGTGCGAGATGGTCCGCGAGGCCGCGGCCGGTGGAGCGGAGTTGATCCTGTTCCCCGAGGCCTATGTGGGCGGATACCCCTGGGGTCTGGCGTTCGGCACGGCGGTGGGCGGTCGGTCGGAGGCGGGCCGACGGACCTGGGAGCGGTATCGGAGCGGGGCCGTCGAAGTGCCGGGCCCCCAGGTGGACCGCATGGCGGAGGTCGCCCGCGAGACCGGGACCTTCCTGGTGGTGGGGGTGGTGGAGCGCGACTCCACCTACAGCGGTGGCACCCTGTTCTGCACCATCCTGTATTTCAGCCCCGACGGCGAACTCATGGGCAAGCACCGCAAGCTCAAGCCGACGGCCGCGGAGCGGCTCGTCTGGGGCGAGGGGGATGGGAGCACCCTGCCGGTGTTCGATACGGAGATCGGGCGCCTCGGCGGGCTGATCTGCTGGGAGAACTACATGCCCCTGGCCCGAATGGCCATGTACGGGAAGGGAATCGAGCTCTACTGCGCGCCCACCGCCGACGCCCGGGAGCGGTGGCAGGCCACCCTCCAGCACATCGCGCTGGAGGGGCGGTGCTTCGTCATGGGCTGCAATCAGTACGTGACGCGGGACATGTACCCCGAGGACCTGGAGATCGCCGACGAGCTGGAGCGGTGGCCGGAGACCCTGTGCCGCGGCGGCAGCGCCGTCTACTCACCCACCGGAGAGTGCCTCGCCGGCCCGCTGTACGACGCCGAGGGGATCCTCTTCGCGGACCTCGACATGGACGACATCGGTCGCATGAAGTTCGACTTCGATGTCACCGGACACTACGCCCGCCCGGACGTGTTCCAGCTCGAGGTGAACGAGGTACCCATGCCGCCGGTCTGGGTGTCCGGGCCGGAGCCGGGCGGGCCCGCCGTCGAGCTGGTGGAGGACGACTGACCGGTTGGGGACGGATTGGGCCTCGGGGGATCGGCTACCGGGGCTCGAACAGACTCCGGTGCCGGAGGGTGCCTTCGGCGTCGTAGAGCTCCAGGGCAGCCGTGTCCGGCCAGAATCGAATCTGGCACCAGCCCCCGCCCGTGAACCCCGCCAGCTGCCCCGGCTGGTCGTCCGCGATCTTGTAGGGATCGTCGGTGCCGCTCCCTCCTCCGCAGATCGCGTGAAGGGGTCCCCCATCCATCTGGACCACCTGCATCACGTGGTCGTGGCCGGCCACGTGGAGAGAGGCGCTTTCGCGCACAAATCCCTCGGCCAGAGCGACGACCTCGTCCCGCGGCGCCCTCGGTCCGCCTCCGGCCACCGGGTGGTGCCCGTAGCTGATCACGTATCTGTAGTCGGCGGCGGTGGAGAGCGAGTCGAGCCAGGCCCGCTGGGCCTCGGTCCCCCGCACGCCCAGGTCTCCGAGGTTCGTGTCCATGGCCACGAACAGGACCGAGTCGGCGGCTGCGGGGCCTCCACCGGTCCCGATCGGCAGCGTGAAGGCGTAGAAGCGGGCCGGCATCTGCCACCGAGGCACCCGATCAGACATTTCCACCTGGGCCATGGAGTTCCCACGGGCATCGTGGTTCCCAAGGGTCGGGCGGAAGACCTGTTCGTCCCAGAACGCCCCGCGGTAGACCGAACTGAACACGAAGTCCCAGTGCGGGTCGTCCACCGAGGTGATCCCGTTCTCGTAGACGTTGTCCCCCACCGTCAGAATGGCCGCGGGAGGCGCGGCGGAGTGCGTGGCCGCCATGCGGTCGGCCATGGCGCGTTGCCCGGGCCCACCGGTTCCCCAGTCCCCGAGGACCAGCACTCGGAGATTTGGCCCGGAGGGCACCGCCGGAAAGGTGGACTCCGCGGGGGCGGGCTGGTTCTGGGCGAAGTCGCTGTCCGAGGCCCCCATGCACGCGGCCAGGGCCAGACCAAGGGCCGAGGCGACGCCCGGCGCGATGGTGCGCCTGAGGGAAGCTACCACTCGATCTCCCCCTGCTTGGTGGTATCGACCTGCTCGGCCGTCCCATCGCCCAGGAGCACCTCCTCGACCTGCCTGTAGAGGAAGTCCTTGGACTTCTGGTCCCGGGGGTCCAGGCCGTAGTGGTTGATCAGCAGCGTCTGATGCTGGAGCCATTCCTGCCAGCAGAACTGGCAGATCTCCGCCTGGACCCGCTCTCCGACCTCGTTCCGGAAGGGGGGCCTGGGGAGTTCGGGTCGATCGTCGTCGCACCGGCGGCAGTGGATGGTGCCCGGGGCCTTGTCCGACATCCTGGTGTCCTCCGAAGCGGCGGGTGCACCGTCGATTCCCGCCGGGTAGGTTATTTTCTGTATCGGCCCGTGTCCGAAGGTGGCGCGGGCTCCGTCAAGCTCGCCTCAGCAGCGTGCCCCAACAATACACCTGGAGGTCCCGTTGATCCGTTCCACCATCGTGGGCGTCGGCCATTACGTCCCCGAGCGAGTCGTCACCAACGCCGAACTGTCCACCGTCATGGATACCTCGGACGAGTGGATTCGCGAGCGAACGGGGATCGAGGAGCGGCGCTGGGTCGGCGGTGAATCCGGCGCGGATATGGCGCAGGCCGCCACCGAGATGGCGCTGAGCCAGGCCGGTCTGGAGGCCTCGGACATCGACGCCATCGTGCTCGGCACCCTCAGCCCCGACCACCAGTTCCCCGGCACCGCGGTGTTCCTCCAGCGGCAGCTGGGTCTGCAGGGCATCCCGGCCCTCGACATCCGCCAGCAGTGCACCGGGTTCATCTACGGGCTCAACATCGCCGACATGTGGATCCGCACCGGTCAGTACCGGACCGTGCTGCTGGTGGGCGTGGAAATCCAGAGCACGGGGCTGAACCTCTCGAACGATGGCCGCGACATGGCGGTCCTGTTCGGCGACGGGGCCGGCGCCGCGATCCTCCAGGGCACGGACGACGAGAACCGCGGAGTCCTCTCCACCCACATGTACGCCGACGGCGATCACGCGGAGGTCCTCTGGCTCGAGGCCTCGTCCAGCAAGAAGAACCCGCGCATCACCCACGAGGACATCGAGGAGGGTCGCATCTATCCGAGCATGGACGGGAAGCGCGTGTTCATGCACGCCAGCACCCGGATGCCCGAGGCGGCCATGGTGGCACTCGAGCAGAACGGGATGAGCACCGAGGACATCGATCTCCTCATCCCCCACCAGGCGAACCTGCGGATCGCGCAGATGGTTCAGAAGAAGCTGCGCCTCCGGGATGAGCAGGTCTACAACAACATTCAGCGCTACGGAAACACCACCGCCGCCAGCATTCCCATCGCGCTGTCGGAGGCGATCGCGGAGGGACGGCTGGAGCGTGGCGACCTTTTGTGCCTGGTGGCCTTCGGCTCCGGGTTCACGTGGGGCAGTGCTCTGATCCGCTGGTAGGGGTGCAGGGTGGACCGCCGCGAAGTCTGGATTAGATTTCTTGGCTGTTCCGCCCCTCGGATCCCGTCAACGGGGTCCCGGGAAGAATCGACCGGCCGGTGCCGGGGCGAGTAAGAGGATGGGAAAACAATGGCTTCAGCCTTGAACAAGAAGCAGTTGGCGCACCTCGAGAAGCGCCTGATGGATGAGCGTGCCCGGGCACTTCGTGCCCTCGGGCTGTTCGATGAGATGGCCAAGCGCGACCGGGAGTCCGGCGACTCCGACCTCTCCGCCTACACGGATCACATGGCGGATCAGGGCACCGAAGCCATGGAGCGGGAGAAGGCCGCGGTCTTCGCCACCAAGGAGGGTCGCTACCTCTACCGGCTGGAGGAGGCCCTGCGCCGGCTGTACAACGATCCCAAGAACTTCGGGAAGTGCCACACCTGCGGTGAACCCGTGGGCTTCGAGCGCCTGGACGCGCTCCCCCATGCCCGCTACTGCATCGACTGCAAGCGGAAGGAGGAGGAGGAGGCGGCCTGACCCCTCTCTCCTCGGTCGGGGCCTGAGCCTCGATCCGGCACGGAATCGAAAGGGCCCGGCGACTTCGAGTCGCCGGGCCCTTCTCGTTGTGGTCTGCCGGCGCCGCGCCCTGCCGCGCCGCGCTCATCTCCGGCTCAGCGCTTCAAGGCCTTCAGAAGCCGCTCCGCGACCAGGTCGTACTGCCAGGCCCGCATGCCGTCCATGGCGCGCAGCGCCTCGGCGTCCTTCGGCTGACTCCGGGCGATGGCCTCGATCATCCCGTTGGAGAGCACGGTCCCGCGGGGCAGACCGACCTCGTCGGCCACCTCGTTGCGGACGGCCTTGAGGCGATTGGTGCGCTCCTCCTCCTCGGGAGTGGCCCGCCCCCAGCCCTTGCCCGTCTGGAGGCGGGGGAACGGGGTCAGCTGATCCTCGGGCAGGTCGTCCACCTCCCGGAGGCGGGCCAGCAGGTCCTTGCCGTTGGCCTTGGCCAGCCGCTCCGGGAATCCCTTGATCCCGATCAGGTCCCCCACGGAACGAGGCCGGGTCTCGGCCACCTCCATGAGGGGCGGATCCCCCACGACCCGGAACGTGGCCCGGTCCCGGGAGCGGGCGATCTCGTCCCTCCAGGCCAGGGCCACCCGGAGGCGCTCCGTGTCCCGGGGGGCGAAGTGTTTCGCTTTCTTCACCCGGGCCACCGGATCCCCGTCCGGCTCCTCCGTCCACCGGATGTCCTCCATCCGGCGGAACTCCTCCTCCGCCCACGTCATCCGGCCGGCGGCCTCGAGCTTGTCGGCCAGGATGTTCACCAGCTGAGGCAGGTACCGCGTATCGTCGGCGGCGTATTCCAGCATCCCGTCGGTAAGAGGGCGCTGGGCCCAGTCGGCCCGCTGGAACTTCTTCGACAGCTTCACGTCGAGGTACTTCTCCAGCAGGGCGCCGAGACCCAACCCTTCCTCGGCCAGAAGGGACGCCGCGATCTGGGTATCGAAGATGTTTCGGGGCCGGATTCCCAGGTCCCGGTCCAGCATGCGCATGTCGTAGTCGCCGCCATGCATGAGCACGAGGACCTCGGGGTCCTCCAGCGGGCCCCGGAGCAGATCCGAGGGGTCGAAGGCCAGGGGATCGAGGACGTAGGTCTCATCGGGGGTGGTCAGCTGGACCAGGCAGACCTGGTCCGAGTAGCGATGGAAACCGGCCGCTTCCAGATCCACCGCCAGCCATCCCACCGATCCGAGATCCGAGAGGGCTTCTGCTGCGCTGCGTTCGTCGTCCAGATAGAGCAAGGGAATGTTCCGTGTGCGTAGTGGCGCCCTCATGGCGCCTCGAGCGCGGAGAAGAGCCCCGAAGTATGGCGGGGTGCTTCGGGCAACGGAACCCCGCCGCCCGGGCGGTATCAGGCCCGTCGCGTCCGACTCCGAGGAGGCGTTGATCCCTTGCAACCGGTCCGGGGTATCTTGAGGTTGTGAGGTTGCGCGAACGGTCCCTGACGGACGATCGACTCGGGCAGCCGATTCGAATTGCCGATCGCGACCTGTCCGCCCCGCCCCGTAATGGGCTCGGCGAGAAACCGACTTCCATGCTTCGCACGAAACTCGTCTGCACCATCGGTCCGGCCTCCTCCGACCCGGAGACCCTGGACCGGCTGGTCCGCGCCGGAATGGACCTGGCCCGGATCAACATGTCCCATGGCGAGCAGGACACCCACGCCCGGAACATCGCCGCCGTCCGCCAGGCGGCCCAGCGCGCGGGCCGGGCGGTTGCCGTTCTGGTCGACCTGCAGGGCCCCAAGATCCGGGTGGGGCGGCTCGAGGAGCCCGTTCACCTCGCCGCCGGGCAGACGCTGACCTTCGCTCCCGAGGGCAGCCACGACCCGGCCACGGAGCTGCCCACCACGTTCGACGGTCTGGCCGGGGACGTCTCGCCGGGAGATCGGATGCTCCTGGACGACGGGATGCTGGAGCTGGTCTGTCTCTCCACCGAGGGAGCCAGGGCGACGTTCGAGGTGGTCCGGGGCGGCCTGCTCAAGAGCAACAAGGGGATGAACCTGCCCGGCGTCCCCGTCACGGCCCCGTCCCTCACGGAGAAGGACCTGTCCGACCTGGACTTCGGCCTCGAGCAGGAGGCCGAGTACATCGGACTGTCGTTCGTGCGGAGGGCGTCGGACGTGGCGGACCTGAAGCAGAGGGTCGACGGCCGGGCGCTGGTGGTGTCCAAGATCGAGAAGGCGCAGGCGGTGGCGGCCATCGAGGACATCCTGGAGGTGACGGACGCGGTGATGGTCGCCCGGGGAGACCTGGGCGTGGAACTGCCCTACGAGCAGGTCCCG
This sequence comes from Gemmatimonadota bacterium, assembly GCA_039587435.1. Taxonomy (GTDB): domain Bacteria; phylum Gemmatimonadota; class Gemmatimonadetes; order Longimicrobiales; family Gaopeijiaceae; genus JBDHIJ01. Next base: position 10,323 of record JBDHIJ010000066.1, read on the forward strand.
CTGGCCCAGAAGCGCATCATCCAGATGGCCAACTTCTACGCTCGCCCGGTCATCACGGCCACCCAGATGCTGGAGTCCATGATCGAGCAGCCCCGGCCCACTCGGGCCGAGGCCTCGGACGTCGCCAACGCCATCCTGGACGGGACCGACGCGGTCATGCTCTCAGGGGAGACGGCGGTGGGCAGCTACCCGGTCCAGGCCTTGACCGCCATGACCCATATCGCCCGGGAGATCGAGGGGAGCGGGGTCCTGGAGAACGGCCCCCGCTACATCATGTCCTCGCCTCGGGGGATGCGGAGCGGAGCCACCGCCCGGGAGCACGCGGTGGCGTCCGGGAGCGTGGACGCGGCCCGTCAGCTGAACGCCCCGGCGATCATCACCATCACGCGGAGCGGGTTCTCCGCCCGGCTGGTCTCCAGCTATCGCCCCCCCGTCCCGATCTTCGCCGTCTGCACGAACGAGCACGTCCGGCGCCAGCTGGCCGGGGTCTGGGGCGTGATCGCCGTGCTGGCCGAGGACGTGGAGGTGAGCTACGAGAGCCTCACACACTTCGGTGAGCAGGCCGTCCGGAACTCGGGTCTCGGGAGGGAGGGCCAGCCCGTGGTCGTGACGGCCGGGTTCCCGTTCCATACCGCCGGTACCACGAACGTCATGCGGATCGAGGTGCTCTGATGGCCGGCGGGCGCTCCCGGGAGCCGTCGTGCGCCTGATCTTCCTCGGGACCGGGACCTCTTTCGGCGTCCCGGCGCTGGGATGCTCGTGCAGGACCTGCACCTCCAGTGACCCCCGGGACCGCCGCTCCCGCCACGGCGCCCTGGTGGAGATGGACGGTGGCAATCTCCTGGTGGATACCCCGCCGGAGCTCCGGCTGCAGCTCCTGGACGCCGGCGTGAGCAGCGTGGACGCGGTCTGGTACACCCACCTCCACGCGGATCACGTCCACGGGATCGATGACCTGAGGATCTTCACGGCCAAGTCGCGATCCACCATGCCGGCGTTCGTCCCGGCCGAGTACGCCGAGTCGCTCCGGATCCGGTTCGACTACATCTTCGATCCGGCCACGTGGGTGGCCCCGGGGACATCGATCCCGGACCTTGCCCTGCGGGAGATCCACGGCTCGACGCCGGTGGAGGTCCTGGGCGAGGAGGTGACGCCCCTGCCGGTGCCCCACGGCCGCATGGACGTCTACGGCTTCCGGGTTGGTGGGCTGGGGTACATCACCGACGCCAAGACCCTGCCTCCCGGCGTGGTGGACGCGCTCCAGGGAGTGGACGTACTGGTCCTGAACGCGCTCTGGTGGGGGGATCCCCACGCCACCCACCTCAACATCGAAGAGGCCATCGAGGCTGCCCGGACCGTGGGTGCCCGCGCGACCTATCTGACCCACCTGACCCACCGGGTTCTCCACGAGGAGTTGGAGGACCGGCTTCCGGACGGGATTCGGCCCGCGTACGACGGCCTGGCGGTGGAGGTCCGGCCATCCGGAGCCCCCTGACACGCACCCTTTTTCACCCTCGACCCGACAGAGCATCGACGACCGTGCGCACCATACGCCTGAACTACGCCAACATGATGGCCCCGAACCTGGAGGGGGCGGGACTCGACCCGAAGATCCTGGAGGACGGGGGAGGGGACCTGTTCGCCGAGGCCGTACGCGGCTTCAGGGCCCGCCGCGACGCCGGCGAGCTGGGGTTCCTCGAGCTTCCCCACGACAGCGAGACCGCCCAGGCGGTTCAGGACCTGGCCGACGGTTTCGGGCAGTGGTTCGAGACGGTGGTGGTGCTGGGGATCGGTGGGTCCGCACTGGGGTGCCGGACGCTGAGGGATGCGCTCCTGGGTTCCCGCTGGAACGAGGGCACGTCCGAGGAGCGGGAGTACTACCCGAAGCTCTACGTCCTGGACAACCCCGATCCGGTCACCGTCCGGGAGCTGCTGGACCGGCTCGATCTGCGCCGGACGCTGTTCAACGTGATCTCCAAGTCCGGGGCCACCGCGGAGACCATGGCGGCGTACCTGGTGGCGGCGGAGCGGGTCGCGGCCGACGTGGGTGCCGACAAGGCCCGGGGTCACTTCATCTTCACCACCGATCCGGAGAACGGGGCGCTCCGGCGCATGGCCCGGGAGGGTGGTGTCCCGGCGCTCGCCATCCCCCCGAACGTGGGGGGGCGGTTCTCGGTGCTGTCCCCGGTGGGTCTACTGCCGGCGGCCGTGACCGGAATCCCGGTGGACGAGCTGCTGACCGGGGCCGCGGCCATGGCCGATGCCTGCGCATCGGAGGACGTCCGGGAGAATCCGGCCGGCCTTCTGGCCCTGCTGCTCCACCAGGCGGACGTCGCTCAGGGGGCCCGGATTCACGTGATCATGCCCTACGCCGACCGGCTCCGGTCGCTGGGACTCTGGTTCCAGCAGCTGTGGGCGGAGTCGCTGGGCAAGTCCGAGTCGGTCGGCCCGACGCCCCTTCCGGCCGTGGGCACCGTGGATCAGCACGCCCAGGTGCAGCTCTTCATGGAGGGCCCCCGGGACAAGGCGGTGATGTTCATCGAGGTGGAGGACGCCGACGTGGATCCGCTCACCCTGGCGGACGTCCACCCCGAAGTCCCCGAGCTCGCCTACCTGGTCGGCCACTCCATGAAGGAGCTCCTGGAGGCCGAGCGCCGGGCGACCGCCGAGGCCCTGAGAAGGGGAGGACGGATGAACCTCACGCTCACCGTCCCGGAACTGACGCCCCACGCACTGGGCGAGCTGTTCATGCTCCTGGAGATGGCCACGGTCTACGCCGGCGCCCTCTACGGAGTGAATCCGTTGGACCAGCCGGGCGTAGAGTTGGGTAAGCAGCTGACCTACGGGCTGCTGGGGCGGGAGGGTCACGAGCGCCCCACGTTCCCCGAGGATGACGGGGCGTTCACCCTCTGATAAATTTGGGTTACAGGCTGACGAGGCACCGGCGCCACCCGACCGAGTCTCCGCGGGTGGCTCCCTGTCCAGGAGGTGGAGATGAGAGACGACGAGCGGTACATCGTGATTGAGAAGGACCGGGGGATCAGCCTCGGCTCATTCGTGCTGGGCGCTTTGCTCGGCGCTGGAGCCGCCCTGCTCCTGGCTCCCCAGACCGGGGAGGAGGCTCAGGAGGAACTGCGTAAGCGGGCCAAGCAGCTCCGGGCCGAGGCCGAGACGCGCGTGAAGGAGGCCCAGAAGACCATCGAGCACCGGATCGGCGAAGCTCGCACCGACCTCGAGGGTCGGGTCGAGCAGGTCCGGACCGCGGTCGACGCCGGCCGGGATGCCGCCCAGGAGTACCGGGGTCAGCTGGAGGACAAGCTGGAGCGGTCCAAGTCGGCCTACCGGGCGGGCATCGATGCCGCCCGCGAGGAGATGGCTCTGGCCGCCAGCACCGACGGTAGCGACCCGGCCGAGGACGACTCCGAGGGAGCCGAAGCCTGATCGGCCACGCGCCACAGCTGGATCCCCCGAGGCCGGGGAGGGGCGACCTGTCGCTCCTCTCCGGCCTTCTTCGCGATGTGGGGCGGCGGGCATGAGCGAGCCGAGCGTCTCCCACGACGTCCTGAGCGTGATCCAGTTCCGGCGCGTGCGGGACTTCATCTACCGGGTGATCTCCAAGGCCGACGAGGACAACATCTTCTTCATGGCCGGGGCCATCAGCTTCAACGTGCTGGTGGCGTTCGTGCCCATCATCGTCCTGATCCTGGGTATCGCCGGATACGTGGTCAGCGCCCGCTTCGCCGACCCCGGAGCCGAGCTCGTGGCACTGCTGATGACCACCCTCCCCGACGGGGGGGCGGACCTGAACCTGGCCGGAGTCGTGGCGGATGCCATCGAGGCCGTGGTGGCGGACCGCGGCGGCCTCTCGCTGGTGGGTGCCCTCATCCTGATCTGGGTGTCCACCCGGCTGGTTGGGACCCTGCGGACCGTGGTGGCGGAGGTGTTCGACGTGGCCCACGACCGCGGGATCCTGCTCGGCAAGCTGTTCGACGCGGTGGCGGTTGTGGTGGGTGGAGCGCTCGTCCTCCTCAACGTCTCGGCGACGGTCATCCTCAGAGCCGTGGGGGAGTTCGGAATGGGGCTCCTCCGGCTGGAAGGGGAGCAGCTCCGCTTCTCCCAGTGGTTCCTGGCCCAGTTCGTGGCTTTCGCCTCCATCTGGATCCTCTTCCTCTTCACCTACCGCATCCTGCCGGCTCGGCGCTGGTATCTTGTGAACTTGGCCGACTTCGGGTCCACCTACGGCAACCTCGCCACGGTGATCATCCTGTTCCTCTGGATCTATTACTCCTCCGTCGTGTTTATCTTGGGAGGAGAAGTGGCCCAGGTGTATACGATGCGCAGAGTCCGAAAAAGACGTGCTCCCGAGTCCTCGGTAGCCACCGCCGCGGGGATCGCCCTCCTCGCCGCGGGCGCTGTCGTGGTGCTGCCCGGCGAGGTCGTCGGCCAGTCTCTCGAGCCGTCGGGCGGTGTGGCCTACAGCACGCGCTCCCTCCCCCGGGGCGTGGACATGGACCTGCCCCTCCTGGAGTACGACGGTCCCTACATCGTGGTCCATCTGGCCGAGAACCGGGTCTACGTCCTGGAAGACGGCGAATCGATCTTCTCCGCCCCGGCGGGGACCGGTACCGGCTTCCGACTCGCGGGTGCTGGGAAGCGCTGGAAGTTCACCACCCCCGAGGGCCTCTTCAAAGTGAAGCGGAAGGAGAAGGACCCGCTCTGGGAGGCCCCGGACTGGTACTACGTGGAAAAGGGGCTCCCCGTCCCGGCTCAGAATTCCACCAGCCGCCTGATGCGGGGAATCATGGGAACCACGGCCATCTACCTGGGCGACGGGATCGCCATCCACGGGACGAATCAGCCCGGGCTGCTCCTGAACCCGGATCCGGAGGCCCGGCGGGTTTCCCATGGGTGCATCCGCCTCACCAACGAGGACGCGCGCACCCTCTTCCACATGGTGGACGTGGGTACCCCGGTCCTGATCTTCTGATGGAGCCGGTGAACGGTTGAGCGAGGGAACCGGACGCAAGGTGGTGGCGTCCAACCGGAAGGCGAGACACGAATTCGAGATCCTGGACCAGCTCGAGGCGGGGATGGTCCTGAAGGGTCCCGAAGTGAAGTCTCTCCGTGCGGGGCAGGTGGCGTTCCGGGACGCGTTCGCCCGGGTGGAAGGTGGAGAGGTCTGGCTGTACAATCTCCACATCTCCCCCTTCGAACAGGCCAACCGGTACAACGTGGACCCCGACCGGCCGAGAAAGCTCCTGCTGAACAAGCACGAGATCCGGAAGCTGGTGGGCGCCACGGAGGAGAAGGGCCACACCCTGGTCCCGCTCGACATCCACTTCACGCGGGGGAGGGCCAAGACCACGCTGGCGGTGGCCCGGGGCCGGAAGCTGTACGACAAGAGGGAGAAGATGAAGCGGCAGACGCAGGAGCGGGAAGCGGAACGAGCCATCCGAGGGCGGGACTGATGCGGCTGGTACTCGCCCTCCTCATCTCCGCACTCGCGCTCGTCCCGGGGTACGCCCGGGCCCAGGAGACCGTGATGCTGGACATCGAGGGGCGGACCCCCGAACGGCTCGAGGTCGCCACGCCCGAGGGGTTCGCCGCGGTACCCCTCTACCGGCTTCAGCTCCTGGGGTGGGAGTTCGAGCCCACCGCCGAGGGCATGGAGGGCCGGTCGACCGGCCTGCCCACGCTCACCATCCGGGCCGGGAATCCGTTCGTGGGCTGGGGGGAGCAGCATCTCCAGCTCGTGGATGCCCCGTTCTTTTCCAACCGTGAGCTCTGGGTACCCATCCAGCTTCTGACGGACGTCCTCCCCCTCCTGGTCCCCGACCGCTACCGGTGGGATCCCGGGACCTGGACGCTTTCGGTGACCGGGCTTCCCGCAGGGACGTCCGGCCCGGCTCCGTCCGGAGCCGCCCTCGGTCCCGCCGGCGCGGCCGCCGGGACCTCTCCTGCGCCGGTGGCTACGGCTCCGGTTTCCGACCGCCGGGTCGTGGTGATCGACCCGGGCCACGGTGGGCGGGACCCCGGCACGCGTGGGCCGGCGGGCGTGCGGGAGAAGGACGTGGCGCTGGCCATCGGCCTCCTGCTCCACCAGAAGCTCTCCCTCCGAGCGGACTACGACGTCCGA
>JBDHIJ010000122.1:0-3108 GCA_039587435.1 Gemmatimonadota bacterium
AGCCGCCCCTCGCGGAGATCATCTCCGACCCGGTCGAGGACAACGAGGGGAGCGTGGTGAGCTTCGCATGGTTCGCGTTCGATCCCGAGGGCGGACCGCTCACCTATACGTGGGACTGGGGTGACGGGAACACCGACTCGGGCCTGCTACCTCCGGGCCCGCCACCGCCACCCGCATCGCACGTCTACGGGGACAACGATGCCTACGTGGTGACGCTGACCGTTCGGGATGCGGACGGATTCGGCACCACAAGGACGACCTCGGCGACCATCCTCAACGTGGCCCCCAGCTGGGTGACGCCGCCCGCCGGTGCCACGCTGACCGTGAGCGACCCGGCGTCGGTGAGCTTCGACTTCACCGATCCGGGGTTCCTGGATACCTGGGAGGCCTCCATCGACTGGGGTGACGGCAGTCCCGTTGACCTGTTCCCCCTCCCCGGGACGGGTGCCCACACCGTGGGAGCGCACATCTATGCCGCCGCCGGAGTGTACACGGCCTCCGTTTCGGTGATCGACGACGACGGCGGCTCGGTTACGTCTCATGTCGAGTTCACGGTGAACGGTGACGTCACGCCGCCGGTGATCACACCCGTCCTGACGGGGACGCTCGGCAACGACGACTGGTGGGTGAGCGACGTGGACGTGTCGTGGACCATCGAAGATCCGGAGTCCCCCTGGGTGATCACCGATGGTTGCGCGGAGCTGACGGTCACCGACGATGGAGCGTCGTTCACCTTCTCGTGCACCGCCGAGTCGCTGGGCGGAAGCGCGACGGAGGAGGTGACGTTCAAGCGAGACGCCACTGCACCTGACTTCTCGTTCCTGGGCAACGCGGGCACGTACGACATCAGTGAGCAGGTGACCATCGGATGCGACGCCTCCGACGCCCTGTCGGGGCTCGGTCCCGTGGACTGCCCGGACATCGACGCGCCGGCTTACACGTTCGGGCTCGGCACTACGGTGTTCTCCGGATCGGCGGAGGACGTGGCCGGGAACCTCACCACGGCCGACGGCTCGTTCGAGGTGACGGTGTCCACCGACGGACTCTGCGCCGTCGTGGAGGCCGTGGTCAGTCACCGCGGCGTAGCGAACTCGTTGTGCGCCAAGGTCCGGGCGGCTGACAAGGCCCGGAATGCCGGAGCGCGGAACGGACCGCTGGGCGCCTTCGTCAACGAAGTCCTGGCCCAGTCCGGCAAGAAGGTCCCCGCCGACGCGGCGCCGCTGCTCGTGGCGTTCGCCGAAGCGCTCATGTGGTAGCGGGCCTCGGCCGAGTCGCCGCCTGACGGGCGACGGAAGCCCCCTCCCGGCTGCGGCCGGGAGGGGGCTTGTTCGTTCGGGGCGGACCCTCGGGTGCCTATTGAACCTCCGGCACGATCTCCATCAGTCGCGCGTACATGGCGTTGAGCGCCCGGCCGCCCTCCCGGGAGCCGGTGTACTTGCCGAGTCGCACGATCACGAGGCCGTGGCTGGGCACGACGGTCGTGCTCTGCCCCCCGGCTCCCCGCATGCCGTACGAGCTGGTGGGCAGGGGCCAGCCCCCGTTCCCGTTCACCCACATGAAGGCGCCGCCGTAGAGCAGACGACCGTCCTCCACCCAGGCCGGGGCCAGTTCCATGGCGTAGTCCACGTAGCCCTCCGGGAGGATGCGCTCGCCCATCCACACCCCGTCCTGGAGATAGAGGTTGCCGAGGCGGGCCCAGTCCCGGGCCGGCAGGAACTCGTAGCCCTGGGTCAGGAAGTTGCCGTAGGGGTCCGTCTCCAGGATGGCATCCCGAATGCCGATGCGATCGAAGAGAGCCCGCTGTGGGAACGAGTGGTAGTCCTCGCCCATGCCCTCCACAGCCAGCCGGATGGCGTAGTTGGTGAGCACCGGGTCGGTGTTCCGATACCGCCCCACCGTGTTGGGTGCCCACTGCTGCGGGCGGGTCGCGGCGTACTCGAAGGAGTTCACCGTGCCGGTGTAGAGGTAGACGTGGTCCGGGTACCCGACGGCGGGGTCGTAATCCGGGTCCTGGGGGGCCCGGATCCGGATTCCCGACGACATGCGCATGATGTCGCCGATGCGGATTTCACCCCTGGGGTCGCCCTCTCCCTGCCACTCGGGGAACGGGGCCGGCTGCCAGAGATCGTAGACGCCCCGCTGGATGAGCACCCCCATGAGGGAGCCCGTGAGGCTCTTGCCCATGGACCAGCTCTCCAGGGGCGTGTGGAGGTCGATCCCCTCACCGTACCGCTCGCCGATGATCTGGCCGTTGTACGTCACCACCAGGCCCAGGGTCATGGCCTCCGGTGGGCCGAATCCCAGGTCGATGGCCTCCTCCACCGCCGCCCGATCCAGCTCCGCCGGCCATTCGTCGTTCACCACGTCTCCCATGGGCCATGGCGTGGACTCGGCGGGCGGTAGATTCCGCGCCACGTCGGTGGGGGTGAAGTAGACCGAGTCCTCACCGATGGGTGACGCGACGCAGCCCTGGTTCCGATAGAGGGCGGCGGTTCGCGAGGTGCCGTCGGGAAGCGTCAGCGTCACCCGCATCGCCTCGAAGTCCACCACCGTGTCGACCACCGCGGCACGCTCCGCAAAGGGGCTGGTGAACCCGCCTACGTTCGCGGCGGCGTCCGCCGGATCCAGCCCGGTGATGAAGACCCCGGAACACAGGATCTTGGCGAACCCGGCCGTGTGGTGGTGAAGCGGCTCCCCGGGAGGAGGAACGTACTCGGTATCCAACTCCAGTTCGGCCCCGCGGGCGACGACTCGCGCCATCAGGTCGTCGCCCGGGTCGGCGGGCTCGGGTGCCGGCCCGTCTCCGCAGCCGATGGCGGCCAGCGTCAGCAAGCCGGCCAGCGATGTGGTCATGCTTCGGGATCGATCCAGCATCCTCGTCTCCTGCTCGGGTACCCCCGCACCTCCCGGCTCCGCGCCGCCCTGGCGCGGACTTCCCTTGGCTCGGGGCAACATCAGGGGGTACCCTCATGGCGGCAAGCGAAGAGCGGGGAGCCCGTCCCCTGCACAGGAACACTTCCCCCAGGATCTCCATGGCCACCGAGGAACACTTTCGCGCGCTCGAGGATCACTACCACGCGGCGCGCACCAACGAGTACTACCGGCCCC
>JBDHIJ010000013.1:0-55694 GCA_039587435.1 Gemmatimonadota bacterium
CGAGCTCATCGCCGAGCGGTTGTACCCCAACGAGGATCCCATCGGGGGGAACGTCCGCGTCGGCGGGCGGAACTGGGAGGTGATCGGCGTGGCGGAGGCCGTTCCGTTCAGCGAGGAGGGCGCCACCGCCCCGACGGTCTACCTCCCCCACACCCAGTTCGGCGACAACCGGAACTGGGCCATCATCCAGACAGTCCGGTCCACCGGACCCCTGTCCGACCTGGTGCCCCGGCTGCGCGAGGAGCTGAGGGCCGTGGATCCGAACCTCGTGCTCTACCGGGTGCGGACCATGGAGAGCCTGGTGGCCGGCAGGATGGCCCAGCAGCGCTTCGCCATGACCCTCATGTGGGTGTTCGCCGGTCTGGCCGCCGTCCTGTGCGCGGTAGGGATCTACGGGGTGCTGAGCTACATGGTCTCCCAGCGGGTCCACGAAGTCGGGATCCGGATGGCACTGGGCGCTCAGCGCGCCGACGTCCGTCGTCTCGTCGTGGGCAGGGGGCTGAGGCTCGCGGCCGTCGGGCTGGCCTTCGGGCTGGTGGGAGGGTGGTGGGGGATGTCCGCCCTTCAGTCGATCGTGTTCGAAGTCCCGGTGCGGGACCCCTGGGTGATGGGTCTGGTGGCGTCCGGACTGCTGGCCGTGAGCTGGCTCTCGGCGTTGATCCCGGCCTTGAGGGCCGCCCGGGTCGAACCCGTCCGAGCGTTCCAGAGTGACTGACCTTCGGGCCATCGCGAATCCCACGGGTATCGAAAGCGCCCCCGCCGCCATCGGGCAGCGGGGGCGCTTTCGCGGTCGGCGACCGGATCCGGTCAGGCCACCGCACCCTCCGGCTTGTCGCGCAGCGTGGCGCCGACCATGTCGCGGTTCAGCCGTGCGATGTAGTCGACGCTGATTCCCTTGGGGCAGGCGTTCTGGCACGCGCCGTGGTTGGTGCAGGTCCCGAAGCCCTCGTCGTCGTGGGTCTGGACCATCTTCAGCACCCGGAGGTCCCGCTCGGGCTGACCCTGGGGAAGCAGCCCCAGGTGGGTCACCTTGGCCGCGGTGAACAGCATCCCCGACGCGTTCGGGCAGGCCGCCACGCAGGCACCACACCCGATGCACGCCGCCGCGTCGAATGCGACATCGGCGTCGTCCTTCTCGATGGGCGTCGCGTTGGCGTCGGGCGCCGCACCGGTCCGGATGGAGATGTAGCCGCCGGCCTGGATGATCCGGTCGAAGGCCGTCCGGTCCACCACCAGGTCGCGAATGATGGGGAACGCGGCGGCCCGCCACGGCTCGATGTAGATGTCCTGGCCGTCCCTGAACTCCCGCATGTGGAGCTGGCAGGCCGTGGTCATGCTCCGGTGCCCGTGCGGCACCCCGTTGATCACGAGCCCGCAGGTTCCGCAGATGCCCTCCCTGCAGTCGTGGTCGAAGGCGATGGGCTCTCCCCCGTCGCGGACGATGCGGTCGTTCACCAGGTCGAGCATGTCCAGAAAGGACATGTGCTCGCTGATGCCCGGGGCATCGTAGTCCTCGAACCGGCCGACGGAGTTGGGCCCGTCCTGTCGCCAGACGTGAAGCTTCAGATCCATTACTTGTAGCTCCTCTGCGAGAGAGGCACGTATTCGAATTCCAGGTGCTCCTTGTGGAGCGTGGGCGTCTCACCGACCCCGTTGAACTCCCAGGCCGCGGAGTAGGCGTAGTTCTCGTCGTCGCGCTTCGCCTCACCGTCCTCGGTGATGTGCTCCTCTCGGAAGTGCGCGCCGCAGGATTCGTCCCGATCGAGGGCGTCGTAGGCCATGAGCTCTGCGAATTCCAGGAAGTCGGCCACGCGGCCGGCCTTCTCCAGGGACTGGTTGAAGCTGTCGCCGCTGCCCGGGACCCGGACCTCTTTCCAGAACCGCTCCCGGATCTCGGGAATCTTCTGGAGGGTCTCCCTGAGCCCCGTGGCGTTCCGGGCCATGCCCACGTTGTCCCACATGAGCTGACCCAGCTCGATGTGGAAGTCGTCCACGGTCTTGTTCCCGTTCACCGCCAGGAGCTTGTTGTTCCGGTCGTTCACCTCCCGCTCCACGTCGTTGAACGCGGCGTGGTCGGTTCCCAGGGTGTCCTGGGGCGTCCGGGCCAGGTAGTCGCCGATGGTGAGCGGCAGGATGAAGTACCCGTCGGCCAGGCCCTGCATGAGGGCCGAAGCCCCGAGACGGTTGGCGCCGTGGTCGGAATAGTTGGCCTCCCCGATCACGAACAGGCCGGGGACGTTGCTCATCAGATTGTAGTCCACCCACAGCCCACCCATGGTGTAGTGGGGCGCCGGGTAGATCCGCATGGGCACCTTGTACGGGTTCTCGCCCGTGATCTTCTCGTACATCTCGAAGAGGTTGCCGTACTTCTCCGAGATGACGGACTCACCGTCCCGTTCGATGGCGTGCTTGAAGTCCAGGAAGACCCCGTTCTTCATCTCGCCGATGCCGTGGCCGGCGTCCACCATCTCCTTGGCCCGCCGCGACGAGATGTCCCGGGGGGCCAGGTTCCCGAAGGACGGGTAGAAGCGCTCCAGGTAGTAGTCCCGCTCGTCCTCGGCGATGTCGGCGGCCCGACGGTCGTCTCCGGCCTTCTTCGGCACCCAGATCCGGCCGTCGTTCCGGAGCGACTCACTCATGAGGGTGAGCTTGCTCTGGTACTCCCCGCTCTGCGGGATGCAGGTAGGGTGGATCTGCGTGAAGCACGGGTTCGCGAAGGTGGCGCCCCGCTTATGCGCTCTCCACGTGGCCGTGACGTTGCAGTTCATGGCGTTGGTGGAGAGGAAGAACACGTTGGAGTACCCGCCCGTGGCAAGCACGACCGCGTCTCCGATGTGCCGCTCGATTTTTCCCGTGACCAGGTCCCGGGTGATGATCCCACGGGCCACGCCGTCGATGAGGACGACGTCCAGCATCTCCTTGCGGTTGTGGACGTTCACCTTCCCCGCGGCCACCTGGCGCTCCAGGGCCTGGTAGCACCCCAGGAGGAGCTGCTGGCCGGTCTGCCCCCGGGCGTAGAACGTCCGGGACACCTGGGCCCCGCCGAAGGACCGGTTGGCCAGCAGGCCCCCGTACTCGCGGGCGAAGGGAACGCCCTGAGCCACGGCCTGATCGATGATCTCCAGGCTGATCTGGGCCAGCCGGTAGACGTTGGCCTCGCGAGAGCGGAAGTCGCCGCCCTTCACGGTGTCGTAGAACAGCCGGAAGATGGAGTCGCCGTCGTTCTGGTAGTTCTTGGCGGCGTTGATGCCGCCCTGGGCGGCAATGCTGTGGGCCCTGCGGGCCGAGTCGTTGTGCGTGAACACCTCGACGTTGTAGCCCAGCTCGCCCATGGTGGCGGCGGCCGATCCTCCTGCCAGTCCGGTGCCCACCATCAGCACCTTGTATTTCCGCTTGTTCGCGGGGTTCACCAGCTTCATGTCGAAGCGGTGCTTGTCCCACTTCTGCTGAATCGGGCCAGCCGGAATCGCGCTGTTCAGTTCCATTGCCCGTTTGCCTCCCAATCGGTTGGCAGGACGCCCCGGAGGCGTCCTACGAAACGATCCCCGTCAGAATGCTGATGGGCACCGAGATGAATCCCAGGTAGATGACCAGCGTCAGAAGCATCGCCACCGGGCGCCGGAACTTGTCGTACTTCGGATGGGCCGCGCCGAGCGTCTGCGTGGCGCTCCACAGACCGTGGAACAGGTGCAGAGCCAGTGCGGTGATGGCCACGAGGTAGAACCCGGCGATGACGGGGCTCTGGAACCCGATGACGACGTTCGAGTAGGGGTCCGTCCGAACGAAGTTCGGATGCGCCGAACCGATGGTGAAATGGGCCAGGTGGTAGATCACGAACAGCAGGATGATCACCCCGCCCCACCGCATGGTCCGGGACGCGTAGCTGAAGGAAAGGTCCTCCAGCTTGTACGCGTACCGGGACCCGGTTGCCGACCGGCTCTGCTGCCAGGTCTGATACGCCGCCACCACGTGGACTCCGATGGCCCCCATGAGGAGCAGCCGGAAGATCCAGAGGAACCCGGCGTGCGGGAGGGCGGGATAGCCCACCTCCCGCAGCCATTCGGCGTAGTGATTGAACGAGTCCTGGCCCAGGAAGATCTTCAGGTTCCCGACCATGTGGCCGACCAGGAACAGGAAGAGGAAAGCCCCGGACAGAGCCATCAGGTACTTCTTCCCTACCGACGAGCGGTAGAGTGTCATCACCCTGCGCATCGCTTCTCCAGACGCTCGGGGAGCGAGGATTCGGCTGTGTTGTTCAGAGGACCGGGGCTACAGAGCCGCCAGCGCCTCCAGGGTCTCGCGGACGTGGTTCGCGCTCGTGTTCAGCGCCGCGCGCTCGTCGTCGGTGAGCTCCACCTCGATGACCTCCTTGAGGCCACCCTCGCCCAGCTTGCACGGTACGCCGAGGAAGATCCCCTCCTGACCGTACTCGCCCTGCAGGTAGGCGGCGCAGGGCAGGATGCGGTTCTTGTCCTTCACGATGGCCTCGGCCATCTGCACCGCGGCAGCGGACGGAGCGTAGTAGGCGCTTCCGGTCTTCAGGTAGGAGACGATCTCGCCGCCGCCCTTCCGGGTCCGCTCCACCATGGCGTCGATCCGGTCCTGGCTGCAGAGCTGCGTCAGGGGGATGCCGCTGATGGTGGTGTAGCTGATGAGGGGGACCATGGTGTCACCGTGGCCGCCGAGGACCAGGGCCTGGATGTCCTCCACGGACACGTCCAGCTCCATGGCGATGAAGGAGCGGTAGCGGGCGGTGTCCAGGACGCCGGCCATGCCGATGACCCGCTCGCGGGGGAATCCGCTGGCCTCCATGGCCACCTTGCACATGATGTCGAGGGGGTTCGACACCACGATGATGATCGAATCCGGGGCCACCCGGGCGATCTCCTTCGACACCGACTCCACGATCCCCGCGTTGGTCTTGAGGAGGTCGTCGCGGCTCATGCCCGGCTTGCGGGCGATCCCGGCAGTGACGATGAAGATGTCCGATCCGGCGGCCTCGTCGTAGCCGGTGGATCCCACCACGCGGGAGTCGAACCCCTCCACCGGGGCGCTCTCCCACTGGTCCAGGGCCTTGCCCTGGGGAATGCCGTCCTGGATGTCGATGAGGACGACCTGGCGGGCCAGCTCCTTCTCGGCGACGCGCTGTGCGGCGATCTCGCCGACGTGCCCGGCGCCGACCACCGTGATCTTGTTGCAATTCATGGGATTCACCCCTGGAGAAACGGTTTTGGAACAGGCCTGAACCTACCCAGCTTGAAGTATCCATGTCAACGCCGAAAACAGGCGAAAAACAAGGACTTTCGGGGGGTTGACCCATCCCGATGACCACCCGTTCCACAGGCATGCGAAAAGGGTGCCACCGCCCCTTCCGGGGGCGTGTCCGCAGAGGGTCGGCCGGGGGTGTTTTCGGGCGGTATCGAGCGGGTGCCTCAGCCCCGGCCGCGCCGGGGGCCGACGAGGGAGTCAGCCGCCGGTCTGGGACAGCGCGATGAGGCCACCGGAACCGGCGTCCGACCCCTGCACCAGGTCGTGGCGCTCCGGCTTGATGCGGAGGGTCTCCTGCACCAGGGGCTCGATGGCTTCACCGGCCCGGAGGGGATCCCGGAGGTTGGTCTGGATCTCGCCGAAGAGACAGGGGCGGAGCTGACCGTCGGCGGTGAGTCGGAGACGGTTGCACTGGTCGCAGAAGGTGTGGCTCATGGGGGTGATGACCCCGATCGTGCCCGGCGCCCCGGCGAACCGGTAGTAGCGAGCCGGACCGTTGCCCTCCGGCCCGTCCACAGGCTCCAGCTCCCCCACCTCCCTGACCTTCTCCAGCGCCTCCTCGCAGGTGAGGGTGCTGTCGGCGCTGAGATCGAGGTTCGCCTCGGTAGGCATGATCTCGATGAACCGGATGTGCCAGGGATGGAGACGCGTGAGTTCCGCGAAGGCGGGCACCTCGTCGTCGTTCTGACCGCGCATCAGGACCGTGTTGATCTTGATGGGATCGAACCCGGCCCGCTCCGCCGCCTCCAGCCCGGCCATGATCTTCTCGTAGCTGCCCGGGCGCCGTGCGATGGCGTCCACCCGGTCGGGCTGGAGCGAGTCCAGCGAGACGTTGATGCGATTGACCCCCGCGGTTCGCAGGTCCGCGGCCATGCGGTCCAGGAGGACGGCGTTGGTGGTGAGGGAGATATCCTCGATCCCGTCGACCGCGGCGATCATCTCCACCAGGCGCACGATGTCCTGCCGGACCAGCGGCTCTCCTCCCGTGAGCCGGACCCGCCTGAGGCCCATCGTGGCCATGATGCGCACGAGGTCCGCGATTTCCTCGTAGGTGAGCAGCTCGTCCCGCTTGAGCCACGGCAGGCCCTCCACGGGCATGCAGTAGACGCACCGGAGGTTGCACTTGTCGGTGACAGAAATGCGGAGGTACTCGATCTGACGGCCGAACCCGTCCGTCATCACCGGGAGTGCGGGACCCCTGCTCATCCGCTCTCCTGACCGTTGGAATCGGCGGATTCGAGAGCCGCGACGCCGTCCACGCCGTCGATCGCCGGGGCAGCCACCGGAGCCGGTGTCGGAGGAACCGTTCCCTCGACCCACTGCCGGGACCCGTCGGTGAAACCCTCCAGCTTCCAGACGGGCACGCGCTTCTTGATCTCCTCCATGACGAACCGGGACGCCTCGTAGGACTGAGCGCGGTGGGGGCTGGAAACCGCCACGGCCACGCTGGCCTCGCCCACATCCAGATCGCCGGTGCGGTGAACGACCGCGATTCGGTCCGTCCCCAGGATCTGCGCGGCCTCGGCGGCGATGCCGGCCAGCTCGGACTCGGCCATGGCCTGATAGGCCTCGTATCGAATCCCCGTCACCTGCTTCCCGTCGTGGTGGTTGCGAACCACTCCCAGGAACAGAAGCACCGACCCGTCCTCGGGATGACCGACCCGCGCCAGCACGTCGGCCGGGTCGATGGGCTGATCGGTCACGAGGGTATGGGGCATGGCCGGGAGTGGTGGAGCCGGAGTCAACCGCCGGCTACCGGCGGGATGAGGGCGACCTCGTCTCCGTCGGAGAGCGGAGCGTCCGGGGCCGCATACTCCTGATTCACCGCCACCGCCACGGTGTTCCGGACGCGGGCGAGCGCGGAATAGCGCACCTGCAGGTGGTCCAGGAGATCGGACACCGAACTACCGGGCTCCAGATCGATCATGGCCTCCGGGGCTCCGACCGTATCCCGAAAGGAAGCGAAGAAGAGGGTGCGAACCTGCACGGCCCACCGCCGGGGGAGAAAGACGCGGAAACGAGTGAGGGCCGCCCGTCGGGGCGACCCTCGATTGATATTCAGGACCGGGATGGAGGTCAATCCATGCCGCCCGGAGGACGGGGGGGGCGGGCCCCTCCATTCTGCCAGCGGGCCCGCTGGATCCGCTGGTTCAGCTGGTCCCGGACCATGAGGAATCGAAGCCGCTGGTCGGGGTCCAGGAGCTCGGCCAGAGCCTCCTCCTCCTCGACGAACAGCTCCAGTTCCTGGCGGCGGATGTCGACGAGGGTGGAGATCAGTTCCTCCGCCTCCCCTTCCCTGCCGCCGTCGGCCAGGAAGGCCTGCACCCTCAGCCGGGTGGCGCCCTCCCGGCGCGCCAGCCGACGGCGCTGCTCTTCGAACGGCCTCATGGCCTCCTGCAGGGCCTGCATCTCTTCATCGGCGAGACCGAGGTCCTCCTGGATGCGACGGGCCATGGTCTCGCGGATCCGGGCTTCCATCTCCTCCCGGCTCATCCGGTTCTGTCCCCGCCCCTCGGGTGGGCCCTGCTGAGCGGCAGCCGCCGCCGGCAGCGCAATCACCAGCCCCAGCGCCAGGGCGAGCCACCGGGCCGGATGGATTCGATTCCGCATCATGACGATCCCTCCCAGTTCTCCAGGTCCTCCAGAACGGACGCCAGGGCGTCGTCCGACAGATCTTCCAGGACCGGGCCACCGGCGATGACACCGTCCTCGGCGCCGAAGAAGGTGGTTCCGTCCTCTTCCAGCGACGCCGTCTCCGTCGGAACGTCCACGTCGGCGGGGGTCTCGCCGGTGCCGGACATCCACTGGGTGACGCCGAGCGCAACCACCAGCACGGCGGCGGCCCTGAGCGACCAGGTCCACTCCCGACCGCGAGATCCCGGTCGCCCGGCGCCGTCGGTGCCGATGGGAACCACCTCCGCGGGTCGATCGGGCGAGGAGTCGATCCTCCGCTCCGTCCCGGCCGCTCCCGCCCGCTCGGCGTCCAGGGCCGCCCGGATCCGATCGATGGAACCGGGCGCGGGCTCCGGGCCGGCCGCCGCCAGGTCGCGGATGAGCGCCAGGTCCCCGGCGCACTCGGCGCAGGTGCCCAGGTGATGTTCCACCGCCTGCCGCGCCGACCGCTCCAGGACGTGGGCCTGGAGTTCGGGCAGCAGATCCCGGACCTGTTCGCAGCTGTACTCAGACATGGTCTACCCGCTCCCTCAATTTGCGGATGCCGTGATGGTAGTTCACGCGTGCCGCTCCTTCCGAGGAATCGATGATCTCTCCCACCTCACGGAAGCTCAGTCCATCGAAAATCCTCAGGGACACGGCCAGCCGCTGCTTCTCCGGCAGGCTGTCCAGTTCCCTGCGGATCACCGCCGCCCGCCGTTCCGTGTCGATCCGCTCCGGGACGTCCGGCGCCTCGGTGGCGGGGGGCGGGGCCTCGTCGAGGTCCATCTCCCGCCGCCGTCCCTGCTTCCGCAGAAGGCCCCTCGCCTCGTTCCCGGCGATGCTCAGCAGCCAGGTCCGAAAGGCGCTGTCGCCCCGGAACCGGTCCAGTGCCCGGTACGCCTTCAGGAACGTCTCCTGAGCCGCGTCGTGCGCCAGGTCCTCCTCGCGGAGGATGGCGAGGGCGAGCCGGAAGACCGCGCCGTGGTGACGGGTGAGCAGGAGATCGAACGCCTCCCCGTCCCCCGCCCTCGCCTCGGCGACCAGCACCTCGTCCGGTCTGCTCCTGCGCGCGGCTTCAATCATGGCTGTGAATTGGATGCGGCCGAGGCGGAAACCGTTAAACGGGACCCGCCCCTTCGCCCGGACGTACGAAGGGGAGCCCGGACCTGTCGGTCGGGGCTCCCCTCGTGCGCTGCGCGCCGGTTCATGACCGGCCTCTACTCTCCGTCGTCCACCCTGGCCCTGAGGTGCTTGGAGGGCTTGAACACGGGCACCGCCCGCGAGGGAACGTCCACGGCGGCCCCCGTGCGGGGGTTGCGGGCGACCCGCGACTTCCGGTTCCGGACCTTGAACGTCCCGAATCCGCGGATCTCGATGTTCTCCCCGTCCGCCAGGGCCTGCTTCACGGCGTTCAGGAAACCGTCCACCACCAGGGCGCAGTCCTTCTTGGTGATTCCCGGTCCGATGGCCTCGGCCACCTGCTCCACCAGGTCGGCTTTCGTCATTCCACTTCTCCGGCTCGCCCGTGGGAACGCGGTTCGGGGGGCGGGGCAGAGGTGCCGTGCCGTCCCCGGTCGGGTGACAGCGAAACGGTCGAACCTCCTACGTGACATGAGCTTCCGGGACTCGACTGCATCACCGGGCGGCTACGGTAACCCCCGATTCAGCGGACCGTCAACCCTGGTCCGGTGCCGGTCCGTGCCGACCGGATGCGGTTCGACCTCCGACGGGCGACCGTCGGGCCGTCCGGCGGGAGGTCGACCGAGGGGCCCGCGATCAGGCCCGGGCTTCCAGCAGAGCCAGGAAGTCGTCGAACAGATAACGGGAGTCGTGTGGTCCCGGGGCGGATTCCGGATGGTACTGCACGGAGAAGACCGGGCGGCTCACATGGGCCACCCCCTCCACGGTGTTGTCGTAGAGATTGAGGTGGGTCAGACGCAGGTCGGGCGCGCCGGGAATGGTCCCGTCCTCGTCCATGCGAACCGCGAATCCGTGGTTCTGGGAGGTGATCTCCACGTGACCCCGGTCCAGGTTCCGGACCGGGTGGTTCCCACCGTGGTGGCCGAAGGGAAGCTTGTACGTGCTTGCTCCGAATGCCCGGGAGATGAGCTGGTGTCCCAGGCAGATCCCGAAGATCGGCTTGTTCCGCTCCGACAGCTCCAGGATGGCCTCGGAGGCCTTTTCCACGGCCGCGGGGTCCCCGGGGCCGTTGGAGACGAAGAGCCCGTCGGGGTCGGCGGCCAGAATCTCCTCGAGCGGGGTATCGGCCGGGATCACCGTCACCCGACAGCCCCGCTCCGCCAGCAGCTTGGGGCTGTGGGCCTTCACGCCGAAGTCGTAGGCCAGGACGTGGAAGCGCTCCTCCCCGACGGCCGGCACTTCGTAGGCCTTCTCGGTGGAGACGCCGCAGGCCAGGTCCAGACCCTCCATGACCGGGTGGGCGTCGATGAGAGCCTGGACGTCGTCCTGGGCCATCTCGACCGGTGCGATGGCGCCCCGCATGGCTCCGTGGGAGCGGATGTGCCGGGTGAGGGCGCGGGTGTCGACGTCCGCGATGCCCGTCACTCCCTGGTCCCGGAGGTAGTCGTCCAGCGTCACCTCGCCCCGCCAGGAGGAGTAGATCCGGGAGGCTTCCCGAACGATGAACCCGTCGGCCTGGGCCCCGCCGGACTCGGAGTCTTCGCTGTTCAGCCCGTAATTCCCCTGCATGGGGTAGGTCATCGTGACCAGCTGGCCCGTATAGGAGGGATCCGTGAGGATCTCCTGGTACCCGGCCATGGAGGTGTTGAACACCACCTCGCCGACTGCGATGTCCTCGTTCCCGAGGGCCTGTCCGTCAAAACGCCGCCCGTCCTCGAGGAGGAGGTAGGCGGCGCGATACGATCCCGAATCCGGCACTGTGAACCTGGCGCTGAGGGTGCGGGCCCCGGGGGGCTCCCGGACGGCTCGACGGAATGTAGAGAGCCCGTTGGCGAGGTCAAGCGGGCCGGCCTTCCTCCCCGGCCCCGCGTCGACGCCCGCGTCGGTCGCCTACCCAGTGCGGCTACCGCCCCCGCGGCACAGGGTCTAGCTTCGAGTGCCCCGTTTTCCAACCCACACCCTCATCCGAGCAGACGCCTCCTCCATGGCCGAGTCCGACACCGTCTACATCCACGCCGACGAATCCTGCCTGGGCAACCAGTTCAAGCAGCGGGCGAACCCCGGCGGGGCCGCGGGTCTCGTGGAGGTCTTCAGAGACGGTGAGTGGATCCGGAGGGACTACTGGCTTTCAGAGCCGGACACCACCAACAACCGCATGGCGATCCAGAGCGCCATCCAGCCGCTGCGGGCCCTGACCCGACCCTGTACGGTGGTGTTCGTTTCCGACAGCCAGTACCTGGTGAAGGGGATGCGGGAATGGATCCACGGGTGGAAGAAGAAGGGCTGGAAGCGGAAGGGCGGCGCCATCGAGAACCTGGAGCTGTGGCGGACCCTCGATCGGGAGGCCGCCCGCCACACCATCGACTGGCGCTGGGTCCGGGGTCACACCGGCCATCCCCGGAACGAGTACGCCAACGACCGGGCGGTCGCGGCGGCGAAGGAACAGACCGCCTCCGGTGGCCTGGTGGAGTCCGGATTCCAGGACTGGCTGGAGAGCCAGCGGGAAGATCGGGGGAAGTACATGGACTTCCACGAGTTCCTCCCCCCCCAGGAGATGGACCTGGGGGAATAGCCGGAGATCGGCCGGCCGGGTCCGACCCCGCCGACCGACCGGGGAGCGGGTCCCCGGAGGGAGGACGCGGCCACGTGAGCCGGCCTCCCCCCGGGACCCCGCGAGATCCCGGGAGCTAGAGCTCCAGGATCAGGATCCCGATTGGTTGTTCACGTCCACGTGGACGTCCGCCGAGATCCAGTCGGCGTGGTCGCCGTGCATGACCATGAAGACCATGTCGGTGTGACCCGCGGCCTCGCCGTGGAAATGTCCGCCGAACTCACCGGGCGTGTCCTGCTCGAAATCGGCCACCCCCGAGTCCTCGATCTCCACCTGGAGGAACACGTCGTCGTCGGGCGCGGTGACATTGCCGTCCTCGTCCAGGAAGCGGACGGTGACGTGGGCGGTCTCCTGCCCAACCTCCAGCTCGATTTCGCCCTGCACCGGGCCCCCGACGGATCCGGCGGTGACCAGGACCTGGCCTCCCAGGACCAGCTGCATGGTGACGGGCTCGAAGTGCTCATCGTCGTCCACGCCGGTGGTCGAATCGTCACACGCACCCAGCCCGATGCCGAGGGCCAGGGCCAGTAGAACTCCGTTCTTGGTGCGTCCGCTGTTGACGTTCATGGGTGGTGTCTCCTGCTCCTTGGGATGAGGTTGCGCCCTTGAGTCGGCGGCGGGTGCTGCATGCGAATTCGGGTTCGGCTCAGAAGCCGACCCGGTAGAGAAGTCGAACGGCCCGTCCCGCCTCCGGAAGAAGCTCCTTGGTCAGGGACAGGTGGTTTCGGTAGACGGCGTCGGTCAGGTTGCTGACCTGCAGCGTCAGGGTGTGCAGGCGGCCGCCGAGGGCAAGCCGCAGACCGGCCCCCACGTCGAGGAGCGTGTAGCCCTCGGTCGGGGTCTCGAACTCGGCCACCTTGTCCTGATCCGCGGCCGCTCGGACACGGGTTTCCACGAACCAGGCGGGGCGCTCGTACCGGACGGCCGCCGATCCTCGCAGAGGCGGAATGAGCGGAAGGGGCTCGTCCGTGTCCGAGAGGGTGCCCTGCACATAGGAGGCGTTTCCCTCGAGAACCCAGTACCGGCTCATGGACCACTCCAGGGCACCCTCGATCCCCTGGAGGACCGCGTCTCCTCCCGTGAACTGGTAGATCCGGAGGCCGGTCGGGCTCAGTTCACCCGTGTCGACGCCGTAGATGTAGTTGTCGATGTCGCTTCGGAAGACGCTGATTTCCGCCCCCGCATCCTCGCGGGCCAGGCGGACGAACGCGTCAGCCCCCAGGGCGGTCTCCTCCGCCAGCGTCGGGTTTCCGACCTCGAAGGTGTACGCCGCGAGATGCGGCCCGAGGGAGTAGAGCTCCTGGACGGTCGGGATGCGGAAGGCCCGGGACAGATTGGCCCCGACGGCGAACCCGCGCCCCAGGTCGAAACGGCCGCCCACCGACCCGGAAAAGGCCCCGAAGGTCCGCTGCTCGATGGGGCCGATTTCGGACGTGGGGTCGTCCTCGGCGGGGGTGGTCTGGGCCCAGTCGTAGCGAAGCCCCCCCTCCAGGATGAGTCGATCGAGGGTGACGGACTGGAATACGTAGGCGCCGATCATCGCCCGGTCGGTGTCCTCGGTGTCCAGCCGCCCCCCGAACAGGTTCTCCTCGAACTGCCCGCGGACCCCGATGGCGCCGGCGGCATCCTCGCCCAGCCAGCCGTGGTCGAGCCGGACCTCCCCGGCGGCCATGTTCAGGTCGAACGCCGTTCCGACGATCCCGCTGGACTCGTACTCGGTATGCGCGTAGTCGGTGCCGGCGCCCATCAGCTCCAGCCGTGTGCCCTCTCCAAGCGGCTCGGCGAGCTGGCCGGCGGCCTTGAGCTGGTGGCGGCGCATCTCGATCCGGACACCATTGGGGTGCGCTCCGACAAATCCTCCGGGGATCCCGTAGTTGTTGGAGTAGTAGCGGTAGGACGCCCCGCCGTAGCCCCGCTCCCCGACCCAGGACGCTCCTCCGGCCACGTTCACCACATCGGCGTTGGTGTTTTCCATGACCCCCTCGCCGGTCTGGAGATTACCCGTGCTCCGGTAGGAGCCCTCGACCCGGCCCACGAGCCCGCTGAAGATCCCGAACCGCAGGTCCCCTCCCACGGCTCCCGCCGAGTTCACCGAGTTGCCCTCAGCCTGGATCGTACCCGTCCAGTGATCGGGCCTGGCGCGGGGGATCTCCTGGCGCACCACGTTCACCACGCCTCCGAGGGCGTTGCTGCCGTAGAGGAGCGCCGCCGGGCCTCGCACCACCTCGACGCGGCGGGCCGAGAACGCGTCGGTGGCGACGGCGTGGTCGGCCCCGGACGAGGAGAGGTCGCCGACCCGCTCGCCGTCCTCCAGCACGAGGACCCGGTCGCCGCTCAACCCCCGGATCACCGGCTTCTGCGTGTTGGGCCCCTGGGAGGTCATGGCCAGACCCGGCTCGTTCTCCAGGGTTGCCGCCAGGCTCTGATCCAGCCTCCGGAGCAGCTCGCGCTCGCTCAGCACGTTGACGGGCTGAATGGCCTCTCCGGCCCTCCGGGTCCTGGGGGACGCCGAAACCACCACGCCCTCGAGTTCGAGCGCCTGCGGCTGGAGTTCGATGACGATACCCGCGGTCCCGTCCGGCCCGACCTCGATGGTCACGGTTTCGAGGCGGAATCCGAGACGGTCCACCTCCAGGGTGTAGGTGCCGGCGTGGAGATCCTCCAGGTGGAAGCTGCCGTCGGCGTGCGTGACCTCGGAGCGGCCCAGTTCCACGAGGCGGATGATCGTGCCGGAGAGGGGTGAGCCGTCCTCGGCATTCACGACCCGCCCATGCACGTCCTGCCCGTGAAGCACCTCCTGCCCGCGCTCCTGCGCGGCCCCCGCTCCAGCCGTGAGGGCCGTCAGGAGGAAGGTGTGGATGAGTCCCCTGGCGCCGGAGAGCATCCGACGCATGGGTATGGTGGTTCGGTACTGCATGGGCCGTCCGATCGAGAGTTCGCGCTGCGGATAAGCTCCTCCAGGAGCACCGGGCGGGAACACTGTGGAGGGATCGCGCCCGTCGCGGGCGCCGATCCCGGGCCGTCCGCGTCAGATCCGGATCAGATCGGAGCGAACGGGGGATGTCGAGGGATCAGCCGAGAGGTGGACCGCGTGGCCCGAGGGTGCCGAACCCGACGGTTTCGGGTCCAGCCAGGCAGGAAAGTGCGGGCCCGACCGCCGTGACCGCGGGAGCTTCGCAGAGGAGGGGCAGACTCAGCGCAGGGGTGGCGGAGTCCGAAAGAGCCCGGCAGACGGCACAGTCGTGAGGCGCGTGCTGCGTCGGGCAGTCCGACGAGTCCGGAGCCTCCACATGCGCATCCACCCGGTCCCAATCGGAGGCATGCGCCTCCGACACGGGACCCCCAAGCACGAGCAAGAGCTGGAACACCGCCATGGCGGCGGCGACCGTCTTCCTCGTTCTGCGGGTTCTGGGCTGCATCAGCTGTTCCGGGCTCAAGCTGCTGGGTGTCGCACCAATAGTACTTCAGTACTGGCCGGAAGGTCCACCCCGGGTGGGTGCGATGTCAAAGACATCGGCAAAGGACCGGACGATGGCCTCGGACACTCCCTCCGGGTCGGGATTTCCGCCCAGCAAGGCGGATATGGAGGTGACGCGGCGATCGTCGAGGCCGCAGGGGACGATGGTCTCGAAATACCCAAGATCCGTGGAGACGTTCAGCGCGAAGCCGTGGGAGGTGATCCATCCCGAGGAGACCCTGACTCCAATCGCCGCGATCTTCCCGGATTCGGTCCAGACGCCCGTTCGCCCCTCCTCCGGCCAGCCTTCGATCCCGAAGGTGGAGAGGGCCTCGATGAGGACCCGCTCCAGGTCCCGGATGTAGCGGTGCAAGTCCTTCCGGTCGGGCTTCAGGTCGAGGATGGGATAGCCCACCAGCTGGCCCGGTCCGTGGTAGGTGACGTCCCCGCCGCGACCGGTTTCGAACAGCTCGATTCCCCGGGCCTCGCGCTCCGATTCGTCGAGCAGGATGTGTTCGTCCCGGGACGAGCTCCCGAGGGTGATGACGTGGGGGTGCTCGAGCAGGAGCAGCTGGTCGGGGATCTCCCCCGCCCTTCGCTTCCGGACCAGAGACGCCTGAAGGTCCAGGGCCCGGGCGTAGGAAACCAGGCCGAGGTCCTGGACCTCCAGGGTGCGACCCGCGCCGGTCATGGGACCGCGCTAGACGTCCTCGGGGAAGTCCTCCAGGAACTCCTTGAGGCGGGCCAGGAACCGGGCGGCATCCGCGCCGTCCACGATCCGGTGGTCGTAGCCGAGGGAGAACATGGACCGCTTCCGGATGGCCATGACGTCGGCCCCGGTATCGGGGTCGGTCAGGACCACGACACGCTTCTCGATGGCACCGGTGCCCAGGATGGCGGAGGTGCCCTTCGGAATCACCGGCATGCCGACGATCGTGCCGAGTACGCCGGGATTGGTAATGGAGAACGTCGCGCCCTGGATGTCGGAAGGCATGAGCTTCCGGTTCCGGGCCCGATCGGCGAGATCGATGATGGCCTTGCCAACGCCGACCAGGCTCAGGTTGTCGGCGTCGTGGATCACCGGGACGATGAGCCCCGGGTTCAGGTCCACCGCCATCCCCACGTTGACGTTCCCGCGGAAGATCATGTTGTTGCCCGAGACGGTCCCGTTGATCATCGGGAATTCGCGGAGGACCTTGGCGCAGGCATAGGCCACGAAGGCGGTGTAGCTCACCCGCGCGCCCTGCTCGGCCCACTTGGCCTTGTTGGCGTTCCGGACCCGGTCGATGGCGGTGAAGTCGATCTCGATGAACGAGTGGACGTGGGGCGCCACGCGCTTGGCCACCACCATGTGCTCGGCGGTGAGACGGCGGATCTTGTCCATCGTCTCCACGCGGTCACCCTCCCGTACCGGGAACTCGGGGTGCTCGGTGTGGCTGAAGAACATCTTCCAGAAGTCGGACGGTGCGTCGGTGCCTGCAGCCGCGGGGGCCGGGGCCGCGGCGGGAGCGGCCGCCGGGGCCGCCGGAGCAGCCGGAGTGGCGGCGGGGGCGGCGGTCCCACCCGATTCGATGAACTCCAGGATGTCCTGCTTGGTGACCCGCCCGGCGTGTCCGGTGCCGGGGACCGAGGCGATGTCGATGCCGTGCTCCTCCGCGATCTTCCGGACCACCGGGGTGGACCGCTGACGGAGGCGCTCATCGGCGCTCATGTCCGCGGATGCGACTGCGGCGGCAGGAGCCGCGGCAGGGGCAGCGGGGGCCGGAGCGGGCTCGGGCGCGGCGGCCGGAGCGGCGGGGGCCGGAGCCTCTTCAGCGGCCGCCGGGGCCGGGGCGGCCACAACCGCGCCGCCCTCCGTATCGATGAACGCCACGATCGTGCCGACCTCCACGGTCTCGCCTTCCTGGACCGAGATCTCGACCAGGGTCCCCGCGGAGGGAGAGGGGATCTCGGCGTCCACCTTGTCGGTGGAGATCTCCAGGATGGGCTCGTCGCGGTCGACGGAGTCGCCGACGGCCTTGAGCCACTTGGATACGGTGCCCTCGGCGATGGATTCGCCCATCTGGGGCATGGGGACCTCGATGCGAGCCACGCTCGTCCTCTCCGGTCTGCAGTCGGTGTATGCTGAGCGTTCTTGAACCCCGCTGGAAGAAGCGTGTGCCGGGGCTCCGAAAAAGCGTTCAAATCTTACAGCTTGGCGCCGGTTTTTGAAGCCTCCGGCGATGGGCGCGAGCCGATCGGTGCGACGGCGCGGCCCTATGACGAGACGACTCCCGGATCAGTAGGCAGCCAGGTACCGGAGGCCGGCCACGATGTCCTCTACCTGGGGCAGGAAGTAGTCCTCCAGGGGCCCCGCGTAGGGCACCGGCGCGTCGATGGCCGTGACCCGGAGCGGCGGGGCGTCGAGCCACTCGAAGGCCTGCTCGTTGATCCGCATCCCGATCTCGCCGGCGATCCCGCCGGTGCGAGTGTCCTCGTGGACGATCAGGACCCGGCCCGTCTTCCGGACGCTCTCGGCGATGGCCTCTTCGTCCAGGGGGAGGAGGGTCCGGAGGTCGATGATCTCCACCGAAACCCCGTCCTCGGCCTCCATCAGCTCGGCCGCCTCGCGGGAGCGGTGCACCATCATGCCGTAGGTCACGATCGTGATGTCCGAACCCTCCCGCTCCGTGCGGGCCTTGCCGAGGGGCACGACGTAGTCCTCGTCGGGAAGGACCTCGCGGAGCTGGGGGGCGCGGTAGAGCCCCTTGTGCTCCTCGAAGATGACGGGGTTGTCGTCGCGGATCGACGCCTTCATCAGCCCCTTGGCATCCTTCGGGTTGCTGGGATAGACGATCTTCAGACCGGGGGTATGGAAGAAGGCCATCTCCACGTTCTGCGAGTGGAACGGTCCTCCCCGGTTCCCGCCGCCCACGGGACCCCGGATCACCAGGGGCATGGGTCCGCTCCCCCGGTACAGGGAGGTGGCGATGTAGTTGGTGATGACGTCGTAGGCCGGGGAGATGAAGTCCATGAACTGGATCTCCACCACCGGCCGGAGTCCCATGTGACACGCACCGGCCGCGGCGCCCGTGAATCCGGCTTCGGCGATGGGCGTGTCGATCACGCGATCGGCCCCGAAGTACGACTGGAAGTCACGGGTGACCTTGAACGCGCCCCCGTAGACCCCGATGTCCTCCCCCATCATGAAGACCGTTTCGTCGCGCTCCATCTCCTCGAAGAGCGCCTCGCTGATGGCCTCCAGCAGGGTCACGGGTTCGCCACGCCGGGTCTTGGTGACGTGGTCGGGTCGGGTCATGGCGTCGACGGTGCTCTCGGCCACGGGGCCTCCGGAAGGTCAGGTGTTGCGAGGGTCGGGGTTCGACCGGCGGGTCCAGGGCAGAGGCGCCCCGGCGTCGGTGTAGACGTCGTCCAGGGCGGCGCTGGGATCGGGGAGTGGTTCCTCCACGGCGACCTCCGCCGCCTCGGCGACGCGGTCGTGGATCTCGCGGGCCCGCCCGTCCAGTTCCTCCTCGGTGGCCACGCCCTCTTCCACCAGGCGGGCGCGAAACCGGCGAATGGGGTCGCGGGCTTCCCACTCGAGGAGCTCGGCCGGATCCACGTAGTCCTGGGGATCGTGCTGCGCGTGGCCCTTCCGCCGATAGTACCGCATCTCGATCAGGTGGACGCCGCCGCCGTTACGGGCGGACTCCACCGCCTCCCGGGTGGCTTCGTACACCGCCAGGACGTCGGTGCCGTCCACCGAAACGGCGGGGATTCCGTAGCCCGGACCCTTCTCGGTGAAGCTCTGGACCCGGGTCTGCCGGGCGGTGGGGGTGGAGAACGCCCACCCGTTCGCCTCCACCATCAGGACCATCGGGCATTTCTGGACTGCCGCGAAGTTCAGGCCCTCGTGCCAGGCCCCGGTGGAGGACGCCCCGTCCCCGTAGTACACCAGCCCGACACGGTCCTCACCCTTGAGGCGGAAGGACAGGGTGATCCCGGCCATGATTTCCACCATCGTGCCCAGGGGAGAGACCGGGCCTACGAGCCCCCGGTCCCAGTCACACCAGTGGACGTTGGCTTCCCGCCCTCCGGTAGGGCTCGCTCCTCGTGCGAGATACTGGCGGAAGTAGTCCAGGGGCCGGCCGCCCATGAGGAACACCGCACCGGTCTCGCGGATGGTCTGGGCGATGATGTCGCCCGTGCCGTCATCCCTTCGGCGGAGGGCGTAGGCGGAACCGACCGAACCGGCCTCCTGCCCCAGCGATCGGTATACCCCTCCCCCGACGTGGCCCTGTTTGAACAGGATCTCGAGCCGCTCTTCGGCGGCCCGGGCCCGAACCAGGGCATCGTGAATCTCGAGGAGCTGATCGCCTTCGAGTCCGGCGATCAGGGTGCTGCTGGTGGCGCTGCCGTCGCTCATCCCACCGGTCCCGGGATGGAGGTCCAAAACAACGGCGGATCTCCCATGCGAGAGACCCGCCGACGGTCACACCCTGCTGTTCTAGCCCCGGGGAGCGTCATGCGCCAGACCCAGCGGGATCGGGAGCGAGTCCGGGACCGGATTCCGTGTGATCAGTTGCTTCCGTCCGCGCCCGGATCCGAGGGCGGCGGGGTCTCACCGCCGGTGGCGCCGGCGTCGGTATCGAGGCCCGGAATCTGGGCGTCTCCGCCGGGCAGGACCGGGGTCGGAGCCGTCACGGGCGCGTCATCCCGCAGGATGGACGTGGGCTGAGCGGCCCGGGAGGACATGATGGAGAGGACGAACGCCAGAACCATGAACAGGCCACCCATCACCCATGTCGCCCGGGTGAGAACGGTGGTGGCCTGGCGGCCGCCGAGGATCCCCTCGGTGGCGGTGACGCCACCACCCATGGCAGCGAGTCCGCCCCCCTTCCCCGCCTGGAGAAGGATGACCACGATCAGAAGAATGCCGTCCAGGACCAGGAGCGACAGGAGCAATCCGTACATCGAAGTTCCAGCGTTCAATCACAGGTTCGAGCCCGGCCGGTGGGCCGGATTCGCGCAAAGATGGTAAATCTCGCCGCCATGCCGGGGGAGGTCAACGCCTCCGGAACGTCAGGAGGCAGCCTCCGCGATGGCCGCGAACGACTCCGGATCGAGGCTCGCCCCGCCCACCAGGACACCGTCCACATCCCCCGCGGCGATCAGGTCGCCGGCGTTGCCGGGTTTGACGCTCCCGCCGTAGAGAATGGGTACGCCTCCGGCCCGATCGGCCCCCAGCACCTCGGCCAGGCGGGCCCGAAGCACACCGTGGGCCTGCGCGGCGTCGTCGGGAGTGGCGGTCTCGCCGGTCCCGATCGCCCAGACCGGCTCATACGCGACGAGGAAATCGGGCACGCCTCCGTCCCCCTCGGTAAGGACCGGCAGAACCGCGTCCAGCTGACGCAGGATGACCTCGGCCACCCGATCGTCCCGCCGCTCGTCCAGCGTCTCCCCGACGCACACCACCGGGACCAGACCCGCCCGGAGGACCGCGCTCACCTTCCGGGCCACCTCCGCGTCGGTCTCCCCGAACACGTGCCGGCGCTCCGAATGCCCGATGAGCACGTGGGTGGCCCCTGCCGCAGCGGCCATCTCCGCCGACAGCTCGCCGGTGAAGGCCCCGGACTCCTCCCAGTGCACGTTCTGAACGCCCAGCGCCACCGGACGTCCCACCCCGTGCGCTCCGGCGTGGGCCGCGCCGAAGGACAGGGCCGGCGGGAAGACAAGGAGCTCGATCCCGGGAGCGAGGTCCCCGGGAGCGAACCGCTGAAAGAAGTCCCGGGCGGCCGCCGGGTCATGGTTCATCTTCCAGTTGCCCGCGACGACGATTCGGCCACTCATGGCAGGTCCTCTCGTGTGGAAAGTGCCTCGACGCCGGGGAGCGCCTCTCCGGCGAGGAACTCGAGGGAGGCGCCGCCTCCCGTGGAGATGTGGGACATCCGGTCCGTCACACCGGCCACCTCGGCGGCGGCTGCGGAGTCACCCCCGCCCACCACCGTGGTGGCGCCCCGGTCCGTGGCGGCCGCGATGGCCTCCGCCACTCCCAGGGTACCCGCGGCGAACGGGGCCATCTCGAACACGCCCATGGGCCCGTTCCAGAGGACGGTTTCCGCCTTCCCCACCGCCTCCGAGTAGAGGGACACGGTCGCGGGTCCGATGTCAGCGATGAGCTCATCGTCGGTGACTTCGTCCCGAGACGAAACGCGGGCCGACGCGTCGGCCGACAGGTCCCCGGCGACCACGCAGTCCACGGGCAGCAGGAGCGTGTCTCCGGCGCGATCCATGAGCTCCAGGGCCATGTCGATCCGGTCTTCCTCCACCAGCGAGCGTCCGGTGGCGAGGCCCAGTGCCCGGAAGAAGGTGTTGGCCATGGCGCCGCCGATGATCAGCCGATCCACCCGGGGAAGCAGCGCATCGATCACGTCGATCTTGCCGGAGATCTTGGCGCCACCCATCACCGCCACGAACGGCCGCTCCGGGTCGTCCATGGCTCGGCCGAGGAACTCGAGCTCCGCCTGGATCAGGAATCCGGCCACGGCCAGACCGCCCCGGTCCCTGATCACCCGCGCCACCCCCTCGGTGGAGGCGTGGGCCCGGTGGGCCGTCCCGAACGCGTCGTTCACGAACAGGTCCCCCAGGTCCGCCATGGCCTCGGCGGTCGCGGGCTCATTGGCGGTCTCGCCGGGGAGAAAGCGGGTGTTTTCCATCACGAGCACGGCTCCGTCGACCAGCCCCCCCGCAGCCGCCTGGGCCTGCTCCCCGATCGTGTCGGGGCAGAACGTCACCGGGGCCTCCAGGAGCTCGCCCAGACGGTCCGCCGCCGGGCGGAGTGAGAAGGCGGGATCGGGCGCCCCCTTGGGGCGGCCGAGGTGGGAGAGCAGGACCACGCGAGCCCCCGCACCCACCAGGGCCTCCAGTGTCGGCAGGGTCATGCGGATGCGGGTGTCGTCGGTGACGCGGCGTTCCTCGTCCAGGGGCACGTTGAAATCGGCGCGCACGACGACCCGTTGGCCGCGCAGCTGTTCGGTGCCCAGGTCCTGCAGACTGAGTTGGTCCATTCGACTTGCGGTGGAACAGGGTTCAGGGCCAAACCAAAACGGGCCCGAGGCAATGCCTCGGGCCCGGAAGGTACCGGTCCGCCGCCGACGGATGAAGGGTCAGCGAATGCGGACCTCACGGCTCGCAACGCCCAGAGCGGAGTCCGGAGTGCCGACGGTTCCCAGGACGACCGTGTAGTCGCCCGCGGAGATCCCATCCAGGTCGGCGACCGCGTACACCCGGTACACGCCGTCGAGGTCGGGCTCACCCGGCCAGGTGGTCCTCGGATCCCCGGCTCCCGCGGCCCGGACTCGAAGCGGAATCACCCGGGCGCCGTCCGCGGACCGCAGTGCGGCCTGGAACACCGGAACCGGTGCGCCAGCAGCGGCCGTCTGAGGCCGGAACTCGGCGTACAGGCCGACCGTTCCGCCGGCCACGAGATCCGCGCTGGCCAGGGTCTGGACGCTCTCCGCGTTCCATCGCCCCTCGAACTCGGTGCCCGCGGTGGCCGGACGGACCAGCATCAGGCCCGACGCGGGGTCACTCGAGGTGGCGGCCACAGGCGTGCGATAGACGGCCCGGGTTCCGTCGGGAAGCTCCAGATCCACGACCAGCTCGGAGACCTCGGTTCCGGCTTCCGCGGCGGTCCGGAGAACCGACCCCATGTCGTACCGAGTGAAGCGCTCCAGGACCTCGGCGTCACCCTCCGCGTCCAGTGCGAGGACGGTCACGGGGATCCCCTCCCCGGGGTCCAGTTCGAGGGCGGACACGTCGATCCCGAGATGGACCCGGGCGAAGCCGGACTCGGCTCCGGGGAAACGGGTGGCCTGGCCCGAGAGGGTCTTCACGCTCCCGGGGAGGGGCCACCGACGCGCCTCCACCGCCTTCAGCTCCTCCAGGTACGCCCGACCCTCGGCAGTGAGGGTGAGGCCGAAGGATCCGGCCGGGCGATGGAAGGTCAGGTCGGGTCCGGGGCCGAGGTCCCAGAACTCGATCCGGGTCTCGCCCTGCCCGAACGCACGGACCGCATCGGGCCGACCGTAGCGCAGCCACGCCTCGATCGCGTCCCGATTTGATCCGAACCGCCGCGTGGCGTACACGCCTCGGGACACGTGCTCCACCCAGGCCTCGTTGAGCTCGGTCCCGGGCGTCGGGTCGGCCAGCGCCCAGAACCGGTCCATCATCTCGGACCGCTCGCCATCGCCGGCGGCGGCGAGCTTGTGGAGTTCCTGGGGCGTCACCACCGAACTCACCCCGGTCAGCGTCTCGCGTTCGGTCGCCGGCATGTTCGCCAGGGCCAGAGAAAACAGCTCCTGGGCCCGGGCGGAGTTCCCGCTGCGGTGCTCGACCAGCCCCCGGAGGAGGATGGCTTCGACGGATCCGCCCGTGGCCACCGCGAAGGTCCTCGCCCGCTCCCGGGCCTCGTCCCACTCCCCATCCTCGGCGAGGTGGAGGATCAGCTCCGTGGCCGCCTCCCTGTGGGCCGGGTGGGCGTCGGCGGCGGACCGGAATCCGTCCAGGACAGCCTCATGGTACACGCGCCCCGGCCCGGACTGAGGCTCGAACGCCTCGGAGAATACCGTTTCCAGTTTCGCCGGGCACAGGTAGTTCCACCGGATCAGCGAGGCCGTGTCCACGTAGCCGTCGGTGGCCTCCACCGGTCCGGCCTGCGAGCAGTCCTCCCGGTGCACCTCAGACGAGGCGACGCGACCCAGGTCGGCCCAGGGGGCCCAGCGCTCGTGCAGAATCAGGCCGCGCTCGTAGTGCAGGCCCGCCACCACCTCCGGGGGAATGGCCCGGTCGGTGGACTCCACCCGGCTCAGGCCCAGGTTGAACAGCCTGAGGGCGTCGCGGTCGAGCCCCTGGTTCACGCGGATCCGGCCCAGGGCCAGGTACGGCGCGGGGTTGCCCGGGCTCCGCAGGATCGCGGCCTCCAGGGTGGCGGCGGCCTCGGCCCGCCACGCGAGCGGAAGCACCGACGCCGGCGCCTCACCGGCCAGCAGCGACTGGGCCGATCCCAGCTCCGTCTCGCCCTCGGCCTGCGGCCCCAGAGCCTGGAGGAGCAGGTCCTCCCCGTCGAGCGCGAAGGTGCCCATAGTCGGTCCCAGAGGAGCGTCCTCCAGGTTCACCAGGTCGGGCTCGCGCAGGTCATCGATGACCGGCTCGTCCATGACCACGGGCTCATCGTCCACCCGCTCCGCCGCGCCCGGCGCACGGAACACCATGTCGAACTCCACCCAGGTGCCTCGCGGAATGCCCCGCTCCAGCGCCGGATAGAACCGCAGGTTGGGGGCCGCGGCCACGGCGGCCTGGTCCAGGCCGGCGACACCGGAAGACTCCACCACACGCGGCTCCGAGACCGACCCCTCGGGGTCGATCCAGAGGGCGACGCGGGCCGTGCCTCCGATCCCGAAGGACCGCAGGTCGGCCGGGTAGAAGGACAGGATCAGCGCCTCGGAGCTCTCCCGGTCCCTCAGTTCGGGATACGTGACCCGCGCCGGGATGAAGGGCTCCACCGCCTCCATGGGGAGGGAGGGCTCGGTGTAGTCCGGGGTGGGCGCCGGCTGGTCCGCCACGTCGAGCGTGGACACGACCTCCGGCACGGGGGCAGCCACGAACCTCGTGGACGGCACCATGACCTCCACCGGCGCGTCGGCCTCGGCCGAGCCGACGAAGAACGCCCGGATCGCCGCCCGAGCGGGGGGCACCGACACGGACATGATGAGCCCGGCCACCGCCGCGGCGGCCGCCATCCGGGACCACGCCCAGCGCCGGCCCGGGATCACCGCCTCTTTGAGCCAGGTCCTCTCGAGCTGAGCCAGCAGTTCGGGACGGAACGAGGGCCGCTCCGAGATATCCAGCGCCGAAAGCTCCGTCAGAAGATCCTGGAGCTCCGGGTCCTCCTCCATGACCCAGGACTGTTCGAGCTGAGCGAGCAGCTCCTCTTCGAAATCGGCCCGCTGAGGGATCTCGATCCCCGCCAGCTCGGCCACGAAATCCGCCAGATCCGGATCCGACTCGAGATCGGGCCCCTGGGGCTCCGCCTCGAACTCCGACCCGAAGTCCATGGGATTCTCTCTGTCTTCCCAACCGGGACGGTCGTTACTCATTGCCGTCCTCCTCCTCCACCGCGTCCTTGAGCCGCTTCACCGCCCTGTGCAGGCGCACGGCTACCGCGTTGTTGCTGATCCCGAGCGCCTCGGCGATCTCGGGATTGCTCAGCTCCGCACCGAATCGAAGGGAGATGATCTCCTGATCGGCGGACCTGAGCGTGTTGTTCGCGTTCAGGATGCGATTGAGCCGCTCTTCCCGGATGAGCTTCTCCTCCGGAGTGCGAGCGTTCTCCACCAGGTCGGGGACCCGGTCCAGCGATACGTGGAGCGAACCCTTCCGCTTCAGAGAGCGGAGATGGTCCGTCACCGCGTTGCGGGCGATCCTCAGGAGCCAGGTCCTCGGGGACGCCCTTTCGGGGTCGTACCGGTCCAGGGACCGGAGGGCCTTGAAGAACACCTCGGACGTCACGTCCTCGGCCGTCTCACGGGTGGCCACACGGAACCGGACGTACCGATATACGGTCGACTGGTGGTCCCTGTACCACGCCTCAAAATCGGGAGGCAGAACCTCTCGGCTCTTGTCCCGAGTCGTTGTCTGCGGACTGATGTCCGTTCTGGTGGTTTGTCGCATCGTTCTCAGATACGGGAAAGCCCGTCCCCCGTTACAGAGGACGGGCCATCACCACCCGCGAGTTTCAAGACCGCTCGTCCCGCACCCGGACCGGAAGGTGCTCACCCGGGTCGGACGGCGGATCCCCCTCCAGCTGAGCCCCGCAGTGGCTGCAGGGAAACAGGAGGGGGCCGTCCCGCCCCACGGGGACATCATCCACGTGCCCGCAGACGGGGCAGCGATAGGATGCCCAGGGGGCGGATTCGGTGCTCATCTACAGCCGGTCCGCGACGTAGCGGGCCAGGTCCACCACGCGGTGGGAGTAACCCATCTCGTTGTCGTACCAGGAGAGCACCTTCACCATGCGGTTCTCCATGACGTTGGTGCTGAGGAGATCCACCACGGAGCTGAAGGAGCTGCCCGTGTAGTCGATGGAGACCAGCGGCTCGTCCGAGGCGTCCAGGACCCCGTTCAGGGGCCCGGCCGCGGCCTGACGGAAGGCCTCCTTCACCTCCTCCAGGGTCACGTCCTTCTCCACCTCGGCGACCAGGTCCACCACCGACACGTCCGGAGTCGGCACCCGCATGGCCATCCCGTCGATCCGGCCCGCCACCTCGGGAATCACCAGCCCGGTCGCCTTGGCGGCCCCGGTGGTGGTGGGGATCATGCTCATGGCCGCCGCCCGGGCCCTGCGCAGGTCCTTGTGGGGCAGGTCCAGGATCCTCTGGTCGTTGGTGTAGGCGTGGACGGTGGTCATCAGCCCCCGGGCGAACCCGAAGTTGTCGAGCAGCGTCTTCACCACCGGAGCCAGGCAGTTCGTGGTGCAGGAGGCGTTGGAGATGATGTCGTGGGAGGCCGGGTCGTAGGCATCCTGGTTCACTCCGAGGACGATGGTCACGTCCTCCTGCTTGGCCGGGGCCGAAATGATGACCTTCTTCGCGCCCGCTTCGAGGTGCATCGCGGCCTTGTCCCGCTGCGTGAAGAGGCCGGTCGACTCCACGACGATGTCCACGCCCAGGTCGGCCCAGGGCAGCTGGGAGGGATCCCGCTCGCTGAGCACCTGGATGTCGTCCCCGTCGACCCGGAGCCCGGCGTCCGTCACCTCCACCTCGCCCGGGTACCGCCCGTGAACCGAATCGTACCGGAGGAGGTGGGCCAGCGTGCCGCTGTCCGTGAGGTCGTTCACCGCAACGAAGTCGAGGCCTTCGGCACCGCTGTTCTTGGCCGCGCGCAGGACGTTCCGACCGATCCGGCCAAACCCATTGATCGCTACTCGAGTCGACATGATGTGAAGTATCTCAGGTTGTTGTTATGTAGGGACTTGGGAGATCACGACGGCGGGTCGTCCAGTCCCGGAATCGCCCGGGCGAAGGTGAGAGCGAACACCCGCTCAACGCCCGCGGCCGACAGGGCCGTGGAGGCCGCCGACAGAGTGGCGCCGGTGGTCAGGACATCGTCCACCAGCAGAACCGGTCCCGAACAGGGACCCGGGCCGCGGTGGGAGGTGACCGCAAACGCCGAATTGACGTTACTCAGGCGGTATCGGGGGGGCAACCCGACCTGGCTGGGGCCCTCTCCCTTCCGGACGAGCAGGTCTCGGACCGGCCACCCCCGCCGAATGCCGAGGTGATGGGCCAGGCGCTCCGCCTGGTTGTAGCCCCGGGCCCGTGCACGAGCTCGGGTGGTGGGCACCGGCACGAGGACCGGGGCGTCGGGAAGCGCCAGACCCACGAGCACCCGCTCCATCCGCTCGGCCATGACCCCGGCCAGGCCCTCCCATCCGCGGTATTTCACGCCGGCGACCAGCCGTCGAGCCTCGGAGGTCATCCGGACCGCGGCCCGGACGCGGATGAGGGTGGCGCCCCAGGTGTCGCATTCGGGGCAGGTGGAAGCCTGACCGGGCCGGGAGTCGCCTGCACCCGGGGGGACCGCCCCTGGCAGGATCGGCGCACCGCATCGGGCGCACACGGGACCCGGGGGAGGGCGGAGCCGACCGAGACAGGGTACGCAAAGGTGTGTGGGCGGATCCATGGCGATCCGGGCCCCGCACAGGTAGCAGCCGGGTGGCAGAAGGAGGGTCCCCAGGTCGGCCAGGACCCGGGCGATCACCCGCGGGCTCGTGCCTCTTCGAGAGCCGCTCGCATGGCCTCCACCGGCGCCTCCTTGTCCCACCAGCGCTCGAACGCGGCAGCGCCCTGCTGGACCAGCATTTCGCCGCCGTCGGCCGCCTGGATCCCCAGTTCACGGGCCGCGCGAACGAACCGGGTCTCCGCGGGACCGTACACGAGATCCATCACGGCCCCGGCCCACCCGAGGGTGCCGAGCTCCAGGGGGAGGGAATCGTCCTCCTCCAGGCCCAGGCGGGTGGCATTCACCACCAGGTCGAAACGACCGCCCTCAACGGCGGCGGGATTCTCGGCCACGCGGACCCGCTCCCCGCCGATCCGCCTGGACACGGCCCGTGCCCGTTCCGTCGTGCGATTCAGGAGGGTGATCTCCTTCGCACCGTCGTCCAGGAGTGCGACGAGGGAGGCCCGGGCGGCTCCACCCGCACCGAGCAGGAGGATGTTCATCCCGTCGGCCGACCGCCCGAGGAACCGCTGCAGGGCCCGGGACATGCCGTCCACGTCGGTGTTGTCCCCGTAGACCTGACCGTCCTTCAGCCAGAACGTATTGCAGGCCCCCGTGCGGCGGACCGACTCGGACGGGTGGTCCAGCACGCGAACGACCTTCTCCTTGTGCGGGAGGGTGACGTTCCCTCCCCCACCGGCCATGCTCAGGGCACGTACGAGCCCGGAAAGGTCCTCGGGACCCGCCTTGAGCGCCACGAACACACCGTCCACGCCCGCTTCCTCGAAGGCCCGGTTCTGCAGGATCGGGGAGAGGGAATGGTGGACGGGATCCCCAAGGAGCGAAAAGACGCGGGTACGGGCTGTGATCATGGTCCGTCAGTCGGATTCCAGGCTCGGGGCCAGTCGAAGGAGCACCTCCTCCACGAGGTGCTCAAGTTCAAGATAGGTGGACTCGTAGACCCCGTCGTCCCCCCCGAACGGATCAGAAATGGGGGGGCCGGCGAACGGGTCGTCGGAGCCGGAGGCGAAGGAGGAGATGAGGGACACCCGGTCTCCGCCGCCCTTTGCGGTGACGCGGCCCAGGTGGTGCGGACCCATGGTCAGGACCAGGTCGGCCCACCCCACCACCTCGGGGTCCAGATAGGTGGACCGGTGGGGTTCCAGGTCCAGGTCGTGCCGCTCAGCCGCCCTCCGGCTTCCCAGGCTCGCGGACTCCCCGGACACGGCCCCGGTTCCCGCGGACCGGACCTCGAGCATCTCCTCGGCCCGGTCCCCCCAGCGGCGAGCCGCGCCCTCTCGGAGCAGCACCTCGGCCAGGGGGCTCCGGCAGGTATTTCCCGAGCACACGAACAGAACTCGGAACGGGCGGGGCCCGTCGGCGTCCCGGTGGGACTCGGGTTCGCCCGCAGAACCCTCGAGGCCGTCCACGAACTCCAGGACCTCGTCTCCAGGGATCTCCCCTTCCCGGAGGATGCGAAGCACCTCGGACGAGCAGTCGACCAAGGTGGACGGCGGCCGGGGTGGAAGCTCCCCGCCGTCGAGCATGAGCACCCTCACCCCTTCGGCGGCGATGATCTCGGCAAACTCGGTGGCGTCCTCGGCGCTCCGGGCCGGCGGCGAACCGTGTCGGTTGGCGCTGGTGGAGGTGACCGGCCGGCCCAGGGCCGCTGCGATCTGACCGGGGACGGGGTGCGACGACACGCGGACGGCCACTCCCCCGGCCGAGCTCCGGACGCCCAGAGGGAAGGAGTGATCGGGATCGGGCAGGATGAGGGTGAGCGGGCCGGGCCAGAACCGGTCCGCCAACGCAGAGGCGGCGGGGGACCAGCGCAGTCCCCGGGCCTGGTCCCGATGGGACAGAGCCAGGAGAGCCGGGTGATCGGGCCCCCGGTCCTTGGCCTTCCAGAGCGCCTTCAGGCCAGCGCCGGCGGCGTCGGACCCCAGGCCATACACCGTTTCGGTGGGGTATACCACCAGGCCGCCGCGGTGAAGGTGGGCCGCGACCCGGCTCCCCTGCTCCGCGGGGAGGCCTTCAGGCCCCAGGGCCAGCCGCTTCAGCCTACCCTTGAGCATGGTCCCTCCGGGATCGGAGGATCGCCTCGGCCGCCACGAGGTCCTCCGGACGGGTGACCTTCAGATTGTCGGCATTCCCGTGCACCATGCGCACCGACCCCCCGGAGGCCTCGACGAGCGCCGAGTCGTCGGTGGCCGGGAACCCCGCCTCACGCGCCGCTTCGTAGGCCTCCAGGAGCACCGGGGCAGGGAACGACTGCGGGGTGTGGGCCTGCCAGATCCTCGAGCGGTCCAGGGTCTCCAGGATGCGCGAGTCGGAGTCCACGCCCTTCAGAGTGTCCACCGCGGGCACCCCCGCGACCACACCATCGCCCCCGGCGGCGGCGCGAAAACACCGATCCACGGTTTCTTCGGAGACCAGGGGCCGCGCTCCGTCATGGACCATGATCACGTCCACCGGGGGGAGCGCCCCCAGGGCGTTGAACACCGACTCTCCCCGGCTCTCACCGCCGGCCACGAAGGAGATGCGGGGGTCCTCGGCCGTGAGCCATTCCGGCGGGCTCGCCTCGTCCCCCGGGGGCAGGGCCACGACCACGGACGAGAGGGCCGGGTGCGCCAGAAACGGCCGAAGGGCCCAGACCAGCACGGGCTCACCGGCCAGTTCCAGGTACTGCTTCCGCAATCCACCCATGCGCCGTCCAGTGCCCGCGGCCGGGACGACGACACCCAGAGTCTGGGAGGTGGATTCGGTCATGGCGGATGTGGAGGTGATCGTCGGGCGGAATCAGACCCCGCCGAAGGAGCCGGGGCCGCCCGGACCCCCGCCACCGCCGGGACCGGGCACGGGCTGGGACCGATCCTCCTCCATGGTGTCGAAGCGGGTGTAGGCCTTGTGGAAGAACAGGTTCACGACGCCCGTGGGACCGTTTCGCTGCTTCGACACGATGAGCTCCGAGCGACCCTCGATGGAGTTCCCGTCCTTGTCGGTGGGCCCAAAGTAGTATTCCGGCCGGAACAGGAACATGACGAGATCGGCATCCTGCTCGATGGAACCGGACTCCCGGAGGTCACTGAGCATCGGTCGCTTGTCGGTACGGGCCTCTGGGGCCCGGGAAAGCTGGGAGAGGGCGATCACGGGGACCTCCAGCTCGCGGGCCAGCGCCTTCAGGCCCCGAGAGATCTCACTCACCTCCTGGGTCCGGCTTTCGGTCCTTCCCGACCCCGCCATGAGCTGCAGGTAGTCGACGATCACCAGTCCCAGGTTCTCGTTCTCGGCCTTGAGGCGACGGGCCTTGGCCCGCATCTCCAGCACCGTGAGCCCCGGAGAATCGTCGATCCAGAGCGGAGCGGTGTTCAGGTGGCCGGCCGCCTGGGCCAGACGCTGGAACTCCTCGGAGCCGAGGTTGCCCCGCCGGAGCCGCTGGGCGTCCACCCGACCCTCCGAGCAAAGCAGACGCTGGACGAGCTGCTCCTTCGACATCTCCAGCGAGAAGATGGCCACCGGAACCTCGTGCTCGATAGCCGCCGACTGGGCCACGTTCATGACCCACGACGTCTTCCCCATGGAGGGACGGGCGGCGACGATGATCAGATCCCCGGCCTGAAGCCCCGTGGTCATGCGGTCGAGGTGGGCGAACCCGGTGGGGACCCCGGTGATTCCCGAGCCCTGGTCCTGGAGCTTCTCGATCCGCTCGAACGTGGGCCAGAGGATCTCCTTGATCCAGACGAACCCCTCCCGGTCCTGGCTCTGGGCCACCTTGAAGACCCTGGACTCCGCCTCGTCCATGATCTGCTTGATGTCCCGCTCGCCGGGCTCGTAGACGTCCTGGATGATCGACGTCGCGGCGTCGATGAGGCGCCGCATGAGCGCCTTCTCGCGGACGATCCGGGCGTGGTACTCGATGTTCGCGGCCGTGGGAACGGCTTCCAGCAGCTCGCCCAGGTAATCCATGCCCCCGACCGAGTCGAGCTCCCCGGTCCGGGAGAGCTCCTCCGACACCGTGACCGGATCGATGGCCTCCTGCCGCTCGTAGAGGCGGACCATGGTCCGGAAGACCCTCCGATTGGCCTCCCGGAAGAACATGGAGTCGTTCAGATCCTCCACGATCCGGGTGAGGGCGTCCGGGTCCAGGAACGCGCCGCCCAGAACCGAAACCTCCGCCACGATGGAGTAGGGGGGCTCCCTGTCGTACACGGCCGCCGGAGAGGCGGTCAGCGGGGTGGCGAAGGAGGCGGCGCGGTCCGGCACGTGGGGTGGGGTCGGTCGTGGGTGGGGTGAAGACGGAGCGTCAGTGCAGAGTGCCGTCGAGGACGTCTCTTAGCAACTGCAGATCGTCCCACGTCGCGCGGGTCCAGCTTGAATTGCGGAGGAGCGCCGCCGGATGGTAGGTAACCACCGTCGGTACCCCCTGGTAGGCGTGGACCTTCCCGCGCAGCGAGCCGAGCGATCCGGTGGATCCCGTGAGGAGCCGCGCCGAGAACGTCCCCACCGCCAGAATGGCCTCCGGCCGGACCAGATCGATCTGCCGATGGAGGTAGGGGGAGCAGGCCTGGATCTCCTGCGGCTCCGGGTCCCGGTTGTTGGGCGGCCGGCATTTCAGGACGTTGCAGATGTACACCGACTCGGCCCGGCTGAGGTTCACCGCGGCGAGCAGGAGGTCCAGGAACTTCCCCGCCTGTCCCACGAACGGCAGGCCGGTGCGGTCCTCGTTGGCGCCCGGGGCCTCCCCCACCACCATGAGCCGGGCGGTCGGGTTCCCGTCCGAGAAGACGGTCTGGGTCCGGGACCCGCTCAGCCCGCACAGGGTGCATACCGACACCAGGTCCCTCAGCGCGTCCAGTGTGTCCGGCAGTTCCGCGGGCGGGAGAGGGGCCGAGGGCAGCTCGGCCGGCGAGGAGCCCGGCGGAACGGTGACCGGGGCCGTCGCTTCGCGGGAGGGGCCTCCCGCGTCGGGCGAGGCGCCGCCGGAGGAAGACACTCCTGCACCCGGGCCGTCGCCGGGGCGCTCCGCCGCGAGCCTGAGGGCCTCGGCGGGGGTCAGGCCCTGCAGGATGACCGGGGGCTGTCCCAGGTCCTGCTGCTGCCCGAGGTACCGGGCGAGGGCTTCTCTGA
Source organism: Gemmatimonadota bacterium (assembly GCA_039587435.1). Lineage (GTDB taxonomy): Bacteria > Gemmatimonadota > Gemmatimonadetes > Longimicrobiales > Gaopeijiaceae > JBDHIJ01. The sequence continues at coordinate 33,018 of JBDHIJ010000013.1, forward strand.
GGCCGTCTCCGCTCAACTCGGGTCCCCGGGGAGGGCCGAGGAGGTTCGCTCCCAGAGGGCCGAGACCCGATCCAGGATGTACTCGGCCACCTCGTCCTTGGGGAGGAGGGGGAGCTCGTCCGATCCGCCGTCCGGATCCAGGAGGACGACCTGGTTGGTGTCGCCGCTGAACCCGGCGCCGGGCTCGTTGGCCGGGTTGGCCACGACCAGATCGAAGCCCTTCCGCTCCATCTTGTCCCGTGCGTTCTCCAGGAGATCCTCCGTCTCCAGGGCGAACCCCACGGTGACGGAGCCCTCCAGGCGGTGTTCCCGGGTGCCCGCGGCCACATCCGGGTTGGCCTCCAGCTGGATCTCCAGCGAATCGCCGTCTCGGGTGCGCTTGACCTTCCGGTCCCTGGGATCGGCGGGGCGGAAATCGGCCACCGCGGCGGCGAACAGGTTCAGGTTGCAGGACCCGATGTGGCTCAGTACCGCGTGCTGCATCTGGCGGGCGGTCTCGACCCGGATCGTCTCCACGCCCGGGGGATCCGCGAGATCGGACGGTCCGGAGACCAGGACGACCTCCGCCCCGCGCCGCCACGCGGCCCGGGCGAGAGCGTAGCCCATCCGGCCCGAGGACCGGTTGCCCAGGTATCGGACGGGATCCACCGGCTCGCGGGTGGGCCCCGCGGTGACGAGCACCCGCTTGCCCCGGAACTCGGCTTCCATGCCCAGACTCCGGCCCACGTGATCCAGGATGTCGTCGGGCTCCTGCAGGCGACCGGGCCCCTCACCCTCTCCCACGGCGAGCGGACCGATTCCCGGCCCGACGATGCGATAGCCGAGGGCCGATTCCAGGTGCTCGGCGTTGGCCCGGGTCTGGGGGTGGGACCACATGCGGTCGTTCATGGCCGGACAGATGAGCACCGGCGCACGGGTGGCGAGCAGGGTCGTGGTCAGGAGGTCGTCGGCGCGACCCTGGGCGGCCCGGGCCATGAAGTCGGCCGTGGCCGGGGCGACGCACACCGCGTCGGCCTCGAGGCCCAGCCGGATGTGGAGTGCCGCGCCCTCCGCGGAGAACAGATCGGTGAGAACGGGGCGCCCCGTGACGCCCTCGAAGGAGAGCGGCTGTACGAAATGGCGGGCACCGTGAGTGAGGACGGTGTCCACTTCCGCCCCGAGCCGGGTCAGGTCGCGGGCAATCTGGATCGCCTTGTACGCTGCGATCCCACCCGTAACCCCCAGGACGACGCGCTTCCCCTTCCAGGGGCGTCGCGGTGTCAGGACCCGGGGCGGCACGGGCTACTCCTCCCGGCGGCGGCGCTTGACCAGGCGGAACTCGAACTGGCCGGAGGTCAGAGCCTCGAGCGAGCGGGTGGTGAGCTTCTTCTCCTGCCCCAGGGGCAGGGTCTCCCGGGGGAGCATGTTGAGCTCACGGGCATACTTGGCGGCGACGAGCACACCCAGGTACTTGGACTGGGTGCTCTCGGCGAGCTCGCCCGGAGTGAATACGCGCATTCTTCAGGTACTCCTCAAAGGGTTTCCGAGCCGTCGGAAGACGCACCAAGCTCTCCCACGATCTCGGACCAGATTCTGTCCAGCGTCGTCTCAAGCGACGTGCCCGGAAGCGACCCCGAGGCATCGCCCCGGGCGATGGCGCGAACCTCGTCCACCGCGGTATCCAGGTCGTCGTTCACCACGAAGTGCGAGAACCGCCTCGCCGCTGCCAGTTCTTCCCGGGCCGTGTCCATCCGTCTACGGATCTCGGCCGGGTCCTCCGTCCCCCGCCCCAGCAACCTGCGCATGAGCGTGGTCCCGGAAGGAGGTAAGATAAAGATAAGCAGCGCATCGGGAACCCGTTCGAGGATCTGGAAGGCTCCCTGGACGTCGATGTCCAGCACCACCTGCTCCCCGCGGCGACGCGCGTCCTCGAGCGTTCTAAGGAGGGTTCCGTAGTAGCGGTCGTGCACGCGGGCCCATTCCGCCAGGTCGCCCCGCTCCACCATATCGAGGAACTCCGCCTCGGTCACGAAGTGGTAATCGTCGCCGTCGATCTCGCCCGGCCGGGCCGCCCGGGTGGTGGCCGACACCGAGAACGTGAACGGGCCGGGCCCCTCCACGAGAGAGCGGGCCATGGTGGTCTTGCCGGCGCCGCTCGGCGCCACCAGCACCAGGGGCGGAGGTCCCGCGGCGGCCTCCGTCACTCCACGTTCTCCATCTGCTCTCGCACCCGCTCGATCTCCTCCTTCAGGGCGACGCTCAGGTGGGCGATCTCCGTGTCGTTGGCCTTGCTCCCGATGGTGTTGGCTTCGCGGAGCATCTCCTGCACCAGGAACCCCAGGCGCTTTCCGACCGGCTCGGCGCTCTCGCGACCCATGGTCTCCCGGAACACGTCGATGTGGGCCCGGAATCGGACGATCTCCTCGTTCACGTCCCACTTGTCGGCCATGTGGGCGATCTCGCGGACCAGCCGGTCCTCGTCCACCCCGGCATCTCCCGCCAGGGCCTCGATCGCTTCGCGCAGGCGGATTCGTTCGCGGTCGAGGCGTCCGGGAGCCAGGCGTTCAACCTCCGCGAGATGGGTGGACATCGCGGCCAGCCGCTCCTCCAGGTCCTCCGCCAGGGCGGCGCCCTCCCGCTCCCGCATTCCGACGAGGGCCTCGCAGGCGGTCCGGATCACGCCCTCCAGGTCTACCGGGTCGACCTCCACCGAAGCCCGGTCGCGGTCCGGGGCGCGGATGAGGTCCCGGTAGCCGGCCATGAGATCCACGGTGATCCCGCCCTCCAGGTTCAGTTCCTCGGCCATGTGCTGGAGCAGTGCGCGGATCTGCTCGGCCCGCTCCAGGTCCAGCTCGAGGCCTTCCTCGTCGCCCTCCGCCTGGGAGGAATCGAGCGACACCGAGATGGTGAGATGGCCCCGGGAGGCATACTCCTTCAGCCAACCCTGGATGGCGGGCTCGTAGCGGTCGAAGCCGTACGGGGTCCGGATGGTGGTGTTGAAGTTCCGGTGGTTCACGGACTTCAGTTCCACCCGCAGAAGTCCCGCTTCGATCGTACGCTCGGCTTCGCCGAACCCGGTCATGCTGCGGAGCATCGTGGTCCTCGTTCCTGGTTTAACCCTCTGCCGCGCCGGGACGGGACGGGAGCCCCGAGCCCGGTGGGGTCGGCCTCAGTTCATCATCACCCAGCGGAGCCCGTATACGGTACGGAACCCCGGAAGGAGGCGGCCCGGATAGTCCTGGTTGTCCAGCCGGTTCTGGATGTTCTCGATCCGCAGGAACGCCCGCACCGTTACGATGCGGATGTTCAGGCTGGCCCACCAGTTCTGATAGAACGGGACGGACCCCAGCTGGATGGGATCGTCGTCCAGCGCGGACCGGGGCCCGGCCGCCACGAGGGGGTTCTCCTCCTCTACTTCCGCCTCGAACGGCACCAGCATCGCGTCCCGCCCGCGAACACCCACCGCGGCGTCGATCTCCAGGTTCCCCGAAGGGCGGAACTGGCCATGGTACCGAACGGCTCCGTCCCACACGCGGCTCGGGAGGTACCGCCAGGCGTCGGGATCGGTCATCTCCTGGTTCCAGCTGACGAAGCTCCCGGTGAGGCTCAGTCCATCGAAGTAGAGCGGGATCGACCCGCTCACCTCGAAGCCGCTGCGGCTTCCCCCGGGCAGCGTCAGACCGTCCCGGTCCGGGGCCAGTCCGAACACCGCGAGAGAATCGGCCTCGGTGCGCAGATAGGCGCCTCCCAGGGTCAGACCCCAGCGGGCGAAGTCGGCGCCGATCCGGATCCCGCTCCGCTCCGTGAAGGTCGGTACGGTCAACGTGTCGATGACCGCGTCCGGATCGTCGCCGAACTCGGGCAGGTACGTCCGATTCAGCCCGAACTCGGGAACCCCGCGCCGGTCGTCCTGCCACTCGGCGAAAGCCCGGAACCCGGCGAAGGTCGGGGTCCAGGCGTGGACGTTCAGGTCCGTGCCGGACCCGCCCTGTCTCCAGCTCTCCTGCTCGAAGGACCCCGCGAGCCCTCCCCAGGCCCGGCCATCCAGTCCCCCCGCGATCCTCAGCTCCCGTTCCGGCCAGCCTCGACCTCCCTGCAGGCGGGCCTCGCCGTCCACCCAGAATCCGGCGCCCTCGAACCCGACCCGGGCACCGACCTGGTGACGCGGATCCGTCGAGAACCGCAGCGAATCGTCCGGAATCTCGGACTCCGCGTCGGGGCCGATGAGGGTGAGCGTATGGGAAGTCACGTAGGATTCTGCCACCAGGCCCTGGGCGAACCGATAGCGGATCCGGCCGGCCAGGTCGCTCTGGCGGGTGCCGTCGGGGAAGTAGGCGTCCCCCCGACGGGTATCCCGCCGCCGGGCCTGGATCTGGATGCCCCCCCGATCCCCGAAATGCACGGCATACCGGGCCCAGAAGCCCGACGAGGTGCTGGGGAACTGCCGGCCCGGTCCGTCCGTATCGACGCGGTCGATGGAGACCCCGAGACTCCCGCGCAGCGCGTCGGCGTCCACGTAGGTGAACCCGAAGACGTTGGTGTCCAGGTCCCCGGTGCCGGCCTGCACGATGGAGTAGGGCCGGGGCTCTTCCCACACCCGGGAATGAAGATCGACCCGGATCTCCCCCAGTCGCCTCGAAACCCGGATGCGACCCAGTCCGGAGAGCTCGATCCGTGAGAGATCGGGCACGCCGCCTTCCATGGGGGGAATCTCGATCCCGTCGAAGTAGATCCGGGTCCGTCCCCCGGCCATTCCAAAGCTCGACACCGCCGTGGGCATCCCGTAGTCCCCGCCCCGGTGGAAGTTGATCCCGGGGATCTGCACCAGGAGTTCGCCCACGGTCAGGGCCTCGTTCACGATGAGCTGCTCCGGACCCCATTCCCACACCCCCGCCGCGAAGCTCGGCGCCGGCGCCTGGGGGAAGACGGGGAGCACCCGCACCACGCCCGAATCCGCCGCCACCGTGTCGGCGGCGAGGGAGTCCGCGCCCAGGGTGTCGGCCAGCACCAGGATGCTGTCCGGCAGTGCCAGACTGTCCGCCAGGAGCGGAACGGTATCGGTGACCACCACGGAATCGGGTCGCGCCGGAATGGAATCCGGTACCTGGGCCGCCCCGCGAGACGGCGTGGCGAGAACCGCCACCCCGGTTCCGAGGGCCAGCCCCAGGAGGAGGGCGGCCCCGGGCCGGTGGGAACGCCGCGACCGTCGGGCGCACCCACTCCAGTACCCGCTCACGAGCCGTCCGGGAGTACCGATGAAAATCCTGCCGCCTATCACCGGGCCCGGGCGCGAACCCATTCCACGAGGAGCCGGGTGGGGAATCCGTAGCCGCCGGGACGCTGGTAGGGCAGCTTCCCCTCACCGTAGGCCGTACCGGCGACGTCGAGGTGGCCCCAGGGGGTATCCCCCACGAACTCCCGGAGGAACCAGCCGGCCGTGATGGTGCCCGCGGGCCGGCCGCCCACGTTCTTCATGTCGGCGTAGTCGCTCTTGAGCTGCTCCCGGTACTCGGGCCACAGCGGAAGGGGCCAGCACCGCTCGCCGGAGCGATCGCCGGCGTCCCGAAGCTCCTGCACCAGGTCGTCGTCGGTTCCCAGCACCGCGGCCGCATGGTGCCCGAGGCCGATCACCACGGCACCGGTGAGGGTGGCGCAGTCCACGATGGCCGCCGGCTCGTATTCCCGGACGTAGGAGAGGGCGTCGCTGAGGATCAGTCGCCCCTCGGCGTCGGTGTTGATGATCTCGACCGTCTTTCCTTCCCGGGTGGTGATGATGTCCCCGGGCTTCATGGCGCTCCCGTTCAGGAGGTTCTCGGACGAGGGCACGGCGGCCACCACGTTGATGGGCAGATCCAGTTCGCCGATGGCCTTCATCGCTCCCAGGACGGCCGCGCCGCCGGACATGTCGAACTTCATGTCCTCCATCTTTGCCGGAGGCTTGAGCGAGATCCCGCCGGCATCGAAGGTGAGTCCTTTCCCCACCAGGGCCACGGGGGCGTCGTCCTCGTTGCCCCCGCGATGCTCGAGGATGATGAGACGCGGCTCCTCGTCCGACCCCTGCGCCACCGCCAGAAGGGCTCCCATGCCCTCGGCGTGCATCTCGGCCGGTCCCAGGGCCCGGAAGGTGAGACCCGCCTCGGAGGCCATCCGCTCCGCCTGTTCGGCCAGGTAGGTGGGGGTGGCCGCGTTCCCGGGGCGGTTCTGGAGGTTGCGGGCGAAGTTCTCCCCTTCCCCGATGATCACGCCCCGCTCGAACGAGGCTCCGAGCCCGTCGGCGGATCCGCCCAGCCAGGCCTGCACCGAGTCCACGGCGGGCTTGGGATCGTCGTCGTCCGCGCTCCTGAACTCGTCGAAGCGCCAGGCCGCCAGGACACCGCCCTCGGCGGCCGCCTGGACGTGAGCCTCGTCCATCCCGTCCAGCCACAGCGTCACATCGGTGACGCGCAGCGCCTCGGCCTGACGGACGGCCCGGCCGGCGAACCGGCGGGCTCCCTCGGCGTCGAACTCCGCCGGATCTCCCGTGCCGAAGAACACGATCCGGGCGGGGCCGCCGACCCCTTGGGGGAAGACCAGCAGGCTGTCCTCCTTGCGGCCGTCGAAGTCGCCGCGGGCCAGGGAGCTGGCCAGCCCGCCACCGGTGGCCCGATCCAGCTCGGCCAACCCGCCGGGAAGCGCCTCCCCCTCCAGGAGAGGGACGGGAACCGCCAGCAGCGGCGTGGAAAGCTCCAGGGGATCCTGCGTCAGCACTGCAGTGTCCATCGTGTTCCACTCGAACGAAAGAAACGCCCGGCTCCCCGTCGAGGAGACGGCGAGGCCTGAACAGGGCGCGAGACAGCCCACAATCTAGGGTGTACGGGCCTCTCATGGGAGGCGGTGAGCCTCCCGAATTCCCTCCTTGCACACCCGTATGTTCGGTTTATATTCGGTATAGTATTCGGTGTTTGTTCGGTATCCTGCACGCCGGACCCGAAGGTGGATGTCCCTTCTACTCCGGAAGGCCCCCTCCGAGGTCCGGCAGACCTGTCTCTGCCATGCCCCGTCATGCCGGCAGTCGGACGGCCCTGTGTCTCTGGCTGCCCACGTTCGAGCTTCGCCTGGAGCTCATGCGACTCCCGGAACTGGACACCACCGCCGTGGCTCTCCTGGCCCCGGGGGAGTCCACCCGGCGGGAGGTGTGGCAGGTGTCCGAGCGAGCGCACGAAGCGGGGGTGCGGCCGGGCATGCTGGTGTCCCAGGCGGTGGGGCTGTGTACCCACCTCACCCTTCTGGAGCCCGATCCCACCCATTACGACAGCGCCACGGCGGACATCCTGGAGGCCCTGGAGGGACTGAGTCCGGTGGTGGAGCCCTCCGGGGCGGGGCGGTTCTACGTGGGCATGGACGGCATGGGCCGGCTCTACGGTTCTCCCGTCAACCAGATCCGGCGGGCCATGCGCTGCCTTCTGGAGGTTCTCCCCCCTGCCCTGGCCGCGTCCTTCCGGGCGGGACTGGCTCCGGGGACCTTCGGCGCCTGGGTGGCGGCCGTGAGCGCCCGGGCCGGCTCGCCGGTGATCGTGTCCGGAGAAGAACTGCCCCGATTCCTCTCCGGTCAGCCGGTCTCGTCGCTGCCGGTGGACGACCTCATGATCCAGCGGCTGGAGCGCCTGGACATCCGCACCCTGGGCGAACTCGTCCGTCTCCCTTCCTCCGCCCTGGTGGCCCAGTTCGGACAGGAGGGCAAGGACGCCCGGGCATGGGCCACGGGAGAACGGGTGGACCCGGTCCGGGCCCGGCACCGGCCCCGGCCCATCCGGGTCTCGCTGGACTTCCCCGACCCGGTGGGTCAGACCGACATCCTCCATGGAGCCCTGGATCGGCTGGTGGAGCGGGGACTGTCGCGCCCGGCTCGCCGTGGCCGCAGCATCGAGGGCGCGCGGGTCCTGGGACGCCTGGAGGGCGGAGGCTCCTGGCAGGTGGAGGTGGTGCTGAAGCAGCCCACCGCGCACCGGGACGGCATCACCCGACCCCTGCGCAGTCGGATGGTCCTCTCCCCCCCACCCCGGGCCGTCGAGGGACTGGCGGTGGAGTTCTTCGAGTTCGGCCCGGCCAGCGCCCAGGCCGGCCTCTTCGACCGAAAGCAGCGGGCCGGGCGCAGCGAGGGCGGGCTGGACATGCAGGAGGGTGCCATCCCCGATCCCCTGCGAACCGCCGTACGGGAACTGAAGCTGCGCCTGGGCTACTCCCCCCTCTTCCGGGTGGTGGAGGTGGACCCCTGGTCCCGCATTCCCGAACGCCGTCACGCCCTGCTGAGCTTCGAACCATGAGCCACCATCCGGCCCACAATCCAGGTCGAGCCACGAACCAGAGTCGGGCCGCCGGTCGGGCTCCGGGCCGGTTCCCGGGACGGGAGGGAAATCGCCCTCGCCTCCAGGCTCTGAATACCCCCGAAAAGGTCCGGGTGGAGACAGGCCCATCGGGGCATCCCGTCGCCCTCGGCACCCGGCGAGGCTTTCGCAGGGTCGAGGCCGTGCTGGAGGTATGGAGGATCGACGACGAGTGGTGGCGTCGTCCCATCCACCGACGCTATCTCTCCCTCCTCCTGGAGGGGGGGCGTCCGGTGACGGTCTTTCAGGACCTGACGGATCGCTCCTGGTACCTCCAGGAGGGATGACCCGACTCCGCTGATCCCCCGAGGTGACCGTCCGACATGAGCCACGCCCTGACCATCCAGCGTCTGGAGCCCCAGGGAGGCCGGAATCCGGGCGTCACCATCCACACCGCGAACGGGGCCACGCTGGCCGTCCCGCTCCAGGTCTGGCTGGACTCGGGGCTCGGGATCGGGGATACCCTCACCCCTGCCCGTCGAACGGCGCTGGAGACGGCCACCCGCCGGTGGCAGGCCCGGGAAATGGCTCTGAACCAGCTGTCCCATCGACCCCGGAGTCGCAGCGAGCTGGCCCGCCACCTCATCCGGAAGGAGGTCCGGCGGGACGACATCGACCCCGTGCTGGACCACCTGGAGCAACTGGGGCTCCTGGACGATCGGCTCTTCGCGGAAGCCCTGGCCCGGGACCGGATTCGCCATAAGCCCCGGGGTGGGCGAAGGATGATCCAGGAACTCCGGCAGAAGGGTGTCGACCACGACACGGCCGAGGCCGCGATCCAGAACGCCATGGAGGAGGAGGGCACGGAGGAGTCGGCCCTGGCCGCCCGGGCCGGGGAGCGATGGGCCCGCACCCAGGGCCTGGACCTCCTCAGAGTGCTCGTGTCGGAGGCCTTCTCCCCCGAGCGGGAGAAGGCCCGCAAGAAACTGTACGCCTACCTGGGCAGACGGGGGTTCATGGGCCCCTCACGCGCCGCGGGCGCCGACGCGGCTGTCGCGGAGGCCCGGATCCGACTGGACGAAGCAGGGACCTGACGGGCGGAGGGTCCCGCCTGCGCCAGGCAGGCGGCCTCCCGCGACCGCTTGCCCCGGCGGGGTGCGGGGGGGAGTTTCACTCCCTTCATGGACGGAACGGGGGTCGGCAGGCGCCCGGTCCGCCCCCGCGACCCGAGGAGAGCCATGGCCGCACCCAACCCCGTCCGGGGAACGACGGCGTTCCGGACGGAGCGCCGCCGAGGCCACGCCCATCGCCGCTCGCTGGCCGAGATCATCCGTGCGGATGCTCGGGCCAGCGAGATCGGAAACCCGGTGGTGGCCTGGGTCGCGGTGGTCCTGCTCCAGGGCCAGCACCAGACGATGGGGATCGTGGCCTGGGCGGTGGCGGTGACCGCCATGAGCCTCCTCCGCATGGGACTGCGCCGTCTGGCGCCCGATCCCCAGGCCGACCCCGCCCGGTTCATGCGCGCCAACCGGCTGGGGGTGTTCCTGGTGGCCCTGGCCTGGGCGGTGGGTCTGGTCATCCTCCTCCCCCAGTTCAGCGTCGAGGGCCTGGCGCTGACGGCGGTGTTCGTGGCCGGGCTCGCGGCGGCCTCTACGGCGACCCTCTCCGCCGACCTGCTCGCGTTCCACCTCTTCAACGGGGTGATGCTCTCGGGATTCGTGATTGGAGCCCTTCAGAGCGACGTGGCGGCGCCCTACGCCCTCTCCACCCTGGTCCTGGCCTTCTGGATCGTGCTGGGCGAAGTGAACCGGAGGGCCTACCAGGCGCTTCTTGAGCGGCTGGAGACGTCCGCCACGCTGGCCGTCACCCAGCAGCGGTACCGGTCCCTGGTGGAGTCGGCCTCCGACCTGGTCTGGCGCGTGGACGACCAGGGTCGATTCACCTACCTGAACCGGGCCGCCGAGGGCATCTACGGAGCCGAGCCCTCGGAGCTGGTGGGCAAGAACGCCATCGAATTCGCCGATCCCGACAACCTGGAGGCCGACCAGGCCGCGTTCCAGGACGTTATGGCCGGAGGAGAACTCACCGCCCACGAGACCGTGCACCGCTCGCTGGACGGAGTGCCTCGCCACCTCTCCTTCTCCGCGCGGCCGGTTCGCCGCGACGACGGCCGGATCGTCGGGGTCCAGGGGATGGCCCGGGACGTCTCCGAACAGGTCGCCCATCGGAAGGCCCTCGAAAGGCTCGTGCGGCAGACTTCTCTCATCCGGTCCCTGATCAACACGACGGCGGACCAGATCTACTTCAAGGACGCCCAGGGCGTCTTCCGCGGGTGCAACGACTCCTTCGCGGCCTTCGCCGGCGTGACCGAGGAGGAGCTGGTGGGCCGGACCGCCTACGACCTCTACCCTCAGGAGCGGGCCGACGTCTACACGTCCAGCGACAGGCAGATGCTCCGGGAGGGCGGGCCGCACCGGTCGGAGGAATGGGTGGAGGCCCCAGACGGGAATCGGGTGCTGCTGGACACCGTGAAGACCATCTATCGGAACGACGACGGGTCCCCGGCGGGGATCGTCGGCGTGGTGCGGGACGTGACGGAGCGGCACCGCCACGAGGAAGAGCTGCGGGACGCGGTGGACCAGGCGGAGCGAGCCACGCGGATGAAGAGCGCGTTCCTCGCCAACATGAGCCACGAGATCCGCACCCCCATGAACGGGATCCTGGGGATGACGGAGCTTCTGCTGGGGAGCGGGCTCACCCCCGATCAGACCGAGTCAGCGGAGTTGATCCTTCGGTCCGCCGAGGGGCTGCTGGCCGTCCTGAATGACGTGCTGGACTTCTCCAAGATCGAAGCCGGCAGGATGGAGCTCGAGTCGACGCCCTTCGATCTGCACGAGGCGGTGGAGACCGCCGTCCGGGTTCTGGGAGTCTCGGCGTCGAGGCGGGGGAACGAACTCCTGCTGGACATCGACCCGGCGGTCCCGAGGGGCGTGGTGGGCGATCCGGTGCGACTCCGCCAGGTGCTGACGAACCTCGTCAGCAACGCGGTCAAATTCACGGAGAACGGCGAGATCCAGGTCCGTGCCCGCCTGGGCGAGGGCGGTGCGGGCGACGACGGGGTGACGATCGAGTTCGAAGTCAGAGACACCGGGATCGGGATCGCTCCGGAGCGACTGGCCCACATCTTCGAGGAATTCGAACAGGCGGACCGGTCCACCTCCCGCCGGTTCGGTGGCACCGGTCTGGGACTCACCATCAGCCGCCGCCTGGTGGAGCTGATGGGCGGGAGCCTCGGTGCCGAGAGCGAGCTGGACCGCGGGAGCCGCTTCCACTTCTCCGCGGTGGTCCGACTGGACCGGGAGGCGGAGAATCTGGCAAGCCCGGCGCTCCCCGCGGGCTCACTCAGCCGGACGCGGATCCTGCTCGTGGACGACAGCGCGACCAACAGACGGATCCTCCGGGAGTTCCTGCAGCCCGAGGGGGCGACGGTCATGGAGGCTCACGACGGCCCCACCGGTCGCGCGATGCTGTCCGAGGCCAAACACCTGGGCGATCCCTTCGATCTGGTGGTGATGGACCTGGTCATGCCCGGGGAGGACGGACTGGAGTGCATCGAGGCGATCCGGAGGGACGACGTGTTTCCGAGCCGAAACGTGATCGTCCTCACGTCGTCCGCCCGGTCCGGGGACGCGTCGGTAGCGCGCGACCTGGGAGTGGGGGCCTACGTGGCCAAGCCCATCGCCCGGAGACCGTTCCTGTGGGCCGTGACGTCCGTCCTAGCCAGCTCGGCCGACACCGTGCCGCCTCGCCCCCGGCAGGGATCCACCCGTCTACCTGCGAACGAACCGGTCCGATACCACGTCCTTCTGGCCGAAGACAACCGGGTGAACCAGGAGGTGGCCCGCTCCATCCTGGAGCGCGGCGGCCACCGGGTCACGGTCGTCGGCGATGGTGAGGCGGCCGTGGCGGCCGCGGAGGCCGACCGGCCGGACGTGATCCTCATGGATCTGGAGATGCCGGTCATGGATGGGCTGGCCGCTGCCCGGGCCATTCGGGCGCTTCCCGAGGGCGCGTCGCTCCCGGTGGTGGCCCTCACCGCCCACGCCCTGAACGACGAGCGGGAGCAGGCGAGGGCGTCCGGGATGAACGACTTCCTCACCAAGCCGTTCCGCCCCGAGGAGCTGCTGGGCCTGGTCCGGCGCTGGGGCGCGACCGGGGTGGCCGAAAGCCGGGGGGCGGATGCCCCCGCCCGAAGGAGCGACAGGCCGCTCCACGGCGCCGAAGGGTCTCACCCGGTCCGCTCCGCCGAACTGGAGCGGTTCCGGGCCGCGATGGAGGAAGCGGGGGTCGGCCACGCGGTGGACCGCACCCTGCGGGCCTACCTGGAGGAAACGCCCCGGCAGCAGGCCGAGCTGACGTCGGCCTGCGAAGGGGGGGACATGGAGACGGTCCGTCGCCTGGCGCACGGGATGAAGTCCGCCGCCGGGAGCATCTACGCCCACGACCTCTCGAAGCAGATGGGTGAACTCGAGGCTGCGGCGCGTGGCGGTGACGTGGACCGGGCCGCCGCACTCCTGCCCTCCATCCGGGCCGCCCAGGAACGGGTCCTGAACGACATCGAGGCCACCCTCTCTCCCGAGTGACCTCGAGTCCAAAGGGCGTCTTCCCCGTCACGCACGAACGCCGGCCCGGCGTTCACAGCCGGACCGGCGCCCTGACCGAGTCCTGATTCGTGACTGGCCCTACTTCTCGTGACCGGCGATGTGCTCGCCCACGAGGATCTTGCTGATCTCCTCACGCTGGATCTGGTTCGTGCCTTCGTAGATCTGCGTGATCTTGGCGTCGCGCATGTACTTCTCGATGGGGTAGTCCTTCATGTACCCGTACCCGCCGAAGACCTGCAGCGCGTCCGTGGTGACCCTCATGGCCATGTCCGAGGCGAACAGCTTCGACATGGCCGAGTAGATCGTGGGCCGGGACTTGGGATTGGCATCGACCATGCGGGCCGTGGCGTAGATCAGAGCCCGGGCGGCCTCCACCTGGGTGGCCATGTCGGCGAGCATGAACCGGAGGCCCTGGAAGGACGAAACCGGAGAGCCGAACTGCTTCCGGCCGATGGCGTAGTCCACCGCCATGTCCAGCGCACCCTGGGCGATTCCGAGAGCCTGCGCGCCCACGCCGGGGCGCGACGCGTCGAACGTGCGCATGGCGGTGATGAATCCGGTGCCCTCGCGGCCCAGGAGGTTCTCCGCAGGCACCCGACAGTCCTCGAACACCAGCTCCCGGGTGGACGACGCCCGGACCCCGAGCTTGTCCTCCTTCTTCCCGAATGAGAACCCGGGGGTGTCCTTCTCGATCACCAGGGCGCTGGCGCCACGCGGGCCCTTGCTGGGATCGGTGAGCACGATGACCGAGTAGATCTCGGCGTCTCCGCCGTTCGTGATCCACTGCTTCGTGCCGTTGACGATGTAGTGATCGCCGTCCTTGACCGCGGTGGCCCGGATTCCGCCGGCGTCCGAACCGGCCTGCGGCTCCGTCAGGGCGAAGGCGCAGAGACGCTCACCGGTCGCGACGGCCGGAAGCCACTTCTGCTTCTGCTCCTCGCTCCCCGAGAGGATGATCGGAATGGCGCCCAGAGCGCTGCCCGCGAAGGCGAGCGCGATTCCGCCGCAGGCCTTGGACAGCTCCTCCGTGACCACGCACATGTTCATGGTCCGGGCGTTCCCGGCGATGCCCCCGTACTCGTCCTCGATGAAGACACCGAACAGGCCGGCCTCGGCCATGGTCCTCACCACGGGCCAGGGGAACTCCTGGTCCTCGTCGTACTTGGCCGCCACCGGGCGGATCTCGTTGTCAGCAAGGGTCCGGGCCATGTCCCGGATCATGATCTGTTCTTCCGTCAGGCCGTAATCGAGCACGGGAAACCCTCCGGTCCTTCATCTGCGGGAACGATTGTCTGTGGATGATCAGTCGCCGGGCTGGACCTCGTCCCACAGCAGGGGACGCTGGATCCACACCTGGCCTTCGTCGAAGAGGAACCGCACGTGCTCCTCGGGCTGGTCGCCGGACAGCGAGCTCACCTCGATGGCGCCCTCTAGGGTGCCCGGGTTGGCGAGCTCCAGCAGGCGGTTGGCCAGCAGAGCCGAATCCAGGTTTACCTCTCGGAGCCGGACGACGACGGTCACGCCGTCACCATCCACTGCGGCGGAGAAGTCGCCCTCCGGATAGAGGCCCTGGAAGTCATCGGCGGTCACCTGCAGGACGTCAGCGGCGGCCCGGCCGTCTTCGGCCATGAACCGGACCAGCCCGTCAAGCCGCTGGACCTCCGGGTCCACGGTCGTGGCCTCGCCGCCGGCGTACGCGCGGCGTTCCGCGCCGCTGTAGGCGGGATGGGCCCACTGGACGTGCAGCGTGCCCCCCTCCTCCACCCGCATCCGGACCAACTGGCCCTCGGCCTCCGGGTGAACGAAGAGATCCCCGCCGGGGATGTGGACGTGATTGTCCGCGCCGACTTCGGCCAGGAGCTGAACGAGCTCTCCGGCGATGGTCGGCAGCGGCGGTGCCGAACTGGGTTGTGTGTGCCGAAGGACCACGTGGCCCGAAGCCACGTCATACTCCAGCCAGTCTCCCGGGAGTCCGGCGAGACGCTCTTGGACGGCGTCAGGCAGTGGGCCGAAATCGATTCGCCCCGAACAGCCCTGGTCGTAGAAGAACATGGATCTCCCCCAGAGTGGGCCCGATGGCCCGGTGGATGCGGTTGTGCTTCTGCTTCACGAACGCGCACCCCTGAAGGGCAAGATCCGTACCGACCCTAGAGCAGCTCCACCCCCGGCTTCACGATGACCCCACGGTGGGATTTCCCGTTCATCACCACCTCGATCGGCTCCTCCAGACGGATGTGGCGGACGGCCGCCTCTTCGTCCTCTGCGGGCTGCTCGGCCAGCCACGCCCAATCCACGAACCCCTCCCCCGCGTCGGCATTCACCGTGAAGTAGCCGATGTTGAAGGAGGCCAGGTTCTGGAAGAAGTGGGTGCCCTGGGAGGGCGTCACCCGGAAGTCCGTAAACCCTGCTTCCACAATGGCCTTAGCCCCCGAGATCTCATCCCATGTCACCGGGATTCCCAGGGACGGGTGGGTCGATCCCCACCGGCCCACGCCGATAAGGACGTAGGGGCGGTTCTCCTCCTGGAGCCGGGCGTTGAACCGGGCCACGGCGGCGGCGCCTTCGCGACTCCTCGACCGGTCGAACCGGTCGCGGTCCACCACCACCAGGTCCCGGACGGCCTCGACGCGGCCGTTCCCCAGGACCGAGGGGCTCTCGCAGATGAGGTCCGACGGATCGGCCACCTCGAACTCCACGGCGTCCACCTCCCGACCGCCGGCCAGGGGCCGGAGCTGCAGGAACCCGAACTCCATGGGCTCTCCCGGCTCCGGGTCCAGGTTCACCGCGAATTCGATCTCCACCGCGGAGCCCGTGCCGGCCGCGCCGATCTCCAGCAGGGCCTCCAGGATTTCGGCCAGCGGGAAAAGCTGGTGCTTCAGGATCGGTGCGAAGGTCACGAGGCGGACGCCGGGCCTCGACACCCCGTCGTACACCGCCTGATTCTCCTGGGACCAGGTGCTTCCGGCCCAGCGGAGGACCCCGTCGGCCTCGGCCTGCTGGAGCGGAACGCGGACCAGTCGACCCTCGTCCCGCCAGTCGATGCCGCCCAGGCCGTCCCCCATGCGGAGCGCCCAGAATTCCCGCTGGGTGTTGCCCACCATCTCCTCCACCGAGCCGAACTCCAGGTTGTGCTCGGGATAGGCCGGGCAGAACCGGTAGGTGGGCTCCCCCTCGACCACCGTCTTCCCCAGACCCAGGGCCGCCGCCACGATCCCGTCCTCGTAGGTGGCCGGATGGGAGGGGTAGAAGTTGAATGAGCGGGCGACCCCCGCCACGGACGGATAGAACAGGTCTCCCTGGCGGGCCCCCACCAGCTTCTGGACGATGACCGCCATCTGCTCCTCCTCCAGCCGGTAGGGCGTGGCCCGAAGGAACGCCTTCGACGCCGGGGAGAAGGTCGACGCGTACACCCGCTTGATGGCCGAGACCAGGAGTTCCAGCCGCACCCTCAGGTCCGGGTGGTCGTTGGCCAGCATGAGGGTATCGAAGATCCCGGCGAACGGCTGGAACGGAGAGTCCTCCAGCAGACTCGACGACCGAACGGCCACGGGGTAGCTCACGTGCTCCAGATAGGCCGTGAGCCGCTCCACCGCCTCCTCCGGGAACCGGGCCGCCTGGAACCGGCGGTTCAGCTCGTCGTCATCGTCGGTCTCCAGGGACAGGTGCCGAAGATCGTTCTCCTCCAGGAATTCGAGGAAGACATCGGTCCCGAGGATCACGGCCGGCGGGACCGAGACCTTCACCCCGTCGAACCGGTTGCGCATCCGGAAGTGGTCCAGCAGCCGGGTGGCAAAGGCCAGCCCCCGGCCCTTTCCGCCCATGGAGCCGCCCCCGATCCGGGCCAGCCCCTCCGGACCCTCGGGCGCCTCCAGGTTGAAATCAGCCACCGCGGATCGATCCCGTTCGCGGCGATAGGCCTCGATGGAGTGGACGAGGTCGTGCCGGAGGGCCTCGATCGAGGGGTAGTCCTGGATCCGACGAGGCCGCAGGGCCGCCGCGAGCCCGAACTCCGCCCGGGCCCGCAGCCACGAGGAGAAGTCGTTCCGCTCGGCGTGGTAGGCCACGCTCTCCTCGGGCACCGTGCTCAGCTTCTTCACCAGGGCCCGGAGGTCGGGGGCCCGGTCCACTTCCGTGCCGTCCTTCAGACGGAACACGAAGTCGCCGAAGAAGAGGTGTTCGGTGAGGTGCTCCTGGAGCTGCCGGAGCATGACCGGAGAGCCCTTGAGCAGGAAGCCGGCTCCCAGCGTCCGGGCAAGGTGCTGGTTCTTCGGGTTCCCGGACTGCAGCGCGATCGACAGGTCGGGGCGGACGGAGGCCATCTTCCGGGCCAGCTGGATGCCCGCGTCGGGCACCATCTCGCCCTCCATGGGGAACTCGATGTCGGAGATGAGCCCCAGGATGTTGTCTTCGAACCGCTGGAAGTACTCCCACGCCTCCTCGTAGCTGGTGGCCAGCAGGATCTTCGGCCGGGCCCGCATGAGGAGAAGCATCTGGAGCAGGTTGAGCCCTTCGGCGCAGACGCTCTGGGAGAGCTTCATCACCTCCGAGTAGATGGTGGGGAGGAAGGAGGAGTAGAAGCGGACGTTGTCCTCGACCACGATGAAGATCGGCACTCCGAACTCGGAGTCGTGCTCCACGTTCATCCGATCCTCGACCGACTTCACGATGGCCAGCAGGATGCGGGCGTCACCCTGCCACACGAAGATCCGCTCCAGGTCCGACACGTCGTTCCGGGCCATGAAGCCCGTGAGTTCCTGGTGATCGTACGCCAGCAGAACCACCGGGATCTTCAGATCCGACGCCTTGACCGCCCGGGCCAGTTCGAGGGCGTGCATGTCGCCCACCCGGGTGCTGGTGATGATCAGGTCGAAGGGGCGGGAGCGGGCCAGGGCGAGGGCCTCGCTTCCCTGTGAGACCCGGGTGATGTTGGGGGCCCGGCTCAGGTTGAGATCCAGGAACTTGGTGAGGATCAGCTCGTCCAGCTGACCATCCTCGGCCATGATGAACGACTCGTACAGCGACGACACGAACAGGATGTTCCGCACCTGGTCGCGCATGAGGTTCTGGAACCCGGCCAGGCGGCTTCCGTCACGCTCAGCGAGGTCGAGACGAGTCTGGTTCATGGCTTCCTCCCCGGGGCAACAATAGGGGGGCGGGCCGCGGCCCGCCCCCCTTTTCGTGCCCGGACCGGTCGTGCGCTACCGGTCCGCACGCACCCGGACCGAGGTCCGGGGTCCTGCGGAAGGACTCAGACCACGCCCTGGTCCATCATCGAGTCGGCCACCTTCAGGAAGCCGGCGATGTTGGCGCCGTTCACGTAGTTCCCCGGCGTGCCGAAGCGCTCGGCGGCGCCCACGGCCGTGGCGTGGATCTCCTTCATGATCATCTGGAGGCGGGTGTCCACCTCCTCCCGGGTCCAGGAGTAGCGCATGCTGTTCTGCGCCATCTCCAGGCCGGACACGGCAACGCCACCCGCGTTCGCCGCCTTCCCGGGGCCGTAGAGGATACCGGCGTCGAGGAAGACCTCCACACCCTCGGGGACCGTGGGCATGTTGGCGCCCTCACCGATCACGTAGACCCCGTTGGACACCAGGTTCTGCGCGTCCTTGGCGTTGATCTCGTTCTGGGTGGCGCTGGGGAAGGCGCAGTCGGCCTTGTGGTCCCAGAGCGGGTTGTAGTCCAGGGCCGGATCGAGCGCGGTGTAGACGGCGCTGGGATACTTGTCGGCGTACTCGGAGATCCGGCCGCGGCGGACGTTCTTCAGGTCCATGACGAAGGCCAGCTTCTCGCGGTCCACACCCTCCTCGTCGTAGACGTAGCCGCCGGAGTCGGAGAAGGTGACCACTTTCCCGCCCAGGTCCAGCACCTTCTCGGCGGTGTACTGGGCCACGTTCCCCGAGCCGGACACGATGCAGGTCTTGCCCTCGAGGGTCTCGCCCCGGGTGCCCAGCATCTCGGCGGAGAAGTAGACCGTGCCATAGCCGGTGGCCTCGGGCCGGATCAGCGATCCGCCCCAGTTCAGGCCCTTACCGGTCAGGACGCCGGTGAACTCGTTCGTGATCCGTTTGTACTGGCCGAAGAGGAATCCCACCTCACGGCCACCGACGCCGATGTCGCCGGCCGGGACGTCGGTGTTGGGTCCGATGTGGCGGTACAGCTCGGTCATGAAGCTCTGGCAGAACCGCATGACCTCCTGGTCGCTCTTCCCCTTGGGATCGAAGTCCGATCCGCCCTTTCCGCCGCCCATGGGGAGGGTGGTGAGGGCGTTCTTGAAGACCTGCTCGAAGGCCAGGAACTTCAGGATTCCGAGGTTCACGGAGGGGTGGAAGCGCAGACCGCCCTTGTACGGCCCGATGGCACTGTTCATTTCGATGCGGAAGCCCTTGTTGATCTGGACTTCACCCTGGTCATCCACCCAGGGGACCCGGAAGAGGATCACGCGCTCCGGTTCGATGATGCGTTCGAGGATCTTGTCCGACCGATATTCGGGGTGCCGGTCGAGCACCAGCTGAAGGGACTCGGCCACTTCGTACACGGCCTGGTGGAACTCCGGCTCGGCCGGGTTCTTGGCCTTCACGTCATCCATCAACCTGGCGAGGGCGTCGGACATCTTGGGTACCTGAAAGGCTGGAGGGTTCCACCCCCTGACGGGGGCACTGGCGGGATCGAAGGATCGGCTGGAAACACTTGGAAGAAGCGTGCCAGCTTCACGGCCCCGCGCTTCGCAACAACGGCGCCGGAAAGCGTGAACTTCCCGGCGCCGTGTCGCGGGACCGCTACAACCCTGTTGCTAGTTCCTGCGAAT
The DNA here is from genome assembly GCA_039587435.1 of Gemmatimonadota bacterium. Taxonomy (GTDB): domain Bacteria; phylum Gemmatimonadota; class Gemmatimonadetes; order Longimicrobiales; family Gaopeijiaceae; genus JBDHIJ01. Next base: position 52,769 of record JBDHIJ010000013.1, read on the forward strand.
GGAGACCGGGTCGACGGGCTGGATCGCGGAGTGCGGCTGGACGACCCGGTCACTGGCGTCCAGGGGTGGAGCGGCTACGGTGGTGGCGGACGGCGCCGGGCCGATCTCGGTGAAGGAGAAGGTGTAGGGGCCGAAACGGTCCACCACGCCCGTCTCGGTGAAGTCCCGGCCATACGCGATCACTCGGTACCACCCGCTCTGCGGTACGGTGACGAGGAGCCGGATCTCGTCGCCCGGAAGATCCTCGCGCACCACGTCGGGAGGTGACCCGGCGAACCCGAGCACCACCGGGTCCACGACGGGCCCCTCCGGGTGCTTGAACCGGGCCTCGTACTGACGGCCGGCGGTCAGCTTGATGTTGAACATGTCCAGGTAGTTCCTGGACCCCGGCCCGAGGCAGTCCGCGGACGTGACCTGCTGCGGGGAGTCGATGACGCCGGGGATCACGAAGAACGTCTCCTCGCAGCTGGGCACGTTGTTGTCCTCCGATACCACCTCGCTTCGAACGGTATAGCCACCGAACTCCCCGGGGTTCTTGCCCCCTACCCACGCGCGAAGCATCCGATACCCCGCCGGAGTCAGCATCACGTACTGGGCACTGTCCGGATCGGAGTTGGCGAAGGCCACGACCTGCGTCGCCCTCGGCAGATCGGGGTTGATGGACCCCGTGCTCGGGTGAGGTCCGGGGCCGTCGAACTTCATGGTGACCCGCAACGCGCTCTGGTCGCTGGAGTTCGGACTCGGATCGAGATCGTACCAGTCCTGGAGCGTGCCGGCCTCACCGAAGACGCAGGCATACGGGTCGGTCGATCCGGAGATCTCGGTCACCTCGTCCTCACCCAGCAGGCCGATGCTGCCACAGGGGTCGGGCCAGGGGCCGTTGAACACCCGGATCCCGTACACCCCGGTCTGGATGCCCGGTGTGGCGGTGGAGTGGAGCTGATATCGGCCCGTCACGGGGGGGGTGTAGGTGAAGTAGGCATTCCCCCCGTCCGGGTTGTAGGGCTCCGTGTACGTCGGCTCGACCACCATTCCGCCGGCCTCCCCGGCAAACAGCTCCAGGGAGAGGGTCGGCATGAAGTCCCTCGAGTTGGACGTGACCGTGATGGTCTCTCCGGCCCTGAGCCACAGGCTCCGGGAGTCCTGCCGCAGCAGCGTTCCGGGGCTGGACGGGTCTTCGAATTCGCACGAGTGCTCGTCGATGGGCCCCCCGTACTGGTATCCGGGGTTCGCGTCTCCCCCGGCGAGCCAATATCGGACCGAATAACAGCCGGTGTTCTGCGGGAACGGCGGCGACTCGCCGGTGGGATCCACGCGCAGCGTGTAGGCTCCGACCCCGGAGGGATCCGTCGGGAAGTAGCGCCCCACGGTGACCCGGTGCGTTCCCGCGCCCAGCTGCATCTGGCTGGCTCCCGCGGTGCTCGTCGTGAACCCGCGAGAGTCCGTGAAGTCGGCCATGGTGCCGTCGGGCCGGAATACCACCACCCAGGGCTCGAAGGCACCGGACGTCAGCTGGAACTGGTGGAACCCGGCCTCGGTCACGTTCAGTTCGTACACGTCCACGGGGTGGTCCGGGAACGCCCACTCGGCGCAGGTCCCCGGCCCCGGGTTGTAGATGCCCTCGACGTCCTCTCCCGTGCGCAGCGGTGTGGGCGCACAGGCATCGACGGCCGAGACGGTCACCGTGTCGCGGAAGACCAGGTTCACCGAGCTGCCCAGGGGCGGAATCGGCCAGTCCTCCGAGTAGTACACCTCGGCCATGACCCGCTGGGGGCCCGGCTGTGTCAGCTGGGCGATCCCCCGGGGATCCAGGATCACCACCCCCGGATCGAGGGCGAACCACTGCACCAGGAATTCGCTCGCCGGAATCCCCTCCAGCTCGATGGTGTCGCCGGTGGCATACAGCACCTGCGCGTCGAGCTGGAAGTCGACGAACAGGGGTGGCGGGTTGTCAGGTCCCTCCGCGATCACACCCCCCGGGATGGGGAGCAGATCGATGGTGACCCGCCGCGTCTCGGCCCCTTCCCCGGAGATCGTGTCGCCCCCGATGAACAGCGGCTCGGTCCGGTGGATGAACGGCTGGACGGCGATGACGAACTGGGACGCCTCGGTGTTGATGTCGGCCTCCAGCCGAACCCCCGTCTGCCCGTCGATGGTGATGATGGGCAGAACTTCGTCCGCCTCCAGCGTGAAGTCCGTTCCCTCGCCGGTCTCGAAGTCGAAGTCCCCCGAGACCACGAACACCCACGCCGAGTCCGCCTTGGCCAGAACCTCCGAGTCCAGCGTCGATCCCGCCGACTCCATGTCGAAGGTGTAGGCCACCGACAGCACCGTCGTCGGCGCCGGCTGCGGATCGAAGAACAGCCCGTCGTCGCAGGCGCCGGTGAGCAGGACGCCGACCGCGACCGACAGCCCGCCCCCAACTCGGCGGGCTCGCCGGCCGCGCCGCATCCGCGAGCCGGGTGATCCTGAATTCACCGGTTATCTCCTTTCAGCCAGCGGACTCACCGCCGGCACCTTCAGCCCCGCGGCCGGCGACCGACGCCCGGCCACGATGTCACCCCACGGAGCCGCCGCACCGATGAAGTCTCCGTCGAAGGGGACCTTCAGGGGGACGTAGGAGCAGGGCACGAAGACGGGTGGGTCGGAGAACGGTTGCTGGCACTCGGGCCCGGAGGCCACTCCGGCGAGCTGACCCGCATCATCCAACCCCCAGCACCACAGTTCGGAAGCGACGCTAAGCGCGCATCCAAACCCGTACCCCTGACGGATATCCGTGAACCGCTCCGCGGTGTTCACGATACGAGGCGTCAGGGCGCAATCGAGGTCGCCACTTCCACAATCCCCGGGGGAGACCGGACCGGACCCCAGGTGACCCCAGGCATTGGAGCCCCAGCAGTACGCGGTCCCGTCCGGCGTGAGTCCG
>JBDHIJ010000067.1:0-14259 GCA_039587435.1 Gemmatimonadota bacterium
GTGAGGCATTCTGTTGTCCCGTCAGGCTCCCTGGATCCGATTCTTTGCAGAAGGTACCGCGATCGTGGTGTCCATCCTTCTGGCCTTCGCCATTCAGGCATGGTGGGAGGAAGTTCAGGAGCGCAAGAGAGAGCGGAGCGCCCTGGCTGAACTACGATCCGAGTTCACAGGCAACAAGGACATTCTCGTTGGAACCGCTAGAGCGCATCGCAGATCACTCCGTGCGATGCAAGCCATCGTGTCCGCGTCTGAGTCGCCACTGCCAACTGCTACGTCCCTGGATTCACTTTTTGGCGTAGCCCAAATAACACCGCACTACAACCCGGCGACCGGGGCCCGAGCCGCGACCATAGGTTCGGGACGAATCAGCCTTATCAAGAATGTCGAACTGAGGAACCGTGTCGCAGGATGGGACAGAGTAGTCAGCGATCTGATCCTTGATGAGCAGACTCGCAGGGATTTCGTCGTCCACGAAATTCGGCCCACCCTCGCAACTTTTGGCATCTCGGGGTCTACGCAGGTGTCGAGCGGCGCGGAGGCCGATTTCGCCGAGGCGATGAGGTCGCAGACACTGCTCGCCATGCTGAGAAACCAGATCTCCCAAGTGGCCCACCTCCTCACACATTTCGAGGACGCCGAAGAGGCGACTGAGGCTATGATCGCCGACCTCACCGAAGAGTTGTCGTCGAACTAGGACGCTGGCGTGTCGCGGTGGGCTTGGTACAGCAGGCGGATCTGAGGTGGGTGGGATGGAGGACGACGCCGTCCAACAAACAGTTGCCGGCTCCGTTCGCGGCGCTCACTTCGACGATCACGGCTTGCGTGCACGAGCCCAGACGGCATCCTCTGAACGTTCGGCAGTGGTCTGAGGTCAGCGGTTCTCCGGATTCGTGCGGACACCTTCGGGAACGAAGGAGTAGATCGAATCGGTCGCCAATGGAAGGAGATCGCGGTCCACATGAGCCGCAAAGTCGTGGGAATAGAGACCACGGCGGGCCTCCCAGTAGGTCCTGAAGAACGGGCTCCGAAACTCAGGCGCGCCCCCCGAGATTATCTCAAAGTCGATGATGCTCAGCTCGACCTGGCGAAATCGGTTTTCCGCGATCCTCAGAATCCCGTTGTAGTACCAGTTGAGGGCGATTTCTTCGTCGAGGGTCAGTTCGTCGCCGCGCCCCGCCGCCGCTTTCGCCCAGCCAGACCGGACTTCGGGGGTCTGCATGCTCGCGATCGTGATCTCCAGGTACTGATCGGCAACGCCCTGGATCGTGGCGCCCCTGACGGCTTCAGTGTTCGAGCGAATCTCCAGGGCCACGAAGATCAACGACAAGACAACACCGAGTCCGGTCAGAGTCTCGCGCACCGCTTCCTTGTTCATGGGTGCCTCGGGTCAAGTTGGTGGCCCGACGGCCCCCAAGATGGGGGAGGGGCGCCGAGACTCTAACTCGCTCCGTCACTGCCCAACAAGCGTTTCCTCAAGTCGGAAGACGAGCGAGGGCACCCGCGGGTCTCAGTACCCCCGGTCCAGGTCCACCACGTTCAGCATCCTCTCGCCGGCCACGTAGCGGCGAAGGTTCTCTCTGTACAGCAGGAACTGGTTGTCCCGATACCGGTTGGAGTAGTCAGATACGTGGGGCGTCATGATGACCCGATCCATGTCCCACAGCTCGAAGTCGTCCTGGGGCAGGTCGTCCGTTCCGAACCCTGCAATAGAGCCCGAGTTGAGAGCGTCCTTCAGGTCGTCCCAGTTGATGACCGGAAGTCTCACGATGCTGACGAAGTAGGCGCTCTCCTTCATGGCGTCGAAGAAGCGGGCGTTGAACATGTCCTGGGTGGCGGGGGTGTTGGGCACCGCGGCGTAGACCAGGTCCGCCTGGGCGGCCAGTTCGTACATCTCGTCAGACAGCCCCACGTAGTCCACGAACGCCGGTCCTTCCCGGCTGGTGTTGCGGGTCGCGATCACCCGCATCCCCAGGGCGTGGGCCAGTCGGCCCACCTCGGTCCCGATGCTCCCCAGGCCCACCACCAGCAGGGTCTGATCCTGGAATTCCATGTCCAGGTTCTTGTCCTTCACGACGTCGGTCTGGGTCCGGCCCCAGATGTGGTCTTCCTGGCGGTCATGGTGAATGTCCATTCCGCCGACGAGGGACAGCATGATGGTGAGGGAGTGCTGGGCGATGGCACGGGCGGTCATGCCCCGGATGGAGGTCGCGATCATGCTGCGCTCGCGGAGAAGCCGGTTGGTTTCGCCGGGCGGTGTGCCGCTGGTGAAGCAGCGCGCGACCCCCACGCTCCCGGACTGAAGCCAGTGCAGTTCCTCACCGCCGGCCTCCAGTGCCGCAGGGGAGCACCCCACACCCAGGACCGCCTGCGCGTCGGCCATCACCCCGCTCTCCAGGGCCTCCTGCTGGCTTCTGACCGGGATCAGCTCGACCCCTGGGGCCACAGGCTGGAGGAAGGCCAGTCGCTCCTCCCGGATATCCCACTCCTCGGGCAGCACCACCACCACCTTCCGGGGCGGGCTCCAGCCCGGCATGTCCCGCACCGGGACGTCGTGTTCCCGGAGACCGAAGACCTCCACGAGCCGCTCGGGGCTGAAGTCTTCATACGATCCCGTGGGCGGAGCGGACGGTTCACGGACCGACGTCGAGGTCTGGTCCGCTGTGGGCTCGGCCGGTGCGCAGGCGAAGGAAAGGGCGCAGAGTCCGATGGAGAGCGGCTGGGTCAGGACATGTTTGCGGGCGAAAGGCGCCGTGGACATGGCGGTACATACCTTCCCGTCAGGGGTTGCCGGCCTGGGCGGCCAGATTCAGGTCCTCGAACCCATCGAGGACGAGCGTGATCTCACTCGCGGGATCCGACCGCCCCAATATGAGCCGCTCGCAGTCCGGGGGCACCCGGGGGGGTGAGTTCCTGGCCATCGCAACGGGCGTCATCCCCCGAACGCTTCAGCCCTCGAACCGCGTCACCCCGCCCAGCACCGTGCGCATCACATCGATCTCCTTGATTGCATCCGGATCGACATCCCGCGGATCGGCCGAGAGCATGACCCAGTCGCCCAGTTTGCCGGACGTGATCGAGCCCTTATCGCCCTCTTCGTGCGAGGCGTAGGCGCCGTGCATCGTGCAGATCTTGAGAGCCTCGTCGACCGTGACGCGCTGACTCGGGCCCCAGACGCGGCCGTCGAAATCCTTCCGCGTGACCATGCTCTGAATCGCCATGAGCGGCTCGAACGGGCCGGGCGTCCAGTCCGACGCGGGCGCGACCATGATGCCGTAGTCCAGGAAGGACCGGTGCGCGAACATCCACTCCATCTTGTCGGCCCCGTACTCCGTCCACTTGTTGCCGTGGTAGTGGGCGTAGGTGTAGAAGGGCGCGGGCACGGCGCCGGCGGCGGCGATGCGCTCGAGGAGTGAGGGGTTCACGAGGGAGCAGTGCTCGAGGCGGTGGCGGGGATCTTCCCGCGGCCACATCTCCTGGACGCGCTCGTAGGCGTTCATCACCAGGTCGATGGTGACGTCGCCGTTGGCGTGGATGGCGACCTGCCAGCCCCGGCGGTGCGCGTCTTCGACCACGTGGTGGATCTCGTCCTGCTGCATGATCAGGATACCGAAGTCGTCCGGACGGCCCATGAACGGGGTGCTCATGCGCATGGTCCGCTCCGACGCGGAGCCGTCGGCCACGTACTTTACCGCCCCCACCTTCAGCATGGCGTCGCCCAGCCCGGTGCGAACGCCTGCGGCGGTCATCTCGGGATAGGTGCCGGCGTTGGGCATCACGTAGGCGCGGAACCCCAGCTCCCCCGCCTGATAGGCGTCCTGGTACGCACGGAAGCCCTCCGCACCGGTGCCGGTCTCGTGCACCGACGTGAGGCCCACCGCGTTCATGAGGTCCGAAATGCGGACGATCGCCGCCTGCCGCTGCTCTCGGCTGCTCACCTCGGGGACGTGGCGCTCGACCAGGTAGACGGCGGTTTCGGCGAGCTTCCCGGTGAGTTCGCCACCCTCCCGGTAGATCTGGCCCCCGGCCGGATCGGGCGTGTCCATGGTCACTCCGGCCACGCTCAATGCCGCGCTGTTCACGACGGCCGTGTGGCCTCCGCGATGGCCGACGATGACGGGGTGATCGGGCACCGCCTCGTCCAGGTCTGCCCGGTTCAGGGGGCGCCCCTCGGCGAGCTTGGTGTCGTCATACATGTAGCCCCTCACCCATTCCCCCGGCGGGGTGTCGGCGGCGCGAGCGGCCAGCGCATCCTTGATGGACGCGATGCTGCCCAGGTTGGTGTCTACGCTGACCAGGGCATCGAGGCCACCCCACGCCGGGTGGGAGTGGGCGTCGATGAAGCCGGGAAGCACCGTCGCTCCCCCGGCGTCGATCACCTCGGTGTTCTCCCCCGCGAGGTTCAGGATGTCGGAGGTGCTTCCCACCGCGATGAACCGGCCATTCTTCACGGCGAAGGCCTCGGCGGTGGGCATGGCGTTGTCCTGGGTGAGGACGTTCCCGTTGGTGACCACCTGGTCGGCGGTCACGCCGGACCCGGCCCCACCACCCGGCGCACACCCGGTGCTAACTCCGGCCAGGGCGGCCGCGCCCAGACCCAGGAACTCACCACGGCTCATCTCGGACATTCCGATTCTCCTGTTTTGCGGCCCACGGGGCGGGTGGCCATCCACCGCCCACGGGCCGCGTAGACGTGCCCGACCCGTCCCTATCGCCGGCGCAGCGCCGGACCCACGCGGGTCTTCACCGCATCGAACTCTTCGGCGGCGCCCTCGGGGGGCTGAGTCAGAAAGCTCACTCCGATGGTGCACGCGAAGCCGACCGCAAATCCCGGGATCATCTCGTAGAGGTCGTGGAACCCGGCCTTGAGGAACACGACCCAGATCACGGTGGCCGCGAATCCGCCGATCATCCCGGCGATGGCGCCTTCCCGGGTGGTTCCTTTCCAGAAGAGCGAGCACAGCACGACCGGCGCGAAGGCCGACGCGAGACCCGACCACGCGAAGAGCACGAACCAGAAGATCACCCGCACCTCGCCCAGGGCCGCCACCAGCGCCACGGCACCGATCACCAGGGTGACGATCTTCCCGAGAAACGCGACCCGCTCAGCCGTGAGGTCGGGCCTGAACACCTTCTGCACCACATCGCGCACCACCGACGAGGACGCCAGCAGCAGCACCGAGTCGGCCGTCGACATGATGGCGGCGAGCACCACCACCAGGAACACGCCCGTGAAGATGGCCGGGAAGAGCGATGCGGCCATCTCGGGCAGCACGGTCTCGGGGTCGGCCAGACCGGGGAAGAGCGCGCGGCCGGCCATGCCGCTGAACACGGCTCCCACGTCGAACCCGATCATGCAGATGACGGCGATGACGCCGCCGTCCACGAGTTCACCCTCGTCCCGTGCGGCCATGAACCGCACGAGCAGCTGCGGGGCTCCGAGGAACGCGAGGCCCACACCCACGAATCCCGCCGCGCTGAGGATGCCGGGCAGCGTCAGGCCGAAGGAACCCATGGGCTTGAGGAGGGCGGGATCGGCAGCGCCCAGGGTAGAGACCAGCGCGCCCCATCCGCCCGCGGCCGGGATGGCGATGATCGGCAAGGTCACCAGCGCCCCGAACATGAGGACGCCCTGCAGCAGGTCGCTGTAGGCCACCGCCTTCAGCCCACCCACCGCCGTGTAGTAGAGAATCACGGCGGCCCCGATCCACACGCCGGTCTGGTATTCGAGGCCCAGGAACGACTCGAACGCCTTGCCCGACGCCGTGAGCTGGGCAGCGGTGTACACGGCCACCATGCTCACGACGATCACCAGGCCGATCCACCTGAACATGTGCTTCGTGTCGCGGAAGCGATCGGTCAGGTAGTCGGGCACCGTGATGCTGTCGAACCGATCGGTGTAGACCTTGAAGGGCCGCGCGACGAAGACCCAGGCCAGTGCCACGCCCAGCACCTCGCCCATGATGATCCAGAAGGCGTGCACGCCGATGGCGTACCCCATACCGGTGAGGCCCAGGAGCAGCCACGCGCTCTCGCCCGTCGCGTTGGAGCTGAAGGCGATCACCCACGACGGCAGCTTCTTTCCCGCGACGAAGTACCCCTTCGTGGTGCCCGACTCACGGCGAGCCCACCACCCGATTCCCAGCAGGACCAGCAGGTAGCCGACCAGAACGGCGACGATCGTGGAGCGCACGCGTCAGGCCCCTGAGGTGGGGGGCGGGGAGGGGGCCTCGGCGTCGGACGGGCCCGTTTCCGGTCCGGGGTCCACGTCAGCATGGACGGCCCTGTAGCGCAGCACGACGATCAGCCCCGGGACCACGGCCAGGAAGAGCAGGAGCCAGGCGGTCCAGTGCAATCCGGCGATCATGCTCTGACTCGCGATACGGGCCGGCTCGGCCGGGAGGCGACCGACAGGGTCCTCACGTGCTACCCATCGCATCGACCGTGGCGCACGCGTTCGCGAGCATCCCGAGACCTTCCGCCATCTCGTCCTCGGTCACGAGCATGGACGGTCCGATCCGGATCACCTGACCCCAATGGCCCCCCAGCCCGATCAAGAGGCCTTCGTCTTTCGCGGCCTCGAACAGCGCCATCGTCCGCGCCGGATCGGGGTCTCGGGTCGCGGAGTCCTTCACGATCTCGATGGCCTGCATCAGCCCCATCCCGCGGGTCTCACCGATCCAGTCGTAGCGATCCTCGAGCTCTTGGAGGGCCGCGGCGAGTTGAGCCCCACGGGCCGCCGATCGGGCCGGGACGTCCTCCTCGGCCATCACGTCGAGCGTCGCGTTCATGGCGGCCATGCACATGGGATTGCCGCCGTAGGTCGAGATGGTCTTGCCGGTCCAGGACGACGCGATCTCGGGTCGGGTGATGGTTGCACCCACCGGGAAGCCGTTCGCGATGCCCTTGGCCATGACCATGATGTCGGGTTCGGTGTCCCAGTGCTCGATGCCGAACCAGTGATCCCCCGTGCGCCCGAAACCCGCCTGCACTTCATCGGAGATGAGCACGCCCCCGTAGTGGTGGATGATCTCCGCTGCCCGCTGGAAATAGCCGGCGGGAGGCACCACGTACCCGCCGACTCCCTGGATCGTCTCGGCGATAAACGCCGCCGGCTGACCATTCGTCGTGGTGCGAATCACCTCTTCGAGGTCGTCAGTGAAGTGCTCCATGAGGGTGGCGTCGTCCACGTCACCCAGGCCCGAGCGGTACCGGTAGGGGCTGCGGGCGTGCTTGATGCCGGCGATGGACGTGGACAGAGGACGCCAGGAGGCGTGGGCCGTGATGTTCGTCGCCAGGGAGCTTCTCCCGTGATACGCATAGCGCAGCGCGACGATCTCGGAACGGCCCGTGTAGACCTGGGCCATGGAAATGGCGGTCTCAATGGCCTCGGTGCCGCTGTTGGTGAAGAAGGTCTGGCTCAGGCGCCCGGGCGCGATGCCGGCCAGCTTCTCCGCCGCGTCCGCCTGGGGCTCGGTCACGTACATGGTGCAGGTGTGGCCGAGCTTGTCGAGTTGGCGCTGCACGGCGCCCACCACGCGAGGGTGACAGTGCCCCACTGACGTCGTCAGGATTCCTGCGAACAGGTCCAGGTATTCACGCCCGTCCGCGTCCGTCACGCGCACGCCCTGGGCCCGGTCCATCACGATGGGCTGGGCGTAGGAGGGCTTCACGGACGGAAAGACGTAGGTCCTCTGCTTTTCCAGGATGCGGGCGCCGGTGCCCACGGTGGCTTCGGTCATGTCGCTTCCGTGTATTCAGAGATGGGTCGCGCACTCGCTGAGTCGTGGCTGCAGCCCCCTCACCACCGCGAAATCACCACCCTGCGGTCGGTGTAGAATTCGATGGCGTCACGGCCCTGGGCCTTCAGGTCTCCGAAGAACGAGCCCTTCGAGCCGCCGAAGGGGAAAAACGCCATGGGGCCCGCCACGCCCACGTTCACGCCGATCATGCTGATGCCTGCGCGATAGCGGAATTCGCGCGCCGCCCGGCCGCTCGTTGTGAAGATCGAGGTCGCGTTGCCGTAGCGGTTCAGCTCGAGCTGATCGATGGCCTCGTCCAGGGAGTCGACCCGGTTGATGCCCATCACCGGACCGAAGATCTCTTCCGAGCCCACCGTCATGTCGGGACGGACGTTTTCGAAGACCGTGGGCCCGACCCAGTGGCCGTCCGGATAGCCGGGCACCGAGGCGTCGCGTCCGTCGAGAGTGAGGGTGGCCCCCTCGGCGATGCCGGTCTCGATGAACTCGAGAATCCGCTGGCGGTGCGCCGCGGAGATCACCGGCCCCAGGTCGGTTCCCTCCTCGGTGCCGCGACCCAGGTTGAGGGACGCGGCCGCGTCGATCAGTCGGTCCCGCAATTGAGCGTGCGCCTCACCCACGCCGACCACGACACTGCCGGCGAGGCAGCGTTGGCCCGTGCAACCGTAGACCGAGGCGATGACGGCCGTCGTGACCGCGTCCATGTCGGCGTCGGGCATGACGATGAGGTGGTTCTTCGCGCCTCCCAGGGCCTGGACCCGTTTCCCGGACTTCGCGGCCCGTGCGTAGATGCGGCTGGCGATCAGGCTCGAGCCCACGAACGAGACGCCCTCGACCTGTTCGTGGTCACAGAGAGTCGCCACCACGTCGGGTCCGCCATGCACCACGTTCAGCGCACCGGGCGGCAAGCCGGCCTTCACGGCCAGGTCAACGATGGTCTGATGCGTCAGCGGGTCCTGCTCGCTGGGCTTCAGCACCACCGTGTTGCCCGACGCCACCGCGTACGGCCAGAACCACAGCGGGATCATCGTGGGGAAGTTGTACGGCGTTACGACCGCGAAGACCCCCAGGGGCTGGAGCACGGTTTCGCAGTCGATGCCGGGTGCCACGTCTTCGAGGGTCTCGCCCATCATGAGGGTGGGGATGGCACAGGCGTGCTCGATGTTCTCGATACCGCGCTGCAGCTCGCCCGCCGCCTCGGCCACGTTCTTCCCATGTTCCCGGGAGAGACTGAGCGCCAGTTCGTTCTTGTGCTCGTACATCAGCGCGACGAGCCGGAAGAGGACCCGGGCTCGATCCACCGCCGGGGTCGCTCGCCAGGCCGGGAAGGCGTCGGCGGCGGCTCGCACGGCCGCATCCACGTGCGCCGCCTCCGAGAACGGTACGCGCCCCAGAGCCTCACCCGTGGCCGGGTCGGTGACATCGAGCGATTCGGCGGTGTCTGGGAACACCCATTCGCCGCCGATGAAGTTCGGAATCATGGTCGGGCCTCCGTTGGTGAGGGCAGAGGCCCAATTGAGGGGGCCGGCGACTGCAGCACCAGTGGGGCCCTCGGCCAGGCGACCGGGGATGAAGTCAGCGCTGCACTCGCGGATACGATCGCGCAGGCCGTACCCCACCGAATCACGTACCTCGACGCCCTTCCCTTCAGTCCCGACCCATGGGACTGACGATGTGGGCTGAGAGGAGGGCCGAATCAGGGCGTACCCGATCACGCCTTCAGGTAACGAACAGTCCCTGGCTCCGTTCGCTGCGCTCGCCTTGCAGCCCGCGCTCCCGGGAGACATGGTGGTGCGCGGCATGAACTCAATTCAGTTGGAGAGCAGTGGGCAACGGAGGCTCAGTGGAGGGTCCCGACCGCGGAGGGATTTCGCTCAAGCGGCGCCTGGCAGACCTGGTCACGATCTTCCTTGGTGTCGGGCTGGCCTTCCTTGCCGAGGACTGGCGGGAGTACCGTGGCGATCGAGCCGATGAGAGCGCCGCGTTGTCCAGCCTGGAGGCCGAGTTCCTGGAGAACCAGGTTCGTCTTGCCGAGCGGCTGGCGAACCAACGCAAGATCCGAGGCCATCTTCAGCGCCTGGACGAGCTGCTCGACGCATCCGAGGAGGGCTCGGTCGTATCGATTCCGGACACTCTACTTGTCCCCCTTTCCATCACGCCGACCTACGATCCGGTCCGTGGCACAGTGGACGCGCTGCTCGCCTCGGGTCGCATCGGGATCGTCCGTGACGGTGAACTTCGGAGTGCCCTGGCCGGCTGGCCGGACGAGCTGCTGGACGCAGCTGCCGATCAATCCGACCAGATGGTCCTGCTCACTGACGTCGTGTATCCGTTCCTTCTGGAATCCGAGATTCCGTGGCGGGATCTGATGGTCCAGTCGAATGACTGGTTCTTCGGGCGGCTCACCGCGGACGACAAACTCCGCACCACCCCGGTGCGCGTCTCCGCCGGACTGAAGAGCGTCGTCGCGATACGCCTGAACAACGCAGGCCGGATCGTGCTCAAGCTGGATGCGTTGGACGAATACCAGGCAGGTTTGCTCGAGCTCATCCAGGGGGCGGACCGCCAGGGTGCCGCTCTCTGACAAGGAGTTTCTCCATGAGGGCCGAGGGAAGTCGAACAGCCGAGTCGTCAGCGACTCAGCGCGCACTGCATACGCTTCATGCGCATGAGCCCAGGATCTTTGAGGATCCCTTCGCCTTGGAACTGGCCGGACCGACTTGGCGTTGGATCGTCGGTCCTCCCCCGATGGCCTGGCTATTTCGGAGGGCGTATGGGTGGCTCATGCCGATGGTCGGCCACCACGTCGCTCGAGCTCGGTACGTGGAGGAACGGGTGGAGGAAGGTCTGCCCGCTGGCCTGGGTCAATATGTGCTCCTGGGCGCCGGCATGGACTCGTTCGCGCTACGCCGCCCAGACCTTGCGCCACGGTTGAAGGTGTTTGAGGTCGACCATCCCGGCACCCAGGCATGGAAGCGAGCGCGCTTGAAGCGACTCGATTTCGACGAGCCGACCAATGTCGAGTATGTGGGAGTGGACTTCGAGACTGAGTCGCTGGCCGACGGACTTCGACGTAGTGGCTTCAGTCGCGAGACCCTCAGCCTCTTCGCGTGGATGGGTGTGATACCCTACCTCACAGAGGAGAGCATCGTTGCCACGCTCCGGGACTTGGCCGAAAACGCTGTTTCCGGGTCTGAACTGGTGTTCGACACCCTCGATAGGGCTGTCTTTACGGAGGGCAGGGAGAAGCCCATCGGTCGAAAGATGTTTGCCGCGACGGCAAAGTGGGGGGAGCCTCTGATCACGGGCTACGATCCACCAGAGCTTGGCGCCCTACTCGCCGAGGCGGGTCTGAGCGTGGTCGAGGTCAAGAGCCCTGCGGAGTTCACGGACCAATGGTTCTCGGAGCGGAGTGACGGGCTCGAGCCGTGGGAGCACATGTATGTCGTGCGGGCGCGGGTCGAGTAGGAGGGCCAGCCAGAGGAGATGGGAATCGGTTGGTGCGCTTACCTGCCGATCACGGCTCGAAGGCGAGAGCCACGACGGCAACCTTGAACCTCATGTGAAGCCGAGAACCACACAGCGCCCCACCCCAGGATCCGCAGCTTATACTGGCGCCCCCGGCGCCGCTCGCAACATGTTGGCGTTCATGTGGAATCCTCCATTCTTGGTGCTGACCGCTGAAGGCCGAAGGCCCGGATGAGTGATGTCGTCGAGCGGCTGAACTCTGCCCTCTCGGGTCGCTACACCATCGAGCGTGAGCTCGGTGAGGGTGGCATGGCCGTCGTCTATCTCGCGAACGACCTGAAGCACGAACGGAAGGTCGCGCTCAAGGTGCTCAAGCCCGAGCTGGCAGCGGTCGTGGGCGCGGAACGCTTCCTGGCCGAGATCAAGACCACCGCGCACCTGCAGCACCCGCACATCCTTCCCCTGTTCGATTCGGGAGAGGCCGCCGGGTTCCTCTACTACGTGATGCCCTATGTCGAGGGCGAGACGTTGAGGGACCGACTGGACCGGGAGCGGCAGCTTCCCGTGAAGGTGGCCGTCCGGTTCGCCTCGGACCTGGCCGAGGCCCTCGATTACGCGCACTCCCAGGGCGTGATTCACCGGGACATCAAACCGGCCAACGTCCTCATGCAGGGAGATCGACCGGTCATCTCCGACTTCGGCATCGCACTCGCCGTGGGGTCGGCCGGCGGTTCGCGCCTGACCGAAACGGGACTGAGTGTCGGCACGCCCTACTACATGAGCCCGGAGCAGGCCACCGGCGACCAGGTCGTGGGCCCGCCGAGCGACGTGTACGCACTGGGGTGCGTGCTCTACGAGATGTTGGTCGGCGACCCTCCGTATTCCGGCTCCACCGCGCAGGCCGTGCTCGGCAAGATCATCGCCGGCGGCCCCGTGTCGGTCACCGACAGTCGGGCGAGCGTTCCCGCCCACGTGGACGCGGCCGTCCGTAAGTCCCTGGAGAAGCTCTCTGCCGACCGGTTCTCGGGAGCGGGAGACTTCGGGAGGGCGCTTCAGGACGAGGGTTTCCGGTACACCCCCGGCGGCCAGGCTTCGGCACCGTCCTCAGTGGACGCCCGCTGGCGCACCCGCGCTCTCGTTGCGAGCGCGGTCGCAATCGCGGCAGTCCTGTGGGGGCTCTCTTCGGCACTCGGAGGCGGCGGGGATCGCACCCTGGACGCCGAGGTCGTGCGCTTCTCCGTCCCCATCGATCCCGATGGTGTCGTACAGCTCGGGTCGGTGCCGAACACGCGCTGGG
The DNA here is from genome assembly GCA_039587435.1 of Gemmatimonadota bacterium. Taxonomy (GTDB): domain Bacteria; phylum Gemmatimonadota; class Gemmatimonadetes; order Longimicrobiales; family Gaopeijiaceae; genus JBDHIJ01. The sequence continues at coordinate 12,523 of JBDHIJ010000067.1, forward strand.
GGCGCCCGGCCGGCCGGGCCTTCGACATCTCCCCCGACGGCACCCTGCTGGCGTACGCAGGGACCCGGCGGGGCGACGGCGGAGAGCTTGTCTCTGCCCTGTATCTCCGACGCATGGACCAGGAATCCGCCACGGAGCTGACCGCGGGGGGCGGCACGCCCGTGTTTTCGCCCGACGGAGAGTGGATCGGATTCGTGGTCCCGGGAGGGGGTCTCCGTCGGTGGTCGCTGGAGGCTGGGGACGTCGAGGTCGTAGTCGCCGACTCGGTGAACCCTTTCCGTGGATTGGGGTGGTCGAGGGGTGGAGAGATCTTCTTCGTGAGGGCCGGCCGACTGGTCCGTGTGCCGGAGGCGGGGGGGCAGCCCGTTGACGTCGTGATCGAACCCCTCGGGGATGGGGAGTGGATCGCGCACCCGTCGCCTCTCCCGGGCTCGGACCGGGTCCTGTTCAGTGTCCTCGACTTCCGCGCCGAGTACCGGGGGGCGGTGCACCTCGCGGACCTCGAGAGCGGGACGAGTCGGCTGGTGCTCGAGGACGCGATGCACCCGCGCTACGTGGACACCGGGCACCTCGTCTTCATGAGGCGGGGTGCTCTAATGGCGGTCGGATTCGACCTGGAAGACGGGGTGGTGGTCGGGAGTCCCGTGACGATCCTGGACGATGTCATGCACTCGCTGGACATGCCCAACACCACCTGGAACCTGGGAGCAGGACAGTTCGCGGTGTCCTCGAGGGGCCATCTGGCATACGTGCCGGGAGGTGTGTTCCCGATCCGGCCGCGCAGCATCGTACGAGTGGACCCCGAGGGACGTGCAGACACCCTGGGCATAGAGCGTCGCGAGTTCATCCGGGTGCGTGTCTCTCCCGACGGACGATCGCTCGCGCTTACCGCGGCGAGTGAGACCCCGCGGGGAGATCTGTACGTCCACGACCTCGAACGCGGTGTGACCCGGCGCCTGAATGTCGGAGGCCTCAGGGCCGCGGCCGCCGCCTGGAGCGCAGACGGGCAGAGCCTCGCCTTCAGGTCGTATGACGGCCAGGGTCTGCAGCGCATGGCGGCAAGCGGAGGCGATCGGACATCCCTGGGAATTGACGATGTCGACGCCGGTCTCGTGGATTGGGCGCCGAACGGCGACGTCGTGTACGTCTCCGGTGGTGAGTACCGGGCACTGACCCCGGAGGGGACGGATGTGCCTGTCCTCGACCTGGAGTCGCCGATCCTCTATGGAGCGATCTCTCCCGACGGCCAGTGGCTGGCATACTCGACCAACGAAACCGGGCGTTACGAAGTCTACGTCCGACCGTATCCGGGACCTGGTCCGAGCACGCTGGTGTCCAACTCGGGGGGCCTGGCGCCCGCCTGGTCCCGTGGCGGAGACCGGCTCTATTATCGGGGCCCGGCAGAGGCTGGGGGAGAGGCGATCTTCAGCGTCGACCTGACGTCAGGCCGCTCGTTCGGGGCAGGGCTTCCGGTACCGGTGGCGTATCCCTGGAATTACCAGAGCACGACCCCGCTCAGGAGCTACGATGTGGCGCCCGACGGAAGCATCTACGCTACGACCCAGGAGGCCGTCGGGGCGCGTGTCGCGTGGGCGGTGAGGGACATCCACCTGGTGCTCAACTTCGCGACGGAGCTGACGCGGAGGCTGGACGAGTCGTAGGGATCACTGGAGTGGGCGGTGGTCCGTCTCTCTGTTGGATCAACCCGGAGCTGTCTTGAGAACACGTCTGGTTTGG
>JBDHIJ010000014.1:0-52195 GCA_039587435.1 Gemmatimonadota bacterium
GATCCCGAACCACCTCTGCGCCCGCCTTCCTCGAGATCAGCATGGAGTGGAAGTCGCACTGGAGGATCGAGGCGATGACGGCCCCCGGAATCACCCCGGCCCGGGCGATGCCGACCACGATGTCGGGCTGGTAGTCCCGGGCGACCCGCAGCGCGAGCGCCCGGCACAGCTCGCCGAACATCTCCCACTCGAGCTCGAGGAACTCACCCGGGGTGGGCGCCGTGGGCTCGAGAGGATTGAATCCCGGTGGCATGGACGTCATGGAAACCTCGGTTTCGTTCAAACTTTTCTTGAGACAAGCTAGCTCCGGATTTCGTTGAGCGGGAGGAGTCCCTGCCCGGGGGGCCGGAGGATTGACCCGCCCGCCCCAGTCCGCGAAGCTCTCCTCCATGACCGACGATCAGCAGACTCGAGCCGACGAGGCCTTCGCCAGCGCCCTCGAGACCCGGGGCTCCCGGGACCCGCGGGAGTACTACCGCGAGCGGCTGCGTGAACTGAAGACTCAGGACGATCAGGCCTACCAGGTGGCCGTGAACCACTATCGGGAGGTGCTGATTCCGGGGATCGCCGACAACGGGGACGACCCGCTGCGTGCCTGGATGGAATACGGTCGCCTGCTGGCCGAGCTTTCCGCCCCGGGCAGGACGGTCTGCGTGGACGAGTCCGGGAAATCGGCGGACTACGACGCGGAGACCGCCCTGGGGATGCTGGTGGTCCACCTGCCCGACAACAGCCGCGGCCGAGCTCTGCTGGTGGGACTTCCTCCCGAGCCGTCACCGGCCCAGCGGGCCACCTTCGACCTGATGGTCCAGGGGAAGAAGAAACTCCCCGGCTAGGACGTCGGAGCGCCGCCGTCAACCCGCGGCCCGGAGCCCGTTCCGCCCACCCCCATCTCCTCGAACATCCCGTCCACCCGCTCGGGTGGCGCCGTCATCAGGCTCACCACGACCGTGGCCAGCAGACCGAGTCCGAAGGCGGGGATGAGCTCGTAGAGCCGCGACTTGAGGGCCGGGGTCAGATACCAGACCACCGTGGTCAGTGCGCCGACCACCATCCCCACGAACACGCCGGCCCGAGTGGTCCGCCTCCAGTAGAGGGCCAGGATCGAGGTGGGCCCCAGGGCGGCGCCGAGGCCGGCCCAGGCGAACAGCACCAGCCAGAAGACCAGGTTCTCGGCGATGACGCCCAGGATCAGCGCCACCACCACCAGGATCATGACCACGATCCGCGACAGCCGAACCAGGTGGTCCTGGCTGACCTCCTCCCCCCGCTTGAGGACCTTCTGGTACACGTCCCGCACCACCGCGGACGCCGCCACCAGGAGCTGGGAGTCGGCGGTCGACATGATGGCCGCGAAGATGGACGCCACCACGATCCCGAACAGGATCGGATGCAGATGGGTCTGGGCGAGGGCGGGGTAAAGGTTCTCGGGGTCGGCGCCCGGGATCAGGTCCAGCGTGGGGAAGTACACGCGGCCCACCAGGCCGATGGCCACAGCGCCGGCGCCCATGACCACGTTCCAGAACGTGCCCACGAATCCGGCGAACCGGAGCTGGGACGGATCGCCGATGGACATGTAGCGGACCAGGATGTGGGGATTCCCCGGTGACCCCAGCCCAATCCCCACCAGACCCAGGAAGGCCCCGGCGGACAGCGCCATGGGGTTCAGGGCCATGGCGTCGGCCGCGGTCAGCTGGGCCGACACGGCCGCCCATCCCCCGGCGTCCATCACGGCAACCGCCGGCAGGATCAGGAGGCCCACGAGCATGAAGCCGGCCTGGATCGTGTCGGTGAGGCTCACCGCCAGGAACCCTCCCACCATGGTATACCCCAGCACCACGGCCGCCGTGAGCACCACGCCGCTCGTGGGCTCCAGGCCGAACGAGACCCCGATCGCCTTCCCGCCCCCCGCCAGCTGCGCGGAGACGTAGCTCACCATGAAGACGAGGATGACCAGCGCCAGCGTGACCCTCAGCGCCCCGTCCTCATCCCCGAAGCGCGCCGAAAAGAAATCGGGCAGGGTGACACAGTCGTGGACCTCCGAGAATCTCCGGAGGCGGATCGCGTAGGTCAGGAAGAGAATGAACTCGGCGACGGTGTAGCCCACCACGGACCAGACGGCCGACGCTCCCATGGTCCAGGCCATCCCCGTGACCCCGAGGAGGAGCCAGGCACTCCGTCCCGACACGACGGCCGACAGCGCGACCACGACACGGTTCATCTGGCGGCCGCCGACGAAGAACTCCCCGACCCCGGCCGATGAGAACCGGGAGGAGTAGACGCCCACCACCACGAGGATCAGGAGGTAGCCGACGAATGCCCCTACGGCATACCCGTCGGCAGCCAGCTGCAGGGAACCTCCCTCCAACCGTCAGTCCTCTACGATGTAGGCGACGCCCCAGGTGCCCACACCGGTGTGGGTCGCGATGACCGAGGTGGCCGGCGCGGTGAGGATCTCGACGTCCCTGCCCCAGCGGGACTGGATCTCCGAACGGAGCTCCGGGAGGATTTCGGGACAGGCCACGTGGATCATCCCGAAGCGGATCTTCTTCACGCCCGACGGGATCTCCCTCTCCAGCGCCCCCATGAGCTTCTTCATGGCGCCGCGGCCCTTGATGGTGGCCCCCGCCGTCCTGAGCTTCCCCGCCGGTGTGAGCCCGAAGATGGGGCGCAGACCGAGGAACCGGCCCAGGAGCGCCTTGGACTTGCTGGCTCGACCGGAGGCGATGATGCGGTCCAGGTCCCGGACGGTGAACAGGATCCCCGACTGGGCCCGGATGCGGGCCAGCTCCAGGAGGATGTCCTCGGGCTCCTGCCCCAGCTCGGCCAGTTCCGCGGCCTTGAGCACGAGCAGCCCCTGAAGCAGCGAGGCCCCCAGGGAGTCGGCCAGGTAGACCTCGGCGTCCTTGAACCGGAAGGCGGCCGCCTCCGCCGAGGCGAATGTCCCGGAGAGAGTGGACGACACCGTGATCCCCAGGATCTTCTCGCCGTCCTCCGCGGCACGCTGGTACCCGGCCAGGAAGTCGGCCGGCGCGGGCTGGGAGGTGGTGGGGAGCTCGTCGTGGTCGGCCAGGCGCCGGTGGAACTCCTCCGCGGTGATCTCGAAGCGATCCCGCAGCATGGCCTCACCCTGCATCAGCCAGAGCGGAACCACCTGGATGCCGTGGGCCTGTACGATCTCGGAGGGGATGTCCGACGCCGAGTCGGTGAGGATGGTGATGGGCCGCCGGGCCAGCGTGATGTGGGCTCCGGCGCTCCGCTCCACCGTCTCGTGCTGGATCTTCATGTCCTCGGCCTTGTGGGTGACCAGTTCGCCCACCGACCGCAGATATCCGAATACGTCGTCCGGCTCGTCCGAGTGGATGTGCACCTTCAGCACGTCGCGGGACCGGATCACGATGAGAGAATCGCCCATGTCCCGCAGGGCCGAGCGCACAATCGGGGCGTCCGGCAGTCCGTCGCCCCGCACCAGAGCCTCGGTGCAGAACTGGTACTGCTCCTCCTCCGGGTCGAACGCGACCCGGGCCACGGCGGCACCGCCCTCCGACGCGTCCTCGGAGGAGGCGGCTAGCGCCTTCACATCTCCGCGAACGTAGAGGTGAACGCCCTCCACCAGGTGGTAGAAGCCCTTCGCTCCGGCATCCACGACCCCGGCCTTCTGAAGCGCGGGCAGCAGGTCGGGAGTCCGCTTCAGCGAGGCCTTCGCCTCACTCACCATCTCATGGATCAGGACCTGAAAGTCCTCCACCGCCGACGTGGTGGCGGCCTGAGCCGTGTCCCGCATGACGGTCAGAATCGTCCCCTCTACCGGTCGCTCCAGAGCGGCGTAGAGGTTGTCGACCCCCGCCCTCAGGGCGATCCCCAGCTCGGACGTCAGGATCCGGTCGCGACCCTCCAGGTGCTCCGCCATCCCCAGGAGGAAGTGGGAGAGCATCATGCCGCAGTTGCCGCGCGCTCCCAGCACCGCCGCCTGGGCCGCCTCGTCCGCGACCACCGATACGGACCGGTCAGTGGAGAACCGGAGCTTGTCCGCGATGGCCTGAACGGTGAGCGCGAGATTGGTCCCCGTATCCCCGTCGGGGACGGGGAACACGTTGATGCGATTCAGCTCGCCCCGCTGACGCTGGGCGTAGTCGCAGGCCGCCATGAGGGAGCGGCGGAGTCGGGGTCCATCGAGATAGCGGATATGCATGGCCCTCGAAGATGCGATGCCGCCCGCCGCCCCTCAAGATCGGACCGCCCCCTCCCCCCTCCCCCCACGCCCCTCTGAACCCTCCCCTTGATTTTTTTCGTGTTTGTAGAATAAACTCGATCCATGGGAAAAAGTGACTATCTCGGCGCATTCGAAGAGCTCGTCCTGCTGGCCGTCGCCCGGCTGGGAGAGGACGGGTACGGCATGACCCTGAGGACGGAAATCCAGGAGCGGACCGGTCGAGACGTGTCCATCGGATCCGTCTACTCCACCCTGGAACGGCTGGAGGCCAAGCAGCTCGTGGTCTCCCGGGAGGGCGATCCCACGCCTGTCCGCGGCGGTCGGGCCCGGCGGCACTTCCAGGTGGCCCCGGACGGGGTCCGGGCTCTCCAGAACTCCCGGGCGGCCAGCGAGCGGATGTGGGAGGGACTGGACCTGGGCGCGGCGGACCGGGCGTGAAGCACCCCCCACGCCTGCTGGAGGCCCTGCTGGCCGCATCGGCTCCCGCCCATCGGCGGGACGCCATGCTGGGCGATCTGGCGGAGGAGTGGACCGCCCGGGTGGAGAGGGGCGACGGCCGGCTGGCGACGTCGTGGTGGTACGGCCGCCAGGTGGTGCTCTCTGTGGCGCCCAACCTGAGAGATCGATGGCGGAGCCGCGGGGGCTCGCGCCGGTACACCCCGGAGGGGGAGGGATGGATGAGGATGTGGCTGCAGGATCTGGGGTACGCGCTGCGGGCGACCCGACGCAATCCGGGGTTCGCGCTCGCCGCGATCGTGACGCTGAGCCTGGGCATCGGGGCCAACACCCTGGTGTTCAGCGCCGTGGACGGGATCGTGCTGAACCCGTTCGACTTCCCGCAGCCCGACCGCCTGGTGGGCGTGGGGACCGCGTTTCCCCGGGCGGGCGTGAGCCTGAGCTTCGTGGAGCACATGTCTCCGGCGGAGTACCAGGACATCGCCCGGGAATCCCGGACGCTCACCCACGTGGTGGCGTGGGACATGGGCAACCGCCAGATCGCCACCGACGAGGTGGCGGAGAACCTCTTCACCGGATTCTGGTGGGGGAACGCCTTCCCCACCCTTGGGGTGGAGCCCCACATGGGACGCGGCTTCTCGGACGAGGAGATCGCGAACGGTGAGCGGGTGCTGGTGGTCAGTCACTCGGTGTGGCAGACCACGTTCGGCGAGGACCCGGCCCTGGTCGGGAAGACGCTGGCCGTGAACGGGAATCCGTACACCGTGGTGGGCGTGATGCCGCCCGGCACGTCCCTCTACGGCATGGACCTCTGGATGCCGATGGCCGTCGGGCCGGAGGTGTTCCCGCGTGAGCGGAGGCAGTTCCAGATCCTGGCCCGCGTGGCCGAAGGATCCAGCCTCGCGGAGGTGAACGCCGAGCTCGAGGGCCTGGCTCGCCGCACCGAGCAGGAGTACGGGCGGGAGCACGAGGAATACGTGGGCTGGAGCATGGAGGCCCAGACCTGGAACGCCATCAACACCGGACTTCTCTCGGGGATCGCGTGGATCGTCACCCTGGCGGCGGCGTTCCTGCTGCTGATGGTGTGCACCAACGTCGCGAGCCTCGTGCTGGCCCGGCTCTCCGGGCGGCAGCAGGAGCTGGCCGTGCGCCGGGCCCTCGGGGCCGGCGGCGGCCGGCTCTCGAGCCTGCTCCTGACCGAGAGCATGCTCCTGGCGCTGCTGGGCGGCCTCGCCGGCATCGCGCTGGCCAACGCCGGAGTCGATGCCCTCTCCCGGATCCTGGCCACGCTCGCCCTCCCCATCCCCGGCGGCGTGGAGGTGAACGCCCGGGTCCTGACCTACAACGTGGGCGTCTCGCTCGCCGCCGGTCTCCTTCTGGGGCTCCTCCCGGCCTGGTCCGCGGGCAGAACCGGCGTCCAGACCGCACTCCGCGGCGACACCCCCTCGGCGACGGCCAGCCGGGGACGGCTCCGGACCCAGCGGGTGTTCGTCGGGGTCCAGGTGGCGCTGGCCGTGGTTCTCCTCACCGCCGGCGGCCTCCTGGTCCGGAGCGGACTGTCGATCCAGCGGATGGACCTCGGCTACCAGCCCGAGAACCTGCTGACCATGCGTCTTACGCTGCCCTGGGAGGAGTACCAGGGCGAGGCCATCGCCGGGTTCTTCCAGTCCCTGGACGAGGAGATCGAGTCCATCCCCGGCGTGGTGAGCGCCTCGGCCACGACCCAGCTCCCTCCGAGGGTGTTCTCCTGGGTGGCGTGGGGAATGCCGGGAGCGACGGACGGTGCCGACGCCCAGCTCCCCGGTTCGTACCTCACCCAATCGCTCGAAGACTACTTCGACACCATGGCCATGACGCTTCGTCAGGGCCGGCTGTTCGATTCGAGCGACGAGTTCGGCGGCCCGGTGGTGGCCGTCGTGAACGAGGTCTTCGCGGACCGGTACTTCCCCGGGGGTGAGCCCATCGGCCAGACCATCCGGCTGGGTGGAATGGGCGGAGAGGGCCCGGACATGCGGATCGTCGGCGTGGTGTCCGCCTCCCGGAACCGGGGCCCGGAGCGTCCGGCGCAGCCCGAGGTCTTCGTGTCGGCCGTACAGGGGTCGGGCACCAACAACCAGCTCTTCCTGGCCATCCGGACCGACGGGGATCCGCGGGCCGTGCTGCCCGCGATTCGGGAGCGGGTGCGCCTCCTGGATTCCGACCAGCCCGTCTACGCCATCGCCACCATGGAGGAGACGATGGCCCGTTCCATGGCCGCCCGGAGCGCCGCCACCCGGGCCCTCGTGATCTTCGCCGTGTTCGCGCTCATCCTGGCCGCCGTGGGGATCTACGGGGTCGTGGCCTACTCCGTCGGCGCCCGAACCCGGGAGATCGGGCTGCGGGTCGCACTGGGTGCCGATGGGGGCAGCGTGCGCTCGCTGATGATCCGCCAGGCGCTCCTCCCGGTGGCGGCCGGACTGGCCCTGGGGGTGGCCGGAGCGGTGGGCGCGAGCCAGGTCCTCCGGGTTTTCCTGGTGGGCATCGGCCCGCAGGATCCGGCCACGTTCGGAGGGGTCTCCGGGCTCCTCCTGGTGGTGGCCCTGTCCGCCGCCTGGCTCCCGGCCCGGCGCGCCGCCGGACTGGATCCCGTCGAGGCATTGCGAGGGGAATAGCCAGACCGCCTATTGGCTTCGAGGGCACGAGAGGGGCCGGACCGGCGTGGTCCGGCCCTTTCGAGCCAACAACCCGGAGCCCCAATGTCCGACTCCCCGGTTCGCCACGTCCGCTGGGACGATCTTCCCGTAGAAACCGTCACGACCGTCATCAGCCGCCGCCTCATCACCGGCGAGAAGATGATGCTGGCCCACGTCTACCTGGACGCGGGCGCCATCGTCCCCATGCACAGCCACCACAACGAACAGCTGACCTACGTCCTCCAGGGCGCCCTGAGGTTCTGGATCGGCGAGGACGAGAGCGAGGTCATCGATGTCCGGGCCGGCGAAGTGCTGGTGATCCCGGCCCATGTCCCGCACAAGGCCGAGGCCCTGGAGGACACCCTGGACGTGGATGTCTTCAGCCCACCCCGCCAGGACTGGCTGGAGGGGACGGACAGCTACTTCCAGGACCAGGACTGACCCATGGACCTGGGACTGAAGGGCCGGACCGCCCTGGTGGCCGCCTCCAGCAAGGGCCTGGGCCGCGCCATCGCCGAGGAGCTGGCCGCCGAGGGGTGTGACCTCATGATGTGCGCCCGCTCGCCGGAGCCGCTGGAGGAGGCCCGGGCGGCCATCGAGGCGGCGTCCGGCCGCAACGTGCTGGCCCGCCCGACGGACGTCGCGGACGAGGACGACGTGTTTGCGCTGGTCGACCTCACGCTGAGGGAATTCGGAAAGGTCGACATCCTCGTCACCAACGGTGGCGGTCCCCCGCCCGGCACCTTCGAGGAACACGGCATCGAGGCCTGGAGAGCCGGATCGGCAGTCACCCTGGAGAGCGTGGTGAACCTCACCCGCGGGGTCCTGCCCATGATGAAGGAGCGGCGGTGGGGGCGCATCCTCAACGTCACCTCCATCGCCGTCAAGCAGCCGGTGGAGGGGCTCATGCTGTCCAACAGCCTCCGAGCCGCGGTGACGGGGTTCGCCCGCACGCTGGCCAACGAGGTCGCCGATCAGGGAATCACGGTGAACAACCTCATGCCCGGCTTCACCCGCACCGAGCGCCTGGAGCACCTGGCCGGGCACATCGCGGAGACCCGGGGCATCCCCGAGGCCGAGGCCTACGCGGGCTGGGAAGCCCAGGTCCCGGCGGGCCGCATCGGGGAGCCCCGGGAGTTCGCCGCACTGGCCGCGTTCCTCGCCTCCGACCGCGCCAGCTACATCACCGGACAGTCCATCGCCGTCGACGGCGGCTGGATTCGCTCCCTCCTCTGACTCCGAAACCCATGTCTGCACACATCTCAGAGTCCGAGTGGATCTGGAAGGACGGGGAGTTCATCCCCTGGGCCGAGAGTCGCGTCCACCTCCTGAGCCTGGCGGTGCAGTTCGGGGCCTCGGTGTTCGAGGGGATCCGCTGCTACGACACCCCCGACCGGGGGCCGGCCATCTTCCGGCTCAACGAGCACCTGCGGCGGCTCAAGGACAGCTGCGACATCTACCGGATGGACCTTCCCTGGTCACTGGACGATCTGAAGGCGGCCTGTCGGGAGACCATCGAGAAGAACGAGCTCGCGGACTGCTACCTCCGCCCCATGGTGATCCGGGGGTACGGTTCGGCGGGACTGAACCCCGTGGCCAGCCCCGTGGAGACGTTCATCGCCGCCTGGCCCTGGGGGACCTATCTGGGTCCCGAGGCCCTGGAAGCGGGTGTGGACGTATGCGTGTCCACGTGGTGGCGAGCCCACCCCAACACGTTCCCGGTGGCGGCCAAGTCGGCCGGCCACTACAACGCCGCCATGCTCATGAAGATGGAGGCGGTGGACCGGGGGTACGCCGAGGCCATCGCACTCTCGCCGACCGGCCTGGTCAGCGAGGGCAGCGGTCAGAACCTGTTCCTGGTGCGGAACGGCGTTCTCATCACCCCGCCCCTGGACGCCACCAACCTGGCCGGCATCACCCGGGACGCGGTCCTGGCCATCGCGAAGGACCTGGGGATCCCGGTCCGGGAACAGCCCGTCCCCCGGGAGGCGCTCTACACCGCCGACGAGATGTTCTTCGTCGGCACCGCCACCGAGGTGACCCCGATCCGGGGCGTGGACGGGGTGCCCGTCGGGGCCGGCCGCGGAGGTCCGGTGACGCTCCGGATCCAGAAGCGGTTCCTGGACGCGGTGCGGGGCAAGTTTGGAGACGAGCACGGCTGGCTGACCTACGTCCGCTGAGCCGATGGCGTACGAACTTGACCCGGGGCGATCGGCCACGCGAGAGGCGCGGAGGGTGGCCCTGGAGGAGATGGGCCTCGCTCAGGACGAGTTGCGCTCGAAGGACCTGAACCCCGACTTCGTGGTCCACTCCGTCCGGAAGCGCCTCAAGCGGGTGCGGGCTCTCCTCCGGCTCGTCCGGTTCGAACTCGGACCGCGATTCCAGCCCCTCAACCTCCAGGTCCGGGACGCCGGGCGCCGGCTGTCGGAGCTGCGGGACATGCACGTGGTGCTGGCCGCCCTCGACGGCGCCCGGTTCGCTCGTTCCCACCTTCTGGACGCCTCGGACCGGGCCGCGCTTGCGGTCCTGGAGCAGGACCTGGCCCGGGTCCGGGACGAGCGCCGAGCCCGGGACGGCTACCGGCGCACCCGCCTCAGGGTCGCCCGGGAACTGGATCCCGTCATGGACGCAGCCCGGAAATGGCGGTTCCGGCACAAGGGCTTCAAGGCATACCGGCCGGGATTCGAGCGCTCCTATGCTCAGGGGCGGAAGGCCATGCACGCCGCTCTGGAGTCCGGTGCGCTCGGTCCCAAAGACATCGAGCGCTTTCACGAGTGGCGAAAGCGGGTGAAGGACCACTGGCACCACTGCGAGCTGCTCTCACCCGGGTACCGGCCCACGATGGGGAGACGGGCCGACCGGGTGCACCTTCTCTCCGACGCACTGGGGGCGTTTCAGGATCTCGCGGTCCTCGAGGCGGGGAGCCGAGCGGCCCGCAGGCGCTATGGCCGGCGAAAGGGCGCCTCGAGCTTCGAGCCGGTCGTGGAGCGCCTCATCAGCCTGGAGCGGGAGCGGCTGGCCGAGCTCGCCGCGGTGCTCGGACGGGGGATCTACCGCCGGCAGCCGGAGCGCTTCGGAAGCCAGGTCGCCCACCGCTGGGGCGCCTGACGCCCCCACGGGTGTGCCACCCTGGGCGCCTCGGGAGCCCGGCCCCCGACCCGGGCCCTCCGCCGCAGAAGTCCTAGTCCTCGTCCAGGTCCTTCGGGCGAACGAACCGGTCCAGGGTGCACGTGCCCCGGGTCACCTCCGACCAGTGGTCCGACGGGCAGGTCAGAACCGCCAGCGCAGCCGTTGGGAACTTCCGGCTCATCCGCTCCAGTTCGTCGACCTCACCCCGACCGGCCAGCCGGCGGGCCAGGATTTCCGTGCCCGGGTTGTGCCCGATCATGAGCAGGGTGCCGGCCCGGTCCGTCTGGACGTGGATATCCATCAGAAGCTGGGCCGGGTCCGCCAGGTACAGGCTTCGCTGGAAACGGACCTCGGGGTCGGAGTTCAGCCGGGCCCGAACCAGATCCCAGGTCTGCCGCGTACGCCTCGCCGCGGAGCAGAGCACCACGTCCGGAATCAGCCCCTCCTCACGCAGGTAATCGCCCATCAGGGGAGCCGCGCGCTCACCCCTGGGTCCCAGCGGACGGTCGAAGTCGTCCAGGGAAGGGTCCTCCCACGAGGACTTGGCATGGCGCAGCAGCAGGAGCGTCTTCATGGTCTTTCCGGATGAGAAACACTTGTCTCCACGGCCAATCTGGCGTTTGTTTCAGGTCCCGTCCACAGCGGCGTTCCGATCATCGGGAAACGACTCGACGACCATGACTCCTGACCCGGACATCTCCCAACTGACGCTGGACGACCCGGCCCGGTTCATCAACCGGGAGCTGTCGTGGCTGTCCTTCAATGAGCGGGTGCTGGACGAGGCCTACAACCTCCGGCACCCGGCCCTGGAGCGACTGCGGTTCCTGTCCATCTCCGCGTCCAACCTGGACGAGTTCATGATGGTGCGGGTGGCCGGCCTCAAGGGGATGGTCCGGGCCGGGCTCACCAAGGCGTCCCAGGAGGGGATGACCCCGTCCCAGCAGCTCAGGGCCATCAACGAGCAGATGGCCCAGCTGGTGCTCCGGCAGCACAACGGCTGGCAGATGCTCCAGCAGGGCCTCAGGGAAGAGGGGATCGAGGTCGTGGATCCCATGGACCTGGACGCCGCCGACGCCACCTGGCTGGAGACCTACTTTCTGGAGCAGGTCTTCCCGGTCCTGACCCCCCTGGCCATCGACCCGGCCCACCCCTTCCCCTTCATCCCGAACCTGGGCATGGCCATGTGCCTGTCCATGACCGGCCCGAAGAAGGGATCGCAGCTCGACGGGCTGATCCCCTTCCCCACGCAGATGAGGCGCTTCGTCCGCCTGCCGGGCGAGGCGATCCGCTTCATCCTCCTGGAGGAGCTCATCGGACTCCACCTGGAGCGGCTCTTCCCGGGGATGGCGGTCAACGAGGTCGGGTTCTGCCGGGTCATCCGCGACTCCGACGTGGAGATCGAGGAGGAGGCCGAGGACCTGGTCCGGGAGTTCGAGTCGGCCCTCAAGCGGCGCCGGCTCGGCAGCGTCATCCACCTCACCGTGTCCCGCGGGATGTCGGACGCCATGCGGGACTTCCTGGTGGCCCAGCTGGGGGTCGATCCCGACGAAGTCTTCCAGACGGGGGATCTGCTGGGCCTGGTGGACACCAACGAGCTCATCGTCCGCGACCGTCCGGACCTGGTCTTCAAGCCGTACATCGCCCGCTTCCCCCAGCGGATCCGGGACCACGGCGGCGACATCTTCGCCGCCATCGCCGCGAAGGACATGGTGGTGCACCACCCCTACGAGAGCTTCGACGTGGTGGTGGATTTCCTCCGGCAGGCGGCGCGCGACCCGGACGTGGTGGCCATCAAGCAGACCCTCTACCGCACGTCCGAGGGCTCTCCCATCGTGGCGGCCCTCATCGAGGCGGCCGAGGCGGGCAAGAACGTCACCGCGCTGGTGGAGCTGAAGGCCCGCTTCGACGAACTGGCCAACATCGGGTTCGCCAAGGACATGGAGCGGGCCGGGGTCCACGTGGTCTTCGGGTTCATCGAGTACAAGACCCACGCGAAGGCCACGCTGATCCTCCGACGGGAGGCCGGGCAGCTCCGCTCCTACGTCCACTTCGGGACCGGGAACTACCACCCGGTGACGGCCAAGGTCTACACCGACCTGGCGTTCTTCACCACGGATCCCGAACTGGCCCGCGACGCGGCCCGCGCGTTCAACTTCATGACCGGGTACGCCGAGCCGGAGGAGATGGAATCCCTCGCCATGGCTCCCCAGACGATGCGCTCCACCCTGATGGCGCTCATCGAACAGGAGGCGGCCAACGCCCGCGCCGGAAAGCCGTCCGGGATCTGGGCCAAGATGAACTCGCTGGTGGACGGCGGCATCATCGACGCGCTCTACGCCGCGTCCAACGACGGGGTGCCCATCGACCTGGTGGTCCGGGGGATCTGCTGCCTGCGCCCCGGGCTGCCCGGAATGTCGGAGAACATCCGGGTCAAGAGCATCGTGGGACGGTTCCTGGAGCACTCGAGGATCGTGGCATTCGCCAACGGGCAGGAACTCCCCTCACGCCACGCGAAGGTCTACATCTCCTCGGCGGACTGGATGCCGCGGAACCTGAACCGCCGCGTGGAGCTCATGGTGCCGGTGACCAACCGGACGGTCCACCGGCAGATCCTGAACCAGATCATGATCGCGAACCTGAAGGACGCGCGGCAGAGCTGGATCCTGGCCCCCGACGGGCTCTACCACCGGGTGGTCGCGGATCAGGACGCGTTCAGCGCCCACGAGTACTTCATGACCAACCCCAGCCTCTCAGGCCGTGGCAGCGCCCTGAAGAAGCAGCGCACCCCCCGCCTGGTCCTGAAGGACGGAGAGGTGCTGCGGACGCCTCCGGAGATGGTGACGGCCGGACGCTGATCGCCCGGGGGACCGGGTCAGGGGTAGCGGGGCCGGGTCCGCTTCAGGTGGGCCTGCTCCTTCATCTGCTGCCAGCCCTCGCGGCCCTTCTCACACTCCTCGCAGTCCTTCCCCACCTCGAAGCAGGGCACGCCGTCGGCCTGCGCTTCGCAGCAGAATGGGCCGGCCCCCGGCTCCGCCCAGATCCACTCCGGGTCGTTGGGCGGGTGCTTGGCACTGCCGGATCGATGCATTGAACCTCCCGCACCAGGGCACCCCGCAGCGGGTCAGGGGAGCGTCTCCGTAACGCCGTGTGGCACCGATTTTGCCCCTGACGGAAGTGCCGTACGCAGTCTAGCGAATGCACTTTTCGTGCCCCGGGGCCCGCGCCCGGACGGCGGGGGACCCGCCCCCAGGGGACCAGAATACGAGGAGGTGCTCCCATGAGGGAGCTCCGTATCCACGGTCGTGGGGGTCAGGGAGCGGTCATCGCGTCCAAGCTCCTGGCCGATGCCCTGTTCCGCGAAGGCCACTGGGTCCAGTCCTTCCCCGCCTTCGGCGTCGAACGTCGAGGCGCCCCCGTCACGGCGTTTCTCCGCATGGACGACGCCCCCATCCGGATCCGGTGCGAGATCCGCGAACCCGACGATCTCATCGTCCTCGACCCCACCCTCGTCACGGCCGTCGACGTCACCACCGGCCTCCGCGAGGGCGGTTCCATCCTGATCAACTCTCCGGAGGAGCCGGACGCGTTCCCCAACCTGCTGGACCGATTCCACGTTCTGACGGTGGATGCGTCCGGGGTGGCCATCCGGCACCGGCTGGGGAACCCCAACCACCCCATCGTGAACACGGCCATCCTCGGCGGGTTCGCCGCGGGAACCGGCCTGGTCGGCCTGGAGGCGGTGTGCGCGTCCATCGCGGCCGAAGTCCCCTTCCATCCGGAGGAGAACGTGGCGGCCGCGCGAGAGGCGGCCGGCCTGGTCCGGGAGGAGAAGCCCGCCCATGTCTGAACTCGACAGGGGGCGTCCGGCCCCTCAGGTACCGACGGGCTCCGAGCCGGCCCGCGGCATCCCGCCCGTGGCCATCTCCGAGACGTCCACCCGGGTCAACAAGACCGGGTCCTGGAAGTACATCCGGCCCCGCTATCAGGACGGCGTGGCGCCCTGCAACGCGCGCTGCCCGGTAGGGATCGACATCGAGGGCTACATGAACCTCCTCCGGGAGGGTCGGGCCTGGGAGGCCGAGGACCTCCTGATCCGTGAAAACCCCATGCCCGCCATCACGGGCCGGGTCTGCGACCGCCCCTGCGAAGAGGCCTGCAACCGCGCCGGACTCGACGGATCGGTGGCGATCCACGCGGTGGAGAGGGTCCTGGGGGACGACATCCTCGAGCGCTCCCTACCCGACCGGTTCGAGCACTGGCGCTCCGAGCGCATGGCCGTGGTGGGGTCCGGCCCCGCCGGCCTGGGCTGCGCGTACCACCTGAACCGGATGGGCTATCACGTCACCGTGTTCGAGGCCGAGCCCGAGGCCGGGGGCATGCTTCGCGTCGGGATCCCCGAGTACCGGCTGCCTCGCGAGATCCTGGACCGCCAGATCGCCTGGTTCGTCAGCCAGGGGATCGATATCCGCTGCGACCAGCGATTGGGAGAGGACCTGGACTGGGCGGACCTCGCCGAGTTCGACGCGGTCTTCCTGTCCACCGGCGCGCACAAGAGCCGACCCAGCGGAATGCGGGGGGAAAGCGGCGCGGGGGTGCGGCCGGGCCTGGAGTTCCTCCACGAGGTGAACGACGGCCACCTGCCCATCCTGGGGCGGCACGTGGCGGTGATCGGGGGTGGAAACACGGCCATGGACTGCGCCCGCACGGCCCGGAGACTGGGGTCCGAGGTGACCGTCGTCTACCGCCGCACCCGGGCCGAGATGCCGGCCATCGCCGAGGAGATCGAGGAGGCCGAGCGGGAGGGGGTCGCCTTCCTGTTCCAGGCCGCCCCCGAGGAGGCCGTCCGGACGAAGGGGGTACTGACCGCGCTCGTCTGCCGCAGGATGGAGATGGGCCCACCCGACGAGTCCGGACGCCGGCGACCCGTGCCGGTGGAGGACGGCGAGTTCCGCCTGGAGGTCAGCAGCGTCCTCACCGCCATCGGTGAGCGGTCCGATCTGACCTACCTGCCCTCCACCATCGACGTGGAGTGGGGCACGATCCCCACCGGCGAGTTGGGTGCCGTCCGCGGCGCAGGGGAGGGCACCGGGCCCGAGGGAGCCGGAATCAGCGAGACCGGTCCCACCATGGTGTTCGCCGGCGGCGACGTGGCCGACCAGCCGCGGACCGTGGCCCACGCCCTGGGAGCCGGAAAGCGTGCGGCCCTGGGGATCGACCGGGCCGTGCACGTGACCCGGGGCCTGGACGTGAAGGACTGGGATCCGGAAGGCTACCGATTTGGCCCCGACGGGAACGTCAGCATTACCCGCTGGAGGGGGGACGACCCCGTCCAGCGCGAGAATCCGGTGAACGACGTGGTTCCGGGCGACGCCCTGAACCTCAACCACTTCGCCCCGGCCCCTCGCCAGGAGGACCACCACCTGCCCGCCCGGGAAGCCCTCACCGACTTCCGGGAGGCGAACCAGGGCCTGTCGTGGGACGAGGCCCGGGCGGAGGCCAACCGGTGCTTCAACTGCGGAGTCTGCAACGGCTGTGAGCTGTGCATGATCTTCTGCCCGGACTTCGCCATCACCCGCCGTGCCGATGGCCGCTTCTCCGTCGACATGGACTACTGCAAGGGGTGCGGGATCTGCGCGGAGGAGTGCCCCCGCGGAGCCATCACCATGACGCGGGAGGGCCTGTGAAGAAGGTCATGATCGGCAACCATGCCGTGTCGTGGGGGGTGTCTCTTTCCAGGGCGCAGGTCATCTCGGCCTACCCCATCACCCCCCAGACCCAGATCGTCGAAGAGCTGTCGGAGATGTGCGCCGACGGCCGCCTGGACGCGCGATTCATCAAGGTGGAGTCGGAGCACTCGGCCATGGCCGCCTGCATCGGCGCCGCCGCTACCGGGGTCCGGACCTTCACCGCCACGTCCTCCCAGGGACTGGCCCTGATGCACGAGGTTCTGCACTGGGCCGCGGGAAGCCGGCTCCCCATCGTCATGGCCGACATCAACCGGGCCATGGCACCGGGGTGGAATATCTGGACCGACCAGAACGACACCCTTTCCCAGCGGGACACGGGGTGGATCCAGCTGTACTGCGAGACGAACCAGGAGGTCCTGGACACCACCATCCAGGCGTTCAAGCTGGCGGAGACCGTGAACCTCCCCGTGATGATCATCCTGGACGCCTTCTTCCTGTCCCACACCTCGGAACCGGTCGACATCCCGGATCCCGAGGTCGTGGACGCGTTCCTTCCGCCCCGGGTCCCGGCCTTCCAGCTCGACCCGGACGACCCCCACGCCTTCGGCGCCCTGGTCCGTCCGGACGCGTACATGGAAATGCGCTGGCTCCAGCACGAGGCCATGGACCAGGCGCGTACGGTCATGGCCGAGGTCACGGCCGAGTGGGCCGAGGCCACCGGACGGGACTGGCCCGCGGTGGAGTCCTATCGAACCGAGGGCGCGGACCTGGTCCTGGTGACCTCGGGCACCATCACCTCCACCGCCCGCCATGTGATCGACCTCCGGCGGGACGCCGGCGAGAAGATCGGCCTGGTGAAGGTGAAGATGTTCCGCCCCTTCCCGTCCGCGGCCCTCAAGTCGGCCCTGAAGGGGATCCCGCGCGTAGCGGTCCTGGACCGGAACATCTCTCCCGGGCACGGGGGGATCTTCGCCGAGGAGATTCGGGCATCCCTCTTCGACGTGCCCATGGACGATCGGCCGATGCTGTTCGGCTACGTGCTGGGGCTGGGAGGCCGTGACGTCACGCCGACGGTCATCGAAGAGATCATCGACCAGACCCGCCAGGCCGAGCGGGTCGAACGTGAAGACCTCTGGGTGGGAGTGCAGCCATGAGTCAGACCATGATCGGCCCCATCATCCCGGAGCAGCAGCTCCTGGACTCCGGGCACCTGGCCTGCCCCGGCTGCGCCGCGCCCCTGGCCATGGAGATGGTCCTGAAGGGGCTGGGCAAGGACACCATCGTGGTCCTGCCGGCCTGCTGCTGGAGCATCGTGGCCGGCCCGTGGCCTCAATCGTCGCTGCGGGTGCCCCTGTACCACACGGCGTTCGAGACCGGCGCCGCGGTGGCCTCCGGAATCCGTGCCGCCCTGGACCAGAAAGGGGACACCGAAACCCATGTCCTGGCCTGGGCCGGGGACGGTGGGACCTTCGACATCGGGCTTCAGGCGCTCTCCGGTGCCGCGGAGCGGAACGAGAACATCCTGTACGTCTGCTACGACAACGAGGCGTACATGAACACGGGCATCCAGCGATCCTCGGCCACACCCTGGGGAGCCTGGACCACCACCACTCCCACGGACCACCCGGAGAACCACCCCAAGAAGGACATCATGGCGATCCTGGCGGCGCATCGAATCCCCTACGCCGCCACCGCATCCGTAGCCTACCCCGTGGACCTGCTGGAGAAGATCGAGAGAGCGAAAAACACGCAGGGCATGCGGTTTCTCCACATCCTCTCTCCCTGCCCTCCCGGTTGGAAGACGGGGAGCGAGCAGACCATCGAGCTCGGACGTCAGGCCGTCCAGACGAAGGTCTTCCCGCTGATGGAGGTGGAGGACGGAACGAGATGGCGGTTCACCGTGGATCACCCCGGTGACCCGGTGGAGCCCTACATCCGCGCACAAGGCCGGTTCCGGCACCTGACGGAGGAGCAGATCGGGGCCATCCAGGGGGAGGTGGACGCCAAGTGGGAGGTGCTCGAGAAACGCGTCCGGCACGGAACTTGAACGGGAAATCCCAGTAGCAGTGTCTCCAGGCGCCGAGGCGCCGGGTTTGGAACAGTCGGAGCGGACAGCCTGTCAGCTTTGTCCGTAGGGGCTCGAAACCTGTCCCCCGACCCCTCCTGTCCGGCTGTTCCTTCCCGGCTTCTCGGCGCTGAACGCAGACGGCCGCGACACCCTGAGGTGTCGCGGCCGTTCCGCTTCGGTCGGGGTCCGGCTCGTCAGTTCCCGATCCCGATGCTCAGCCCCACCGAAATCACCGGGAAGTACTTGAAGGGCTCCAGGGCCTCCTCCAACTCCGCGATCTCTTCATCGATCTCGTCCTGGATATCGGACGGGCCCTCCAGGGTCACCTGCGGGGCTTCTCCGAACCCCACGCCGAGATCCAGCACGAAGCCCACGCCGCCCCGCGACAGGTTGCCGAACCCCAGACCCAGGTAGGGCTGGGTCCTCTTCAGCGCCACAGAACCGGTCACGTTCTGCCCCTCGATCTGGCCGGACAGGTCGATGTCGTCGGTCAGGAGCAGGCCGCCGGTGAGCCGGAACGACCCCCTCATGGGGAAGAAGTCCACCAGGGCCATGAACTGCGGGCTGGGCGCCTTGGCGGTGTAGGAGTTCTCGGTCTCCTCGATGGTGAGATCGAAGGGCAGCAGGCCGATGCCTCCGCGGACCCCGACCATGTCGCTGAAGCCGAATCCGAGGTCACCGCCGAGGCCGGTGGTCCCCGCCTTCAGGGAGAACCCGAACCCCTGGCCCGACAGGCCGGCAGGCGCGAGGGCGAGGGCGAGCACGAGCAGCGGAATCAGGCGCTTTCTCATCGTGGACGACTCCTGGAGGAGTGGCGTGGTGCTTCGATCAGGCACAACCCGGGGCTCCGGGATGCCGCGACGGTTCTACCGGCAGGCCGGGCTCCGAGGTCCCCTCCCGAACATTGGCGATGGACTCGGGCACCGGTCAATCATTCCGAGACGGGTGGCGGGTCCTCGCCCGGGGGGATCTCCCACACGTATTCGCCACCGGTCACCCAGCGCTCCCACCAGTCCAGCTCCACGTTGGCCTTGAACAGCCGGTGACGGAGCGCCCGCCATCCGTGTCCTTCGCCGGGCGCGACGTAGAGGTGGGTGGGCACGCCGTTGTGCTTCAGACCCCGGTACATCTCCACGGACTGGGGCATGGGTACGCGGGCGTCATTTTCCCCCACGAGGAAGAGCGTGGGGGTGGTCACCCGGGAGATCTCCCGAAGGGGTGAGTCCTCCCAGTACTGATCGATGGGCGCGTCTTCCTCCCACGGGGTGCCGCCGAACCACGGGGTCCGGTAGACCCGCACGTCGGACTGGGCGTACATCGAGACCCAGTTCGCCGCGCCCGCCCCGGACGAGGCCGCCTGGAAGCGGTCCGTGAACGTGATGAGCTTGTTGGTCATGTGGCCGCCGGCGCTCCAGCCCATCTTCGCCATCCGGTCCGGGACCACCAGGCCCTCCGAGAGGAGGTGGTCGACGCCGGTCATGACGTCCAGGTGCGCCTGGTCGAAGTAGTTCCCCACCATGTTGCGAAGGAACTCGTCGCCGTACCCCGTGCTGCCCCGGTAGTTGGGGAGCAGGACGAAGTAGCCCTTGGCGGTCAGGACCTGGATGTAGTCGCTGGATCCACCGAACTGGAACCGGTCCGACGAGGCGGGGCCCCCGTGGGTCTGGACCATGAGCGGGTACCGCTGCCCCGGGTTGTAGTCGAGCGGATAGAAGAGGAGGCCCTCCACCTCCACGCCGTCGTCCCCCTCCCAGGTGATGGCCTCCTGGCGCGGGAGGAGGAACTCCTCCGCGAGGTGGTCGAAGATCGAGGTGACCTTCGACAGCTCCCCACCGCCGGCTTCCATGGTGTGGATGTCGCCGGGTGACTCCGAGGTCTGCCGCGTGAACACGTGCCGGCCGGTCATGGGGCTGTACGACCAGCTGCTCAGCTGGTGGTCGCCCCGGGTCAGCCGGAGGATGGCTCCCGAGTCCAGCTCGACCTGGTAGATCTCGCTCCGTACGCCCACGTTGGCCGTGAAGAAGACGGACGCCCCATCCGCGGCCCATTCCACCGACGACACCTGCCCGTCGAAGGTGGGGGTGAGGATCTCCACCTCACCCGACCCGTCGGCGGGGACGAGGAAGATGTTGTCGTTGTAGTAGAAGTCGAAGTCGTCCTCGATCAGGAACGCGTCCGCCGTGAACACGACCCACTGGTTGTCCGGCGACAGCTGGGCCCCGGACTCGGGGATGTCGTTGTCGGTCAGCTGCAGGGGGTCACTGCCGTCCGCGTTCATGACCCACACCTCCCACCGGCCCAGGTCGCCGAGGAGCGGGGTGTCTCCCCGGTGGGCCGCGATCCGGGTCCCGTCACGGGAGAGGCGGAACGAGGTATACGAGAAGTCGCCGCCGGTGAGCCGCTCGGCATCCACCGCACCCCCCGCCGCCGCACCCGCGTCCACACGCCAGATGTGCCGGTGCTGGAAGTCCTCGTCGAACGCGTACACCGTGTGGCCGGCGTCCCGCCGCGCCTGCTCGATGTCCGGGACCGGGTCCTCGGCCAGGAAGTAGATCCAGCGGCCGTCGGGACTCCACTGGTACTGGGTCACGGAGGTGGGATGCCGCGTCAGGGCGGCGGCCTCGCCTCCGCCGGACGCCAGGAGGTGGATCTGGGTGGCCTCCTCCTCGCCGCGGCGAGCGAGGAAGGCAACGGTCCGGCCGTCGGGAGACCATCGGGGGGCCGACTCTCCGTCCTCGCCATTGGTCAGACGGACGCCGCTCCCGGCCCCCATGTCCCATCGCCAGACGTGCGAGACCACGCGATCCCGGTCCCAGTTCGCGTCCCCCCTCACGAAGAGCACCTGGTCCCCCAGGGGAGAGAGCTGGGGATCGCGGACCGCCGGTACGTTGATGAGGTCCACGACGGTCATGGGCCGCTGCTGGGCGGCCAGTTCGGCCACACCGGGCTCGGTCCCGACCTCGGCCAGGCCCGGGGCGGTACCCAGAGCGATGAGCACCGAGGTCATCCATCGGCCTCGGCGGGTTCCCAGGCGATGCAGTGGCTCGCGCATGGCGGGGAGACTCCCGTTTGCATTGGGGCCCCGGGGGGGCGCACGTGGTCGAGGCGCGTCGCGGGCCGCGCCGTACACGAGACAGAATTCTACGCCCCACGGCGGTTCCGTGCATCCTTGCGGGCGGGTCGCGGCGTCCAACCAGCACAGCCGGCGTTCCAAGGGCGGGCCCGGAGCCCGCCCCTGCCGCCTAAACCATCCAACGACAAGACCATGCGACCTGAGGCCATCTCACTCCCGGCGGCCACCGACCCCTCCCACGGGCTGCGGCACCCCCTGCACCTCGCCCGCTGGGCGGGGATGCTCCTGATCCCCCTGCTGGCGGCCTGCGGTGAGGGCACGCCCGCCGAGTCCGTCACCGAACCCGCGGTCCGGGACTCGGCGGGGATCGCCATCGTCGAGTACCCCCAGCTGCCCACCGAGGGCTTCGGCGGGTGGAGCGTGGACCCGAGGCCGGCCCTCAGCATCGGATCCATGGACGGGCCGGAGGAGGAGCAGCTCTATCGCGTGCGGGGAGGGACGCGGCTGCCCGACGGGCGGATCGCGCTGGGCAACCGCGGATCGGCCGAGATCCGGTTCTACGGTCCCGACGGCGCCTATCTGACCATGGAGGGGGGACGCGGGGGCGGACCGGGGGAGTATGAGCAGCTCACCCTGATGGGACGGATCGCAGGTGACACCCTGGTGATCGACGACTTCCAGAACAACAGGCTCTCGTTCGTCCACCCCGACGACGGGTTCATCCGGTCCATCCCGGCCCGCGAGTCAGGTGTCTTCGGATTCACCCGGGGCGTCCTCGCCAACGGCTCGGCGCTTCGGGGCGGCGGCCTGTTCTTCAATGGTGACGAGGAACTGTCCACCGGGTTCCGGAGGGACCAGGTGGAGTTCTCGCTGGCGGACCGCGACGGGCGGGTCCTGGAGACCATGGCGGGCTGGCAGGGGCCGGAGATGTACTTCGACGTGGGCGAAGGGTTCATCTCCGCCAACAGCGTCCCCTACGGTCGCGACACCTACAGCACCGCGCGTGGGGACCGGGTGGTCATCGGTCAGAACGACGACTACACGATCCACGAGTACGCGCCCACCGGAGACCTCATCCGGATCATCCGATCGCTCGGGCCGCTACGGCCCGTGACTCGGGAACTCATCCAGGCGGCGTACGAGGATCGCATCGAGGACGCCGACGACGACGACGAGGTGCGGCGAATCCGTGCGGCCATGAGCGAGGTGGAAGCCCCCGAGACGCTTCCGGCATACCAGGCGCTGCACATCGACACCGAGGGCTACCTGTGGGTGCAGGACCAGGAGACCGCGACGGACGATGAGAGTCGGTGGACCGTGTTCGGGAGGGACGGGCGAGTGGCGGCCCGGCTGGCTCTTCCCACCGGTCTCCGTGTATTGGAAATCGGAACCGACTACGTCCTGGCCGCCACCCAGGACGAGTTCGACGTCGAGTTCGTCCACCTGTATCTGCTGAGCCGGGGGGGATAGACCTCGGGCCATCGGGGGTCACGATGGGGACCGGAGCGGTGCGCGGGAGGGGCGGATTCGTTAGGCTGGCCGCTGAGAGCCCGACTCCATGCGAACACTCCTCCTCCTTCCGGTCCTGCTCGGACTCGTCCCGGCCCAGGCGGCGCATGCCCGCCAGGCCCGGTCCGACTCCATTCCGTTTGCGGAGACCGTGGCCCGGCTGTCGGAGCTCGGGGGCTTTTTCGACACGGACAACCTGATCTCCAACGAGTCCGGGTTCCTCCACGTCGTTCCCACGCTCCTCACCCTGGACCTGGAGGGCTCCGCCTACCTGGGGGTCGGCCCGGACCAGAACTACTCGTACATCGCCGCAAGCCGGCCGGCTCTGGCCCTGATGGTGGACGTCCGGCGGGACAACCTGCTCCACCATCTCTTCCTCAAGGCCCTGTTCCAGATCTCGGCCGATCGCGGTGAGTACCTGAGCCGCCTCACGGGCCGACCCGCCTTCGGGGCGGTGGAGGCTCGGGGACCGGAGGCCAGGGGCCGACCGGGTGGTCCAGAGGTGAACCGGGGGTCCAGCCGGAACCTCTCCGTGGACGCCCTGGTGGGTGAGATGGACGCCATCCGGGTCGACCCGGCGTACATCGCAGGAACGCGCGCCCGGCTCAGAACGCTGGTGGCCTCGTACGGAGTCCCGCTCTCTCCCGAGGACCTGGACACCGTGGAGCGGTTCCACGGCGAGTTTGTCCGCCAGGGCCTGGACCTGCGGTTCCAGAGCTTCGGCCGTGCCCCCCGCGCCTACTATCCCACGCTCCGGGACCTGGTCCTGGCCCGGGACCTGGAGGGCGTGCAGCGGAGCTACCTGGCATCGGAGGAGGCCTTCCAGATCGTTCGCGATCTCCAGGTCAGGGGGCGGTTGATCCCGGTTGTGGGAGACCTGGGCGGCGACGGGGCGATGACCCGGATCCCGGGCTTCCTGCGTGAGCAGGGGCTCGAGGTCGGGGCGTTCTACACCTCCAACGTCGAGTTCTATCTCTTCCCGCAGGGTACGTTCGACCGATTCGCCTCGTCCGTGGCCGCACTTCCGGCGCGGGACGACGCGGTCATCATCCGCTCACTGTTCCTGAGTTCGTTCTGGGGCTCGCATCCCCTGGCGGTTTCGGGCTTCTCCAGCGTTCAGCTGCTGGAGCGGATCACCGACTTCGTGGACTCGTACCAGCGCGGCGCGTTCACCTCGTACTCCTCGGTGGTGACCGACAATGTCTTTCGCTGAGCCACCCTCCCTCCGTCCGGTGAGGAGCGTCCTCTGAGCCCCGGCGTCCTGGCCCTGCTGGCCTTCCTCCCGATCCTGGCCGGGGGGGTCCTGCTCATCGGCTTCCGGGTCCCGGCCCGGACGGCCATGCCCATCGTCTACCTGCTGGCCGCCGGCCTGGCGCTCGTCGTGTGGGACATGGACCCGGCGCTGGTGGCCGCCTCCACGGTGCAGGGGCTGTTCCTCACCTTCGATCTCCTGGTCATCATCTTCGGGGCTCTGCTCCTGCTGAACGCGCTGGAGGAGTCGGGGGGTGTGGAGGCCATCCGCCGGAGCTTCCACAGCGTCTCGGACGACCGCCGCATCCAGGTGGTGATCGTCGCATGGCTCTTCGGGTCCTTCATCGAGGGGGCGGCGGGGTTCGGCACCCCGGCGGCCATTGCGGCGCCCCTCATGGTGGCGCTGGGCTTCCCCGCCGCCGCCGCGGTCATGGTCGGCATGATGATCCAGAGCACGGCGGTGACGTTCGGTGCCGTCGGCACGCCGGTCCTGGTCGGCGTCCAGGGCGGGGTCGCGAGCCCCGAGTTCCTGGCGGGCATGGAGGCCGCCGGCTGGACGATGGATCAGTACCTGAGGGAGGTCACACTGCGGGCGGCGCTCTTTCACGCTGCCGCCGGGGTGCTCATGCCCACCTTCATGGTGGTAATGCTCACCCGTTTCTTCGGGTCTGCCCGGTCCTGGACCGAGGGGCTGTCCATCGTGCCGTTCGCCCTGGTCGGCGGTCTCGCCTTCACCGTTCCGTACGCCCTCACGGCCTGGCTCCTGGGCCCCGAGTTCCCCTCCATGCTGGGCGCCCTGGTCGGGCTTCCGATCATGATCGCCCTGGCCCGCCGGGGGATCCTGGTCCCGGCCGACACCTGGGACTTCCCTCCGCGGGCCGACTGGGAGGCGGACTGGGTGAGCGGCATGGAGGTCCCGGAGGCCGACGCGACGGAATCCGAGAGCGGAGTCACCCCGGCCGATGAGGCGGATGCCCCCACCATCTCCGTCGCCATGGCCTGGGCTCCCTACCTGATCGTTGCCGCGCTGCTGGTGGCGAGCCGACTCCCATGGCTGGGGCTCGGTGAACTCCTGCGATCCGTGTCCTTCGACGCCGAAGCTCTGTTTGGAACTGAGATCTCCGCGTCCACGACGCCCCTCTACCTGCCGGGCTTCCTTCTCGCCGTAACGGTTCTGATCACGGCCGTCCTCCACCACATGTCGGCCCGGCAGCTCCGGGTCGCCACCGCCCGCTCCGCCCGGGTCCTCCTGGGCGCGGGTTTCGTCCTGGTCTTCACGGTTCCCATGGTGAGGATCTACATCAACTCGGGCCTGAACTCGGCGGGCCTCGAGGCCATGCCCCTGGTCATGGCGGACTGGGTCGCCTCGGAGGTGGGAGGGGTGTGGCCCCTCTTCGCCGGGGTGACCGGTGCCCTGGGGGCGTTCATCGCCGGATCGAACACGGTGAGCAACCTCATGTTCTCCGCGTTCCAGCACGGGGTGGCGGAGCGCCTGCTGCTGCCGTCGTCGCTCGTCGTGGCGCTGCAGGCCGTCGGGGCCGCCGCCGGGAACATGATCGCGATCCACAACGTGGTTGCGGCCTCGGCTACGGTGGGCCTCCTGGGCCAGGAGGGCTCCACGCTTCGAAAGACGGTGCTTCCGACGCTCTACTACCTCTCCGTCATCGGGGTCCTGGGCCTGGTGGTGGCGGCCGGCGTCCGCGGCCTGGGGGCCTTCCCGGGATGAGCCCCACCCCGGCGCCCCTGCGAATCGCCTACTTCATCTCCCAGCACGGGTTCGGGCACGCGGCCCGGGCATGCGCCGTCATGGAACAGGCCTTCGCCATGGAGCCGAGGGTGGAGTTCGAGATCTTTACCGGCGCACCGGAGTGGGTATTCCGCGACTCCCTGACGGGCCCCTTCCGATACCACGCCGACGCCACCGACGTGGGCCTCGTCCAGGACTGGGCCATGCACGAGGACCTGGCCGCGACGGAGGTGGCCGTTCGTGGCCTGCTGGAAGGATGGACCGCCCGCGTGAACGGCCTGGGCGACGAGATCGCTGCCGCGGGCTGCCGGACCGCGGTGGCGGACATCTCCCCGGTCGGGCTGGCCGCCGGTGCCGCGGCCGGAATTCCCTCGGTGCTCGTCGAGAGCTTCACGTGGGACCAGGTCTACGGGTATCTGGCCGATGCCGCTCCGGCGCTCGGGGCCGCCGGTGAGGAGATCAGGCTGCGAACGCCGCCGCCCACCCTGCAGATCCGGACTCCCCCCCTGGTGGAGCCCGCGACCCTCTCCGCGCACGCCACCCTCGAGACCTCGGGCCCGGTCGGCCGCTCGCCGCGAACCGACCCGGCCATGACCCGAAGGGCGCTGGGAGTCCCGGAATCCACGCCGGTGGTGCTGGTGACGCTGGGCGGCCTGGGCGGGCCGCTCCCGTTCCTCGATCAACTCTCCGATCACGCCTACGCCTACTTCGTCGTCCCCCGGGAGGAGGGCTGGGGATTCGGACCCAACTACACCTTCCTCCCCGCCCGGTCCGGGTACTTCCACCCGGACCTGGTGGCCGCGAGCCACACCGTGGTGGGGAAGCTCGGATACTCCACCCTGGCCGAGACCTGGCTCGCGGGCACCCGCTACGCCTTCCTGCCCCGGGAAGTATTCGTGGAGACCCCCTCGCTCGTGGACTTCCTCACCGCCGACGAGAGGGGCGTCCCGATCACGCCGAAGGAGTTCGGCGACGGCTCCTGGCTGGACCGCCTCCCGGACCTGCTCTCGCTCCCCGCCCCCGCTCCGCTTCCCCCGGAGCGTGAGGATCCGGCCCGGGAGGCCGCCCGAGCGATTCTGGAGCTTGCCGCCGGTCACGGGGCCTGACAGCTTCACGCCTCCGGCACCCTCCACCCCCGCAGTCCGCAGGTTCGCCATGCGCAACGGAACAGCCCGGCCCGGGCTCCGGGCCCTGCCCTCCCGCTTCAGCTCCGCCCTTCGCCCTCGCCCGGCACTCCGACCTCGCTCAGCGCCCCCCTGCCGCCTGACCCTCCTCGCGGGTGCGGCGGTACTCGTTCTGGCTCCGTGGTCGGCTCCGGGCGCCGAGGCCCAGACCGGACCGGAGGTGGCCCGGACCTTCCGCGAGGCCAACGAGTCCCGGATCCTGGACGACTACGCCGAGCTTCTGGCCCTCCCCAACGTGGCCAGCGACTCCGTCGGGATCTGGAGGAACGCGCACTACATCCGGGACGCTCTGGCCGCCCGCGGCGTGGACGCCCGGCTTCTCACCCTGCCCGGGGCCCCACCCATCGTGTTCGGGGAGCTTCTCGTTCCCGGCGCCACGCGGACGCTGGGGATCTACGTCCACTACGACGGCCAGCCGGCGGATCCCACCAATTGGAGCCACGGTCCCTGGGATCCCACGCTCTACGACGGCGACATGCTGGCCGGTGCCACCGCGATCCCGTTCCCGAGGACCGAGGGCCCGGTGGACCCGGAATGGCGCATCTACGCGCGATCCGCGGGAGACGACAAGGCTCCGCTGGGCGCCCTGCTCCCCGTCCTGGAGTCGTTCCAGTCCGGAGGCATCACGCCCACGTCCAACCTCGTCTTCTTCTTCGAGGGCGAGGAGGAGGCGGGCTCCCCGAACCTCGAGGAGTACCTCTCCACCTACCGGACCCTTCTGGATCCCGTGGACCTCTGGCTCTTCTTCGACGGGCCGGTCCACCAGAGCGGTCGGCCGCTCCTGACCTTCGGGGTGCGGGGGGTCACCGGCCTGGAGGTGACGGTGTTCGGGCCCGTCCGGTCCCTGCACAGCGGTCACTACGGGAACTGGTCTCCGGTTCCCGGCCAGATGCTGGCCGAGCTCCTCGCGACCATGAAGGACGACGAGGGGAACGTGCTCGTCGAGGGCTTCTACGACACGGTGGAGCCCATCGGGCCCGAGGAGCGGGCGGCCCTGGAGTCCATGCCTCCGTGGGACGAGGAGCTGAAGGCGGAACTGGGTCTGGCCTGGACCGAGGGCGGCGGCGAGAGCCTGCCCGAGCGGCTCCTCCTCCCCTCCCTGACGATCCGGGGGCTCTCCAGCGGGAACACCGGCGCGCTGGCCCGGAACGTGATCCCCTCCACGGCAACCGCAAGCCTCGGGATCCGGCTCGTGAAGGGAAACGATCCCGAGCACATGGTCGATCTGGTGGAGGACCACATTCGGGCCCAGGGATACCACGTGGTCCGGGAGGTCCCGGACATGGAGACCCGCCTGGCCCACCCCCACATCGCCATGATCACCCGGGGCGGCGGCTACCCCGCAGCCCGTTCCGACATGAGCCATCCCATCATCCAGGACGTCATCGCGAGCACTCGCGTCACGGCGTCCGGATCGGGGATCGGGGAACTCGTGCTGGCCCCGGCCCTGGGCGGATCGCTCCCCCTCTACCTGTTCACCGAGGGGCTCGGGAAGCCGCTGGTGGTGGTCCCCATCGCCAACCACGACGACCTGCAGCACGCCCCGGACGAGAACCTGAGGATCGCGAACCTCTGGTACGGCATCGACCTTTACGCCCACCTCCTGACCATGCCGGAGCGGCGGGTCCCCTGAGCCGCGCCGGTTTAACGCGCTCCACCCTCAGGGCATCTGAATCCTGGACGCGGGGAAGGTCCCTGTGACTCCGGGCCCAGGTCTTGCACTCTCGGGATTACGCTTCGCCCGAGCTACACGGAGGATGAGGATGACGAGAAAGGCGTTTCGCATGCTGGCGGTGGGTGCCCTGGTGGCATTCACGGGCGGGTGCGACGACAGCACCGGTCCGGGGGACAATCCCCTGCTGGAGCAACTCGTGACAGCCGAGGTCTACACGGTCGTCGCGGACGGGGTATCTCAGGACCTCGACCTGATGCGGGAGTTCGGTCCGGGAGGCCTGTTCGGATTCATGGGCGGGCCGCATCACACCACCACCAACGACCACGGTGAACCGCACGGGCCAGGTGGCCCCGGCGGACCCGGCGGACCTGGCGGTCCCGGTGACGGACCCCAGGACGGGTTCGCTCCGGACTGCCCCTTCGACGGGACGTCCTACACCTGCACCCGAGACCGGATGGACGACCTGTCCATGACCCGGGTCATCACCTTCCGGGACGCCGACGGCTCGCCGATGGAGCTGTACGACGCGCTCCTGACCGCGTCGATCGAGCTCACCTTCGACCTGGAGGGAACGCGCAGCGGCGAGCGCATGTCGGTCGAGATCGACCGGCACCGGGAGAAGGTCGTGACGGGTCTGGAAGGTGAAGAAGAGACCCGCACCTGGAACGGCAGCGGAAGCGACGAGATCCTGCGCAGCATGACCACCGGGGACGGCACCGAGCGGACCTTCGACCTCGAGTCCACGACGGTAGGCGAGAACGTGGTCATGCCGGTGCCGACCGATGACTCCGACGCCGAACGCTGGCCCCTGGAAGGGACCATCACCAAGAACGTGACCGTGGAGATCGTCACCGATGGCGTCTCGGAGACCCGGACGCGTACGGTGGTCATCACCTTCAACGGAACCCAGTTCGCCGAGATCGACATCGACGGCGAGAAGGGGACGATCGACCTGGCGGCCCGCCGCGACAACAAGCGCTTCAAGCGCCACCACGGCGGAGGCCCCCAGGGCTGACCCACCGCGAAGACAGGCCCCAAACGGGCGAGGGGGCGGGCCCACCCGGGCTCGCCCCCTTCTTCATTTCCCGCCAGTGGCGCTGCGGAGCGGCCTCAACGCCCCGCCCGCCACCCTGTCGACCCGCCGGCCCCGACGGACGCCGAAGCGACCCGTCGAAGCGCGGGCTCAGCTCTGCCGGTCGTAAACGTAGTCGACCGTGTAATCCCCCATGGGGGCACCCCGGACCTGGCGCTTGAGCTTCATCCGGCGGCCGTCGTCATCCAGGGTGAATTCGTCGACGATCCGGATGCGCTCCCAGTCGCGCCGGATCTCCAGTCGGTCGTCCTCGGCCTTCGCCCGGACCTCGAACATGGTCCCGCCGATGTTGGCTCGCGTCTCCTCGTTGTTCCCCGGGAACATGGCGATGCCGCCCCCCGGGATGTTGAAGCTGATCCAGCCGTCCCGCACATCCAGGATCATGCTCTCCTGGGCCATGGAGTGGCGCTGGGCCACTTCCATCATCTCCTGCATCTGGGCCTCGGTGAGCTGCTGCTCCTGGGTGAAGCCCCGGGCTCTGCGAGCCCGCTGCATCTGCTCCATGACGTTGTCGCTCTCCTGCACGTTCAGGATCCAGGTGCCCTGGAAGGGGCTGACCTCCTGAGCGCCTGAGACAATCACGGTCTCCAGGATGGGTGCCGGAGCCGGCACGAGGGAGGACTCCGGCAACGAGCCCGTCAGAGGCAGGGCGGTGAGGGAGGCGAGGAGCACGACTGCTGACATCATCTGGTGACTCTCCGGGAGCGGAAACTGTTCTCTCCCGCCGGGGAATCGGTGGGTCCCGACGGGTCAGAGAAAATAGAATCCCGCGGGGCCGGTATCGACCCCCCGGGATTCCCGGGGCTCTCCTCGACAGGGAGGCCCCGCGCAGCCGGCAAGCGCTCTAGTCCTTGTCCGGCCGCATCACGAGCAGAGGCCGAGTGGTCGCACGGACCACCTTGTCGGCCACGCTGCCCAGTACCGCTCGAGCCAGGTTTCGGTGGCCGTGCGTCGCCAGTGCGACGAGGTCGGCGTTCTCCGCCTCGGCCGTGCGAAGGATGGCCTCCGCCGGCGTCGCATGGTCCACGACCCGGGTGTTCACCTCCAGCCCCTGGTCCCGCAGCCGATCGGACAGGCCGGCCAGGTACTGGCGGGCCTGGTTCCGGCGCTCTTCCAGATGTCCCATGGGGATCGGGTACACCCGGGCGCCGACGATGCGGTTCACGGGGACCACGTGGAGCAGGGTGAACCGGGCCTTCCACTCCGCCCCCAGCTCCATGGCCGGCTCCAGGATGGCCTCACCGCGCTCCGAGCCGTCCAGGGGCACCAGGATGTGCTTGAACTGATGGTCGACCCCACTCTGTCCATCCGCGCTCGGCGGGATCAGGAGGACCGGTATGGAGGTGTGCCGAACCAGCTCGTCCGCCACGCTCCCCAGCCAGAACCGGGAGAGTCCGGTCCTGCCGTGGGTGCTCATGACGATCATGTCGGTGTCGTTCGTCAGCGCATACCGCTCAATGGAGGACGAAACGTCTCCCTCCAGGAGCGTCGGCACGACGGAATCGCCCAGGTCCTGCTCCATCTTCGCGGCGATGCCCTTGAGGTAGTCCTCCTCCTCTGCGCGGTACTTGGCCTCGTACTCGGCCATGTTGACCCCCTCGAACTGGAACTGGGGGTTGAGCAGAAGGTCCTCGGGGGGATGAGGAACGTGAACGTGCGCGAGATGAACCCTTGCACCCGCCGCCCTGGCGACGGAGGCGGCGTAAGGCAGGGTCTGCTCGCTGAACTCCGATCCATCCAGGGGGATGAGAAGCGAGTCCAACATTTTTGCCCTCCCGTGTTCGCCGGGTCCGGGGTGCGCGGGAAGGAAGGTCGCTCTGTTCCTGTATGCCGGTCCCGGGTCGCGTCGTTTCCGTAGGATGCGACCTCTGTGGAACTTCCGGGCACTTTCCGTGCCAGCCGCCCGATCCGCTGGACCCGCCGGGACGTACGAGGGGCCGGGTCGATCCGGTCCGCCCCCCCGGTCCACCCGGCCCATCGGCCCCTGCGGGGCCCCGGATCAGTTGTGCGTCGAGAGGTTCACCACCGTCGGGTGAACCAGGCGCTCGAAGTCCGAATAGGCCAGCTGCACCACCTCGGTGTGCGTGCCGGCGTTGAAGGCGATGAGCTCGTCCTCCCGGAGTCGCTGGTCCACGAAGACCGGGAGCCCCCAGAGGTTCCCGAAGGGGTGCATGGCACCCAGTTCGCATCCGGGAAACCGGTCCTGGAACTCGGACTCGGATGCCAGCCGGGCCTCGCCGGCGCCGGTGGCCTCCTTCAGTCGGTTGAAGCTCACGTGGTCGGGGGCGGGAAGCACGGCCATGGCGAGCTCGTCATCGAGTTTCACCATCACCGTTTTCGCCATCTCCTTGCCCGGAATATGGGCAGAAGCGGCCACCTCCTGGGCCGTGAAGGCCTGGGGGTGCTGCACGGGCACGTACCGGACGTGTTGGTCGTCCAGGAAGCGCTTGAGATTGTTCTCCATGGTCCCCTCCCGTCTGGGCCTTCGGGAGGGCGGCCCAAAGGCCGGTCCAGTACAAGATGAAGGAGCATGAACCATGCCTGTCGAGATCCTGTGAATCGGCCTCTGGTCACACCCCCCCGGCCCCCCTACACTGACGCCGCACTTCCAACACCTTCGGACCGCAGACGCCCGCACCGAGCGGAGATCCTCCCATGATTGGAACCACTACCCTCCTTCTCCTGGCGGCCCTGCAGGCCCCGCAGGAGGCCCAGCCCTACCCGGAACTGGCGCCCGGCACCACCTATGACCCGGCCATCCCGACGCTGCAGTCGGTGGTGGGGCACGATTTCGGCGAGGAGATCACCTCCCCCGCGGAGATCGAGCGGTATCTCACGGCCCTCAACGAGGCGGCGCCGGATCGAACCCTCCTGATCCGATACGCCACGTCGTGGGAGGGCCGGGGTCTCCACGCCCTGGTGGTCGCGAGTCGGGACAACATGGCCCGCGTCGAGGACGTGAAGGCGGGTATGGCCCGGCTGGCGGATCCGAGAGGGCTGGCCGCCGGCGAGGCCGAGTCGCTCATCGCCGATCTTCCGGTCGTGGTGGCCCTCCTTCACGGTGTCCACGGGAACGAGATCTCCTCCAACGGCGCGGCGCTCGGAGAGGCGTACCACCTGCTGGCCGCCCGGAACGACCCCCGCGTCGACGACATCATGGCCAACGCGGTGGTGATCATCGATCCGGCGCAGAACCCCGACGGACGGGCCCGATTCGTCTTCCAGACCAAGATCGGCCGGGCGGCCTGGCCCGACGCTCACCCGGTGGCCGCGGAGCACGATGAGCCGTGGCCGGGCGGGCGGGTGAACCACTACCTCTTCGACCTGAATCGGGACTGGTACGCCCAGACCCAGCCCGAGAGCCGGGGCAAAACCGGCCTGCTCCTGGACTGGAATCCCCAGGTCGCGGTGGACCTCCACGAGATGGGCGGAAACTCGACGTACTTCTTCCCGCCCAACGCCGTACCCGGCAACACGTTCACGACCGAGGCCCAGCGCGCCTCGCTGGAGGTTTTCGGCCGAAACAACGGGGCGGCGTTCGACACCCGTGGATTCCCCTACTTCATCCGGGAAGTCTTCGACGCGTTCTACCCCGGATACGGGGTCAGCTGGCCCATGTCCCAGGGTGCCGTGGGCATGACCTTCGAGAAGGGCTCCGCCCGGGGACTGGTCTACCGCCGGTCCGACGGCTCGCTGCTCCACTACGGGGACGGGGTGGCCGAGCACTTCGAGGCGGCCATCACCACGGCCCACACGGCGGCGGTGAACCGGGAGCAGATGCTCCGGGAGTTCTACGAGTTCCGATCCAGCGCGGTGGAGATGGGGCGCTCGGGAGTCCGGGCCTACGTCCTCTACAGCGAGCATGATCCGCGCATGGCGACGCGACTGGCCCGGACGCTGGTCCGGAACGGCATCGAGGTGGCCGCGGCCGACGAGACCTTCGAGGCCGGAGGCCGCTCCTTCCCGGCCGGGACCTTCTTCGTGCCCATGGACCAGCCGGCCCACCGCCTCGCCCGGAATCTCCTGGACGAGCAGGTGGACATGCCGGCCGACTTCATCGGCCTGCAGAGGGAGCGGCGGGCGAACCGCCTCCGGGACCAGATCTACGACGTGAGTGCCTGGAGTCTCCCCTTCCTCTGGGACGTGGAGGCGATTCCCTCCACGGCCGCCATCGGGGTCTCGGCCACGAGGCTGAACCGAGGCGCCCTGGAGAACGTGAATGGCGCCGAGGACCTGGCGCCCTGGAGCCGGGCTCACCCGTCGCCGGCAGGGATGATCAGCACCATGGAGATGCCGGTCCTTCCTCCTGCCCAGGTTGGCTATGCGCTGCCCTGGAACAGCGCCACGGCCGCTCTGGCCGCGGAGGCGCTGCAGGCCGGGATGCGGCTGCGGACCGCGGGGAGTTCGTTCCAGGTCGAGGGGAGGGAGTTCCCCATCGGCTCCATCCTGATCCGCGCCCACGACAACGACGAGGAGTCGCTGGCGGCGCTGGCGCTCATGGCCAAACGCCACGGTGCCGAGGTGGTGCCGGTCAACGAGAGCTTCCCGTCCGGGTCGGGGATCTCGCTCGGCTCGAACCAGATGGCGGGCATGAAGGCTCCCCGCGTTCTGCTGCTCTTCGATCGCCCCACCTCCACCTACTCCACCGGCTGGGCCCGGTACATCCTGGAGCGACGCTACGGCGTGCAGACGACCGCGATCCGGGGCTCGTCGCTCGGTCGCGTGGACCTGAGTGAGTTCGACGTCGTGGTCCTTCCCTCCGGCAGCTACGGCTCGGTCTTCTCCGGGGCCGCCATGGACCGCCTCCGGGACTGGATGCGCCGGGGCGGGACCGTGGTCACCCTGGGCGAAGCGTCCCGATGGGCGTCCCGGGCGGGCCTCCTGGCGACGCACACCGAGCTCCGGGGCGGCGCGCCGGACACGCCCGAGAACCAGCCCCGGAAGGACGTACAGGATCAGCCTGTGGACTACCTGGAGGCGATCCAGCCGCCCCGGGAGCGCCCCGAGCCCGTGCCCGGCGCTATCCTCCGGATCCGGATGGACATGAACCACTGGATGTCGTCCGGCACCGACGGCGAGATCCAGGCCCTGGCCGAGTCGGACCGGATCTTCACGCCGCTCACCCTGGACAACGGGTCCAACGTGGGGCGCTACCAGACCGAGGACCGGCTGGTGGCGAGCGGAGTCGTGTGGGAGGACACCCGGCCCCAGCTCGTGAACAAGTCGTTCCTGATGCACCAGCCCGTGGGTCAGGGACACCTCATCGCCTTCGCGGAGGACCCCAACTACCGGGCCTACTCCGAGGGCCCCTCGCTCCTGTTCATCAACGCGGTGCTCCTGGGGCCGGCGTTCTAGGGCGGGAGACCAGGGCACAATACGAGGGCGTCCCCTGGGCCGAACGCAGCTGCGGGGGCACTGAAAACCGAGGGCCGGTCGGGGCATTCCCGGCCGGCCCGAAGTTTTCTTGGGAACAATGAAACCTTTTTGCGGCTTATTGCGTCAGAGTAGGTGAGACCAGGAACAACTCCAAGGGTGGATGTGAAGATGACGACGACGCGGATGAGGTGGATGATGCCGGTGACGCCAAAGAAGTTCTCGATTCTCGGAGTATCGCTTTCAGTACTGGCTATTGTGGCCTCGTCCCTTATGGGGACGGAACAGATCGACGCGAAGGCGATCAAAGCCGATCAGGCAGGGGTGGTGGTGGACGTGGAGTTCCAGGTGACTCCGGTGCAGCAGGAGCTTCCGATGGTGGTGGAAGTTCGGGGTGAGGTGATCAGGAAGTCCTGCTGAATCCGGCATAACCACCCGGCGTCTCAAGACAGACCCCCCGGGGGCCATCGCGGCCCCCGGGGGGTCTTCTTTTTACCGGCGGTCGGGAGCCGGTCTAGCCACCCAGCAGTTCCCGCCGCTCCGCCTCGGACAGCCCCGCGCCCGCCACCTCTTCGCCCTCATCCAGCAGAGCCCGGTCCTCCCCGGCCCTGGCCACCGCCAGGGTTCCGGCCGCCGACACGGCGCCCAGGAAGGCGAAGGGCGGCGCGATCGCGAGCGTCACCAGGAGCAGACCCGGGGACGAGGCGGTGGATGTCGCCAGGCCCAGCAGGACCATCCCGGCCGGAATCAGGCTCAGAAGGATCCCACCCAGGGCCCCCCAGGCCGCGAATCGTCCCATGGACAGCTGGTCGAACCGGCGGTGGCGCCCGGCGACCCCCAGGACCAGTGAGAACGTGGCGCCACCGAAGAAGCCGGGGACCGCCAGAGCGGGAAGCGGAGCATCCCAGAACTCGAAGAACGCGTCCCAGGGAAGCCAGGGCGTGACGAACGAGAGCAGCCCGATCCCGATCCCGGCCAGAGCCCAGGCCAGGGCCCAGGTGACCCCCATCCCCAGGGCTCCTCGGATCCGCCGAATCCAGTTCCCTACCATGGTCCCATGCCCTCCCGACGGCGAAGTCGCCCCGCCCGCGCCGGACCCGCCGCCGGTCCCGACGCTTACCGCTCCCCGATATCAGGTTCTGCGCCCCAAGAGTACTTTACAATACAAAGCGCACCCGGCATAGTCCCACCCGCCAGGTCGCGCGACGCGAAAGGCCCCCGGAGACATCCAGTCCCCGGGGGCCTCGCCGCGCGAGCGGTAGCCGCGACTACTTCACGAACAGCATCTCGCTGTAGGTCGGGAGCGGCCACAGATCGTCGGGGACGACCTTCTCGACCTTGTCCACCACCTCCCGCACCGCGGCCATGGCCGGGATGATGTTGCTCCGCATGTGCTCGGCCTTCTCGGCGATCTCGTCCCCGCCCAGTTCCTCGTTCTGCTCGTTGAGCCTGTCCAGCGCGACCCGGAGGTCGTTGATGAGATCGTTGACCTCCTCCAGGCTCGCCTTGGCGCCGGAGGCCGTCAGTCCGGCGGCCGTGATTCTCTCCGCCGCCAGCGCCAGCTCGTTCGCGTACCGGATGGCCGCGGGCAGGATCATCGTCCGCGCCATCTCGGCGGCCG
Organism: Gemmatimonadota bacterium; assembly: GCA_039587435.1. Taxonomy (GTDB): domain Bacteria; phylum Gemmatimonadota; class Gemmatimonadetes; order Longimicrobiales; family Gaopeijiaceae; genus JBDHIJ01. The sequence goes on from JBDHIJ010000014.1 coordinate 36,752, forward strand.
TCTCGCCCTCGATGTTGAGGGTCATGAAGTACTGCTCGAGGAAGATCTCGTAGCGCGCCTCCAGCTCGCGGCGCGAGAGCACGTTGTACTTCTCGAACAGGTCGACGTTCTTCTCCTGGACGATGTAGGGAAGCGCGTCCAGCGTGGACCGCAGGTTCAGCAGCCCGCGCCGCTCGGCCTCCTCCACCCACTCGTCGCTGTAGCCGTCGCCGTTGAAGATGATCCGCTTGAAATCGTGGACCTCGTCGGCCAGCAGCTCCCGCAGGGCGTCGTCGAAGGCCTTGCCGCCCTCCAGCTCCTTCTCGAGGCGCGTCGCCATCTCGTCGATGGCCTCGGCCACCACCGTGTTCAGCACGGTAGCCGGACCCGAGATGCTCTGGGACGAGCCCAGCGCGCGGAACTCGAACTTGTTCCCGGTGAAGGCGAAGGGAGACGTCCGGTTCCGATCCCCGGCGTGCAGAGGGAGCTTGGGCAGAACCGGAGTCCCCAGACCCAGGAGACCGCCTTCCTTGGAGGTCTCGGCGTGTCCCACCTTCTCGATCTGCTCGTAGATGTCCGAGAGCTGATCGCCCAGGAACACCGAGATGATGGACGGTGGCGCCTCGTTGGCGCCCAGCCGGTGGTCGTTCCCCGCGAAGGCGATGGTGGCCCGGAGTAGATCCTGGTGCCGCTCGACGGCGCGCAGCACCGCCGTGCAGAAGAAGAGGAACTGCATGTTCTCGTGCGGCGTGTCGCCGGGCTCCAGCAGGTTCCCATCATCGGTTCCGAACGACCAGTTCAGGTGCTTCCCGGATCCGTTCAGGCCGGCGAACGGCTTCTCGTGAAGAAGCACCACCAGGCCGTACTTCCGGGCGATGCGCCGCAGCGTGATCATCACGAGCTGCTGGTGGTCGGCGGCCAGGTTGGCGTCCTGGTAGACCGGCGCCATCTCGAACTGGCCCGGGGCCACCTCGTTGTGCCGGGTCTTCACCGGGACCCCCAGCTTGTACAGCTCGGTCTCCACCTCCTGCATGTACTCCAGGACCCGGTCCGGGATCGACCCGAAGTAGTGGTCGTCCATCTCCTGGCCCCGGGGCGGCTTGGCGCCCACCAGGGTCCGGCCGGTGGTCATGAGGTCGGGCCGGCTGTAGTAGAACTCCTGGTCGATGAGGAAGAACTCCTGCTCCGGTCCGAGCGTCGCGTGCACGCGGCTGCTCTCCACACCGAACAGCTTCAGTGCCCGCTGGGCCTGGTCCTCGAGCGCGTGGATTGAGCGAAGAAGCGGCAGCTTCTTGTCCAGCGCCTCACCGCTCCACGACATGAACGCCGTGGGGATGGCCAGGAATGACCCGGCGCCCGCCTCGACGATGAACGCGGGGGAGGTGGGATCCCACGCCGTGTAGCCCCGGGCCTCGAAGGTGGCCCGCAGGCCCCCGGAGGGGAGGGACGACGCATCCGGCTCGCCCTGGACCAGCTCCTGGCCGCTGAACTCGGTAACCGCCCGGCCCCCGCCGGCCGGCATCAGGAAGGAGTCGTGCTTCTCGGCGGTCGCGCCCGTGAGAGGCTGGAACCAGTGCGTGTAGTGGGTCGCGCCCTTCTCCATGGCCCAGTCCTTCATGGCCACGGCCACCGCGTCGGCCACGGTGGGATCGAGCTCGTCGCCGCCCTCGATGGTGCGAACGAGGGCCTTGTAGACGTCCTTGGGCAGCCGGCTCTTCATCTTGTTCAGGCCGAACGTGTTCTCTCCGAAGATGGACTCCATGTCCACCATGCTCCGGAGCCTGCCGTTCCCGTCCCTGTCGGTGGGGGACCAGCCCTTCACAGCCGCAAGGCTGTCGAATCGTGCCGTGGAGTTCGCCATCGTTCCGTCCTCGTTGTGTTCGGGGATCCAGGATCTGTCGTACTGAACCGAAGCTAGGGGGTTGGCCCTGGGCCCTCCATCCGCACCGAATGCGTTTTTGGACTGTTTTTCTTAGCTTAGTCTAGTTGATCTTATGTACCCCGGCCGCCTGAGCGGGCCATGACCCGATCGTTCCATCCCGAGCGAGCACCCCTCGTCTCGGCCATCCGAGAGGTGGTCGAGCGACCGGGGCCCGGACTGATCCTGCTTTACGGCCGCCGGGGGTCGGGGATCTCGACACTCCTGGATGCCGCGGTCGGGAAGGCCAACCTGGTTCGGTTCCCCCTCCCGGCGTTGGCGGACCCGGACCAGCGGGCACTGCTGCGGCAGCGACTTGCATCCACCTGGCCCACCACTGCTGACGAACTGCGGGAGGTGCTGCCCCGGACCTCGGCATTGCGCGCCCCCACTGCGGTGCCTCCCGATCCGGCCGAGGGTCCGTGGGACTGGGACTGGCTGGTCGCCTCCCTGGCCGCCCGGCACCCGGAGGGCGGCGCTGCGCCGGTCCTGGTCCTGGAGGACCTGGAGCACGTCTCGATCCGCCGAGACCGGTTCGCCCAGGGCCTGGCCGCCGGGTGGGAGGAGGTCAGGCGCCGATCCTCGCGGGCGGTCCTGATCCTGGCCACGCGCGACCCGCAGGTCTTCGGCGAGCTCACCGATCCGGAGTCCGTCCTCGAGCCTCTCCAGGATCGGCAGCTGGAACTGGCGCCCCTGACCCTCCGAGGGGTCTCGGAGGCCCTCTCCGGCTGGGCCCCCGAGGACCGGCTCCGCGCCTGGAGCGTTCTCGGGGGCAGCCCGGGGCGCCTCTCCCTGCTGGAGCGCGGCCGCTCTCTCGGCTGGAATCTCCGCCGCCTTCTGCTGGATCCGGCCGGCCCCCTGCACCGCGAGATGGAGGACCACCTGGTACGGAACGAGCTCAACCAGCCGGGTCGCTACGGAACCCTCCTGCGCACGGTGGCCCTGGGCGGGAATACCTGGGGGCGAATACGGGAGGCCTTCCCCGGCGAGCGTGGCTCGGGGCGGCCCGGGCCGTACGCCCAGCGCCTGGTCGACCTGGGACTCCTGGCGGTGGAGCAGTCCCTGGACGCCGGCCCGCGCAGCCGGAGCCGACGGTACCACGTGGTCGATCCCCTGCAGGCGGCGTGGTACCAGCTGGTTCTTCCCCACCTGCCGGACCTCCGGCTGGGCCGGCGCAGGGACGTCTGGAGGGACCAGGTCGAGCCGAGGCTTCCCGGCCTCACCGCGGCCCGGCTCCCGACGGGGGTGCGCGAGATCCTCGAACGGGGTGTGGAGATCTCGGCGGAGAGCTCCGCCCGCGAGGTCGGAGCTCTCTGGGGGCCCGGCTACGATATCCCGGTCGCTGGGGTGCTGAGGAACGCCGCCGCGTTCTACTCCCTCACCGCGGGACCCGGCAGACGGTTCTCACCCCTGGACCTGGAGGGGCTCGATCGGGCGATCCGCGAAACCCGCTACGGGTTCGGTCGGGAGCGGAGAGTCCGGCTCCTGGTCTCGTGGGATCCCGTTTCCGACGAGATGGAGTCGGAGGTGGCCCGCCGGGACCTCACCCGCGTGCTGGACCAGGAGTTCCTGCTGGGGGAGTAGGTCCGGAGAACCGACCCTACCGCGTTCCGAACAGCCGATCGCCCGCGTCGCCCAGCCCCGGCAGGATGTACCCGTTCCCGTTCAGCCCCCGGTCCAGGGCCGCCACGAAGATGTGGACGTCCGGATGGTCCTCACCCATGCGCGTTACCCCTTCCGGAGCGGCCACGAGGTTGGCCATCCGGATCCTGCGGGCACCCCGCTTCTTCAGGACGTCGATGGCGGCCGACGCCGATCCGCCCGTGGCCAGCATCGGATCCAGCACCAGGACCGGCCGCTCCTCCACGTCGGAGGGGACGTTGGCGTAGTACTCCACCGGCTCCAGGGTCTCCTCGTCACGGTACAGCCCCACGTGACCCACCCGGGCCGCGGGGATGATCTCGTGGGCCCCGGCCACCATCCCCAGGCCCGCGCGGAGGATCGGAACCAGCACCGTCTTCTTCCCCCGAATCTGGGTCCCGGTGAACGTCTCCAGGGGCGTGCTGATGGGGACATCCTCCACCGGCAGATCCCGGGTGGCCTCGTAGGCCAGCAGCAGGGAGAGCTCCTTCACCAGTTCCTTGAACGTCTTGGTCGGCGTGTCCGACATCCGCAGCCGGTCCACCTTGTGGCGAACCAGCGGATGATCGAGGACGGTGAGGTTGGGGTGGCGGGGATCGGTCTGCATCAGAGCCTCGGCGTGGGAAGCGGAGAGAGAATATACGCCTGCACCGCGAGATGGCCCCACCCGGCCGCGGGCCTCCGCCAGGTCAAGCGCAGCGGAAACCCCCAGCCCCACCGGCGTGTACGATCAGGTACCATCCAAAGGGAGGTGGACATGGGCCGCTCGAACGCGCCCCGACGGGTACTCGCTCTCCTCACTCTTCCCGCCCTCGCGCTGCCGGTCCTCGCCGGCTGCGCCTCCGGCCCGGACCCGGGCCGCCTCGCCGAGTACGACTTCCGGGATCACTCCGTGGCCGTCTCCACCACCACCCCCCCACGCCCCGAGTTCTTCCCGGACACGGAACTGGACGTGTCTCAGGCCGACGGCTGGCTGGGTGCGGCGGTGGCCGTGGGAAGTGAGATCTACAAGGACATCCAGCTGGAGGGCCTTCGGCCCCGGATGGACAGCGCCGCGGCTCAGGCGGATCTGGAAGGCCTCATGAGCGGCGTGCTCCTGGAGGAGTGCTCCCGAGTTCTGCGTGCCCGCCCCGCCGCGTCGGTGCGGGACGCGGACTTCGAGTTCGAGGCGAGGCTCACCCGGGTGGGGATCACCGCCGACAACCCGGACGACGACGTCTACATCTTCATCGAGGGCCAGGTGCGTCTGCTGGAAGCTCGCTCGGGCGGCCCCCTGATCTGGGAGGACCGGATTGAGATCTCCCAGCCGCTGGCCGACGGGTGGAAGCAGGAGGACTACTCGGTGACCAGCCGGGTGCTGGACGACGTCTTTACGGCCCGGGCCCTCTCCAATCTCACGGTGGAGGAGCTGAAGCAGGTCCTCGAGTACGCAGCCGAGGACGCGGGGTACCTGCTGGCCGACCGGCTGTGGCAGTCGATGCAGGAGGTGGAGCGGAGGGCGGGGTCGGGCTGAGCCGGCCTTGAGTAGCTTCGGCGGGGACCATCAGCCGGTCCCCGAACCCCCTTCGGGGCGACCCCGGGCTGTCGTCCGTCTAGCGGGTGCGACGACGCGGCCCCGAAAAGTACCGAACCCGCCCGAACTGGTTGGGCGCCACGGGACGGCCGGTCGTCAGGTAATGCTCCATGCCTTTCAGCACGCCGTCGAGGTACCGGCGGAGCATGGGCCGAAGCCACAGGCGATGTAATGCCCACCGCACAGCGGTCGGATACCCGGCGAACGCGGCGGGCCAGATGCTGATGGTGAGCTGGCTCCGTGCATCCCCCAGGGGTACGAGTTCCCATCGGACGAAACTGGCGGTCCCCCCGTCAGGGCCGATCTCCAGCGCATAGCCCCGTCCCTCATCCCAACCTGTGAACCTCCGGTGAAGGACGACCCCGCTCAGGTAGTGGATCGAGTCCTGCGAGCCGACCCCCGGCCATCGGGTCACCGGATTGCGCTGGCAGAACGGGTGGAACTGGGGGAGAGCACCCCCGGTGGCCATGGTCTCCCACACGCGAGCCGCCTCGGCGGGAATCACGCGAGACACGCACGCGGGCGGACCGTCCAGGCCCTGCCCGGACGTACTCCTGTCCCGGTTCAACGGCTGCCCCTGCTGGAGTTCAACGGCTCGTTCTCCTGTCTGGCGCGCGGCGCGGCGGGCCGATTCCGGGGCATCGCGGAGCCGTGGTGAGATTGGCGCAAGGGTTAACTCGTCCACATGTTGAGGCATCGAGCATCAGCCAGGGGGAGCCATGACCATCGACACCATCCTCACCAGGAAAGGCCGCGACGTCGTCACCGTCGCGGGTTCGCAGAGCGTACTTGACGCCGTTCACATCCTGATGGAGCACAACATCGGCGGACTCGTCGTCGTGGACGGCGTGCGCCCCGTCGGGATCATCACGGAACGGGATGTCCTGCGGCTGACCGCTCAATCCCCCGGTGCCCTCGGACAGATCCTTGTCGGTGACGCCATGACGACGGAGTTGGTTACGGCCGCTCCGCAGGACGACCTCCGTCACACGATGGACGTAATGACCGAGAATCGGATCCGCCACCTTCCGGTTCTGGAGGGTGACACGCTGGCCGGAATCGTGTCGATCGGGGACCTGGTCAACGCGCTGAGGGTCTCGGCGGAGTCCGAGAACACCCACCTGCGGCAGTACATCCAGGGCGCGGGGTAGACGCCGGCCCGGGAGGTCCAGAGCGGGTCAGACGAGACCGGGTCAGACCAGCCGAGCGAATCCACCGTAGGCCATCCGCTCCGCGTCGAAGCCGGAGTCCGTCGACTCGAGCAGGTCCACCATCCTCGGGTCGGCCATGACCTTCGCGTTGGCCTGATCCCGGGACTCGCGGGACTCGAAGGTCACCCAGCCAAACACCACGACGTCTCCCTCGGCGGGTTCCACCACGTCGACGAATGAGCGGGTACCCTCGAGGTGGAGATCGTCGCCGACGAACTCCTGGTAGTCGAGTGCGCCGTGCTCCTTCCAGATCTCGGCAGTGGCCTCGGCGAGACGCCGGTAGACGTCGAGGCGGTCACGAGCGATGGGGAACACGAATCCGTCCACGTACTGGGCCATGTGACCTCCTTCGTTCGAGTTGGGCCTCTGCGATTCCATCGCCGGTTCTCGGCTGGGCGAGCGCGGCCCTCGCCTCTCCGCTACCGTGGAAGCTGACCCCGAATCATCTCCAGCAGCGCCGTGGCCTCGGCGTCCGCCGCCTCGTGGTCGACGGCGCTTCCGCGCATCCACCTTCGCCTCGTGATCAGAAGGGCCCGTAGCTGCGGGGCGTTCAGCAAGGTCCGTTCGGCGACTGAGAGGGGGCCCGGCGGGCGGCAATTCGCGGGGCAGTGGAACTCGGGCCAGCCGTGAGCGGCGAGGAACGGAGCGATCTCCCGCATGGCGAAGTCGCGGGCCGAAAGATCGTTGGTGTGGATGTCCTCGAGCCAGTCCGGCCACTTCGCCAGGCGCGCCCGGATCTCCCAGTCCCGGATCAGCTCCAGCCGCCCGGACGACAGCAGCGCCTCCAGCGCCCCACCCTGATCGAGGACGTTCACGACGGTCGCGGCGATGAACGCCGAGTCCAGCGCTGCGCCCTGAAGTTCCGACGCCGAGTCCGACAAGACCTGATCCAGCATCCGCGCGCCCCAGCGGTTGTAGCCGGTCCAGCGCTGCAGGCGTTCCTGGAGATCGACGAACTCGGCCTCGAGTCCGATGAGGATCTCCCGCTCCTCCTCGCGTTCCTGCAGACCGTCCCACCACGCCTGGATGCCGAACGCGAGCAGGATCGAGCCCACGATGACCACGCCTTCGATGAAGACGCGCTTCCATGAAATCGGCTGGCTCAAGACGACACCTCTCTGCCGGCTTCGGGGGCTTCGGAGCAGTTGATGCGCAAGGACACCCTCGCAGTCTGAGTGCCCGCGTCCTTCCGGGGCAAGCGCGGAGGATCCTTGTCAGAGCGGGCGGGTGGCGGGCATCGTCCTCGAAACCTGCGCGTCCGCAGTCCCCACAACGTCTCCTTCAGCCGGGCGAGGGAATGTCAGCCAAGTTCGACGAGCAGATCGAGCTGCTCAGACAGTCGGTACAGTACGGCGAGGAATATCTCCGCACCCTGGACGAGCGCCCCGTCTTCCCGGACGCCCCTGCTCTGCGGGGGCTGGACGAGTTCGACGAGCCTCTTCCGGAGACCTCGAGGGATGCGGACGACACGCTCGCCATGCTGCACCGCGTCGGGAGTCCCGGCACCGTGTCCCAGGTCGGCGGGCGGTACTTCGGATTCGTCGACGGAGGGGCGCTTCCCGTCGGAGTCGCCGCGCGCATCCTGGCCGACGTCTGGGACCAGAACACGGCCCATTACGTGATGTCACCGGTCGCCGCACGCCTCGAGGCCGTCTGCGAGCGATGGCTTGCCGACCTGCTCGGCCTCCCTGATGGCACAGCGGCGGGATTCGTGACTGGCACGACGCTCGCCAACCTCTCGGGCCTGGCAGCCGGTCGGAACGAGCTGCTCCGCCGCCGTGGCTGGGACGTCACGGAGTCGGGTCTGTATGGCGCACCGCCGATTCCGGTGATCGTAGGTGAGGACGCCCACGCCGCCGTCCGAAAATGCCTGGCCCTCCTCGGCATGGGCGACGCCCACACCTGGGTGGTTCCGGTGGACGAACAGGGGCGTATGCGGATCGACCGGTTCCCGCGACTGGACGAGCCCTGCCTGGTCGTGGCCCAGGCCGGCAACGTGAACTCAGGTGGCTTCGATCCTGTCGGCGAGATCTGCGACCTCGCCCACGAGACGGGCGGGTGGGTGCACGTAGACGGTGCGTTCGGCCTCTGGGCCTCGGCCGTCCCATCGCTCTCGCCGCTCGTTGGCGGGATCGGCCGGGCGGACTCCTGGGCCGTCGACGCTCACAAGACCCTCAACGTTCCGTACGACTGCGGGATCGTCCTCAGCCGCGACCGCGAGGCCCTGCAGGCGGCCTTCCGCGCTTCGGCCGCCTACTTCCAGTGGAGCGACGAGCGGGATCCGATGCGGTACACCCCATCGATGTCCAAACGCGCCCGGGCCGTAGAGCTCTGGGCAATCCTCCGGACCCTGGGACGGGAGGGCGTCCGGCGGCTCGTGGAGCAGCTCTGCGAGAACGCGAGAACCTTCGCCGGTCGACTGGCGGCCGAGGGTTTCCTGATCCACAACGAAGTGGTCTTCAATCAGGTGCTCGTGTCCTGCGAAGACGACGAGCAGACGGCCCGGACTCTGACCCACATCCAGGCCGGCGGCGACTGCTGGTGCGGCGGATCGACCTGGAGAGGGCGGTCGGTGATCCGGATCAGCGTGTGCTCGTGGGCCACGGACGGCGACGACATCGACCGGTCCGTGGCCGCCTTCCGCAGCGCACGCGAGGCCGCGCGGGCCGAGGGCTGAGCCGGCAGCTAGCCCGAACAGCGTAACGCCAGGGCGTCCCAGCTCTCCCCCGGACCATCCCGGATTTCGGTCCTGGTGTTCAGTACACGGATGTCCACGGCATTCGCACCCAGTCGCCCGGCCTCCTCTCGCAGGGCGTCCATGACCCGCACGCCGCCGGAGGCGTGGACGATGGCCACCCGCTCGCAGTCGCCGGGGACGACATCGTCACCGAGGAACACCGCCACCTCCCCGCCGGGGACCGGGTCGGAGGTGTAGGAAGAGTTGAGAAGCGAACTGTCCACGTGGACGCAGCCGGAGGTCAGCAGCACCGCGATGAGGGTCCAACGCGCCATGGGCGCACTCCCTTCGGTTGAGATTCAACGGTCCATTTCGGAAGGGTCATGCCAGCATCCGCGGACACGCTAAGCTCCTTTGGAACAACCACCTGGCACCTGGCGCCCACCAATCCCGTGCCCATCCCTGACCTCGAGCCTGGACGGAGACCGTCCGGGGTGGGGGTCAGGTTCGAGCCCTTCCGGACAAGCGGGCCGCTGGCGACAGGCCCCTCCGGAGGGGTGTTTGCCGCGAACTGCGGGCCCACCTAGTCTCCGGCCATGACTGAACTCGGGACCGGTACGTCGGCCGGGGGACCCCGGCAGGGCCGGCCGGCCCCGGGAGAGGCCCTGCCCACCGCGCGGTGGGTCATTGCGGCCTCACTCCTCGGCACAATCCTGATGGGAGCCTGGATGCGGTGGGGAATGGTCGGTGCGATCCCCCTCACCCTCCCCTTCCACAACCTGCGGCACGCCCACTCGCACCTGGGCTACTTCGGCCTGCTCTTCCCCCTGGCCTGGCTCGGCTGGGGGGCCGCGGGGGTACGGATTCCCGGACGAGGCGCCCTGTGGGCGTACGGAGTGAGCACGGGGATCACCACCCTCGGATTCCTGCAGGGCGGCTACGGGCTGGTCGCCATCGTCGGAAGCTCGGTGGTGGCGGGCTTCTGGCTTTGGAGCGCGCTCCCACTGCTTCCCCGGATGCGGGACCTGCAGGATCTGCTGGGTCTGGTGCCCATCGGGATCGTGGCGGCGCTGGTGGCCGTCCCTCCCATCGCCCTGACCCTGCGCTCCAACCCGGATCTGGCTCACGGCCTCGTCTCCACGTTCCTCTCGGCCCTGCTCTTCCTCGTGATCATCCCCTCCGCGCTGGCCGGGAGGGCGGTGAAGGTGGCCCCGTGGCCGGTGTTCCTCGTGGCGGGTGCGGCAGGTGCGCTGTTCCTCGGGGTCGCCCCGAATGGGGTCACTCGGGCGGCCTTCCTCGGTTTTGCGGGGTTGATGCTGAGGCCGGCTCTCGCGGACGCTCTGGAACCTCACCTGCGCGCCGTCTGGGCACTGGTGTCGCTGGGGCTGGCGGCCATGGCCCTGGGCCTGATCCCGAACATCCGCCCGGTGGCCCTGGGCGCGACCCACTTCCTGATCCTGGGCCCGGTGCTGGGGACCCTGGCCCCACTCTGGCTGCCGCGGCCACCCTCGGATCGGATGTGGTGGCTGGGCCACGCCGCCTGGGGCGCAATGTCCGCGGGGCTCGTATTCCAGGCCTGGGTGACCGCGCCCTGGACCTGGCAACTGGCCGCGGCGGGTGGGACCGGGACCGTTCTCTGGTGGGGGTGGGTGCTGGCGACGCAGAGGCATCCAGCGGACGGGGACCGACCCTGACCCGGCGCGGCTCAGCTCACTCCCTGCCCCCGGATCAGGCCGTTCCAGCCGCCGTTCCTCGTTCCCTGGCGATGTCCTGACCCGCCTCCCCGCGGGCCTGTGCCGGGTCTGCCACCTGCGCGCGCTTGCCTCCGCCCGGACCCGTCCCGATCGTGCCTGCTCGCACTCACCTCCGCTGGAGACTCCACGATGCAGACGCCGATCTCGTCCACGCCTCCTCGACCGTTCGACCCGACCCGGCCCGGCCGTGGGCTGCTGGCCTTCGGTGTACTCCTGGCCGCGGTGCTCGCGGCCAATCCGACCGCGGCCGTGGCCCAGACGCTCGAAAACCCGCCGGCGGATGGCGTGCTGGCCGACGTCCCCACGATCGAGGACCTCATGTCGTTCGCCGAGGGGCAGAGCGACCTGCGGATCGCGCTCGAGCGGTACCGCGAGGACCGGGCGGCCCTGTACCGGCGCTACGACGTCGAGTTCTCGCCGACCCTGCGGTCGCGGCTGAGGTCCTTCTACGAGGGGTGGCAGGATCGCCTCGCCGATCTGGACTTCGACGAGCTGAATCACGAAGGGCGGATCGACTATCTGATGCTCAGCTACCGCATCACGTTCGAGCTGGAGATGCTCGACACGGAGGACGCCTTCACGGCCGAGATGGCGTACCTGGTCCCGTTCGGCCCGGTGATCACGAAGCTCCAGGAGGCTCGGCGGAACCGGGAGCCGGTCGAAGGGCGCGCCTCGGCGGAGACGCTCGAGCGCCTGGCGGAGGAGATCGATGCCCTGAGCGCAGAGCTGACCTCCGGTTCGGTCACCGAGCCCACCCGGAGGGAGCGGGTCACCGGTTTTCGCGCCGCGAACCACCTCGGCTCGCTGCGCGAAACGCTCGCCGACTGGTACGGCTTCTATGCCGGCTACGATCCCATGTTCACATGGTGGACGGAGACCGCCTACAGGCGGGCGGACGAGGCAATCGCCCGGTACACGGAGGTGATTCGACAGGAGGTGGCCGGGATCCGCGGAACGCAGCAGGACCCCATCATCGGAGATCCCATCGGCGCGGAGGGGCTGCGCGCCCACCTGGCTCACGAGATGATCCCCTACTCCGCCGAGGAACTGATCGCCATCGGCTACGCCGAGCTCGCCTGGTGCGAGGAACAGCTCCTGATCGCGTCCCGGGAGATGGGATACGGAGACGACTGGAGGGCCGCCCAGGAGGCCGTGAAGGAGATGGCCGTACCCCCGGGTGGGAAGCCGGAGGTCATCCGCCAACTCGCCGACCAGTCCCTCGCCTTCGTCGAGGGGACCGAGGCCATCACCCTGTCTCCGCTCGCGGCAGAGATCTGGCGAATGGAGATGATGAGCCCCGAGCGCCAGCTCGTGAGCCCGTTCTTCCTGGGTGGCGAGGTACTCCGGGTGTCGTACCCCACCAACACCATGGAGCACGACCTCAAGCTGATGAGCATGCGGGGCAACAATCCGCACTTCAATCGAGCGACCGTGCATCACGAGCTCATCGCGGGTCACCATTTCCAGGGGTTCATGACCGACCGCTTCAACCCCCATCGGAGCATGTTCCGCACGCCGTTCTGGGGCGAGGGCTGGGCGGTGTACTGGGAGATGCTGCTGTGGGACGCGGGCTTTCCCCGCGGACCCGAGGACAAGATCGGCATGCTGTTCTGGCGGATGCACCGGGCCGCCCGGATCATCTTCTCGCTCAGCTTCCACCTGGAGCAGATGACGCCTCAGGAAGCCATCGACTTCCTGGTGGACCGGGTCGGCCACGAGTATGCCAACGCCGAGGCCGAGGTGCGGCGCTCATTCCAGAGCACCTATTCCCCTCTCTACCAGGTGGGCTACATGATGGGCGCTCTCCAGTTCAGGGCGCTGTACGAGGAACTGGTGGACTCGGGTCAGATGACGCCCCGGGAGTTTCACGACGCCGTGATGATGGGTGGCCGGATGCCGGTGGAGATGGTCCGCGCCCGACTCACGGGGCAGCCCCTGGGTCCGGACTTCCAGCCCGAATGGCGCTTCTACGGTGACCCGCTGAACTAGAGGATCCCGGCCGGAGCGGTGCCGGGCGGGTGCCGGGCCGGCGGCACGGGGCCCGGTCACCCCCGCGGGACCGCGAGCCGGCGGAGCCTACTGCGCCAGCGCCACGTAGGTGCCCACCGTGCAGATCGTCACGATGGCGCCGACCAGGCGGGCGTGCCGCCACGGATGCATGTCCACCGGCGGGGGTCCATAGGAGGTGTCCACCTCGCCGGCCGGGCGGACCGCGCTGACGCCGAACATCAGGAGCACGGTCAGCACGAACACACCCGCTAGCAGGTGCAGGAAGTGCACCGGGTCCTGGAGGGAGAAGAGGTCGGCGAGCCAACGCTGGATCGGCGCCGCGAAGGCGAAGTTGATCAGGAAGAAGAGGATCGGCCCGACGATGAGCGCGACCTTCGCGGCCTCGGCCGAGATCCACCGGGTGAAGAGCGCGGCCAGAACGACCGCCAGCATGGGTCCGAAGAACGTGGCGTTGATCTGCTGCAGGTAGTTGTACAGGCTACCCTCGGTGTCGATGAAGGGGGCGGCGATCATCGCCGCGAGCGCCAGCACGATACTGCACGTCCTCCCGTTCCGGACCATGGCCTCATCGTCGGCGTCCGGGTCGATGAGCGTCCGGTGCACCCCGTGGCTCCACAGCGTCGCCGCGCTGTTGAGCACGCTGTTGAACGTGCTCAGTACGGCCCCAACCATCACCGCCGCAAAGACTCCCGTCAGGGCCGGCGGCAGAACGGTCTTCACCAGCGTCGGGTATGCGAGCAGCGCGCCCTCACGCCCGAGCTGGTCTCCGAACATGTGCCAGGCGATCACTCCCGGGAGCACGACGATCAGGGGCCCTAGCAGCTTGAGGAAGGCCGCGATCAGCACCCCTTTCTGACCCTCGGCCAGGCTCTGGGCGCCCAGCGCGCGCTGCAGGATCGACTGGTTCACGCACCAGAAGAAGACCTGGTTCACGATCAGGCCCGTGAACACCACGCTGAAGGGAAGGAAGCTCCCCGGTTCATTGCCCGTGATGTCGAATTTCGGACGCTGCTCGGTATAGACCTCCGTCAGGCCGGCAGCCGCGTTCCCGTCTCCCACGGCCATGAGCGCCAGCACCGTCACCAGGATTCCGGCGAACAGGAACCCGATCCCGTTCATCGTGTCCGAGACCGCGACTGCCCGGAGCCCACCGAAGATCGCGTAGAGCGAGCCAAGGCCGCCGATGCCCCAGATGAGGATCCACCGGGACTGATCCACGCTCAGGCCGAAGTTCGCGGACACGTCGAAGAGGCTCTCCAGGCCGGCGGCGCCGAAGAGCAGCACAACGGGCAGGATCGCCGCCGCGTAGGACAGCAGGAAGAGCACCGACATGATCACACGGGTCGTGCGATCGAAGCGGCGCTCAAGGAAATCGGGGATCGTGGTGATCCCCATGGCCAGGTAGCGGGGCAGGAAGATCAGGGCGGTCGCCACCATGGCGATGGCCGACGTGGTCTCCCACGCCATGACCGCGATCGTGTGCTGGAACGAATCCCCGTTGAGGCCGATGAGGTGCTCGGTGGAGAGGTTCGTCAGCAGGAGCGAGCCCGCGATCACCCAGCCCGTCAGACTCCGACCGCCCAGGAAGTAGCCGTCGCTCGTCTCGCCGACCGCATATCTCCGGGTCGTCACGAAGGTGACGACGGCCACCATCAGGGTGAAGCCGACGAAGCCGGCGAAGATCATCCGATCGGGACTCCCTCCCTCAATCCACGACGGCCACAAGGAAACCGTCGTATCCCTTGGAGCCTACGGTCTGAAGCACGGTCGCCGAAAGACCCGGGGTCGAGGCCAAGAGGTCCATCATGCTCCTCACCCCCTGCACGTGCGGATCCGTCGTCTCGGCGTTCACCACCTCCCCGCGGCGCACGACGTTGTCCACGACCAGGAGGCTGCCCGGCCGGACGAGGGCCTGGAGGGCTCGCCAGTAGTCCGGGTAGCCCGACTTCTCGGCATCCAGAAAGACGAAGTCGAAGGGGGCGGCGCCCGTCTCGATCATCGCCGCCAGCGTCACGTGGGCGTCACCTTCGACCACCTCCGCCCGCCCGGCGAGACCGGCTTCGGCGAGGTTGGCCCGGGCGATCCCCGCGTGAACGGAATCGAGTTCCAGCGAGATGACCCGCCCCCCCTCGCCGACCCCGCGGGCCAGGAAGATTGTGCTGAACCCGCCGAGGGTCCCGATCTCCAGCACCCGCCTCGATCCGCTGACCCGGACGAGAATCTCGAGAAACCGCCCCAGCCCCTCCGAGACCTGGATGTTCGGGAGGTCGGATTCCCGGCTCCTTCGGATCGCCGAGTCGAGCGCGTCGTCCCGCAGCCCCAGGAGACTCGAAACGTACTCGTCGATTTCAGACCATCGGGGATCGTCGTTCATGGGTGCCACAGGCGGGAATCGGGCAGGCTCGTGAACGCTCTCATCCGCCGGGACCGACCTCCCGCCGCATCTTGAAGATCGGGTACACGATGGGACGCTCCTTCACCCCGAGGTCGATGAGCGTCTCGTCGAACACCCACCACGCCACCATCCCGTCCCGGGATTCCGGCTCCAGGAAGTAGAACGCCGCCCGGGCCCGGGGCTGGGCCATGTCCACGCGATACGTGCCGGCCGGGAACTCCCGCGTGGAGTCCTCCATGAACCCCCCCTCCAGGACGGTCATGTCGTAGCCGCCCCGGTCGACCTT
>JBDHIJ010000068.1:0-13245 GCA_039587435.1 Gemmatimonadota bacterium
GGAGACGCTCGGCCTCTACTTCCCCATGGTCAACGGACGGGATGCGGTCCTGCATCTGCACTGGGGACCCACGATCCTGCCGATCCCCATCGAGCTGCCGGAGGGGTGATCCCTGGCGGACCGACGCCCCCGTCGGACCCGCTCGGAGTCCGGACCGGGTCTGACCCGGGACCGGCGGAACCCGGGCCCGGCGTCGGCCGAAGTCAGTCGTCGCCGAGGAGCTTCGCGACCTCGCTCACCAGGTCCTGCTGCCCGCCCACGCCGGAGTAGACCACCGTCCCGTCTCCATCCACGAGCATGACGATGGAGGTGGTGGCGGCGTTGTAGGCCCGGACCGCGGCGCCCTTCCCATCCCACAGGTAAGGATACGTGGCGCCGTGCTCCTCCATGTGCCGCCGCACCCGCCGCTGGGACTGGGACACGGCGACGGCCACCGCCACGATGTTGATGGCGTCCCCGTGCTCCGCCGCGATCTGGTCCAGCTGAGGCTGAAGCGCCTCGCAGTTCTCGCACCACGAAGCCCAGAACTCGATCAGTGCCGGCGTCCCCTGCCCGACGTACTGCCCCAGGTCCACCGGATTCCCGTCCAGGTCCTCCAGCGCCACGGCCGGGGCCTGTGTTCCGAGGTCCAGTCCCACACCCTGGGCTAGGACCGGGGACGCCGTGAGGAGGGCGCCGGCCATCAGCAGGGCGGCGGAGGCGGCGGCGATGCGAGCGAAACGACGAATCATCGGGAAGTTCCTCAGAGGTTGTACCCGGTCTGGATGAAGTAGTACTGGGCCACGCCGATCATGATCACCGCGGCGGCCCGCTTCATCCACACCATCCAGGGTCCGGACTTGGGCAGAGCGGCCAGCGCCCCGCTGAACAGCCCCACCACCACCAGCAGGCTCGTCATCCCCAGCGAGAACACGAACAGGTAGACGAAGCCCATGAGGCCCGCCTGGGTGGCGGCCACCCAGGTCAGGACCACCGCGAAGGCCGGCGCGCCGCATGGAGCGGCCACGACCCCCGAGCTGGCGCCGAGCAGGAAGACGGCTCCGTACGAGCCTCCCTCCTGCTTCGTGGCCCAGTCCATCAGGGCCCGCGGCACCGGCACCGGGAGGACGTCCAGCATCACCAGGGCGAACAGCAGCAGGAGGTTCCCCACGGCGAACAGGGCCCAGGGGTTGGCGCTGATGCTCCCGAACAGCGTGCCGGTGAGACCCGCGATGAGCCCCAGGAGCGCGTAGAAGCTGGCCATCCCGACCACGTACGTCAGAGTCAGTCCCACGGTCCGGCTCCTGGGCTGATCCTCCCTGGCGGTCCCCGAGATCACCGAGACGGTGATGGGAATCATGGGGTAGATGCAGGGAGTCAGACTCGTCAGGACACCCGCTCCGAAGAGAGTCACCAGGGCCAGCAGTGGGCTGGCCGAGAGAGCCTCGGAGAGACTGGCGTCGGTCCCGATCTGAAGCAGCGCGTGAATGGACATGGCGGCTAAGGAATCCCCCTTCAGGGCGTGGAGTTCCCGGCCTCATCCCCGGGAGAGGGATCCGACGGCGGCCGGTGTGAGCCCGCTCCGTTTTCGTGGGTCGCAGCGCGCCACGCCCGATTGGCCTCCACCCGCCGCCGGGCCACCTGGACGTGGTGCAGGTTGTGGCCGTGCATGAAGTAGAGCATCTCCCGGATCGTGACCCGGTTCAGGGCGGGGTGGGGAAGTCGGTATCGATCGAGCGCCGCCTCGTCCCAGCGTTCCAGCGCCAACCGCGTCTCTCCCCGCAGGCCGGCCCAGCGGACGAGCAGATCGCTCCGATATCCCTCCCGGTTGATGCTGCGCAGGCTTGGCGGCACGAACTCGGGCGGGGCCTCGAACCCGCTGGAGAGCATGGCCATGTACTCGTGGTACACCTCCTCGTAGGGCCGGGACCCCCTTCGGGTCCTTCCGTAGCGCCACCACAGCAGGAGCCGGGGAGCGGCCAGGCCGGCCAGGATGACGGAGCCCATCCTGCGGAGATGCCGGAGGTCGTCGATGGGTGCCCAGCCATCCGCGGGGCGGGCGAACAGGTCGTCCGGATCGAGTCCCCCGAAGTAGTCCGT
This sequence comes from Gemmatimonadota bacterium, assembly GCA_039587435.1. Taxonomy (GTDB): domain Bacteria; phylum Gemmatimonadota; class Gemmatimonadetes; order Longimicrobiales; family Gaopeijiaceae; genus JBDHIJ01. The sequence goes on from JBDHIJ010000068.1 coordinate 2,080, forward strand.
GACCTCGGCGTGGGCCTCGTCCAGGGCCCGGCCCAGGGCCTCCCGGTCCAGTGGGCCGGTGTATCGGGGAGCAGGAGGATCGCTCACGGCTCCCCCAGTCGGAGACTCATGCGGTAGCGGGAGAAGTGGGCGCCCCGGCGTTCCACCTCCTCGATCTCGTCGACGCGGAACCCGAAGCGTTCGAAGAGGGCACGGCTGAACTCTCCGGCTTCGGTGTAGAGGCGATCCGGACGCGGGGTCAGGGAGTGGGCCCGCCCCAGGACGGCCTCCATCAGCCGGGTGCCGATGCCCTGTCGGTTGCGGTCCGATCGGACGTAGAGCGAGGCCACGTGTCCGTCATCGGCGAGACCGGCGAATCCCAGCGGTTCGCCCGGCGTCGGCGTCGGCGTCGGAGTCGGAGTGGGCGTCGCGTGGCCACCCTCGCCACTCTCCTCGGCCACGAAGGTCCAGGGATCGAGAATGAAGGGGGCGAAGCGCTCTTCATCGGCGAAGCTGGCCCAGGCCGCCACCTGCTCGGGCGAATACCACTCCTCCCCCTGCGCCCGCACCGTCTCGGCGTAGAGCCGGCGCAGGGCCGGGACATCGGCGGGCGTGGCGCGACGGAGGATCATGGGGCCCATCATAACCCGAGGGCCCCCGCGGCGTCACTCGGACCGGAGGGCCTCCACCGGCTCGATTCGAGCGGCCTTCCGGGCCGGAATCACCGAGGCGACCATCACCACGAGCATGAGCGCCCCGCCCATCCCGCCGAAGGTGACCGGGTCCAGCGGCTGAACGCCGACCAGCAGGGCCCGCAGACCGAAGGCCAGGGCTCCGGCCAGGATGGCGCCAACCACGATCCCCGGGAGCGCCAGCGAGAGTCCGCCCCGCACGATGAGCCGTATCACGCTCGCTCGGGTGGCGCCCAGGGCCATGCGGACGCCGATCTCGCGGGTGCGCTGCGTCACTGCGAAGGCCACCACCCCGTAGACCCCGATGGCCGAGAGCAGCAGGGCCAGGAGTCCGAGGGTCGAAGCCAGCGCGCCGGCGATGCGGTGGGGAAGGGTCCCCAGCGCGGTGATCTCGTCCAGGGCCCGGATGGGCTCCAGCGCCAGCGACGGATCCACCGCCAGGAGCCCCTGGCGAAGGGTGGGCGCGAACGACGGTCCGGCGCCGGGCGCCTTCGCCGCGAGGTGGACGACTCGCCGGTAGTACTGGCTCAGGTGGGTGTAGACCTGCGGTCCCGGCTCGTCCGTGATGAGGTCGGCCCGGGTCCCATCCACGATCCCGATGACCGTGAACGGCTCCTCGGAGAATGGGAGTGTCACCTGGCGGCCGAGGCCGCTCTCGGCGGGCCAGGCCGCGTCGGCAAAGATCCGATTCACCACGATGACCCGGGGCGAGGTGGCCCCGTCGTCGGTGTTGAAGGCCCGGCCCTCCTGCAGCGCGATGTCCAGGGTCTCGAAGTACCCGGGCAGCGCGGCCGCAAAGTTCGCCTGGATGTAGTTCCGGCCCTCCGCCTCACGGCCCACCGGAAGGACGCTGGTGCTGCTGGAGCCCCCGTCCTGGGGCAGGTCGGTGGTGACGGCCGCGGAGGTCACACCCGGGAGCGTGCGCATCTGCTCCAGCAGGGCGGTGGCCCTGGCCACGCCTTCCTCCGGTGAGCGCGCGCCCTCTAGAGCGAGATCCAGCGAGGTGACGTACACGTCCCGGTCGTCGAACCCGGGGTCCACGCTGCCGGCGTTCTGGATCGAGCGCAGGAACAGCCCACCCGTGGCCAGCAGGAGAATGGAGATCCCGACCTGCCCGGCTACGAACAGACGTCGCAGGCCGCTGGCCCGCTGCCCCCCGCCGGAAGAATCCCTCAGGCTGAGGCTCACGCCCCGGGCGGTGGCCTTCAGGGCGGGCAGCGCCCCGAACACGATGGCGGCCACCAGGGTCAGGACGGTCACGTAGGCCAGGAGCCTCCCGTTCACGCCCAGCTCCAGGGCGATGGGGAAGGGCACCGGCAGGAACCGGTTCGGATCCGCGAACCGGACCCCGAACATGGCCAGGAGCACGCCCAGGCCGGCCCCGCCGGCGAAGATGACCATCGACTCGATGATCATGTGCTGGATGGCCCGGCGCCGGGTCGAGCCCAGAGCCATCCGCACCGTGATGCTCCGCTCCTCGGCGGCCGCCCGGGCCATGAGCATGCCGGCCACGTTGGCGCAGGTCGCGGCCAGGACCAGGAGGAGGAGCGCCGAGATCAGGCCGAAGGCCACGCGGATGGGGCCCCGGCCGGACGCCGGCACGAGACCGGACGGATCGGCGCGGTGACTGCGGTACTCGTTCGATTCGGGGTACTCGGCGGCGAGGCGCTGGGACAGCGTGGCGAGCTCGGCGTTGGCCTCCTCGATGCTCACGCCCTCCCGAAGTCGGCCCACCGCCTCGATCCAGAGGGACCCCCGGTGCTCGAACCGGAAGGTGCTCGCCCGCCCGGCCTCGTCCTGCATGACGGGGGCCCACAGCGAGGGGTGGACGGCGAACAGGTGGCCGCGAAAGGACTCGGGCGCCACGCCGACGATGGTGTAGACCTCCCGGTTCAGCCGGATGGTCCGGCCGAGGACGTCGGGGTCCGACCCGAACCGGTCCCGCCACAGCGCGTAGCTGAGGACGGTGACCGGGTGGTCACCGATCCCCTCGTCCTCGGACTCGACGAACCACCGTCCCAGGAGCGGCTCGACCCCCATGACCTCGAAGTACCCCGAGGTCACGTTCATGGAGAGCAGGCGCTCACCGGCCTCGTCGTCGGACAGGCTCACCGGGTTGATCTCGAACCCGGCCAGGGCCTCGAAGCTGCGGGTCTCGCCCTTCAGGTCCACGAGGTCCGGAAACGCCAGGTTGTTGTACGGATCCCCGGGGCCGGTGCTGTAGATCTCGACGATTCTGTCCGGGTCCTCGACGCCTCGGATCCCCTGGAGCAGGAGCGCTTCCAGCAGGGAGAACAGACCCGAGTTCACGCCGATTCCGATGGCGAGCGAGGCCACCGCGATCAGGGTGAACCCCGGTCGCCGGGCGATGGACCGGAATGCGAGTCGAAGGTCCTGGCGGAAGGCGTCCATGGGGTCTCCAGGCGAGAGGGGACGACGACCGGCCGGACCGCCCGAGGGGCCCGGCCGCGGCGCCGCATACCTGGAGACCTACGGGGGCGTCAGGAGGGCGGTTTCGAGGTGTGAGGGTCGCGACGGTCCAGTGGACCGGTCGTGCCGACGGATCGAGCGACCGTCAGCGGATGGACATTCTCCGCTCGGAGACGTCCTCGAGGACGGCCTTCGCATGCTCATCCATGGCCTCGATGAGGTCGGTGAGCTTCACGTTGCTGCGTCCCACCTTGATGACGAACGGCTCCACCTTGGTGGTTTCCTTCGCCTCGGCCTGGGCCTCCCTGGCGGCCTGAACCTTGTTGAGCGCAAAGAGCGCCTTCTGCAGCCAGGTGGCCTCACCCTGGAGGGCTTTTACGAGTGCCCGCTCGTCCACAATTGCCCGCTGGGCCACAGTTTCCGTCCCTGTAGAAGTCCTAATTTCCCCAAAAAACTCCCCTATAGTACTCCCAAACCCCCGTTTGGGTCACCCGTTTTGTGCAAATAAGCCGCAGGCGCGGTTTGGCGGCCCCCGGCTCGGGTTCGGAAATGTTGACACGAAATCCGTGTGACACGAGGTTCGTGTCATGAAGAAGCGAAATGTTACGGTGACCCTGGACGAGGAGACGGCGCGCTGGGTCCGGGTGGAGGCGGCCCGGGAGGACACCAGCGTCTCGGCGTACCTGGCCGCCCTGCTGCGCGACCGGCGGGAGCGCTCCACGGCCTACGATCGAGCCCGGGACCGCTTCATGGAGCGGCCCCCCCGGTCTCTGCGAGATCCGGACTGCCGGCTGCCGACCCGCGACGAGGTACACGAGCGGTGAACTCGGGCCTCCTCTTCCCGGGCGGCCCGGTGTTCGTGGACACCAACGTGCTCGTGTACCTGAGGGACTCCACCGACCCGGAGAAGCAGGCCTCCGCAGCGGAGTGGGTGGGATGGGTCTGGGAGCATCGGGCGGGTCGCCTGAGTACCCAGGTCCTCCAGGAGTACTACGTGACCGTCACGCAGAAGCTGGATCCGGGAATGGAGACCGACCATGCCCGTGACGACGTGGCGGCTCTGGCCACATGGAATCCCCTGGCGGTGACCTCCGAGGTGATGGAGGCGGCCTGGCGGGAGCAGGACCGATGGGGCTTTTCGCTCTGGGACAGTCTCATCGTGGCCGCGGCTCGAACGCTGGACTGTCGCGTGCTGCTGACCGAGGACCTGACCCATGGCCAGGACCTGGATGGAGTCCTGGTCGTGTCCCCGTTCGCCGCGTCTCCGGAGGGGGCCGGCTAGCCCCCCGGGACCGCCTCCACCGCTCCGCCGTTCCGGGCCGAGCGATACAGGGCCTCGATGACCGCCATGTTCCGGCCGGCTTCCCGCGCATCGTACCGAACCGGGAGATCGTTGAGGACGCAGTCCGCGAAGTGCTCCACCATCCGGCGGTATTCATCCGCCCCGTGGATGGTGTGCAGCGAGGGCTCCTCCCGCCCCCGCTCGTTCCGGATCACCACGTCGTCGGTACCCGGGAGGAAGGCCGCGTCCACGACGAGCCCCCCGTCGGTACCGGCCACCTCGTAGAACTCCCTGCGCTCCATCGTCAAAGCGCAGTCGAACTGGGCCGTCACGCCGTCCGCGAACCGCAGGGTGCCGGCCAGCTGGGCGTCCACACCGGTGTCGGCCCAGGTGGCGTGGGCCTGTACCGCCTCGGGCTCCCGGCCCATCAGGGTGCGGCTGACGTTCACGCAGTAGCAACCCACGTCCATCAGGGCGCCGCCGCCCAGCTCCGCGCTGAGGCGGATGTTCTCAGGGCTCTTGAGCCGGAAGGTGAACGCACTCCGGATGGCTCGGATCTCCCCGACGAGTCCGGCCTTCAGCATCTCCAGCACGCGCTCGGTCCGGGGGTGGAAGCGATACATGAACGCCTCCATGAGCTTCACGGAGTTGGCTTCGGCCGCCTCGGCCATCGCCTCGCACTCGGCCCGGTCCAGGGCCAGGGGCTTCTCGCACAGCACGTGCTTGCCGGCTTCCATGGCCCGGATGGACCACTCGTGGTGGAGGCTGTTGGGAAGCGGGATGTAGAGGGCGTCCACGTCGGGATCGGCCACCAGGGCCTCGTAGCTCCCGTGCGCCCGGAAGATGGAGTGCTCGCGGGCGAACCCGTCGGCCCGCTCCTGAGTCCGGCTCCCAACCGCAACGAGGCGCCCGTTTCCGGACGCCTCGATGGCGGGATTCACGGCCCAGCGGCCGATGTTCGCGGTGCTGAGGACACCCCAGCGGATTTCCCGGTCAGCCATGGCTTCGCCCCGGTGTGGTTCCGTTGCCCGGCGGAGAACCTACATCCCGCCCCTCATCTCCAGCTCGCTGAACCAGACGGTCATGTTGTGGTTCGCCCGGATGCCCCAGTGGCCGTCGGTGTTGATCTCGGAGTTGGGGGCCCGGAAGACCTCGGTCCCGTTCACCATGAACGCCGTCTCCTCGGCGCCCACCGTCACGGACAGCTCGTTGGTCCACATGTCGGTGTCGTCGGTGTGAGCGACGGCGTCGTTGGGCACCCAGCCGTCGGAGGGCGCGACCCAGAAGGTCTCCTCGCCGGCTCGGGTCTTCACCAGGACGTCGCCCGTCCCGCGGACCATGAAGTAGGTGTAGGCCTGCGCCGGGCCGTCCAGGTTGGCGCCGCCGAAGATCAGGCCGGCCCCGTGGGTCATGCCCTTCCCGCTGTGCTGGTGGACGGTGGCCGAGATGGTGTACTGGCCGCTGGCCTCCTGGCCGTCACGCCACGCCACGATGGCCGGGCCGTTGTCGACCTCCCACATCCCGGGCTCGCGCTCGGAGAGGGTGACTTCGTCCAGGGCGGCGTCGCCGTCGCCTCTCATCTGCCAGTCGCCCATCACGGGCTCGTCCATGGCCGCGGGGGCCGCGGCCGGCGTCTCGGCCAACTCGGCTTCCGGGGCCTCTACCGCGTCGGGCTCTCCACCACCACAGGCGGTGACGAGGAGCACGGTCAGAATCGTCGAAGAAATGCGTCGCATCGATGGGTCTCCTTGGCGGGTCTACTACGAAACAGGCCGGCAAACTAGGGCTCGGGGGGCCCATTGGCGACCGGCCCCGGTCAGTACGGAGCTTCCTGGCCTCCGGGCTCCTCTCCTTCGGCCAGGGGCAGGTCGATCCAGGCCCTGCGCCGGTGCGACAGGGCGGCGGCGTTGATGATCTCCTGCACCCGGGCGCTCTGGGCGAAGTTGCCCTGGTTCTCGGAGCCGCCGTCGAGGATCTCCTGGCAGAAGTTGTGGACCAGGTTCCCGTAGAACGCGGCGTCCCAGCGGTCGTCGGTGGAGAATCCGGGCGGGAAGTACTTCTCCGGGATCTCCCGCTGGACGAACTCCACCGCGTCCTTCGTGGCCGTGTGGATGGTCTGGATGACCCCGAACTCCTCCACCAGGCGGACGTGGATCGCGCCCTCGGACCCGTAGATGCGGGCCTCGATCCCGGGGTAGTTGCCCACGGTCACGTACGACGACTGAAGCGAGAACATGGCGCCGTTGGCGGCCTCGGCCATGAACATGTCGGCGTCGTCGATGTTGATGCGCTCCCGCTCGGTGTCGAGGTTCGTGCGCCGCCGATACGGGACCATGTTCTTCAGCATCCCCACGACGCTGGTCAGCTCGGCTCCAACGCACTCCAGCCCGATGTCGATGGTGGGCGCGCCGTACCCTTCCAGGCTGGAGACGGTGATGCCCTCGCGGCTCAGATCCGTGCCCCACTCGGGCTCACCCACGGGCCGGGTCCGGTGGATCCGCTTGTCCATGGGATTGTCCGGGTCCAGCCACTGGGAATTCTGCTCGTAGCCGTTGAAGACGTAGGGCTCGCCGATGAAGCCCTGCCGGATCAGGTCGAACATGTACATGACCGCCGGAGCGTAGCGGAACGTGAGCCCGACCTTGGTCTTGAGTCCCCTCGACTCGGCCAGGTCATGGGCGCGCCACACGTCCCGGTAGTCGTGGCACACGGGCTTCTCCACCAGGCAGTGTTTGCCCGCCTCCAGGGCCGCGAAGACCAGGTCCTGGTGATCGCCTCGGGTCACCACGTCGATGACATCGATGTCGTCCCGGGCCAGGACCTCGGCGGCGTCCGTGCTGATGTCGGGGATCCCGAAGTCCTCGGCCGCGGATTCGGCCAGGTCCCGGTGCAGGTCGCAGATGGCCACCACCTCGGCCAGGGGCGAACGGGTGAAGCCCATGAGGTGCGCGGAGCGGGACCAGCGTCCGGCCCCGATGACGCCGATGCGGAGGCGGTCGGTCACGGCGATCCACCCCCCCGGGTCCCCCGGGCGAGGACGGAGTCGTCCCGTCCCGACCGCCGCGTGAAGCGCACCGCCTGGCCGTCGTCGTCGAACTCGAACTCCACGTAGTCCTGGCCGGCGTCGGCGAACGCCACCTCGCCCAGCATCAGCAGCGCCGGGACGAAAACACCTTCCGCTCGAGGCATGAGCAGGAGGTTCGGGGTGGACCCGTCCTCGTTCCACATCCAGGCCGTCACGGCGTCCCAGACGTAGAGGTGCTCCGACTCCGCCTCGTACTCGACCCGGATGTCCCGGGGCTCCCGCATCGAGTCGAAGTAGTCGAGCATGTCCTGGATCTCGCCTTCGGAGGCACCGTCTGCCTCCATGTTGGCCCGGTACCCCGCGATGACGCTGTCCGCCGGCAGGCCGGGGGTCTCGTCCAGAATCCAGGTCCCGGTATATCGCTCGGCCTCGTCCGGGTCGGTCGTGAAGTCGAAGCCCGGGTCGACGCCCATCTCCAGCGCGACCCGGTGATGCCCCCAACTCAGCTCCATCACGGCCTGGTCCGGGCGCACGTCCTGGATGTCCCAGCTCAGGGTCTCCACGAAGTCGGACCCCGTCGCCGCCTCGACCCGAACCGTGTCGAACGCCTCGTCCAGGGAGGGATGGGGGAGGTGGAACAGCGTCGTGTCCGGGTGGAGCATGTACACCCAGTCCTCGGACTCGCGGGGCTGGATCCAGACCGTGTACGTCCCGGCGGGGACCTCCATCCCGTTCAGGGTGATGTCCTTCGAGACGCGGAGCTTGGTGGCGTCGTTGGCGCCCGGTGTCCAGACCTCCATCCAGTGGACCACGCCCCCGAAGAGATCGGCCCGGCCGCGAGCCGAGGGCCGGGAGTATTCGATCTCGATCTCCGTCCCGGAGATCGTCTGCTTCACGGTGCCCCGTTCGCTCGCGACGATCTGGGCGGAGAGGTCTCCGCCCGGAGGGAGCGCGAGTGCGGCGAGACCCAGAGCGAGGGCCACGGGAGCGGTGGTAGCCGGCGTCCGGGCCGATGACGCGAGGGGGCGGGGACCGGGGGTTCGGATGCGCATGAGATTCCGGGCGGGAGGGGACCGAGGGGGCAATCTTCCCGCCGAGAGGATCAGGGTGCAAGTTGTCGGACCCGTTCACGGATTTCCCCAGACACCTCGACGCAATGCATCGCTCTCCTCGACCCCGGTGGCTCGCGGCAGTTCTCGTCCTCGTCCTTGCCGCCGCAGGGTGCGGCCCGGCTCCGGGCGGCAGCGGAGCCCCGGGTGGTGACACCGGCGCCGAAGCCCGGCCGTTCCCGGACGACCCGACCCTCTGGCCGGGGGTGCGGGCGGAGCGGATCGCCACCCTCCTGGCGCCCGCCATGGACCGGGCCGGAGTGGACGCCTGGCTCGTGCTGGCTCGGGAGAATGCCAACGACCCCATCGCGGCGCACATCGGGGCCGAGAACGCGGGTGGGCTCGCGGCCTTCCTCTTCTTCCTGGAGCGGGGCGGCGACGGCGAGCCGGCGCTGAGTTCGCTGGCCATCTCCCCGGAGACCGAGGCCACGGCCCTGTCCGAAGTGACGCCGCTGGACTCGGTTCGATCGGTGAGGAGGGGGACCAGCATCTACGACGCCGTGGCCGAGGAGCTGCGTGCCCGCAACCCGGCCACCATCGCCGTGAACAGCAGCAGCCGGAACGTGGCCGACGGGCTCTCCTGGACCCAGCGCAACGCCTTGGAATCCGCCCTGGGCTCGGATTTCACGGGCCGCCTGGTCTCGTCGGAGGAGGTGGTGATCGAGTGGCTGTCGGTGAAGCTGCCCCGGGAGGTGGACATCATGCGCCGGGCGGCGGTCATCACGGCCGACCTGGAGCTCGAGGCCTACGCCCGGGTGGTCCCAGGCCAGACCACCGACGCCGACGTGGCCCGGTTCCTCAAGCGGCGGATGGCGGAGCTGGGGGTCACCGACGGCTGGGCTCCCGATCAGAACCCCAACGTGAACTCGGGTCCGGATCGGGGGCATTCCCACTCCACCGAGAAGGTGATCCAGTCCGGGGACATCATTCAGACCGACTTCGGGATCCGGGTGCACGATCGCTGGGTCACCGACATCCAGCGGTTCGCCTACGTGCTACAGCCTGGCGAGACGGAGGCGCCGCCCGAGGTGCAGGAGTGGTGGGTGAACGCCCGCGACGGAAGCCGGGCCGCCTTCGCGGCCATGCGACCCGGAGCCACCGGCTGGGACGTCGATCGGGCCCAGCGCGACATCCTGGAGGCCCGCGGTTCCATTCCCATCATCTGGAGCACCGGCCATCCGGTGGGCTACTGGGCCCACGACCTCGGGCCCCGGCTGGGTGGTGCGGCGCGGGGCGGTCAGCCGTCCGGGGACGCCGCCCGGCCCCTGCGGGTCGGGCAGACCTTCGCCTTCGACGGGTTCTACGGATGGCCCCGGGAGGACGGGACCACGAAGACGATCTCCGTGGAGGAGATGGTGGTGATCACCGAGGACGGGGCGGAGTGGCTCATTCCGCCCCAGGAGGAGCTGGTGCTGATCCCGTCGGGCGGCTCCTGAGCCTCGGATCGCTCCGGGGCCCCAGAGCCCCGAGCGGCGGACTCCAGCCCCCCGCGCTAGTAGATCTTCAGGTACCAGGACAGCGCCGTGGCGTCTCCCCTGTGGCGCCACCCGGTGACGCTGGAGTACTCCATGCGGTAGTACCGGACCCGCTCGGTGCCGGGTGGGAGCCCGGGCGACGGCTCCAGCTCGATCCGGACCACGAGGTCGTCCAGCGGCCCCTTGGCCCGCATGGACGCGATCCGCACGTCACCGGCGGCCAGGATCGCCTGGGCCTGCCCCTCCATGGCCGCCTCGTCCATCTCGCCGGACTCCATTCCGGCCGAGGCCTCGTCCAGGAGGGGCCGCTGGAGTTCCAGGGCCACCCACTCCCGGAGCGTCTCCCGGCCCTGGGTGTCGAGGGTGGTCCGGGCGTTGAACGATCGGAGGGCGATGAGCCCGATGATCAGCACCGCCACCACCCAGGCCCGGGAGCCGGTGAGCTGCACCGAGGGCTCGGACATCGGGCTCAGTCCGCCTTCGGGAGGGAGTCCGCGTGGTGGCAGGCCACCCGGTGGCCATCGCCCTCGGAGCCTGGGGCGCTCGGGGCGTCCGAGGCCCTTGGGGCGGCCTCCATCCGCGGTTCTTCCATCCTGCAGATCTCCGACGCGAAGGGGCACCGGGTGTGGAACCGGCACCCGGAGGGGGGATCGGCCGGGCTCGGCACATCCCCCTCCAGGGGCGCCCTCAGCTTCGCCGCCCCGGTCTCGGGGTCGGGTACCGGGATGGCCTGGATCAGGGCGCGGGTGTACGGGTGCGCCGGACGGTCGAACACCGCGTCCCGCTCCCCGATCTCCACGATCTGGCCGAGGTACATGACGGCGACCCGGTCGCTGATGTGACGGACCATCGCCAGGTCGTGGGCGATGAACAGGTACGTGAGACCGAGCTCGTCCTGGAGGTCGGCCATGAGGTTCACGATCTGGGCCTGGATGGAGACGTCCAGAGCTGAGATCGGCTCGTCGGCCACGATGAAGCGCGGGCTGGTGGCCAGGGCCCGGGCGATCCCGATGCGCTGGCGCTGCCCGCCCGAAAACTGGCTCGGATAGCGGCCCGCGGCGTCCTCGCCGAGGCCCACCCGATCCAGCAGCTCCAGCACCCGGGCCTCCCGTTCGGCGGGGGTCCCGATCCGGTGGACGTCCAGGGGCTCCCGAATGACCGCGCCGATTCGCAT
>JBDHIJ010000069.1:0-14393 GCA_039587435.1 Gemmatimonadota bacterium
CCCGGTGCCCCGCAGGTAGGTCAGGGCCCCGTCGTCCACCGGGAAGAACCCGATGGTGGCGCCGTATTCCGGCGACATGTTGGCGATGGTGGCCCGGTCGGCCAGGCTCAGCGACGACAGGCCCGCGCCGTAGTACTCCACGAAGCGGCCCACCACGCCGTGCTCCCGCAGCATCTCGGTGACCCGCAGCACCAGGTCCGTTGCGGTGGCACCCTCGGGCAGCGATCCGGTGAACTTCACGCCCACCACCTCGGGCAGCAGCATGTAGTACGGCTGGCCGAGCATGACCGCCTCGGCCTCGATCCCGCCCACGCCCCAGCCCACCACGCCGATGCCGTTGATCATGGTGGTGTGGGAGTCGGTGCCGACGAGGGTGTCGGGGAAGGCGAAGTGCTTCCCGTCGATGTCGCGCCGGTGCATGACGGAGGCCAGGTATTCCAGGTTGACCTGGTGCACGATCCCGGTCCCCGGAGGCACGGCCGAGAAACCGTCGAAGGCGTGCTGGGCCCAGCGCAGGACCGTGTAGCGCTCGCGGTTCCGCTCGAATTCCCGCTCCACGTTCTTCTCGAAGGCGTAGTCGGTCCCGAAGTAGTCCACCTGGACCGAGTGGTCGATGACCAGGTCCACCGGCACCACCGGGTTGATGCGCGAAGGATCGCCGCCCAGGTCCGCGATGCCGTTCCGCATGGCGGCCAGGTCGACCACGGCGGGCACACCGGTGAAGTCCTGCAGGACCACCCGGGACGGCATGAACGGGACGTCGGCCCCTGCGTTGGTCGGACTCCAGTCGGCGACGGCTCGGACGTCGGCCTCGCTCACGTACCCGCGCCCGGCGTTGCGCAGGGCGTTCTCCAGCATGACGCGGATGGAGAAGGGCAGGCGATCGAGGGACGCGATGCCCTCGGTCTCGAGGTGGGGGAGGGAGAAGAAGGAGGTCTCACCCTCCTTGAGCTGGACGGTCCGTACGGCGCCGAAGGGATCGATCATCGTCTGGCCCTCGTAAGGGTGGCGGAGCATTTCGAGCAGAGACTTCTAACCTAGGAAAACGACCCGAGCAGAGACTTCTAACCTAGGAAAACGACCCCTCGGTTGGGAGTGGTGCGAGGGGTCCGGATCGGGTTGGCCGAGGGGCCTCCGGCCCGGGTCCGGGTCCGCCCGGCCAGGCGGGCCGATTCGGGGGTTCCCGTGGCTCTCGGCCCGGCCCACATTTAGAGCCCGCGCGACCCCGGTCGCGTGCGAACGGCCGGGATGGCGGAATCGGTAGACGCGGCGGACTCAAAATCCGCTTCCTGCAAAGGAGTGAGGGTTCGAGTCCCTCTCCCGGCACCGAGGGTTCGGGGCGGGGCCGTCTTCGTTTTCGGGGTCGGTGCGCGCTGACGACCCTTCAGCCCCATGGGGAGCCCATGTCCCGTCCCACCCTCACTGCCATCGACCTCCACGCCTGCGGCGAGCCCGGCCGGGTCATCGTGGACGGCGTCCCCGAGATCCCGGGCGACACCCTCTTCGACAAGAAGCTGTTCCTGGAGCGGGAGATGGACTGGGTCCGGCAGGTCATGCTCCGGGAGCCCCGGGGGTATCCCGCCCTCTGCGCCAACATCGTGGTGCCGCCGGTGAGCCCGGAGGCCGACGCGGCCTTCATCATCATGGAGCACGAGGAGTACCCGCCCATGTCGGGCTCCAACACGCTCTGCGTGGCGACCGCCCTGATCGAGGAGGGCATGATCCCGACGTCGGAGGGCGAGAACCAGTTCGTGCTGGAGGCCCCGGCCGGCCTGGTGACCATTCATGCCCGGGTTCGGGACGGTCGGGCCGAGTCGGTCCGGTTCACGAACGTGCCGGCCGCCGCGCTCATGCTGGACGCCGAGGTGGCCGTGCCGCAGCTGGGTCGCGTGAGGGTGGACGTGGCCTACGGCGGGATGATGTACGTGATCGCCGACGCGGACGCGCTGAGCCTGGCCCTGACGGCCGACAACGGCCGCGCCCTGGCCCGGGCCGGCGAAATGATCAAGCAGGCGGCGGCGGAGCAGTTGGAGGCGGTGCACCCGGCCGACCCGAGGATCGCGGGCGTCACCATCGGGCAGCTGGCCGGCGCGCCCCATGACCCGGGTGGTCAGGGCCGCAACGCGGTGGTGGTGCCCACCGGTCAGGTCCGGTGGGACGACCCGGACACCTGGACGGGGTGCCTGGACCGGTCCCCGTGCGGCACCGGGACCTGTGCACGGATGGCGGTCCTCCACGCCCGCGGCGAGCTCGGCGTCGGCGACTCCTTCGTCCACGAGAGTGTGCTCGGGACCCGGTTCACCGGTCGGATCGAGGCCGAGGCCCAGGTGGGGGACCGGACGGGCATCGTGCCGAGCATCGAGGGGTCGGCGTGGGTGACGGGGCGGGGCGAGTACGTGGTGGACCCGGCCGACCCCTTCCAGTCCGGGTTCACGGTGGGCGACATCTGGGGTGGGACGGGCTGAGGGCATCGCTCCCGGGTGCGGCCTCCGGAGAACGGGTGGGGTACTTCTCGGCGCTCTTCCCGGTGAACATTCCGCCGTCAGCGGGGTCCATGTAACAAGCGGGAACCGGGGCCATTTGTCCCGGCCGTGGGGCGTACACCGCCCCCCATTCAAGTCGTTACATTTCATGTCTCGCCAGATTCGGAGTCCGGCCTCCCGGCCCGGCCCCCTTTCCCTCGGCGAGACCGGGCTCATCGGGAGCCCCAGGAACCGGAACAGCCCCGGCAGCGCCGGGGATTGATGACCTGCGGTCGTCTGAAGCGGAGGATGGAATGTCGGAGAACGGTGGCGGCTCCAAGAACAGCCTGAGCGTGCGGGACAACCGGACGGGCAGGGACTACGAGTTCGACATCCTGGAGGGAGATGTCGTCCGGGCCATGGACCTGCGTCAGATCAAGGTCCACGAGGACGACTTCGGGATGATGGCCTATGACCCCGGGTACACCAACACGGCGTCGACCCGGAGCACGGTCACGTTCATCGACGGCGGCAAGGGCATCCTGCGCTACCGCGGGTACCCCATCGAGCAGCTGGCCGAGCGCAGCAACTTCCTGGAGGTGGCCTGGCTGCTTCTGAAGGGTGAGCTGCCCACCTCGGACGAGCTCGACGGCTTCGTCCAGGACGTCACGTACCACACCTACGTCCACGAGAACCTGAAGGAGCTCCTGGGCGGGTTCCGGTACGATGCCCACACCATGGGCATGGTCATCAGTTCGGTGGCGGCGCTGTCGACCTTCTACCCCGAGGCGAAGGACATCTCGGATCCGGACAACCGGTGGATCCAGATCGTCCGGCTTCTGGCCAAGATGCCCACTCTGGCGGCCTTCGCGTACCGGCACCATCGCGGTCTGCCGTTCGTGTACCCGGAGAACCAGCTGCCCTACACCGCCAACTTCCTGAACATGCTGTTCCGGATCGGCGTGAAGGAGTACCCGCAGCAGCCCGCCCTCCAGCGGGCCCTGGACGTCCTGTTCATCCTCCACGCCGACCACGAGCAGAACTGCTCCGCCACCACGATGCGGGTGATCGGAAGCTCCCACGCCGATCCCTACTCGGCGCTGTCCGGGGCTATGAGCGCGCTCTACGGGCCGCTCCACGGGGGCGCCAACGAGGCCGTGCTGCGGATGCTGAACGAGATCGGCAGCGTGGACAACATCCCGGCCTTCATGGACAGCGTCCGGAAGGGCGAGCGCCGGCTCATGGGCTTCGGCCACCGGGTCTACAAGGCCTACGACCCCCGGGCCAGCATCATCAAGAAGACGGCCTACGACGTGTTCGAAGTCACGGGTCGGAACCCGCTCCTCGACATCGCCCTGGAGCTGGAGAAGATTGCGCTGCAGGAGGACTACTTCGTCGAGCGGAACCTCTACCCGAACGTGGACTTCTACTCGGGTCTGATCTACCAGGCGATGGGCTTCCCGGTGGAGATGTTCCCGGTCCTGTTCGCCATCCCGCGGACCGTGGGTTGGCTGGCCCAGTGGGAAGAGATGCTGGACGACAAGGAGCAGCGCATCGCGCGGCCCCGGCAGATCTACATGGGTGAAGACACCCGGGACTACGTGCCGCTCACGGAGCGGTCGTAGGGTCTGTTTTCGGACGGGTCGCCGCCCTCTCGTGGCGGCTTCGGGGGCGGGCCTTCGGGTCCGCCCCTTCGTCGTGCATGGAATCCCGAAAGACGTGGGAATTCCATCAACTCGCGGGGAATGGAATTTGCTCTTCACAGGGGCAGGAGGGTGCGCGGGCTACGGACCGGCCTGCCAGCCCCGTCCTCGCTGGTTTCGGCCGCCGCCCGAACCGGCCCGCGTCGGGTCTGACATCCCGACGGGAGGCTCCAGTCTCCCCTCTCCGAGTGACTGCTCCTGACGTCCGCGCCCCCGAAGATTTCCACAACCAAGGGGGAAGGCGTCATGTCCAGTATCCATGAAGCACTCGCGGCCCGTATTCCCGAGCGTCGGGAGCGGATCAAGAACCTCGTGAAAGAGCACGGGGACCTGGTGATCTCCGAGGTCACCCTCAAGCAGGCCTATGGCGGGATGCGAGGCATCAAGGGCCTGGTCTGCGACACCTCGCTGGTGGACCCGTACAAGGGCCTCATCATCCGGGGGATTCCCATCGCCGAGATCTCCCATCTCTCGGCCGAGGAGATCTTCTACCTCCTCGTGGTGGGCGAGCTGCCGGCCCCGGAGGACGTGGCGCAGCTGAAGGACGAGTTCACCTCGCGCCAGACGGTTCCGGACTACGTCTGGAAAATCCTGCGGGACATGCCCGAGACGGCGCATCCGATGGATATGCTGATCACGGCCATCCAGGTCCTGGAGGACACCTCCATCTTCCGTCGCCGCTACGACGAGGGGATGACGAGAGACGAGTACTGGGAGGCGGCTCTCGAGGACTCCCTCCAACTGCTGGCCAAGCTTCCGGCCCTGGCCGCCGCGGTCTATCGCATCCGGTACAACAAGGGTGACCTGATCGACCCCGATCCGACCCTGGACTGGTCGCAGAACTATGCGCACATGCTGGGGATCGACGATCTGGACTTCTACGACCTGATGCGCCTCTACATGGTCCTGCACAGCGACCATGAAGGCGGCAACGTGAGCGCGTTCACCGCGCACGTGGTGGCTTCGGCGCTGTCCGATCCGTACTACGCGGTGGCGGCGGGGCTGTCCGGGCTGGCCGGCCCGCTCCACGGGCTCGCGAACCAGGAGTGCCTGAAGTTCGTGCTCGGGGTCATGGATCGCTTCGACGGTGCGCCCACCGAGGAGCAGATGCGCGACTACACCTGGGAGGTGCTCAACAGCGGCCGGGTGGTGCCGGGATACGGCCACGCGGTGCTGCGTGCCACCGACCCGCGGTTCACGGCGTTCCACGGGTTCGGCACGGTGCACATGCCCACCGACCCGGTCTTCCAGACGGTGGACGTGGGATTCAAGATCATCCCGCAGGTCCTGCAGGAGCACGGCAAGGCCGCCAACCCGTGGCCCAACGTGGACGCGGGCTCCGGCGCCCTGCTGTATCACTACGGGATCACCGAGATGCGCTACTACACGGTCCTGTTCTCGGTCAGCCGGGCCATGGGCATGCTGTCGCAGCTCATCACCAGCCGGGCCATGATGGAGCCCATCACCCGGCCCAAGTCGGTGACCACGGACTGGATGGAGGCCCAGGTGAAGGCCGCCGAGGACACCACCGAGACCACCACGGCCTGACGGCCCGAAGGCCCGCGGGCCGGCGGGACACCGTCGTCCGCGGCCGGGAACGAGCGAGGCCCCGGGGAGCGATCCCCGGGGCCTCACGCATTCCGGTTCCGGCAGGGGTCAGACCCCGAATTCGGAGCCCGGGTCCGGCGCGCGGTCCGGCGGGGGCCCCCGCTCCACGTGCTCGAGGATCGCCCGGACTCGCCGGTCGCTGGCCTGGAGGATGGCCAGGACCGCGGCCAGGCTCGGACCGTGGCGGGCCACCACCGAACCGGACAGGGGCAGCACTTCCCGGCCGAGCTTCAGCTTCACCACCACGACCACCAGCTGGTAGGGCAGGACCTCGACGAAGCGGATGCCGGCCAGTTCCATGGAGAAGGACGCATCCTTCACCTTGGTGTGGACGATCCCCTCCAGGGCCTTCAGGGTGGCCCGGGCCAGCGCCTCGGCCTGCTCTTCGGGATCGCCGGAGGACCGGGCGAGCCCCATGAACTGCCGGCCCCGCCAGTCGAGCTTGACCTTGAGCTGGGCCTGCCGGCTCCGGTGGTTGCTGATGTCGAAGCCCTCGTAGAGGATCCGATCCGGGCTGCTGGCATCCGGGGCCTGCACCGCCTCCTCGTCCTGGTGCGCGACCGCGGGGGCCGGGGCCGTGGACGGGGAGGGGGCTGGCGCGGAGGGGGCTCGTACCGGCGCGGCCGGTGCGGTTGGGGTCGGTGCCGACGGTGGCGCTGGTGCCGGTGCCGGTGCCGCTTTTGCCGGTGGTGCCGCGGGGGCTGGTGCCGACGGAGCTGGTGCCTCTCGGGCCGGTGGGGGCGGGGCTGCGGCGGAAGGCGTCGCAACAGAAGGGGCCGCCGCGGGAGGGGCCGCTTCCGGCGCCGCTGCCGGGTCCTCGTTCCGGAAGCCGGTCTCGAAGCCCGACTCGTCGAGCTCGTGCGGTTCCAGCGGAGGGGGCACGTTGCGCGGACCGTCGGCGACGGGACTGGAGTGGATCAGTTCCCCCTCACCGCTTCGCTCCTCGGCCGCCGGGCGGGAGAGAATGCGGGCCGAGGGTGCGGCCGTTTCCGTTTCGGCCGAGTCCGGCTGGGATACCTCGGCGGGCGCCTCGGTCACGATCACGGTCCCGTTCCCCATGTCGGGGGGAACCGGATCGCCGATGAACCGGATCCGCTCGGGAGGCAGATACAGGTCCAGGTGGGCCCGAAGGGCACTCTGAACGGAGCGGACCGTGCGGTCCGGTGAGAATTCGCCGGTCCCCCACACCCGGACGCCGAGAATTCCGCCCCTTCCATCGGGCGTCACCTCCGCGTGCGCCACTCCGACGAGGCACGAGAGTAGCTCCCGTGCCTTGTCGCTTGCGCCTGGGCTACGTCTCATCCCTGCTGCCGATGAGGTCATGGTGCAACTGGTCTCCCGGGTTCTGGCCGGTGGAGACGCGCTCTCCGGTGGCCGGATTGGGGGGGACCGTTAAAATACGCCGTCCCACACGCGCTCACAATACATTTGTTTACCAGAGGTGGATCGCGCCCGATGACGCGGTTTTGGACCCCGGTTTCGGCCCTGCTCCTGGTCGCCTTGGCCTGCGCAGCGCCCGGCGACTCCCCGGAAGCGCCCGAATCAGCGCCGGCGACACGGGGATCGGCGCCGGACGCGGTGGAAGAGAGCGTCGGCCGGCTGGTCATCATCGGCGGTGCCCTGGCGGAGGGCAACGAGCCCGTCTACCGGGCCATCTTGGACGGCCGGATGGGCAGCGGGCCGATCTGCGTGTTCCCCACGGCGAGCGGCGCGCCGGCTGAGAGCATGGCCTCGGCGATCTCGAGGATCCAGGCGTTCGGCGGCCCGGACTCGGCGGAGGGCATCCTCGTCACCACCGACAATCCCGAAGCCGCCGGGGACCCCGCGGTGGTCCGGCGGATCCGCGAGTGCGGCGGGTTCTACTTCTCGGGCGGCAGTCAGAGCCGCATTTCCGAGGTCTTCCGTCCGGATGGCGGCTCCTCGCCGGCCCTGGAGGCCATTCGAGATCGCTGGGAGACGGGCGCTGTGGTGTCGGGGACCAGCGCGGGCGCGGCGATCATGTCCGATCCCATGATCTCGGGTGGAGGGAGCGTGGAGGCGATCCTGGCCGGGGTGGCCGCCGCCCCCGAGGCCGATGGCGTGCGGCTGATGCCGGGTCCGGGGTTCGCGCCGGAACTGCTGGTGGATCAGCACTTCCTGGCCCGGGGCCGGATCGGGAGGCTCGTGGTCGCCACGGCCAGTGACCGTTCGGCCGACATCGGAGTGGGGATCGACGAGAACACCGCCATCGTGCTGGAGGGCCGCGCCCTTCGGGTGGTGGGAGAATCCGGCGTGGTGGTCGTTCGAGACGTCGTGTCCGATGTCTCCGCGTGCGGCACCCGGGGACCGGCGGGCGAGCTCTTTCTCCTGGGCCCGAGGGACGGAATGGACCTCGACACGGGCGAGATCGCGGTGGACACGGGCAAGACCCCGATCGGGCCCACCGGCGCGGCCGTCTACGCGCCGGCGGATCCCTTCGAGGACTACGAGTTCCACCGGATGCTGGCGTCGCTGGCCCAGTCCTCGGACGACTCCGCGGTGTGCGCGGAGCGGGAGGGGGCGGGGCTCTGGGTGCAGCGCACCGCCGAGACGGAGGCGTTCCGTTCTCCCGGCACCGACGAGCGGGGTCTGCCCGTGGGCCTCTGGGTGGGGCCCGTCCGGATCGGCGTCGGCCCCCGCTAGCCGGGGCCTGCGACGTCCGGGTCAGTCCTCCACGGGCTGGGCCAGACCCACGACCGTGCCGCAGGGGGCCCGGACGAAGACCTCCTCCATGCCGTAGAACGTCTTTCGGCGGGGGACCACCACCTCCACCCCGTCCATCTTCGACATCACGCCGTCCAGGTTCTCCACCTCGGTGAAGAAGATGCTGGTCCCGGCCCGGGTCTCTTCGGCCAGGGCGGGGATGTCCTCGGCCACGCTGGCGTAGGTCTGGTACATCACCTCGATCCCGTCCAGCTCGACGGCCGCGAAGCCCAGGCCGTCCTCTCCGGGGACCGAAATGGTCAGGGTGAAGCCCAGGCGTTCGGTCCAGAAGCCCAGGCAGGGCTCGATGCGGTCGACGGTGACGAGGGGGGTCAGGCTCTTCATGCGTGGCTCCATGCGGTGATCTGCGCGGCGAGGGCGCGTCGGTGGTGGACACGCCGGTTTCGGGCGTGTGGCCGGGCGCGTAGTCGGGCGGGCGGTGGTACGCGTAGTCGGGCTCGTCGGCTCATCGGAAGCTCTTCACCTCGGGTGGAGACTGCCGCAGTGCCGTGAGAAATGCGAACGGAGAGGGCTCCTTCCCCGGAGGATCGGGATCGTCGACCCCCAGCCAGGCCAGGGGGTTCTGGTCCTCCGGGGTCGGGGCGGGGATGGGGGACGGGTCCGGAGTCGGGCCGGGACCTGCGTCGGAGGCCGGGCCCTGGAGAGGGCGCCCCTCGGGGTCCACGCCCCGCGATGGGGCCGAGCCGGACGGGTGGACCTGGGCCGGCAGCAGATCCCGGGGATTCGGAGCGGCGGCCGCCTTGCCGGCGTGGGTCTCGCTGAACGGGGGCGCCAGACGTCCGTTGGGCAGGCGATTGCCCGTCTCCTGGATGGCGGTGTCCTGCACGCGCAGTCCCTCGATCTCGTAGGCGATGATGTTCAGGGTCGCCCCGTCCTTCTGGAGGCGGCCCCGCACGGCGATCAGGGGTTCGGTTCGGACGATGGCGCGGCACTTCTCGTACACATCGGGCTTCACAATCACGTTGATAGGACCGTACTCATCTTCCATCAGGACAAAGACATAGCCTTTGGCCGTGTGGGGCCGCTGCCGGGCCACCACCAGGCCGGCCAGTCGCACGGTCCGACTCTGGGGCAGATCCATGAGTTCCCCGGATGAGATGGTGTCGGGGTGCAGGAGGCCGCGGACCAGGTGAAGGGGGTGGAGGTCGGTGGAGAAGTGGAGCATCCGGTACTCGGCCACCATCTGCTCGCCTTCGTCCAGGTCTGAGAAGCGGAGGCCCGCGTGGGGCTCGTCCAGGGCCAGGTCGAGCTGGGGGTCGCTCTGTCGTCCCGTGGGTCGTTCGGCCTCCTGCTCGGGGCCCAGGAAGAGCCCGGTCTGCCAGAGCAGCTCCCTGCGGGTGAGGCCCATGTCCTCCAGGGCCCCCACCCAGATCAGGTTCTCCACCGCCGGGCGCTTCAGGGTGGAGGGAGTGCGCCGGAGGAAGTCGACCAGGGACCGGAACGGCCCGTTCCGCTCCCGCTCCTCCACGATCCCCTCGGCCTGGTCCCGGCCCACCCCCCGGACGAACCCCAATCCCACCCGCAGGTCTTCGCCTTCGGCGGTGCACTCCACCCGGCTCCGGTTCACGTCGGGCAGCAGGACGTCGATGCCGTTGCGCCGGACGTCCCGGGCCAGGGCGTCCAGTCCGTAGAAGCCCATGGGCTGGTTGTTGAACAGCGCCACGTTGTATTCGGTGGGGTAGTAGTGGCGCAGCCAGGCGGACTGGTAGGCCAGGAGTCCGAAGGCGTGGGCGTGGGACTTGGGGAATCCGAACTCCGAGAAGGCCACCACCTGCTCGAAGACCTGCTTGGCGGTCGCCTCGTCCACGCCCCGGGACTCGGCGCCGGCCCGGAAGGCCTCCCAGTAGCCGTTCATGGCGTCCCGGGAGCGCTTCCGGCTCATGGCCCGCCTCAAGCCCTCGGCCTGGCCGTCGGTGAAGCCGGCCAGGGCCTGGCAAACCTGCAGCACCTGGTCCTGGTAGATGATCACGCCCATGGTCTCGGCCAGGCAGTCCTTCAGGAGCGGGTGGTCGAAGGGGACCTCGAACCCGGGATCGCTGCGCTGCATCTCGCGGCGGCGGACGTAGGGATTCACGGCTCCGCCCACGATGGGACCGGGACGCACGATGGCCACCTGGACGGCCAGGTCCCGGAGATTTCGGGGCTGGACCCGGCGGATCATCTGGATCTGGGCCCGGCTCTCCACCTGGAAGATCCCGATGGTGTCCCCGGAGCAGATGCGGTCGAAGACCACCTGGTCCCGGAAGTCGATGCGGGACAGGTCGGGCACCGTGTCGTGACGCTCGGCGATGAGGTCGGCGGCTTCCTCCACCAGGGAGAGCATTCCCAGGGCCAGGAAGTCGATCTTGATGAAGCCCGCGTCTTCGCAGGAGTCCTTTTCCCACTGGCACAGGACCCGGCCGTCCATGGCCGCCGGCTCCAGCGGGACCAGTTCCACCAGGGGGCGAGACGAGATGATCATGCCGCCCACGTGCTGGGAGACGTGCCGGGGCAGGCCCGCGATGTCCTCGGCCAGGTCGGCCAGGAGACTCCACGGAGGCCGATCCACCTTGTCCTTGAACTCGGGGATCCGGGCCATCTCCTCCTTGATGCCCCTGGCCGAGAAGCGCTCCACCAGCTTGGCCAGCTTCTCGATCTCGCCCTGGGGAAGCTCCAGGACCTTGCCCACCTCCCGGACCGTGGAGCGGAGCTTGTAGGTGGGGAAGGTGCACACCAGGCCGGCGTGGTCGCTGCCGTAGCGGCGGTAGACCTCCAGGATCAGCTCCTCCCGGATCTCCCGGGGGAAGTCCAGGTCGATGTCGGGGACGCTCTTGAGGGCGTCGTTGAGGAAGCGGCCCAGGAAGAGGTCGGCCTCCACCGGGTCCACGTGGGACAGGCCGATGAGGTAGCAGATGATGGAGGACACCGACGAGCCCCGGCCCCGGCCCGGAGGCAGGCCCGCGAAGGCCCGGGGGGCACCCCCACGGACCCGGAGGGCCACCTCCTTCGCCATCTCCATGATGTCCCGATAGACCAGGAAGAAGCCCGACAGGCCGTGAGCCTCCACCAGGCGGAGTTCCTGCTCCAGGCGACGTTCGGCCTCGGCCCGGCGGGAGCGGGCCTTCCTGCGGCTGGCCATGGACGCCCGTCCCCCGGCGCTGGCCCCGCCCGAGGCCCGATGGGGTGGGCGGGAGCCATCGGGGCGGGCAGTGAGGAGGGGGCGGCGGTTGGGCAGGATGAGGGGCGAGTCCATGGCCAGATGGGCCGCGTGCTCGGCGGGATCGGCCGAGGGTGGGGCCGCAGGCGCATCGGAGTCCAGCCGCCGGGCTCCGCCGGCCAGCCCGGGGTGGCGGACGGGGGGCGGGGGGACCGGGTCCTCGGGGTACTTGTCGTCCAGGGCCGCCCGGCACACCTCGGCCAGCATCTGGCCGGCGCTCTTTCCGGTTTCGCTCCCCTGAAAGTCGGGGAAGGTGTACCCCAGATCCTTCGTGAGATCGAACCCCGCACAGCGCTGGGCGATGCGCAGCGTGGAGGCCAGGGCGTCGGGGCGGGTCTCGAAACGGCGCTGCATCTCTTCCGGCGAGGCCAGGTGGAAGAGGCCGTTGGGACGGCGCACGTCGTGGGAGGCGTCCAGGGTCTTCCGGTAGCGCAGGGCGGTGAGCACGTCGTGCAGGCGGGCCCGGGACTTCCGGTGGTAGTGGACGTTGCCCGTGGCCACCACCGGCAGGTGCAGGCGGTCGGCCAGGGTGCCCAGGGTGCGGTTGCGACGGCTGTCGCCCCGGATCCAGTGGTCCTGCAGCTCCACGAAGAGGTGCTCCGGTCCCAGGGCGTCCCGGAGGCGTCGAAGCAGGGCCTCGGCGGCGGCCACGCCCTCCCATTCCAGGGTGCGGGCCACGGCCCCCTTCCGGCAGCCGCTGAGGACGATGAGGCCCTCGGTGCGCTGCAGGAGGGCCTCCAGGGGCAGGTGGGGGTCCTCCCGGGGGGACTCCATGCGGGCCTGCGTGATGAGGCGGCTCAGGTTGGCGTAGCCCCGGGGGGTCTCGGCCAGCACGGTGAGGTGGGTCCTGTCCGCCGGTGTGTCGGGGCGGTGGGGTGGGGGAGTGCCTTCCACCTCCCGGTTCAGCACTCCGCTCACGGTGAGCTCGGCCCCGGTGATGGGCTGGATGCCCTCGCTCCGGGCGTACTGGGCGAACTCCATGGCCCCGTACAGCCCGTCGTGATCCGTCAGCGCCAGGGCCGGGTAGCCCAGCTCCTTCGCCCTGAGCACGAGCTCCTCGGGGTGGGACGCCCCGTCCAGGAGCGAGTAGCCCGAGTGGCAGTGGAGCTCGATGTAGGGAGGCGTGGGCGACATGGGACGGTGGGTGGACGCTGCGCGGGCGATGGAAGGGTCGGATGGGCGGGGGTGGGCCCCCCATAAACCGAACATAAACCGAAAGTCGGGGCCGTGCAATGTGGGAATGGGCCTGCGAAACGGACCCGGAAACAGGAGTCAGTTGGAGGGGGAGAGGGTGTCCGGCGGTGACTCCGGATCCCGACGTTCGGCGGGGCCTTCGTTCAGCAGGGGCGAGGTGTGGGGCGGGGGTTCCGGGACGCCCGAGAAGACCCGCAGGGGGTTCTCCGACAGGGACTTCACCAGGTGGTTCAGGAGGAAGGTGGCGGAGTCCAGCGACGAGATCATGTGGGTGATCTCGGGCTGGTTGTCCAGGAGGAAGAAGTCCACCCGGTCCACCAGCTGGCTGGTCTCTCCGATGAGCTCCTGGGCCGAGTTCATGGTCTCCTGGACCTCGGGACTGATGGCCTGGACCTCGGTCTCGAGCCGCCTGGCCAGAGCCTGGGTGGTTTCCAGCTGCTGCCGCACCTCGTCCACCAGGGTCCGGACATCACCCTCCGCCCTTCGAACGCTGCCTTCCACCCGACCCAGGCTCGTGCTGAGCGTGTCCATGAGCTGCCGGGTCCGAGCCAGCGTCTCCACCACCTCGAAGGACAGCTGTCCCGCCAGCGTCTCCACCATCTCTACCGGAGAGACGGAGCGAACGCCCAGGAGGTCCGACCCCGCCGGGATGGGGGGCGCCGCCTCCGTCGGCGGTTCGAGGACGATGAAGGCCGGGCCCAGCAGGGGCGGGTAGGAGAGCTGCGCCACCGTCCCCTGGGGGACCCGGAGGGTGTCGCCGCCCGGAAGCCGGCCGTCGATCCCCATGGTCACGTCGAAGATCAGGCGACCGTCCGGGTCCAGGGCCGGGATGATCTCGGTGACGCTGCCGATCTGGAATCCGTAGATGTACACCGGCGCGCCGGGAGCCATCTCGTCGACCTGCTCGTACGAGGTGTACAGGAAGTAGGACGCCGGCTCCTCCTGGGTGAGCCAGAACCCGAAGGCCACGGCGAGGCCCCCGATCCCGAGGATCGACAGCGCCACCCAGAGGTCTGCCCGTTCGGTTCGCATCTACTCGATTCGCATCTGTTCGGTGTCTTCCTGGAACCCCCAAAAGGCGTCCTGGATCAGGTGGTCGGCAACCTCTCGCAGGGCTTCCTCCTTCCGGGGGTCGAACACGATGACCGTTTCGCAGAGTTCCTGACAGGTCCGCACCAGGGCCTGGCCGCCGTTGTCGTCCAGGGCCGACAGGGGGTCTTCGAGGATCATCAGCTCGGGTTCCCCCGCCAGCGCCCGCGCCGCGGCGGCCCGGTACCGGACCTCACGCGTGGTTTCCTCCGGACGGAGGCCCGCGTGGGCGGAGATCTCCAGCCGTTCGAGCATCGCCCGGGCCCGCTCGCGGGCTCCGCTCACGGCCGCCACACCCTGGAACGTGAGGGTGGCGGTCACGTTCTCGAGGATGGTGAGCGTGCTCACCAGCCCCTCCGTGGAAAAGACGGTCCCGGTCCTGCGGCGCAGGGCGCGGAG
>JBDHIJ010000015.1:0-51662 GCA_039587435.1 Gemmatimonadota bacterium
GGCACCGGGCTGTCGGGCCCACCGCGGGAGCGGCAGGCGCGGGCCATCCACGCGATGAACCGGGCTCCGGCCCCGGTGGTGGCGCTGGACATCCCGTCGGGAGCGGACGCCGTCACCGGCGACACACCGGGCCCCGTGGTGCAGGCCGACTGTACCATCGCCCTGGGCTGGCCCAAGCTCGGATCGCTGCTGCACCCCGCCCGGGCGCATGCCGGCCGGCTCGTGGGGGTGGAGATCGGCTTCCCGGAACCGGGCCCGGACACGTTCCGGGCCCACGCGATCACACCCGCGTGGGGGGATCAGGTACGTCCGCGGAGGGACCCCGATTCCCACAAGAACCGGGCGGGGAACGTGCTCGTCCTGGCGGGTCGCGTCGGAATGGCGGGCGCGGCCATCCTGTCGGCCCGGGCCGCCATCCGCTCGGGCGCCGGGTACGTCCGCATCGCGTCGGTGGGCGGAAACCGGTCGCTCCTCCAGGAGGCCGTCCCGGATGCGGTGTTCGTCGACCGCGATGACAGGGAGGCCCTGGCCGAAGCGGCGGCGGCGGCGTCGGCGCTCCTCATCGGACCGGGGATGGGCACCGATCCGGAGGCCGCCGGCGCCGCGCAAGTCGCCCTGGATGCGGCTCCGGGTACGCCCGTCGTGATGGACGCCGATGCCCTGACACTGCTGGCGGAGGCGACCGCCGGCCCCGCCTCCGCCCTCGCCGAATGGACGGGGGACCGGGAGGTGGTGCTTACGCCCCACCCGGGTGAGATGGCGCGCCTGCTGGATCAGGCCGTCCCGGAGGTCATGGTCGATCGACCCGGGCGGGCCCGGGCCCTGGCGGCCGAGACCGGCGCGGTGATCCTCCTGAAGGGAATCCCGAGTGTGGTGGGCCGTCCGGACGGGAGCCTCCTGGTCGACACGGTCGGGACGTCGGATCTGGCAGCGGCGGGGATGGGGGACGCACTCGCCGGCAGCATCGCCGCCCTTCAGGCGCAGGGCACCCCGGCCGCCACGGCCGCCGGTCTCGGGCTCCTGACCACCGGTCGAGCGGCCGTGCTGGCCGATCGGGGCGCCGGTCTCTCGCCGGAAGAGGTGATCGGGTGCCTGCCGGACGCGCTCCGGGAGGGCCCGGGGGAGACCGACCTCCCGCACCCCTTCGTCCTGTTCGATCAGGACCCGGCCCGCTGATGGACGCGCCGCCGGATCTGGACCCACGGCTGGGGCCCGGAGCGGAGTTCGACGCCATCCGGGAACTCCTGAAAGGCGAAATCGACCGCATTCCACACGTCCGCGTGGGCCCGGGAGACGATGCGCTCGTCCTGGAAGGGGACCCGCCGGTGGTGGCCTCGTCCGACCTGTCGGTCGAGGGCATCCACTTCAGGAGGGACTGGGTCAGTCTGGAGGAGGCGGCATACCGTGCCACCGCCGCCGCCCTCAGCGACCTGGCCGCCATGGCCGCGGAGCCCCTGGGGGTCCTCCTCTCGCTGGCGCTTCCGGCCGGGGACAGGGACCGGCTGGCGGAGATCCGGGCGGGCGTGCGCGGCGCCCTGCGGGCGGCGGGGACCCACCTGCTGGGTGGTGACCTCGTCGCTTCCCCGGGGCCGTTGACCATGGACGTCACCGTGCTGGGATCCACTCCCACCCCCCTGCTGCGCTCCACCGCCCGGCCGGGGGACGAGCTCTGGGTGACGGGCCCCCTGGGAGGATGCGCGGCGGCGGTGCGGGCTTGGCGGGCGGGCGAACCGCCCGCCCCCGGGACCCGGGAGGCGTTCGTCCGACCGCCCAACCGAATCGGGGAGGCTCACTGGCTCCAGCAGGCGGGCCTGCTCCACGCAGGTCTGGACCTGTCGGACGGCCTGGCGGGCGACGCACGCCACATGGCGGTCGCGAGCGGCGTCGACCTCGTCCTGGAGGCCGAGGAGATCCCGATCCACCCGGGGGCCGATGACCTCGACCTGGCGCTCAGGGGCGGAGAGGACTACGAACTTCTTCTGGCCGCGCCCGCCGGCGCGCTCCAGCCCCGGGTGGGGGCTCTCCGGCGGGCCTTCGACACCACGCTCTACCGGGTGGGTCGAGTCGAGGCTGGTTCCGGGTTAGTTTTCCTGCAGTCGTCCGGCGGGGATCGCACCGCGCTGTCCGCCGGAGGGTTCGACCACCTCAGCCCCGCCGAGTCCGCGTGATCCGATCCCTCTGGGTGTTGTTGGGCGGCGCAGCCATCACCTTCTTCGCCGCCAGCCGGGTCCTCCTGTCGGTCGTTCTGAAGCGCGACGACGTCTTCCGCCTGGGCCACGAGATCCCCCAGAGGTGGGGCGGGGCCCTCCTCCGCTGGGCCGGCGTCAAGCTCCACGTGGAAGGCCTCGAGTACATCCCGGATGACCGGGCGCGGGTTATCGTGGCCAACCACGAGTCCTGGTTCGACATCTTCGCCCTCTGCGCGGCGCTCCCCGTCCAGTTCCGGTTCGTAGGCAAGAAGGAACTGGCCAGCATCCCCATCTTCGGGCCCGCGTGGGTAGGGTCCGGCCACCTGGCGATCGATCGGGGAGATCGTAACTCCGCCATCGACACGCTCCAGGAGGGGGCCCGCCGCATGAAGGAGCAGGGGCTCAGCATCATCGTCTTTCCCGAGGGCACCCGCTCGGCGGACGGCGAGGTTCGACGGTTCAAGAAGGGTGCGTTCATGCTGGCCCTGGAGGCCGAGTGCCCGGTGGTGCCCGTCGGTATCGAGGGCAGCCGGGCCATCATGCAGAAGGGCAGCTTCCGCATCCGGAAGGGTGACATCCACGTCCGGATCGGCGCTCCCATCGAACTGGACCGGTCCGATCCCAACTACCGGAGCGACCTCCTGACGGCCGCCCAGGAGGCGGTCGAGGCCCTGAAGGCCGGCGACCCGGTTCCCACCGACTCCCGGTTGCCGGGCGGGGGTCCAGACCCCATGGGTCCGGCCGAGGGCTGACGGCTTCACGATCACCGGCTCGCGGCGCGGGCCGTTCACACGACAACCCATTCCGGTCCCGGACCGGACACAGGAGAGCGTCAAGTGGCAGCCATCATCGACATCCGAGGCCGCGAGATCCTGGACTCCCGCGGGAACCCAACGGTGGAGGCGGAGGTCATTCTCGAAACCGGGACCCGCGGGAGGGCGGCGGTGCCCTCCGGCGCATCCACAGGGGTCCACGAGGCGGTCGAGCTGCGGGACGGAGATTCCGACCGCTACCTCGGCAAGGGGGTCAGAAAGGCCGTGGCCCACGTGAACGGAGAGATCCGGGACACGCTCCGGGGATTCGAGGCGCGGGAGCAACGGGACCTGGACCGCACGCTCATCGAACTGGACGGCACCGAGAACAAGGGGCGCCTGGGGGCCAACGCCACGCTGGCGGTGTCCATGGCTGCTGCGAGAGCCGCGGCCGCGGAGATGGGGATTCCCGTCTTCCGGTACCTGGGAGGTGAGACGGCCAGCCTCCTCCCGGTTCCCATGATGAACATCCTGAACGGCGGTGCTCACGCTCCCAACAACGTGGACATCCAGGAGTTCATGGTCATGCCCCTGGGGGCGGACACGTTCTCCGACGGACTTCGCATGGGCGTCGAGATCTTCCACTCCCTGAAGAAGGTCCTGACGGCGAGGGGAAAGAACACGGCCGTGGGTGATGAGGGTGGATTCGCCCCTGACCTGGGCAGCAACGAGGAGGCCGTGGAGGTGGTGCTCACGGCCATCGAGGGGGCCGGCTATCGGCCCGGGGACGAGGTGGTCCTGGCGATCGACGCGGCGGCCTCCGAACTCTTCTCCGACGGGATGTACGAGTTCCGCTGGTCGTCGGGGAGGAAGGTGGACAGCGAGGGGATGGTGCGCTGGTGGGAGGACTGGGCCCGGCAGTATCCCATTCGGTCGCTCGAAGACCCGCTGGACGAAGACGACTGGGACGGCTGGAAGGCGCTGACAGACGCCATCGGCGGGGACACCCAGATCGTGGGCGATGACCTGTTCGTCACGAATACGGCGCGGCTGGACCGGGGAATCCGGTCCGGCGTGGCGAATTCAATCCTGATCAAGGTGAACCAGATCGGAACGCTGTCCGAGACGCTGGACGCCATCGGGATGGCCCACGAGTCGGGCTACACCTCGGTGATCTCCCATCGTTCCGGCGAGACCGAGGACACCTTCATCGCCGACCTGGCCGTGGCGACGTCCGCGGGGCAGATCAAGACCGGGTCGGCCAGCCGGACCGATCGAGTGGCCAAGTACAACCAGCTCCTCCGCATCGAGGAGGCCCTGGGTGACAGCGCCCGCTACCCGGGTCGGGGACTGTGGGCAGGGTCCGCCGGCTGATCCTGCCGGTCCTCGTGGGCCTGGCCGGGTACTACGCCCTCTTCGGAGGCGAGTACTCGGTTTTCGAGCTCCGGCGAGCCAGGGCGGAGCGTGACTCCGCCCTGGCTGAGCTGGCTCGCCTCCGCCACGCCAACGACTCGCTCACGGCGTGGGTGGACTCGCTGGAGAGCGACTCCGCGACCCTCGAGCGCTTCGCGCGGGAGCACTTCGGGATGATCCGTCCCGGTGAGGAACTCTACCGGTTCGCCGAGCCGGACAGCGCCGCGCCCGACTCCACGGAGGTGCGCTAGCCCTCGTCGTCGGGATCGGAGTCTCCGCCCGGAGAGGCGGTCGTGCCGGCGGCCTCGGAGGCGGCAGCCGGAGGGTCGCCGCCACCGTCGGTCCGGTCGGCGAGTCCCAGGGCCTTCCGCGCTTCGACAGCGGCGGAAAGCAGTTCCTCGGCGGAGGGCAGAAGCCTCGCGGCCTCGCCGGCCTCCAGCGCGGAGCCGTCCCCGCCGGCGCCGAGAGCCCCCGCTCCCGCCGCCTCGTCGGTCGCCTCCGCACCCTCGGGGAAGCCGCCGCCCTTCACGCCCGTCGCCTTCTCGATGAACGGCGCGAACAGGTCCACGGGGATGGGGAAGAGCGTGGTCGAGTTGTTCTCGGCCGCCACCTCCACCACGGTCTGCAGGAACCGGAGCTGGAGCGCCACCGGGTGCCGGGTGATCACTTCAGCGGCCAGGGCCAGCTTGGTGGAGGCCTGGTACTCACCTTCGGCGGCGATGACCTTCCCGCGCCGCTCCCGCTCGGCCTCGGCCTGCTTGGCCATGGCGCGCTTCATCTCGTGGGGGAGGTCGATGTCCTTGATCTCCACGCCGGTCACTTCGACGCCCCATTCGTCGGTGCCCTCGTCGATGATCTTCCGCACCACGTCGTTGATGCGCTCCCGCTCGGCCAGCAGTTCGTCCAGCTCGGACTGTCCGATCACGCTCCGGAGCGTGGTCTGGGCGAGCTGGCTCGTCGCGAAGTAGTAGTCCTCGATCTCCACGACGGCCTTGGCCGGATCGGCCACCCGGAAGTAGACCACGGCGTTGACCTTCACCGAGACGTTGTCCTTGGTGATCGTGTCCTGCGGCGCGATGTCCAGCGCAACGATCCGAAGGTCCATGCGCCTCATGCGCTCGACGGCGAAGGGGACCAGGAAGACGAGGCCGGGGCCCTTCGCCCGGGTGAGCTTTCCGAGGCGGAAGATGACACCCCGCTCGTACTCCCAAAGGACGCGCATGCTGGAGAGCAGGCCGGCGGTACCGATTCCGATCAGGGTAATGAGGATGGCGTTCATATCCATGGTGTGCCCTCCAAGATCTTGGTTTCGCCCCCGTTCCGGGCGGCGTCCACAGGGTGCTGGACCCTACCTGTTCTACGCCCGCGAAGGCGATTCCGTTCGCTTCTTCCGGGCCCTCCGGGGACCCGGTTTCGACCCCTCGGCAGACCGCTCTCCGGCGCCCCTTCAGATCCCTTGACACGGGTTGGGGTCGTGGAGACCTTTTTCGTCTGTGGCGGAGTAGCTCAGCTGGTTAGAGCAGCGGAATCATAATCCGCGTGTCGGGGGTTCGAGTCCCTCCTCCGCTATTCGAGACGCGATTCCCTCACCGGGTCGGACCCCATTTCCGGGTCCGGCCCGGTTTCGTTTGGCCCCGCGTCACCGTCTCCGGCGCGAGCCATGACCAGCAGGATCCAGGCCCCACTGCCCATCCCCGCCAACATGGTGATGATTCCGGCCTTCCGCACTACCGCGCCGATGGCCTTGTCGCGGTGGAGGACTCCGGCCTCCCAGA
Source organism: Gemmatimonadota bacterium (assembly GCA_039587435.1). Taxonomy (GTDB): domain Bacteria; phylum Gemmatimonadota; class Gemmatimonadetes; order Longimicrobiales; family Gaopeijiaceae; genus JBDHIJ01. Next base: position 6,130 of record JBDHIJ010000015.1, read on the forward strand.
ACAGGTAGTTCCAGTCGTGGATCACGTCCCCTCCGCCCATCGACACGAGCGGGAGGAGGAGATCGCGGGCGTCGGCCATGTAGATCGCCACGTTCACCAGGCTGGTCCCGAGCCAGAACGCGGCCACGGCGATGGCGAACCAGTCCCGCTGTCGATAGAACAGCAGCGCAGCAACCATGGGAACCAGGATCTGCGCCAGGCTCCCCCCGGCCACACCCCACCATTCCCCGCCCGGGGAGAAAAGGATGTGGCCCAGTTCGTGGACCCCGAGGTTGAGGCCGTCCCAGAGTGAGCGGTACCATGGATCCTCCAGGTGCCCCCGGATCGTGAACCCGAACCAGACGATCAGCGGGGCCCGGGGCCACCACAGCTTTCCGGCGCAGTCGCGCCGCAGGACCTCGTCAATGGATCGCATTCCCGAACTTCTGTCCTCCCCCCGCGATGGCGAAACCCCTCCCGTGGCGCTGGTTACGGGAGCCTCTTCCGGGGTGGGGCGCGCCCTGGCCGTGGAACTGGGCGGGCGGGGGTGGTCGGTGGGGCTGGTGGCCCGTCGCGCGGAAGAGCTGGAGACCGTGGCCGCCGAGGTGTCGGCAGCCGGGGGTCGCGGCCTGCCGCTGGTGACGGACGTGGCCGAGCCGCGCCAGGTCGGGGCCGCCGCGGCCGAATGCGTAGAGACGCTCGGTCCGGTCGACCTGGTGGTGGCCAACGCGGGCACGAGCGAGGTGACGTCGGGGCGGGCTCTGGACGCCGGTACCGTGGAGCGGATTCTCCGCGTGAACTACCTGGGGGCCGTGTACCTGGTGGAGTCGGTGCTTCCGTCCATGCTGGAGCGGCGGTCGGGATGGGTGGTGGGGGTGAGCAGCCTGACCGCGTTCCGCGGACTGCCCCTCACGGCCGGGTACTCCGCCAGCAAGGCGGCCCTCTCCAACTTCCTGGAGAGCCTCCGCATCGATCTGAGAGGGACCGGGGTGGGGGTGACGACCGCCCACCTGGGCTACGTCCGGACCCCCATGATCGAAGATGCGGCATACCGGCAGCCGTTCCGGATCGAGGCGGACGACGCCGCCCGCCGGATCCTGACCGCGGTTCGCCGGGGCCGGGGCGACATGAGCACGGGCGGCCCGCTGTCGTGGCTGACCTTCACCGCGCAGGTGTTCCCGTGGCGGATGTACGACTGGATCGCGAGCCGGGTGGATCGGAATCGCTGATCGGCGCCGGTGGCGCTGACCATCGAGGGCCGAGGGTCGCCAGGTCCGCGAGGGCCGCCGCCGGCCGGGAGCCGGAGCCGTCGCCCCTTGGGCTGCCGAGCCGGATCAGGGCGCCCGGAAGATCTCGCCGCCCTTCATGACCATGCGCACCGCCCGGAGTGCGGACAGGGCGCTCGTGGGATCCCCCTCCACGGCGATGAGGTCGGCCAGGAGGCCCGCCTCCACCCGGCCCCGGTCCTCCAGCCCCAGGATCCGGGCGTTCTCCGACGTGGCCGCCCGCAGTACGCCCATCAGGTCCATCCCCCAGTCGTGCATGAGCTCCAGCTCGCGCACGTTGTCGCCGTGCGGGTAGACGCCCACGTCCCCACCGAAGCAGAGGTCCACGCCTGAGTCCAGCGCTCGAGCGAAACTCTCCCGTTTGGCCGCGACCCTGGCCGGCTCAGGGCCCTGGCCCGGCACCCAGCCACCGTACTGGGAGATTGCATGGCCGGCGGCCAGGGTGGGGCAGAGGGCCACGCCCCGTTCCCGCATCAGCGCCAGGACCTCGGGCGTAGCGCCGTCCCCATGCTCGATCGTACGGACCCCGGCTTCGGTCGCCCGTCGCATGGCCTCGGGCGAAGAGGCGTGCGCCACCACTCTCCGCCCGGAGCTCTCGACCACGTCCACGAGGAGGCGCAGCTCGTCCTCAGTGAAGGTGGGCGCGGTGGCGCCATCCGGCCCCCAGCGGTAGTCGGCGTAGACCTTGATGAAGTCGGCGCCGCGACCGATCTGATCCCGCGCCACTCGAATCAGGTCATCCACGCCGTCGGCTTCCTCTGCGCCCTTGTGGAGGGAGATCTCCGGCGCGCCCTTCGGGTTGTAGCTCCCCGTGGCCACGATGGCCGGACCCGCCACGATGAGCCGGGGCCCAGGAGTCACCCCCTTGTCGATGGCGTCCCGCAGACCCACGTCGCCGTATCCGGCGCCCTCGGCGCCCAGATCGCGGGCGGTGGTCACCCCCGCCCGGAGCGTCGCCTCGGCGTGCCGGACCCCCCGGGCCACCCTCTCCCCCAGCGACTCGAGGAGAACCTGGTCCGTCCAGGGCGTCTCGTTGTAGGGGTGGAGCAGCATGTGGCTGTGACCTTCGATGAGCCCCGGCATGAGGGTCATCCCCGGCAGATCCAGGGTCCGGACACCGGTCGGGGCCTGACGGCGCACCTCCGCGTCGGGCCCCGCCGCCGTGATGACGCCGCCCTCCACCAGGACCAGCCACCCGGTGCGGGTCTCGGCGGACACCCCGTCCCACACGCGGTCCGCGTTCAGGAGCACCGCCTCCTGCCCCGAGGCTGGAGCCGGTCCGGCGGCCAGCGCCAGGCTCAGCACGGCTCCGAGGGAGCGTGCGAGGGTGGTGCGGGGCAGCGGCGCGGGGCGCGGGTGGCGAGCGATGGTGCGGTGGTGCTGGGCGGTCATGGTGGCTCCACGGGTCCGGGTCCTGGATTCTGGCCAAACATCGGCCCCGGTTCCCGGCGGCGCCACCACGGGCGGGGGACCGTCCGGGAAGGCCGGGTGAGGACGGTTTCCCGGACCCCGCTTCAGCGGTATTTTCTGCCTCCCCGCGCGGGTCGCGGGCTGAACAGGACAACAGGAATGGCGCCCCGGTGGCGCCCTCACCTCCCCCGGTGGAGAGGTTTCGTGGACGATCGGTTGCAGGCGCGCAAAGCGGAATTCGAAGCTGTACTCGGGCGGACTCTCTCCCCGGCGGTGCAGGACGCTCCGGAGCCCATCTCGGACGAGGACCTGAAGTACCTGATGGACCAGGCGGAGGACCTGTTCTGGAACGAGCTGGAATGGGAGCACCTCACCGAGGAGGAGCAGCTCGACGAGGGAACCCTCACCGAGCAGGCCTTCCCCGGCTTCCTGGCCTTCATCCGGGGCCTCCTCCTGGACGAGGTGATGCCGGACGCACTGGCCGGAGCCACGCCCCGGCCCTCGGTGGTTCGTGGGATCCTCGGATTCCTCCTGGACGAGCTCGACCGGTTCCGTTCCCGCCTGGACGCCGGAGAGGGCGACGGCGAACGGCTCAAGGCCGAGATCGCCATGACCGAGGGTCTGATCGATCTGACCCTGGCCACCCTCATGGGGCTCACGGCCTCGGACCTGGAGAGCCTGAGCGAAGCCCGCGCCGGGAACTGATCCCGGTCCTGGGCGGCGCCGGGGCACCGGCATGATCGGCTGGCCGACCCGGCGCCCCGGGCATCCGTACCTGGCGGGTGCGCCCCTGCTCATCGCTCACCGCGGAGGAGCGCGGCTCGCCCCCGAGAACACCATGGCGGCGTTCCGGCAGGCCGTGCAGGTCTTCGGGGCCGACATGCTGGAGATGGACGTCCACCGCTCCGCCGACGGGGAGGTGGTGGTGATCCACGACCCGACCGTAGACCGGACCACCGATGGGACCGGCGCCGTCCGCGACCTGTCCTGGGAAGCGCTCCGGGACCTGGATGCCGGCTACCGGTTCGAGGACCTGGAGGGCTCCCATTCCTTCCGGGGCACCGGCGAGCGCCTCCCTCTCCTCCGTGAGGTCCTGGAGACCTTCCCCCACATCCGGGTGAACGTGGAGGCCAAGGTGCCCGAGGTGGCGGTGCCGCTGGCTCGACTGGTCCGGGAAATGGGCGCGCACGACCGGGTCCTCATCGCGGTGGACCAGGAATCCACCCGGTCGGGCATTCTGGATTACCCCGGCCCGCGCGGGGCCTCGCGCCAGCAGATGAAGCGGTTCTTCGTCGCGCAGAGGCTGGGCGTACTGGGACGGGGATACACCCCCCGGGCGGATGCCCTGCAGATTCCGGACGCGTGGGAAGGAACCCAGGTGGCGAGCCGGTCATTCGTTCGGGAGGCCCACCTCAGGAACATCCCGGTCCACGTCTGGACCATCGACGAACCCGGCGACATGCGCCGCCTGCTGGACTGGGGGGTGGACGGAATTCAGTCGGACCGGCCGGACCTGCTGGCCCGCGTTCTCCACGAAGAGACCGGCCGGCCTCTTCCCGCGGGACTTCGCTCCGAGGGCCCGGATCGATGACCCACCCGGTGGTGGCCGCGTTCCGCGAATCCCTGGCCTCGATGGTGGAGGCCCGGGGCGCTGGGGACCCCGTCCTCGTGGCGCTGGGCGGGGGCGTGGACTCCATGGCCCTTCTGCACCTCCTCCGCTTCCACTCCACTCCGGAGGCCGGCCGGGTCGCGGCCGCCTATCTCGATCACGGGATGCGGGGGGACGGCGGAGCGGACGGGCGCTGGATGGCCGGCGTCTGCCGAGTATGGGAGGTGCCGTTCCATCGCGAGACACTGGAAACGGCTCCCTCGGGGGAGGGCCCGGCCCGGACGCTACGGTATCGATTCCTGCACCGGATCGCGGAGGCCGAGGGAGCGCGACTGATCTTCACCGGCCACCATGCCGACGACCAGGCGGAGACGGTCCTCTTCCGGGCCCTCAGGGGAGCCGGACCCGAGGGGCTGGCCGGGATCCAGCGGCTGCGGGCGGACGGGGTCGCCCGCCCGCTGCTGGGCGTCACGCGGGCCGGGCTGGAGGACTATGCGCGCTCCGCGGGGCTCCGCTGGAGAGAAGATCCCACCAACGAAGACCTCTCCAACCCGAGGAACTGGATCCGGCACGTCGGTCTCCCGGACCTGGACCTGCACGTCGCGCCCGGTGCCGGGGCTTCGCTCGCCCGACTCGGCGAACTGGCCGCGGAGGAGCGGGAGGCCTGGGAAGAGGTGTCGGCGCCCCTGGTGGACGCCCTGCTCGCGGGAGAGGGCGAAGGCCCGGGGGCCACCTCGCTCCGGGTGGACAGGGCCGCGCTCCTGGCACTGGGGCCGGCCCTCCGGGCGAAGATTCTCCGGACGCTGGCCGGGCGGCTCGGTACCCACCTGGATTTCGCGGGAACGCGCTCGGGATCGGAGTTTATCACGTCGGGCGCGAGCGGACGCACGCTCCGGCTCGCCGGTGGGCTGGCGGTGACCCGGGAGTTCGACACGCTGGTCCTGCATGTCGCCGGCCCCGAGTCGGATCTGCCCCCGGGCGCTCTGCGGATCGAGGGTCCGGAGAGCGGCGCGGCCGAACTGGGCGGGCGCTGGGTGGCGTGGGGAGTCGAACCCCCCGTCCACTCGGGCAGGAACCTGCTGCGGAGAGCGCTGGCGGAGCCGCGGTTCCCCCTGACCCTGCGGGGTTGGGAGCCGGGCGACCGGATCCGCCTCGGCTACGGGTCGAAGAAGGTCCGGAAACTCCTTGCGGAGGCCCGGGTGGGCGCTTCCCGGCGCCCCGGTGCGCTGGTGCTGACCGACTCCGCCGGCGAAGTGCTCTGGGTGCCTGGGGTGGCGGAATCGTACCCCGACTCCCACGAAGGGAAGGAAATCTTCCATATTGGAGTAGAGCGTGACGACCTTCGGTGAGGCCCACGGGGGACTCGGCGAGCGGCCGCTGAAGCGAGTGGTATTCTCGGCCGAGACCATCCGGGACCGGGTGGCGGAGCTCGGAGGAACGCTGACCGCGCACTACCGGGACACTGGTGAACCGCTCCTCGTCATCGGCCTCCTCAAGGGGTCATTCGTCTTCCTGGCGGACCTGGTGCGGAACATCCACCTGCCCTTGAGTGTGGATTTCCTGGTGGCCGCGTCCTATGGATCAGGGACGGAGAGCAGCGGAAACGTCCGGCTTCTGTACGATCCGGAGGCGTCGTTCCGGGATCGACACGTGCTCCTGGTGGAGGACATCGTGGATTCCGGCACGACGCTCGAACAGCTGGTGCCGCAGCTCGAGGCCCGGGGACCCCGGAGCCTGGAGATCTGCGCGCTGCTTCATAAACGAAAAGCGACCCTCTCCCGGGACGCCCGGTGGGTGGGTTTTGACGCGCCGAACGAGTTCCTGGTGGGCTACGGCCTGGACTACGCCGAGGACTTCCGGCATCTCCCGTTCATCGGGAGCATCTGAACACAGGCAGGATTGACGATATGAGCGATCGGGAACCCAATCAGCAGAACGACCCCAAGGATCGGGTGTCCAAGGTGTCCAGAACGGCCTCGTTCTGGATCCTGCTGGTTCTGCTCCCCCTTCTGGCCATCAACTTCTTCAAGGCGCAGGAGGAGCCGGCCGTCGAGTTCACGTACAGTGAGTTCACGCAGCAGCTCGAGGCCGGGAACATCCGCACCGCGACCGTCGTGGGACAGCTGATCGTGCGGGGCGATCTCAGGGCTTCGGTCCAGCGGGACGACCGGGAGCTGGCACGATACACCGTGGAACTCCCCAAGGCGCTGTCCGACTCGGACCTGGACACCATGCTGGCGCAGGGCGTCGAGGTGACTGGAGAGGGGGCCGAGCAGCCCTGGTGGACGGTCCTGGTGGGAATCCTGCCCTGGCTCCTCTTCATCGCGTTTTGGATCTGGATCTTCCGCTCCATGCAGAGCGGCGGGAACCGCGCGTTCCAGTTCGGCCGCTCCAAGGCCAAGATGATTTCGCCGGACACCCCCCAGCTCACCTTCACCGACGTGGCGGGTGCCGAGGAGGCGAAGGTCGAGCTGCAGGAGATCATCGAGTTCCTGAAGGACCCCGCCAAGTTCTCCCGCCTGGGCGGGCGGCTGCCGAAGGGCGTGCTGCTGGTGGGCCCCCCGGGAACCGGTAAGACGCTCCTCGCCAAGGCCGTGGCCGGCGAGGCCGGTCGTCCGTTCTTCCAGATGTCCGGGTCCGACTTCGTCGAGATGTTCGTCGGCGTGGGTGCTTCCCGAGTGCGCGACCTGTTCGAGCAGGGCAAGGCCCACGCTCCCTGCATCATCTTCGTGGACGAGATCGACGCCGTGGGTCGGCACCGCGGTGCGGGTCTGGGCGGAGGTCACGACGAGCGTGAGCAGACCCTGAACGCGCTGCTGGTGGAGATGGACGGCTTCGAGGCCAACGAGGGTGTCATCCTCCTGGCCGCCACCAACCGTCCCGACGTGCTCGACCCGGCCCTTCTGCGGCCCGGTCGCTTCGATCGGCAGGTGGTGGTGGATCTGCCCGACGTGAGGGGTCGCGAGGCCATCCTCCGGGTCCACGCCCGCAAGCTCCCGCTGGCCGACGACGTCGAGCTGTCGATCATCGCGAAGGGCACGCCGGGGATGTCCGGCGCCGATCTGGCGAACGTCTGCAACGAGGCCGCTCTGCTCGCCGCCCGCCGCGACGGTGACCGGGTGGACATGGCCGACTTCGAGCGGGCCAAGGACAAGATCATGCTGGGGACCGAGCGGAAGAGCCTGGTCCTCACCGAGCGGGAGCGTGAGCTCACCGCCTACCACGAGGCGGGTCACGCCGTGATCGGTCTCCGGGTGGAGGGGCTGGACCCCGTCCACAAGGTGACGATCGTCCCCCGGGGACGGGCCCTGGGGATCACCGCGTCCCTCCCGTCCGAGGACCGGCACTCCTACACCAAGGAGTGGATGGAGGGCCAGCTCACCATGCTGTTCGGCGGCCGGGTGGCCGAAGAGATGATCTTCGGTCCGGAGAAGGTCACCACGGGTGCCGGGAACGACATCGAGCGGGCCACCGCCATGGCGCGATCCATGGTGACCCGGTTCGGAATGTCCCCCCAAGTCGGCCTGGTGGCCGTGGGGGACTCGGAGCACGAGGTGTTCCTGGGTCGGGAGCTGGTCCAGCGCAGGGAGGTCTCCGAGCACACCGCGGAGACTGTGGATCGCGAGATCAAGCGGATTCTGGACGAGGCGCACGACCATGCCCGGGACGTGCTGGAGCAGCACGAGGAGCTTCTGGAGTCCATCGCGCAGGCCCTTCTCGAGAGGGAGACGCTGGACCGCGATCAGATCGAGGCCCTGAGCCGGGGCGAGGAACTGCCGCCCATGAGCCCGTCTTCGCTCGCCCCCGTGGACGAGGGGCCCATGCCGCAGATCCCGGACCCCCGTGATCGTCAGCAGACCTCGCTGCCGGGGGCCATCAAGCCCCGGCCGCCGGAGCCCGACCCCAACCCGGCAGGCTGATGACCCCACTGCTGGACCAGCTCCAGTTTCTCAGGCCCGGGCCGGCGGATCTCATCGAGATCGCCATCGTCGCGGTCCTGTTCTACCGGATCCTGGTCCTGGTCCAGCGTACGCGGGCCTTCCAGATGCTCCTGGGGGTGGTGACCCTGGCCCTGGTGTACGGGGTGGCCCGGATCCTCGGGTTCCAGCTCATCGAGACTATCCTGGAGACGGTGTTCCAGTACGGGGCCATCGCCCTCCTGGTCGTCTTCCAGCCCGAGCTCCGATCGGCCCTCGCCCGGCTGGGCCAGAGCCGGATGATGCGGGTCTTCAACAAGCTCGAGGGCCTCGAGGTCGTGGATGAGATCGTGGAGGCCTGCCGAGAGCTCTCCCGTTCCAAGGTCGGCGCCATCATCGCCATCGAGCAGGAGGTGGGACTGGACGAGTACGCGGACAGCGGCAAGCCGGTGAACGCTCCGGTTTCCACGCAGATGCTGACCACGATCTTCACGCCCTACTCCCCGCTCCACGACGGTGCGGTGATCGTCCGCGGGGACGTCATCTCGGTGGCGGGAGCCATCCTGCCGCTCACCCAGTATCCGGTCGAGGACAAGTCTCTGGGGACCCGGCACCGGGCCGCCATAGGCCTCACCGATGAGACGGATGCCGTGGTCGTGGTTGTGAGCGAGGAGACCTCAAGGATTTCTGTGGCGCAGAGGGGCCGCATCGAGGTCGGGGTGGATGCGGCCCGGCTCCGGCAGCTCCTGGCCGGCGCCATCCCCGAGGTGAGCGCCCCGCTACAGGTCCAGCCTTCGGTCGTCTAGGCCAGTAACGGCGGGAGTTTTCGGCCCTCCGGCCTCCGCCCTCCAGGGGGGTCTGTCGCGCGGTCGGAAAAGGCGTACATTGCCCCCCTCTGAAATGGCTCGGGACCGCGTCGCGTATGGAGTTCTGACCGCGCGAGGGGCGGCGCCCCGAACCCCCGGGGATTTCGTTGACTGGCTCAGGATGCTCGTCTAGATTCGGACGTCCTGATTCCAGGGCTTCGATTACCCACACAATTTGATCGTGCGAGTCGTAAGGGGAGAGCGCTTTTGGGCACGCAATATCAGCTTCTGAACCTATTTGCGGATGGCGGGTGGATGATGTACCCGCTGCTGCTGTGCTCCCTCCTGGCGCTGGGTGTGATCATCGCCAAGGGATGGACGCTCTTCGTGGCTCACCGGCAGAGCGGTGAGATCCTCGCTTCGGCCGCAGAGGTCGTCGAGTCCGGCAACATCGCCGGGGCCCTCGACCAGGCCGCCACGACCCCCGGGCCCGCGGCCGCCATCGTGACCGCCGGCCTTCGTCGTATCCAGAAGGGCACCATCGGTGACGGGGAGCTCGAGCAGGCCATCAGCACCACCGGAACCATCGAGCTTGGATTCCTCGAGCGTGGCCTCGTGATCCTGGCCACCATCGCGAACGTGGCTCCACTCATGGGCTTCCTCGGGACCGTTGCCGGGATGATCCTGGCATTCGGCGCCATCGAGGCCGCCGGTGAGGTGGACCCGGCCCTGGTGGCCGGAGGGATCAAGGTGGCGCTTCTGACGACGGCCACCGGTCTCGCCATCGCCATTCCGGTGAACATCGCGTACAACTTCTTCGTGACCCGGGTGGACACCCTCATCGTGGCCATGGAGACCGGCGCGAACCGTATCCTGCGCCTGGCGTGGGACATGGAGCGGGACGGCAAGCTCACCGTCGTCGCGGCGACGAAGGAGGGCATCGAGCTGGAGGCCCGCGCAGTGGCCGAGCGGCCCACCGCGCGCCCCATGACGCCGGAAGAGAAGGCCGAGCTGGGCATCGAGTAATCTCGCCGAGGCGGGGGAACCCGCTTCGCTACGAGTCCGTACCATCCCCAAAGGGGCGAGAACATGGCGGTATTGAATCAGAAGAGGACGAAGGTCAGCGACGAGATTCCCTCGTCGTCCATGGCGGACATCGCCTTCCTCCTCCTCATCTTCTTCCTGGTGACGACGGTCTTCCCCAAGGACAAGGGGCTCCCCATCGTGCTGCCCGAGCAGTCCGAAGAGGTGGCCATCTCCCAGAAGAACATCCTTCACCTGGTGATCCAGCCCTCCGGGGTCGTGGAGGTGAAGCGGGGCGAGAGCCAGCAGGTTCAGACGCTCCGCGCCGCGGACATCGAGGGACTCTGGCGGCAGGAAGTCGCGCAGAACGAGAACCTCATCGCGGCTGTAAAGACCCACCCCGACGCGCCGTACAAGTTTATGGTGGACGTGCTGGATGCCCTCCAGACCGCGGGTGCCGAGCGTATCTCTCTCCAGATCTACGAGGGCTGACGGATGTCAATCAAGCAGGGCGGATTCAAGCGGAAGTCGAAGGCCTCCGAGGAGATTCCCTCCTCGTCGCTGGCCGACATCGCCTTCCTGCTGCTGATCTTCTTCATGGTTACGACGGTCTTCCGGGCCACGTCCGAGCGGCCCATCGCGTGGCCCGCGGCCGAGGCGGCCCAGAAGATCGACGAGAAGGCGAAGGACATCCTCTACATCTGGCTGGAGCAGGACGGCTCGGTGTGGATCAACGATCGCCAGTACCCCATGTCCGACGTGTCGGGCGTGGTGGCTCCGCTCTACGCGGCCTCGGATCGCCGGCTGGTGATTTCGCTGCGCGCGGATCGGGATGTCGCGTACATCTATGTGGATCAGCTCCAGAAGGAGCTTCAGGAAGGCGGCGCGGTTCGGCTGGTATTTGCCAGTGAGCTGGAGCGCCGGATGACCCGGGAGAGACGATGACTGCACAGGCCATTCCCGAGACTCAGGACTCCGGATTCTCCCTGGAGACCGCCAACGACCGGTTCAAGGCCGGATTCGGCAACTGGTTCTGGGGCTCCATGATCGCGGCGACGGTGCTGCACTTCGCCATGTTCGCGTTCTGGCCCGAGATGACCGCCGAGGACGTGTCCTTCTCCACCGAGGAGCTGGAGGCCATCGAGCTCCCGCCCGAGGTCGAGATCCCGCCGCCGCCGGAGGCCATCTCCCGGCCGGCCGTCCCCGTGGTCGCCACGGCGGACATCGAGGAGGACATCACCATCGCGCCGACCACCTTCGAGGATAACCCGGTCGAGGATCTTCCTCCGCCGCCCGAAGAGACCGGCACCGATATCTCCGCGGCCCCGACCTTCACCCCCTTCACCGTCCGCCCGGACGTGAAGAACCGGAGTGAGGTAGCACGGGCCCTGGAGCGGGAGTATCCGCCGCTTCTCCGCGACGCCGGTATCGGCGGGACGGTGAACGTCTGGATCTTCATCGACGAACAGGGCATGGTGCAGCGGACCCAGGTTCAGGAGAGCTCAGGGCACAAGGCGCTCGACGACGCGGCCATGAAGGTGGCCGAGGTCATCGAGTTCACGCCGGCCCTCAACCGCGACAAGACGGTCGCGGTGTGGATTGCTCTGCCGATTACCTTCCAGACCCGGTAAGCGGCGACCGTAGCGGCCTGTACAGCAAGGGACCTCGCCGGCGCGCCGGCGGGGTCCCTTTGCTTGTCCGGTGGTTTCCCGTAAACCCTATTACGACTAGACTCTAGCCTGATATGGAGCCGTATCGATCACACCTGGCCGAGGCTCTTCCGCGGGTCCTCGACCAGGTCGCGAAGGCGGCCTGGCGCAGCGGCCGGGAGGCGGACGCGGTCCGCCTGGTGGCCGTGACGAAGGGACATCCATCGGCCGTCCTGGAGGCCGCGATCGCGGCGGGTCTCACCGACCTGGGGGAGAACCGTGTGGAGGCCCTGGAGGAGCGGGTGCCGGCATTCGGGCGGGAGAAGGTCACGTGGCACATGATCGGCCACGTCCAGAGCCGGAAAGCCCCCCGCCTGGTGGGCCTGGTGGACTGGGTACATGCCGTGGACTCCGTCCGGCTGGGCAGTCGCCTTGCGCGCCGAGCGGAGGAGGAGTGCGTCCGGCAGTCGGTCCTGCTCCAGGTGAACGTCTCCGGGGAGGAGACCAAGAGCGGGTTCGCGCCGGCGGATCTGGTGGATGCGGCGGGAGAGCTGGCCGGGCTGGCCGGACTCCGGCTGGAGGGCCTCATGACCATGGCCCCCTTCGTGGAGGACGAGCGAGTGCTCCGGAGCGCCTTCCAGGGTCTGAGGACCCTGCGGGACGAGGCACTGGACGCGGGAGTCCTGGCCGGAGGGGAGCTGTCCATGGGGATGAGCAACGACTTTGAACTGGCCGTCGAGGAGGGAAGCACCATGATCCGCCTCGGCACCGTCCTTTTTGGGAGGCGTCCGGAATGATTGACCTGACCCCACTCGACGTTCGGAAGAAGCGGGGCGACTTCAAGCGTGGCCTCAGGGGCTACGATCCGGAGGACGTAGACGGCTTCCTGGAACTCGTCGCCGAGCGCTTCGAGGTCCTGGTCCGGGAAAACCTGACACTGGCGGAGCGGGCCGAGCGCCTGGAGGAGCAGGTCCGCTCCCAGGAGGGACGGGAGAAGGCCGTCAACGACGCCCTGGTCACCGCCCAGCAGCTCCGCGAGGACATCTCCGGTCAGGCCCGCCGCGAAGCGGACACCATCCGCGGGAACGCCGAGGCGGAGGCCAAGGCCATGGTGGATCGGGCCCGGGTGGACGCCGGGATGGTCCGCCGCGAGGTCGAAAAGGAGATCGACGCGGCCCTCAGGGAGGCCCGCCGGCGGCTCGAGGAAGCCCAGGAGGCCCTGGAGAACCTCGAGCGGAATCGCGCCCGGTTCCTCAAGAGCTTCCGCACCCTCCTGGAGCGGGAGATGGATGGCGTGGAGGTGGAGGAGGGTCGTTCGGCGCTGGATCTGCCCACCATCGACCTGGAGCTCCTGGGCGGCCAGACCGGCGAGGAACTGATGGAAGCCCGAATCGAGCTCGCTCCGGGGGGCGTCTCGGACCTGGAGGAGGAGGCGCCGGAGGAGTTCGGCACGGAGGAGTTCGGCCGGGAGGCCGTCGACGAGGGCGCGGATCCCACCGACGAGGCCGAGGTCTCGCTCGATGACGCGGTCGACGCCGCGAGCGACGATGGGGGTGCCGGGTGGGACGGCGACGAGGTCCCCGACCCCGAGGCGTTCTTCGCCGCCGCGTCGGACTCGGGAGAGGACGCCCCGGACTCCGATGGGGATCCGGATCCGTCCGTCGAGGAGCGGTTCGCGGCGGATCCCGGCGGAGAGGACGGCGCGTCGGCCATCGCCGGCCAGTTGGAGGACCTGTTCGGCGCGCCCGAGGCGGAGGGAGGATCCGCCGAGGTGGAGGAGGCCGTCGACGGGGAGTCCGACTTCGATGAGACCGAGGACGAGGACCCTGACCGGGCCGGCGGCCGGGCCGGGTTCCGGTTCGAAAACGACGACGAGGAGCAGGGCTGACGCCGGCCGGGCCCGGCGGCCCTCCCGGTAATCGAGACCGACTTCCCATGCCTGATATGCGATACCCCGAGCTTCCCGGGAACATCCTGGAGATCGAGGAGGAGTCCCTCCAGCGTTGGCGGGAGACCGACCTGTTCCATGCCACGATGGAGGCGACCCGGGACGGTGAGCCCTTCGTATTCTACGAGGGACCTCCCACGGCCAACGGCCGTCCCGGTCTGCACCACATCATCTCCCGCGCCATCAAGGACCTGGTGTGCCGCTTCCGGACCATGCAGGGCCGCAGCGTCACCCGGATCGCGGGATGGGACACCCACGGCCTTCCGGTGGAGATCGCCGCCGAGAAGCAGCTCGGAATCTCCGGGAAGCCGGAGATCGAGGCCCTGGGCATCGCCGAGTTCAACGAGGTCTGCCGGAACTCGGTGTTCACCTACCTGGAGGACTGGGAGCGCCTCTCCGAGCGCATCGGCTACTGGCTGGATTACGAACACCCGTACGTCACCTTCCACACGCCCTACATCGAGTCGGTGTGGTGGATCCTGAAGGAACTCGCCGACCGGGGCCTCATGTATCGGGGCCACAAGAGCGTGCCGTACTGCCCGCGGTGCGGTACAGCGCTGTCCTCCCACGAGGTGGCGCAGGGGTACAAGGACGTGGACGACCCCTCCCTCTTCTTCCTCGCGCCGCTGGCCGGCGAGGACGGGGAGCCGGACCCGGAGGGTCGAGCCTTCCTGGCGTGGACGACCACGCCCTGGACCGTCCCGTCCAACGTCGGCCTGGCCGTCCACCCGGAGCTGGAGTACGCCGAGGTCCGTCACGAGGGCCGGCTGCTGATCCTGGCCAGGGCGCGGGTCGAGGCGGTGTTCGGGGAGGACGCGGACGTCGCCCGCACGTTCCCGGCCGGCGAACTGGTCGGGCGAAGCTATCTGCGGCCGCTGGACGTGGTGCCGGCCCCGGCCGATCCCATGAACTCGTGGACGGTGGTGGCCGAGGACTTCGTCTCCGACGAGGACGGCACGGGGATCGTGCACATGGCCCCGGCCTTCGGCGCCGACGACTACGCCGCCGGACAGCGTCACAGCCTGGCCCTGCTCAAGCCCGTCGACGATCGGGGGCACTTCGTGGAGGGGACGGGGCTGGTGGCCGGGATGTTCGTGAAGGACGCCGACCCGGTGCTGGTGGAGGCCCTCGAAGCGGCCGGAAACCTGTTTCGCATCGAGTCGGAGGAACACTCCTACCCCCACTGCTGGCGGTGTGACTCGCCTCTCATCTACATGGCCCGGGACTCGTGGTTCGCCGCCACCAGCACCCTGAAGGACCAGATGATGGCCAACAACGCCGAGGTGAACTGGCTCCCTCCCGAGGTGGGTACCGGACGCTTCGGCGAGTGGCTGGCCAACAACGTGGACTGGGCGCTGTCCCGGGACCGCTACTGGGGAACGCCGCTTCCCGTGTGGGTCTGCGAGAGCGACGAGTCCCACGTCCACTGGATCGGCTCCCTGGCCGAACTGGATGAGAAGGTGGGTGGGCTGCCGGAGGACTTCGATCCCCATCGGCCGTTCATCGACGAGCTGACCTGGACCTGTGACTGCGGCGGGGAGATGCGCCGCGCTCCCGGGGTCATCGACGTCTGGTTCGACTCCGGCGCCATGCCCTTCGCCCAGTGGCACTACCCGTTCGAGAACCGGGACGAATTCGAGGCGCACTTCCCGGCGGACTTCATCTGCGAGGCGCTCGACCAGACCCGCGGATGGTTCTACTCCCTCATGGCCATCTCGACCATGCTGGGGAAGGGCACGCCCTACAAGAACGTCATCGTGAACGGGCTGATCCTGGACGCCGACGGGCAGAAGATGTCCAAGTCCAAGGGCAACACGGTGAACCCGTGGGACGCCATCCAGGACTTCGGCACGGACCCCATCCGGTGGTACCTCATCACCGGGTCCAACCCCTGGATGCCCAAGCGCTGGGATCCCCAGACCCTCAGGGAGACGGGGCGGCGCCTGTTCGACAACTACCTGAACACGTACCGGTTCTTCTCGCTCTACGCGAACATCGAGGGGTGGACGCCGGACCACGACGCGCCCCCGGTGGCCGAGCGCCCGGTGATGGACCGCTGGATCCTCTCCCGGCTGCACCACCTGGTCCGGGACGTGGGAAGCGAACTGGATCAGTATCAGTTGACCCACGCCTACCGGGCGGTCGAGGACTTCATGGACGACGACCTGTCCAACTGGTACGTCCGCCGATGCCGGTCCCGGTTCTGGGGGAAGGGGGGGGAGCAGGACGAGGATGCCGCCTTCGCCACGCTGTTCACGGTCCTGGAGACCGTGTCCCGCCTCCTGGCGCCCATCATCCCGTTCGTGGCGGACTGGGTTCACCAGGGAGTCACCGGCGACTCCGTGCACCTGGCGTCGTTCCCGGAGCACGACGAGTCGCTGGTGGATCTGGACCTGGAAGCCGAGATGGCCACGGCGCTCTCGCTGTCCAACCTGGGCCGGGCCGCCCGGGAGGACGTCCGGATCCGTGTTCGCCAGCCGCTCCGGCGCATGTACGCCATGCTCCGGCAGCGGCCCCGGCCCCGGGAGGAGGTCCAGGAGCAGGTCCTGCAGGAGCTGAACCTGAAGGAGCTGGTCTTCCCCGACACGGCGGACGAGCTGCTGACCCTGAAGGCCCGCCCCAACTACCGGGCTCTCGGCCCGGTGTTCGGGAAGCGGACCGAGCTGGCCGCCCAGGCGATCCGCGCTCTGGAGCAGGATTCGCTGAACGCGATCCTGGAGGGGTCGACGGCCCTCATCCACCTGGAGGGCGAGGACCACACGGTAGACTCCGAGACCGTGGACGTGGTGAAGGAGGCCGTCGGTACGCTCTCCATCAAGATGGAGGAGGCCATCACGGTCGGTCTGGATCCCGAACTGGACGACGAGCTTCGCGCCGAGGGACTGGCCCGGGAGCTCGTCAGTCGCATCCAGCGGCTGCGGAAGGACGCCGGCCTGGAGGTGACGGATCGCGTGTCGCTCGCGGTGGATGGGGAGGACGCGGTCCTCGGAGCCGCCCGGGCCCATCAGGACTTCATCTCCGGTGAGACGCTCGCGGTGGCGTTCGACACCGGCGACGACGCGGTGACGGACCAGGAGCACGTTCGCGAGGTGGACCTGGACGGGCTTCAGGCCCGCATCGCCCTCACCGTCGCCTCCTCCTGACGCCCGCTACGGCCGGGAACTGCGGGCGATCGGACTCTTGAGCGAGCGTCTCCGGTTCGAAGTCGATGAACGCGAGGCCGGAGGTCGGCTCGACGCGGTGGTCGCCGCTCGCTCCGAGGCTCTGTCGCGGACGCAGGTGGCCCGCCTGGCGGCGGAGGGAGACCTCACCGTGGACGGCCGATCCGCGCGCAAGTCCGAGCGGGTGGAGGCGGGACAGGTCATCGAGGTCGTGGTTCCGCCGCCCCAGCCGGTGGAGGCCGAGCCCGAGGACATCCCGCTGGACATCGTCTACGAGGACGAACACCTCCTGGTCCTCGACAAACCGCCCGGGATGGTGGTGCATCCGGCGCCCGGCCATGCCTCCGGCACGCTGGTCAACGCGCTTCTCTTCCACGTGAAGGACCTGAGCGGGGTCGGTGGGGCCCTTCGTCCCGGCATCGTTCACCGTCTGGACAAGGACACCTCCGGCCTCATGCTCGTGGCCAAGGGCGATTCCACCCACCGGTCGCTCTCCGAGGCCCTCAAGCGCAGGGAGGTCCGCCGGCGCTACCTGGCCGCGGCCTGGGGTCATCTCTCCGCCGACCCGGTGACCGTCGACGCCCCCATCGGGCGGGATCCGAACCACCGTCAGCGGATGGGCGTGGTGGAGGGTGGCCGCGACGCGCGTACGCACTTCCGGGTTCGGGAGCGTTGGCAGGGTGCGGAGCTCGTGGAGGCCGCCCTGGAGACCGGCCGCACGCACCAGATCCGCGTTCACCTCGCGCACCTCGGCCACCCGGTGGTTGGAGACGAACTGTATGGCGCCGGATGGGGGAAGGGGATCGGTGGGGTACACCGCGCCTGGGCCGGAGAACTGGCCCGGAGAACGCCCCGGCAGTTCCTCCATGCCCGGCAGCTGGAGTTCGTCCACCCGGAGACCGGGGAAGAACTCCGGTTCGAGCGCGGTCTGCCGGAGGATCTGGCGGAAGTGGCGGCCTGGGCCCGGGGAGAAACCGGATGAGGGAGGGGATTTGGGTCGATCCGGCCCTGCACCTTGGCAGACCTTTTGCCGATATTGTAAATCTACGGTCCCGCCCCACCCCGCGAGGCGGCTGGCGGCACGCCCCCGGACCTCGAATCCATAACGAGCTCCATGTCTGAGCTGGATCCAAAGCTCACATTCGAGACTTTCGTCGTCGGCCCCGCAAACCGTCTCGCGGCGGCCGCCGCGCGTCGTGCAGCGGACTCCCCCGGCACGGCCTACAACCCGCTGTTCGTGTACTCGGCGTCGGGGCTGGGCAAGTCGCACATCATGAACGCCCTGGCCCTGCACGCCCGGAAGGTTCACCCCGCCGCGAACGTCCTGTACCAGACCACCGAGGGGTACCTGGACGAGCTGGCCGAGGCCCTGAGCACCGGGGACCGGGAGGCCATGCGGGAGCGGTACCAGAACCTGGACATCCTGCTCCTGGACGATGTCCAGTTCCTCACCGGACAGACCGAGGCGCAGGAGATGCTCCTCCGCGCTCTGGACGCCCTGGCGGGAGAGGGGAAGCAGGTCGTGCTGGCCTCGGACCGCGGTCCGGGTGAGATCAACGCGCTGGACGCCCGCCTCGTGTCCCGGTTCTCGGGGGGCCTCCTGGTGGACATCGGTCAGCCCGAGTACGAGACCCGGGTGGCCATCGTACGGAGGAAGTCCAATGCCCGCGGCGCCTCGCTGGAGGCGGGAGTGGCCGAGGAGGTGGCCCGGTTCCCGTTCAGGAACGTTCGAGAGCTTCAGGGCGGCCTGAACCGGATCCTGGCCATCCAGGAGCTGGAGGGGCGGGCCGTGTCCCGGGAGGAGGCCAAGAGCCTTCTCGGACCGCCGGACGCGTACGCCGGAGAAGAGGCGGTCCGTCCGGCCACACCGGCCGAGGCCGCCGCGACCGAGCCGTCCTGGTCCGACCGGATCGAGCAGGCGGTCCGGGAGGCGAAAGCCCAGGGCTTCAACCCCGGACGGCTCCAGCGGCTGCTGGACCGGGACACCGAGCCGACCGACCTGGACGGGGTGCTCTCCACTTTCAGGGAGGAACTGGCCCGGCTGCAGATGATCCGGGAGGAGCTGGACGAGGTGGGGAACCCCTGGCCGGAAGCCGCGGCCTCGGTGCTGAAGGACCCCGACCGGATCGAGGAGGCGGAGACCCTCCTGAACTCGGCCCGGGAGCGCAACCGGCCGTTCGCCGAGCTGGGCGAGGGCCCGGCGCTGGCCGACGTAGAGGACCTGTTCGCGCCCCTCGCCGTCCGGGCCGCCGAGCAGTTGGTGAACGATGGCTCGCCGGACTACAACCCGGTGGTCCTGGTCTGCCCCGACCAGGACTATGTCGCACAGCTGCTTCAGGCCGCCGGCAGGACCTACGCGGAGGCGAACCCCGAGAAGAAGGTGGGCTTCGTCTCGGCGGCGGAGTTCGCCGAAGAGTTCATCCACGCCCTGAGTGGCGGGGTGGCCGGCGCATGGCGGGAGCGGTGGTGGTCGGTGGACCTTCTCCTGATTCACGGCGCGCAGTCCCTGGCGGCCATGGAGCGAGCCCAGGACGAGTTCTTCCAGCTCTTCGAGGCGCTCAAGCGCAACAGCAGCAGGATCTTCGTCGCCGCCGACCGTGTCCCCGGAACGATGGAGGGGCTCGACGACCGGGTCCGCTCCCGGTTCGAGGCCGGGTTGGTGGTCGAGGTCGACGCGGAGCCGCTGGCCACCGCGCCGGTCCAGGAGGAGCAGGAGGAGCCGGAGGAGACCCTGATCCCGCCGCTGCGGGACCTCGAGGTCTCCGACGATGGAACCGGCGGGCTCTTCTTCGACCGCAAGGAAGGGGACGACAGGGCCCCGGCGGAGGAAGAGGAGGCGTGGTTCCCGTCCCCTGAAAAGGTGGTCTGGGAGTGGCCGGACCTGGATGATCTCCTCTACGAGGAAGCCGACTGATGGCCATCGAAGGCGCACTTTCCGACGTCGGGCTTGCCGATATCTGCCAGCTTCTGGCCCTGGGGCGCCACACCGGCTGCCTCACGGTGAACGACCGGTCGAACTTCGGCTACGTCTACTTCGAGAAGGGGAGGATCATCCACGCGACGGTCCTGAACCGACCCGACCGCCTGGGCGATCTGCTGGTGAAGAACGGCGTGATCACCCGGGAGCAGCTCTCCGGAGCCATGGCGAGCCAGGCCCAGGGAAGCGGGAAGAAGCTGGGGCAGATCCTGGTGGAGATGGGGGCCCTGACCCAGGAGGCCATCACCCGGTACGTCACGCTCCAGATCGAGGAAGCGGTCTACTACCTCTTCACCTGGCAGGAGGGGAGCTTCCATTTCGACAAGGATGCCCGCCCCGAGGCCGATGACGCGCTCCTGGTGAACCTGAGCGCCGACAGCCTCCTCATGGAGGGGGCGCGCCGCGTCGACGAGTGGAGCGTCATCGAGAAGAAGATCAAGTCCATGGACATGATCTTCGCCCTGGACCGGGACCCTCGGGAGGGCGAGGAGAAGATCGAACTGTCCGAGGTCCTGACGAAGATCCTCCCCCTGCTGGACGGGGACCACTCGGTCTCGGAGATCGTGGACGAGTCCGGACAGGTGGAGTTCGAGGTGGCCAAGGCCATCTACGAGCTGGTCCAGCCCGGATTCGCCCGTCAGGTGGGGACCCGCCATAAGCAGGCCGCCGAGATCGACATCGGCGAAGGCGCGGGGGCGGATCAGCACCTGAACCTGGCGGAGGCCTTCTACCGGTCGGGGATGGTCGAGGACGCCGAGCGGGAGCTGAAGAAGGCCGCCGAGCTGGACCCCGGAAACGCGCGGGTTCTCTCCCGGCTTGCCCTCATCTACCTCAAGCAGCGGCAGGCCCAGGAGGCCTATCGGGCGCTCGACACGATTCAAGGGCCCGAGGGGCTGAGTTACGCGGTACTCCGGAACCAGGCGCTGGCCCTGGAGATGATGGGCCGGTTCAAGGAGGCGCTGGAGGTCCTCGACGCTGCCCAGGAGATGGAGGGCAAGGATCCCGGAGTCCTCCTGGCGCGAGGAATTGTGGAGCTGAAGGCCCAGCAGCCGGTTGCCGCCTGGGCAACCCTTCAGCGCTACCGAGTGAAGCTCGGAGACGAGACGCCCCCCGCCCGTTTCTTCGCCTACGGGGTGCTGGCCGCCGCCATGGCCGGAGACCGGGAGCGGGCCGTGGCCGTCGGGCGAGAGGGTCTCAAGTACCACTCCGATGACCCGGCCATCCTGGTCAACCTGGGGGCTGCCCTGGAACGGCAGGGGGAGCTGGATGCCGCCGAGGCCCTGTTCCTGCGGGCCGCTTCCGAGATGCCGGCTCCGCCCCAGGCGCACAAGAACCTGGGGGATCTGGCCTACCGCCGGGGCGACACCGCCGGCGCTCGCGCCCACTTCGAGAAGGCGATCAAGATCGCCCCCATGCTGGGCGACGACATCTACCTGAAGCTCGGGAACCTGGCCTACAAGGAAGGGGATCGGGACTGGGCCCTGCTCCTCTGGCGACGGGCCCAGGACATCAACCCGAAGAACGAAGTGGTCCGGACCAACCTCGAGCTGCTGACCACTTGATCAGGCGCGCCCCGGTGCGACGGGTCGCGGTCGTCCTGCTCCTGGCTGCCACCGCGTCGGGTCTGACCGGGCAGGAGGGGCCCCCGGCCCCGGCGATGGATACCCTCGCGGGCGACGGCTTCGTGGTGGCGTATCCCCCCGGAGACTCCCTCCGGGCCGAACGTATGCTGCGGATGCTCCTGCCGCGGCCGCGCCTCCTCTCCCTTCCCGACAGCCTCCCGACGCGGGCGGTGGTGCACCTGGCCCCGGACGAGGAGGGGTTTCAGGCCCTCATCGGGTCCCGGCCCCCGGAGTGGGGAGCCGCGGTCGCGATCCCGGCCCGTCAGGCCATCGTTCTGCCGGCCTATCCCACTCGCCGGCTGGGTCCCGAGGAACTGCCCAGGGTGCTCCGACACGAATGGGCTCACCTGGCCCTCCACGAATACCTGGGCAACCTCCGGGTCCCCCGGTGGTTCTCGGAGGGTTACGCCGAGTGGGCTTCCGGTGGGTGGAGGGCCACCGAGGCCTGGAAGCTCAGGGTCGCCATCGCCCTCGACCGGGCTCCCGCCCTGGACTCGCTGGAGCTGAGCTGGCCCCGGGATCGGGCCCAGGCCGAGGTGGCCTACCTGCTGGCCGGCTCGGCCGTGGCGTACCTGGCACGAAACGGCGGCGAGGAGGGGGTGGCCCTGTTCCTGGAGCGCTGGCGCGACTCGGGTCGGTTCGAGGAGTCGCTGCGCAGGACCTATGGGGTCACCATCGGCCAGCTCGAGGAGGACTGGAAGAAACACGTCCGAAGCGAGTACGGCTGGCTCCTGGTCCTCTCGCGGTCCATGCTCTTCTGGGGCTTGCTGGCGGGAGCCCTGGGGGGGATGCTGATCATTCGGCGGCGCTACAACCGGATGCGTCTGGCAAGCCTGCGGGCCACCGAGCCCCCGGATCTTCCCGCGTTCTGGGCGGAGAACCTCGGATCCCGGGGTCCCATGGCCCCGACCGGTCCCCCGCCGACACCGGGTGGGCCCGGCGGAGCGCCCACCGGAGGCTCCGGCCCGGTGGCGAGCTGGGGGGAACCCCTGACCCCCGAGTCGGGTCCCACCGTGCAGGTGATCCGCCCCCTGATCTGGCGGCGCTCCCGGCCCGAATCCGAATCCGAATCACCCAACCCGGACGAGGAGTGACTCCCTTGGCCCGACGGCTCCTGATCGTTGACGACGACGCCGACCTGAGATCTGTGCAGGCCCTCTATCTCCGCAAGCAGGGACTGGAGGTGGCCGAAGCCGAGGATGGGGCCCTGGCCCTGGGGGCCGTGGGCACGTTCCGTCCCCAGGTGGTGCTCACCGACGTCTACATGCCGGGCATGACGGGGCTGGAGCTCCTGCAGGAGATCCACGAGCGGGCCCCGGGCATCGAGGTGCTGGTGTCCACCGGGCACGAGACGATGGACTCGGCGGTCGCCGCCATGAAGGAGGGGGCCTTCGACTACCTCGTGAAGCCCGTGGATCTGGCCACGCTCCACGAGCGCGTGCTGGAGGCGTTCCGGGCGGTTGAGTCCCGCCCCCGACCCGGGGGAGCCGGAGTCGAGGAAGCCGCCGAAGTGGGCGCCGACGGGTTCGAGGAGGGTGTGCCCCGGCCCGCCGACGACCAGCTGCTGGTCGGCCGCGATCCGCGGATGATCGAGATCTTCAAGCTGATCGGCGTCCTGGCCCGGAGCCGGACCACGGTCCTGATCCGGGGAGAGACCGGAACGGGGAAGGAGCTGGTGGCTCGCGGGATCCACCAGAATTCGGCGGACTCGGGGGAGCCGTTCATCGCGGTGAACTGCACGGCGCTCTCCGACACGCTGCTGGAGAGCGCGCTCTTCGGGCATGCCAGGGGCGCGTTCACCGGCGCGGTCACGGCTCGACGCGGGTACTTCGAGCTGGCCGGTGCGGGGACCATCTTCCTGGATGAGATCGGAGACACGTCGCCCGGGTTCCAGACCAAGCTCCTGCGGATCCTCCAGGAGCGGACGTACTACCCGGTGGGGAGCGAGAAGCCCCGGATCACCGAGGCCCGGGTCATCGCCGCCACGCACCAGCCGCTGGAGCAGCTGGTGCGGCAGGGCCGGTTCCGGGAGGACCTCCTGCACCGCCTCCGGGTGGTGGAGATCGACATCCCTCCGCTGAGGGGGCGCCTGGACGACCTGACCGAGCTCACGGACAGCCTGCTGGTCAAGATCGCCGACACGCTGGGCATGGACACCCTTCGCCTGACCCACGCCGCCCGCCAGCGGCTGGCGGCGCACACGTGGCCGGGGAACGTTCGGGAGCTCGAGAACTCGCTGACGCGGGCGGCGGTGCTTTCCCGCGGGGGTCTCATCGACGCGGAGCAGCTCGGACTGTGGTCCTCGCCGTCGGGCCTGGACGAAGGGAAGGGCGAGCGCCCCATCCGCTCCCTGGACGAGGCCGTGGCGGTCCAGGTCGAGCGGATTCTCAGGGAGACGGGGGGCAATCGGAGCGAAGCGGCCCGAATCCTCGAGATCTCCCGGTCGCGGCTGGCCCGGCTCATCGACAAGTACGACATCGACGTACCCGGTTGATCCCCGTCATCCACCCCGGTAGCATTCGTGCCATGAACGACGACAAGCGCGCCATCGAGGCGGCAGCCCCCGACTCCCTGCAGTTCTCTCCCCGGAACGCCATTCTCGCCGTGGCCGGTCTGGCCTGCATCGCCCTGGGATACGTGCTTCTGAGCCAGGGCTCCATCACCGCGGCACCCCTCCTCCTGGTGCTGGGGTACGTCGTCCTCCTGCCCCTGGCCATCATCCTGTAGGGGTCCCGGGCCGCGCGCGGCGCCACGGGCGAGCTGCACCTCCCCCGATACACTCGCGCCCCCAAAACCCTTATCATTCCTGCCGCGGGCGCTTAGCTCAGTTGGTCTAGAGCACCTGCCTTACAAGCAGGGGGTCACTGGTTCGAATCCAGTAGCGCCCATGGGAGGTGACGAAGCCCCCGCCGACTCGAGGTCGGCGGGGGCTTTCGCGTGTGGGTAGCGGCTCCGCCCGTTGTGTGTGGCGATCCGACCGGAGGCGGCAGGCCCGGGCAGCGGGAGGCTCGCCCTATCGGCTCCCCGATCGTGCCGAGTCCCCGGCCACCTCGCGAAGGGGCAGGAAGGGGACCGAGTCGCCGGCGCTCACGATCCAGCCCTCGAAGCGCTGATACTCCTGGAGGAACTCCTGCTCCTTGCGGCGCCGATACGAGAGGCCTTCCGAGGGGAGCAGGAACGAGTGCTCCCGATCCACGCCCAGGGGCGGGAAGATCGCCCGGCCGCCGGCTCCCTCGTGGGGCTCGGGGGTCATGAACGCCCACTCGGCCCACTGGAGGGTCGTGTCGGCGGCGATCCGGAGTCGGCCCTTGAGCCACGACTCGTCGTCGTCCCGGTCCCGCGCGCAGAACGCGAGGGTGTATCCCGACGGATCCTGGTTCTCGATCTGGAACCGGTGGAGCTCGCCGAACAGCTCGTCGGCGAAGTGGGGCGCGAAGTCCGCCTCCAGGGGCGGATAGGCCCACGAGTCGTAGGAGCCCTCCAGGTCCGTGCGACGCACGGGCCGGGCGTACCCCTCGCGATCGATGTAGCGCCGCCACGAGAACCGGAGCAGCGAGTTCGAGCCTCGCTGGGACGGGGCGAACTCGGGCAGGGCGACCGGGCCGATCTCACCGATGGGAACTACGATCTCGGCCTTGGCCAGGTAGGTGGCGATCCCGACGGTGTCCACGGCGTTGTTGTACCGCCGGCCCATGGCCTCCCAGAGGCCCCGGGCGTCCCGGTCGTCGTCGTCGAAGCACATGTCCGCGTCCGCCTCAACGACAAAGCCCTCCAGGGCGATGGCCTCCTCGGGGAGCTCGATCCGGTATTCGAATCGGCCCGGCTCGAAGGGGATCTGGAGAGATCGGAAGCCGAGGCGGCCCACGTAGAACCCCTGGACTTCCGGTGCCAGGTCGGCCCCGAACCGGAAGGAGCCGTCCTCGGCGGTGAGCCGCGCCGTGATCCGGCTGGAGGCGCCCCACAACTCCACGGTGGCTCCCTCCACGGGCTCTCCGGCGAGGGTCACGACCACGCCGGTGATGAACTCGGGAGCGGTGCCGTCGGCCGGCGCATCCGGCTCCTGGGCGGACGCCGCAACGGTCACCGAGGCCGAGAGGGCCATGGTCAGCGCGCCGGCGGCGCCGAGTCGATTGAGGTAGAGCCTGAGCATGGGGTACTGCGTTCAACGGGTCGAAGGTCTCACCGATCTTCCGATGGTTGAACCCTTCGACCCGTACGCCGGTTCCGCAAGCCGGGCGGCTCTTTCGGCGGGCCTAGTCGGCGACTTCCACCCCGGTGAGGATGATGTACCCCCCGTCGGCCTTGAGGCGCACCCAGCGGTTCGAGGTCCCGCACTCCTCGCACACGGCCAGGCCCTTCTTCACGACCTTCATGAGGGTCGGGTGCGCGCAGCCCTCGCAGTGGGCCCGGATCGTCTCGAAGCTCTCCTCGGCCATCCCGCTCCGGGCGAGCCGGACGGCCATCACCACGCCGGATACGTGGGTGATGGGGCAGTCCGAGTGGCTGCACCCCTCGCCGAAGTCGAGGCAGACCAGTTCACCGTCGTCGGTCGCGTTGGGCTGCGTGCTGTGCCCCGGAAGGGGCAGATGGGCGGTCCGGACCTCCCCCTCGCACTTGGGGCAGTAGACGCGCTGGACCTCCATGGATGGGCCTCCTGGTGACGGGATGTGGGGGTGAACCCTCCCGGTGACGGTGTCCGGGACGGGGCCGCCGCTTCACTGGAATGCAGCAAGAGGTGGGCCGGATCCGCACCCGCCACGGGTCAGAATCGGAGGCGAACCTGGACGCCGGAGCTCCCGCTGCCCCGGTCCACGTACGGCTGGACATCCACCCAGTCCGCTTCCCGGGCGGCCATCACCACCTTGGCGATCCCGTAGCCCCACCAGGCGCCGAACCAGACGTCCGAGGGCCAGTGGGCGGCGGACGTGATCCGCTGGTACATCACGGTTCCGGCTCCGGCCCACAGCACCCCGGAAACCCACGGATTCCCGATGTGGTGGGATGTGATGGCCGCGACCTGGGTAATGGTGGACGCGTGGCCTGACGGGAAAGACGTGTACTCGAAGGGCCGGAACACATAGGCGCCTTCGCCGTCCCGGGGCCGAGCCCGCCCCACGAACTCCCGGACGATGTGCCGGGTGACGGTGGAAATCAGCTGGGAGTTCACCAGCTCCTGGAACACGACGGCTGTCCGGTGATGCCCGGTGAACTCGGCGATGGCCCACCCGCCCATGAAGGCCACCGTCGGCCCGCCCACGTTGCCCAGCGGTTCGAGGAACGTGCCCACGTCCTCGATGGCTCCGGGGACGGGCCGATCCCGGGCGTCCTGTACCGCGTCGTAGAGCTGCTCGTCGAAGGCGAAGAGCAGGAGGCCCACCCCGGTGATGGCTCCCAGGCGTGGCAGGTCCTGGCGCGTCCACTGGAACGGGGCCTTCAGGGTCGACCAGCTGTCCTCACCCAGGTCCACCACGAACTGGGTGACGGGGTTGTGCTCGCTCTCGGCCGAGTCGGGCTCCTGGGCGCCGGCCGCTCCGGGGACCAGCGCGGCGGACGCCAGCGCGATCGAGGCGATCTGGAGCGCCGCGTGTCGGGAGCGCGGACGACGGGGCCACGACCGGCATGCGGGGCCGGCCGAGGGGCCGGGTTCCGTAGCTGGCGTGGGGGAGGGGACCGACTTCATGTCCTGAGGGTGTCCGACCCGGCGCCGATGCACAAGGCGGACGGGCCCGGATTCCCTTGACGCCTCATGGGACCCTGCAGATGGTTCATGGCCCGCCGCCCACTGCGGCGCATTCCCGCCCCGCGGAGGATCCATCTCGTGCAGGGACGCTCCAAGACAGCGCAGAAGGTCCGGCTCCACAAGGTGAACGAGGCCGGGGCCCGGGTCCGGCAGGACCGGGTCGTGGTGGAGGAGCCGCTGGAGATCCGGCTGGAGTACGGTCCGACGGCGGATCGTGCGTCCAAATCGGTGTCGGTGACCATGCGGACGCCGGGCCACGATTTCGAGCTGGCCGCGGGGTTCCTGTTCGGAGAGGGTATCCTCCCGGGCCCGGCCGACGTCCAGGAGATCACGTACTGCCAGGACGCGGGACCGCAGGAGTACAACGTGGTGAGCGTCCGCCTCTCCCCCGGCATCGAACCCGGCCTGGAACGGCTGGAGCGGAACTTCTACACGACCTCGTCCTGCGGCGTGTGCGGGAAGGCCTCGCTGGAGGCCGTGGAGGTGATGGGGTGCGAGCCGGTGCAGGCGGGGCATCCCGTTCTCGACCCCGAACTCATCCACGCGCTTCCCGATCGCCTCCGGGAGGCCCAGGGCGTCTTCGAGCGGACCGGTGGTCTCCATGCGGCGGGCCTGTTCGACCCCACCGGCACGCTCCAGGTCGCTCGCGAGGACGTGGGCCGGCACAACGCGGTGGACAAGGTGGTGGGGCGCTGCTTCATGGACCGTCAGCTGCCCGCCGGTCACGGCGTCCTGGTGGTCAGCGGCCGGGTCTCCTTCGAGATCGTCCAGAAGGCGGTGGCCGCGGGGATCGGTGTCCTGGTGGCGGTGGGCGCGCCTTCGAGTCTGGCCATCGACCTGGCGAAGCGCTTCAACGTGACACTCGTGGGTTTCACGCGGGACGGATCCTACAACGTCTACGCGGGCGCGGATCGCCTGCAGGGGCTCACGGGATGACGAGGACGCCGGGCCGCCGGAACCACAGGGCGCTGCTTCCGGGGGCCGTTCTGGCGGGAGGCGGCAGCCGCCGCTTCGGATCCCCCAAGGGCGGGGAGCCCCTGAGCGGCCGGTCCCTGGGGGATCGGGCCCTGGAGCGACTTCGGCGGGCCGGGGCGAATCCGCTGGCGGCGGTGGCGGATCACAGGGGCGACGCCTCCGGATGGACGCCCGGAGAGGCCGTGACGATGCTGCGTGACGGGAGCCCGGACACGGGACCGCTCGAGGGTCTCCGGGTCGCGCTGGACTGGGCCCGCGGGGTGGGCGCCGGCGGTACGCTGGTTCTCGCGGTGGATACCCCGTTCGTTCCGCCGGACCTCCTGGCCCGCCTCGCGGAGGACGGGCAGCGGACCGGATCCGTGTGCCTCCCGGAGAGCGACGGCCCCCGCGGATTCGAGCCGCTCTGTGGATGGTACCCGGTCTCGTGCCTGGAAGACCTGAATCAGATCCTCGCCGACGGTGGGCGTGCCTTCGTCGACCTGGTGAACCGGGCTCCCACGATGCTCCTGCCCCTGGACGAGGTCCGACGGTATGGCGACCCCGCGGTCCAGTTCGTGAACGTGAACCGGCCCGAGACCCTGGAAGAGGCGAAGCGGCTGCTGGCCTCGGACGGGGTGGCCGTATGAGCTCGGGAGCGTCCGTGCCGACCGTCTGCGTCGTCGGCAAGAAGAACTCGGGAAAGACCACCCTTACCATCCAGCTGCTCACGGAACTGTCGGCCCGGGGCTGGAGGGTGCTCAGCGCCAAGCACGGTCACGGCTTCGACCTGGATACCCCCGGCACGGACTCGTGGAAGCACGCGAACGAGGGTGGGGCTGCCCGGACCGCGCTGGTGGGCCCCACGTCCATGGCCGTGCTGGGCGACTGGGGTACGGGCGGTGAGCCCACGCTCGAGGCGGTGGTGGAGCGGTTCCTGTCCGACGCCGATGTCGTGGTGGCCGAAGGGTTCAAGACATCCGGTTTTCCGCGCATCGAGGTCTTCCGGCGGGCGACCCACGAGCGGCCGGTGTTCGAGCCCGGCATCGAAGCCCCCGACCGATGGCTGGCCATCGTGACCGATCTGCCGGAGGAGAGGTGGGGTGAGCTGGGGGCGACCTGTCCGGTCCTTTCACTGGAGGCCGAGGGCCTGGTAACCGGTCTGGCCGATCTCGTCGAGCGTCGAGTCATGGGGCGGGGCGAATGACCCGGATGAGCAGCGTGGATCCGGACCTCATTCCCGAACCGGGGACGCCGGCCCAGGAGGCCGTGCCGCTCCTCCTGGATGCGTACGGCGACCGCCTGTACCAGCTGGGCCTGCGCAACTGCGGGTCCCACTCCGAGGCCCAGGACCTCATGCAGGAGACCATGATGGAGGCCCTGAAGAGCTGGGACTCCTTCGAGGGACGGTCGACCCCCTCCACCTGGCTCTTCCGAATCGCCTTCCGGATGTGCCAGCGGATGCATCGGCTGCGGGCCGGCGAGCCAAGCTACTTCGAGCCGCTGGATCGACTGCTGGACGGGCCCTCGGCGTCGCCGACCGGGGGCGCGCAGAATCGCCTGGCTTCGCCGCCCCCCACTCCCCTCCGCTCGGAGGAACTGCAGCTCAGGCTGGACGCGGCTCTGAGCAGCGTGCCGGAGGATTTCCGCATCGCCCTGGTTCTGAAGGACATCGCGGACTTCTCGCTCCAGGAGGTGGCGGAGATCCTGGATCTGCGTCCCGCCACCGTGAAGACGCGCGTCCACCGGGGCCGCCTGCACCTTCGCCGGGCGCTGCAGGCCGGCGGGATCTTCGAGCCGCTTCCGCCGGTCACCATGCCCCGTCGGGTATGCCTGGATCTGCTGCGGGCCAAGCTGGATTCCATGGACCGGGACGTCCCGTTCCCCTATCCCCACGGGGAGATCTGCGATCGGTGCTCGGCGCTCTTTCAGTCCCTGGACCTGACGCAGCAGGCCTGCGCGTCCCTCCGGGCCGGGGACGTGCCCCCCGATCTCCGCGACACCCTCCGAGCCCTGCTTCGCGACGGGGACGCGAACCCACGCTCCACCTAGAGCACGGACCGGTTCCTCTCCGGAGCCAGCGCCCCACCCTCGCCCCCCATCCGGCATGCCCCGACCGCCCTTCGGTGGCGCCGGGAACCCAAGCCCGGCAATTTGGCACTAACCCGTCAGGGAGGTGTGCTGCGAGGCCTCCCGCGGCGCCGGGAGCGGCCCGGCGTTTTCAGGAACGGACCTTTCGAACACACGGGACCGGGTGCGGAGGGGGCGGCACGCTACGTGCTGCTTAATCTCCAAACCATGTCCCTCAACCGGCCGGCTATTCATGTCCCCAGCCACGCTCCCCGCCGGGACGGACGCCCAGCCCACCCAGTGGGCCAAGGTCATCGACCAGTCCCGGTGCATCGGGTGCCACGCCTGCACAACCGCCTGTAAGTCCGAAAACGAAGTTCCCCTTGGAGTGACCCGTACCTACGTGAAGTACGTGGACGTGGGTCACTTCCCCGCCGCGCGCAGGGCGTTCCAGGTGACGCGCTGCAACCAGTGCGAGGATCCGCCCTGCGTGGCGTCGTGTCCGACGGCCGCCATGCACCAGCGGGCCGACGGGATCGTGGACTTCGACAAGTCCATCTGCATCGGATGCAAGGCGTGCATCGCCGCCTGTCCCTACGACGCCATCTTCATCAATCCGGAAGACCACAGCGCCGAGAAGTGCAATTTCTGCGCGCACCGCATCGACGTGGGGCTGGAGCCCGCCTGCGTCGTGGTCTGTCCCACGGAGGCCATCGTGGTGGGGGACATGAACGACCCCCTCTCCCGCCTGGCCAGCTACGTGGACCGGGATGCGGTGGCCGTGCGGCGGCCCGAGAAGGAGACCCACCCGAAGCTGTTCTATAAGGGTGCGCACCAGGCCACGCTGGATCCGCTGGCGGCGGCACGGCCCGAGGGCGGCATCTTCATGTGGTCGGAGCAGCCCGACGTCTCCCACGGCGTGACCGCGGGCCATCCGGACCATGCCAACTCGTCCGCCGCCGCCGTGGTGGCCTACGACGTGCCCCATCGGGCGCCCTGGGACTTCCGGGTGAGTCTGTATACCTGGACCAAGTCCATGGCTGCCGGAGCCTACCTGGTGATGGTTCTGGCCGCGCTGTCCGGGGCCCTGGGCTTCGACAGTTCGATGTGGACGCTCTGGACACCCATCGTCGCCGGCGTGTTCATGGCGCTCACGGGAGCGCTCCTGATCTGGGACCTCGAGCATCCCAAGCGGTTCCTCTACGTGCTCATCCGGCCCCAGCCCCGCAGCTGGCTGGTCCGGGGAGGGTTCATCATCAGCGGGTTCGGCGCGGTCCTCGGTGGCCACTTCCTGGCCAACTTCGTGGACCTGGGCGGATTCCTCTGGTGGTCCACGTTCATCGGGGTGCCGCTGGCCGTGCTCACGAGCATCTACACGGCCTTCCTGTTCGCACAGGCCAAGGCGCGGGACCTCTGGCAGAGCCCGCTGCTCCCGCCCCACCTGCTGGTGCAGGCCTTCATGGCCGGCGCCGGGGTGATGATGCCGGTCGCGATCGCGGTTGAGCCGGGCGCGATTCCCTTCCTGGCGTGGGTCTTTGCGGGGGCCACCCTCATCCACCTCCTGATGGTGCTGGGTGAGGCCACCATGACCCATGGGACGGCCCACGCGCACCTCGCCCTGTCGGAGATGATCCGCGGTCGCTACGCACGCTACTTCTGGGTCTCGGTCGTCCTCTGCCTCATCGGACTGGCGGCGCCGTGGGCGCCCATGGCCGGTGTGGTACCGGGCCTCCTCGGACTTCTGGCCTTCGAGCATGCCTATGTGCAGGCCGGCCAGTCGGTCCCGCTGGCGTAAGGAGACGAACCATGAGTCTGAACGATCTGAATCAGCGCGTCTCCGCCGCCCGGAAGGACATCGAGGAGCGGGGGGAGACCTTCTACCCCGGCGCCAGCCGAATCCACCTGGCCGCCTACCCGCCCAAGGAGCGCTGGAACGACTGGGTGGAGCTGGACAGCAAGGCGTGGCCGAAGCGGGTGGAGAAGCGGTACATGCTGGTACCGACCACCTGCTTCAACTGCGAGTCGGCCTGCGGCCTCCTGGCCTACGTGGACAAGGAGACCCTCCAGGTCCGAAAGTTCGAGGGCAATCCCGAGCATCCAGGATCGCGGGGACGCAACTGCGCCAAGGGACCGGCCACCGTGAACCAGGTGACCGACCCCGACCGGATCCTCTACCCGCTCAAGCGGGTCGGGGAGCGGGGCGAGGGGAAGTGGGAGCGCTGCTCCTGGGACGAGGTCCTGGACCTCCTGGCCGAGCGGATTCGCGCCATCCTCCAGGAGAAGCGGCACAACGAGTTCCTCTACCACGTGGGGCGGCCCGGTGAGGACGGGTTCACCGAGCGGATGATCGCCCACTGGGGTGTGGACGGGCACAACTCCCACACCAACGTGTGCTCCTCCGGTGCCCGGACCGGGTACCACTTCTGGATGGGCATGGATCGGCCCAGCCCGGACCACGAGAACGCCCGGGTGATCCTGCTGGTCTCCAGCCACCTGGAGTCGGGGCACTACTTCAACCCCCACGCCCAGCGGATCATCGAGGGCAAGAAGAACGGCGCCAAGCTGGTGGTGCTGGACACGAGGCTGTCCAACACGGCGACCCACGCCGACCACTGGCTCTCCCCCCACCCGGGGAGCGAGGCGGCCATCTTCCTGGCCATCGCCAACCACCTGATCCAGAACGACCTCTACAACCGCGACTACGTGCGGAAGTGGTGGAACTGGCAGGAGTACCTGGAGGCGAAGCACCCCGACGAGCCCGCCACCTTCGAGAACTTCGAGTCGAAGCTGAAGGGCGTGTACGTGGACTACACGTTCGAGTTCGCGTCGCGGGAGTCGGGCGTGGACACGGGTACGCTCCAGGCGGTGGCCGACCTGGTGTCCCGGGCCGGTACGCAGTTGGCCACCCACAACTGGCGGAGCGCGGCGGCGGCGAACCTGGGAGGCTGGCAGGTCTCGAGGACGCTGTTCATGCTGAACGCGCTCACCGGGTCCATCGCGACTCCGGGCGGGACGTTCCCCAACGCCTACAACAAGTTCGTCCCCCGGCCCATCCACCTGCCCAACCACCCCCGGGTGTGGAACCACATGTCGTGGCCGGAGGAGTACCCCCTCTCCATGATGGAGCTGTCGTACCTGCTGCCCCACCTGGTGCGGGAGGGACGCGGCCGCTTCGACACCTACATCAGTCGGGTCTACAACCCGGTCTGGACCAACCCCGACGGTTTCACCTGGATCGAGATGCTGGCCGATCCGGAGCAGGTGGGCCTGCACGTCGCCCTCACTCCGACCTGGAGCGAGACGGCCTTCTTCGCCGACTACATCCTGCCCATGGGTCACTCCTCGGAGCGGCACGACACCATCTCGTACGAGCAGTACGACGGGCAGTTCGTGTCCTTCCGGCAGCCGGTTCTGCGGGCCGCCAGGGAGCGCATGGGCGAGGAGATCCACGACACCCGCGACGTGAACCCGGGCGAGGTCTGGGAGGAGAACGAGTTCTGGATCGACCTCACGTGGCGCATCGATCCGCATGGTGAGCTGGGCATCCGGGACTTCTTCGAGTCGAAGAAGAACCCCGGGATGAAGCTCTCCGTGGACGAGTATTACGGGTGGATGTTCGAGAACTCCATGCCGGGACTGCCCGAGAAGGCGGCGGCGGAGGGGCTCACCCCCCTGCAGTACATGCGTCGCTACGGGGCCTTCGAGGTCCGGAAGAAGGTGGGCCAGCTCTACGCCCAGCCCGTCCCCCAGGAGGAGATGGCGGAGGACGCGCGGATCGATCGGCTGGGCCGGGCCTACACGCGGACTGCCAAACCCGCGGACCCGAACGTGGTGCCGTTCCCGCCCATGGAGGGCGACGACGAAGGGCGCCGACGTGTGGGAATCGAGGTGGACGGGACCGTGGTGAAGGGCTTCCCGACGCCCTCCGGGCGCCTGGAGTTCTGGTCCCGAACGCTGCACGACTGGGGTTGGCCCGAACTGGCCATGCCCACCTACATCAAGAGCCACGTTCACCGGCAGAACATGGACGACGACCAGATGGTCCTGGTCTCGACGTTCCGCCTTCCGGTGCAGATCCACACCCGTTCCGCCAACGCCAAGTGGCTGGACGAGATCGCCCACACCAACCCCCTGTGGATCCACCCCGAGGACGGGCGGAAGATGGGCGGCGTCAAAACGGGCGACCTGGTGCGGGTGGAGACTGAGATCGGGTACTTCGTGGTGAAGGCCTGGGTAACCGAGGGGATTCGTCCCGGGTGTGTCGCCTGCTCCCACCACATGGGCCGCTGGAAGCTGAACGATGGCAACGAGGGAGGCGTGGGTCAGCGCATCAGCATGGCCACGGTCGCGCTCGATCAGGACGGCACGGAATGGGGGATGAAGCGGAAGAACGGCACCGGACCGTTCGATTCCGACGATCCGGACACGAAGCGGATCTGGTGGACCGACGTGGGCGTTCACCAGAACCTGACCCATGCGGTGCACCCGGATCCCATTTCGGGCATGCACTGCTGGCACCAGGCCGTGCGGGTGAAGAAGGCTCAGGCCGGAGACCGCTACGGAGACATCTGGGTGGACACCGAGAAGTCCCACCAGGTCTACCGGGACTGGTTGGAGAAGACCCGCGCGGCCCGGGACGTGTCGCCCGACGGCACGCGGCGGCCCTACTGGCTCCTGCGGCCGGTTCGGCCGGAGAAGGAGGCGTATCGGCTGCCCGGACAGGGAGCCGGGGGCGGGGGAGCGCCGGCCGCACCGGGGCCGGATGCACCGGCGCCGACGCCCGATCCCGAGCCGGCGGGGGCAGGGGACTGATGTCCGTGGCCGATCGATCCGAGCTGGTCCGGGCCCTGGGCGCGCTGCTCGAGGCGCCCCGGGACGAACTGGCGCCCGTGGCCGAGGCCCTGGGCCTGCCGGAGCTGCCCGATGGGGCCGAGCACACCCGGGTGTTCCTGCTGAACCTGTATCCGTATGCGTCCGTGCAGCTGGGCGCCGAGGGGATGCTCGGAGGCGAGACCCGGGACCGCGTCGCCGGATTCTGGGGCGCGGTGGGGCTGGTGCCGCCCGTCGAGCCCGACCACCTGGGCGCGATGCTCGGCCTGTGGGCGAGCCTTCTGGATCGTCGAGACGACGCCGTGGACGAGCCCGCCCGGCTGCTGCTGGACCGGGCGCAGGCGGCCCTGGTCGAGGAGCACCTGCTCCCGTGGGTGCCGTTCTACCTGGCCCGGGTGGAGGAAGTGGGCGGTGAGTTCTACGGCGCCTGGGCAGGCCTCCTGCAGGCCCTCATGGTGGAGGCAGCGGTGGGCTGGGATCACGTGCTTCCGGCCCACATGACGGAGGCACCCGAATTGGGCGATCCGCGGGTCCCCGGCATCGAGGGTGGCAGGGCCTGGCTCGAGTCGCTCCTGGTGCCCGCCCGGACCGGAATGATCCTGATCCGGGAGGACCTGACCCGCTGCGGGCGGGAGACCGGCCTGGGCGTACGCATGGGCGAGCGGGCCTATACGCTCAAGGCTCTCATGGGGCAGCAGCCCCGTGTGACCCTGCGTTGGCTGGCGGACGAGGCGCGGCGGCAGTCGGAGATGTACCGCGACCTGGAAGGGATTCCCGAGAGCCTGGTGGATTTCTGGTTGTCCCGGGCCACCGCAACCATCGAATTGTTGGAACAGCTGGCTTCATCGGAAGCCCTGTCGGACTGGGAGGAGCAACAAGCGGCTTCTCCGGACACAGAGGAGACGCATCATGCTTGAGACCGGCCAGATGACCGAGGAGCGGGTCCGCGAGATCATCCGCGAGGAGATCACGCGGGCCTTCAAGAAGGACCAGGCGAAGAAGCAGGGCATGCTCATCGCCTCGAAGGGGACGCTGGACTGGGCCTATCCGCCCCTGATCCTCGCTACCGCGGGAGCGGCGGCGGGGCTGGACATGTCCATCTTCTTCACCTTCTACGGGCTGAACATCATCCACAAGGACTTCGAGAAGAAGCTGAAGGTCTCGCCGGTGGCCAATCCCGGCATGCCCATGCCCATGCCCATGCCCGACATCGTGACCTCCCTTCCCGGGATGACGGCCTTTGCCACCGGGATGATGAAGGGGATGTTCAAGGACAAGGGCGTCGCCACCATCAAGGAACTCATCGACGTGGCCCTCGAGTCCGAGGTCAAGCTCATCGCCTGCCAGATGACCATGGACGTGTTCGGCTACGACCAGAAGGACTTCATCGACGGCGTGGAGTTCGGCGGCGCCGCGGCCGCGCTTTCCGACGCCCGCAAATCTCACCTGACCCTGTTTATCTGAGCCCCCATCCAAGGAGAACGAGACGATGGCGAACTACACCGAGGACAAGCTCCTGGATGCCCGGGGGCTGCTCTGCCCCATGCCCGTGGTGAAGGCCGGCAAGGAGATCCGGTCGCTCGACGCCGGGCAGATCCTGAAGATCATCGCCACCGACCGTGGCGCGATTGCGGACTTCCCCGCCTGGGCCGAGGACACCGACAACGAGCTGCTGGAGTGGAACGAGGAGGCCGACGGCTCGCTGGTCTTCTACATCAAGAAGGGCGAGGAGGACTGATCATGATCTTCAAGCAATTCCGGTATGAGCCGGTCAACCAGGCGTCGTACCTCATCGGCTGCGCGCGCGCCAAGGAGTGCTTCATCGTCGATCCCATCGACGACCTGGGCGTGGACTTCTACATCCTGGAGGCCGCCGACCTGAACCAGACCATCGTGGGCGTGCTGGAGACCCATCTCCACGCTGACTACGTGTCCTGCGCTCGCGAGCTGGCCGAGGCCAATGGGTGCCCGCACTACGTGCACAAGGACGCCCCGGCCACCTATGAATTCACCGCCATCGACGACGGACAGGTGCTGGAGGTCGGCAAGGTGCAGGTGAAGGCCATCCATACCCCCGGGCACACGCCGGAGCACACCAGCTTCCTGGTGACTGACGGAGCCCGGACCGACGAGCCGTGGGCCGTGCTCACCGGCGATTCGCTCTTCGTTGGCGATGTGGGTCGTCCCGATCTGCTCGTGGGCGATCAGGCGCTGGACGTGTGGGACGAGGGCGAGAGGGCCGAGATCCAGTACAACTCGATCCGCGACAAGCTCTACACCCTGCCGGACCACGTGGAGGTGTTCCCGAACCACTACGGCGGATCGGCCTGCGGTGGCGTGAACATGAGCGGCAAGGCCAGCTCGACGATCTACTTCGAGAAGAAGTTCAACCTGGCGCTGGCCCAGCCGACCGCCGCGGAATTCGCCAAATTCGTGGTGGAGACGGCCAAGCCGCTGCCCGAGAACTACACCCGAATCAAGTCCTTCAACCTGGGTCTCATCGAGAAGGATGAGGTCGCGGAGGCCGGAGTATGACCCCGCAGGAAGTTCGCGAAGCGCAGGAGAACGGTGCCGCGGTCATCGATCTGAGGACTCCGGGGCGCTTTGCCCCGGAGCACATCGAGGGTGCCGTGAACCTGCAGTTCAATCGGGCGGATCTGGTGGATCGGGCCGAGCTGGTCCTTCCCGAGGATCTTCCCCTGATCATCCACGGAGAGCCCGAGGCCATCGGGAAGATGGCCGGAAACCTCCTGGAGGAGGGTGGCTTCACCGTCCTGGGCGTGCTGTCCGGGGGGCTGGCGGGCTGGAAGGAAGCCGGCCTGCCGGTGGTCACCCTGGACACCATCGGGGTGGACGATCTGCACGAGAATCCCGACGACTACTTCGTCGTGGACTCCCGGGACGGCTTCGAGTTCAAGTACGGTCGGGTTCCGGGATCGAGCATGCTCTCCTGGACCGAAGCCTGGGACAAGGCTCCCGACTTCGAGGATCCGGGCAAGCCCGTGGCCGTGATCTGCGGAGACGAGGTGCGCAGTTCCCTCGTCGCGTCCATCCTGGCCCGGCAGGGCCATCGCCCGAAGCTGGTCCTGGGCGGGATGGTGGACTGGCTGGACCGGGACTACCCGCTGGAGCGCGGAGCGTAGCCTCCTGAGTTCCGTGCACGCCGGGTCGGAGGAGCGGCGCTTCTCCCCGCGAGATGTCATCGCGGGGGCAAGCGTCGCTCTTCTGTTGATCCCCCAGTCCATGGCCTACGCGGACCTGGCGGGGGTCCCGGCCCACTACGGCCTGTACGCCGCGGCGCTCCCTCCGGTGGCCGCGGCGTTCTTCGCGTCGTCGCCCTACCTCCAGACGGGACCGGTGGCGCTGACGGCGCTCCTCACCCTGGGGGCGCTCACACCCCTGGCCGCCACCCACACGCCGGAATACGTGGGACTGGCGGCCCTGCTGGCGGTCCTGGTGGGTGTGGTCCGGATCATCGTCGGCCTGATGAGGGCCGGGCCGGTCGCGTACCTCATGTCCCAGCCCGTGCTCATGGGATTCACCACGGGTGCCGCGGTCCTGATTCTCTCCTCGCAGCTGCCCGGTGCACTGGGTGTGGGCGGGATCGCCCCCGAGGGCGGCGTCCTGGGCCGGGCCTGGTGGTCGCTCAGTCATCCCGGAGCCTGGGAGACGACGTCCCTCGTCATGGCGGTGGCCACGGTGGTGGTGATCCGGGGTTCCCGTCGGATCCACCCGCTGGTGCCGGGCGTGCTGATCGCGACCCTGGGAGGACTGGGCTATTCCGTTCTCGCCGGCTACGGCGGACCGGTGGTGGGGGAGGTCCCCGAGGGTCTGCCGAGCATCGTGCTGGCCCATCCGTGGGCCGCGCTTCCGGCCCTGCTCGTCCCGGCGGTGGTGATCGCCCTGGTGGGCTTCGCCGAGCCGGCCTCCATCGCCCGGACGTTCGCGGCCGAGGAGCGGTCGCCCTGGAACCCCAGCCGGGAGTTCGTCAGTCAGGGTGCGGCCAACCTGGCCAGCGGACTGTGCGGCGGCTTCCCGGTGGGCGGGTCGTTCTCCAGGAGCAGCATCAACCGGCTGGCCGGGGCTCGGAGCCGCTGGAGCGGGGCCGTCACGGGGGTGGTGGTGCTCGGGTTCCTCCCCTTCGCGTCGGTGCTGGCGCCGCTGCCCAGGGCCATTCTGAGCGCCATCGTCATCGCGGCCGTGGCCAGCCTGGTGAAGGTGGGACCCCTGGTGGGTCTCCTCCGACTCAGTCGGCCGCAGGCGTTCATCGGATGGGCGACCCTGATTCTCACGCTGGTGCTGGCCCCGCGGATCGACATCGCGATCCTGGTGGGCGTTTCCCTGTCTCTCGGGATCCACGCCTGGCGCGAGATGAATCCCCGGGTGGAGACCTGGGTCGAGGGCGACGTGCTGCACATGCGGCCGTTCGGGGTCCTCTGGTTCGGATCGACCCCGGCCCTGGAGCGGGAACTCCTCGAACGCCTCCCTCTGGCCGCCGACGCCCCCGACATCGTCCACCTCCACCTGCAGTCCCTGGGGAGGATCGACCTTACCGGAGCCCTGGGTCTGAAGCAGCTCAAGGAGGACGCCGAGCTTGCGGGACTGGAGGTGCACTTTGTAGAGGTTCCTCCACACGCCGAGCGGATCATGAGTTCCGTCATCGGACCGCCCACGGAGGATCCCGCTGTCTCAGAGCGAAACGCAGGCCACCCCGGCTGAGCCGGGTACCGCGCCGGTCGACCCGACTCCGGCGGCCCGGATGGGCGCCCCCCCGAGCCAGCCGGGTTCCGGCCGGCTCGTCTCCCTGGACGCGTTCCGGGGGCTGACCATCGCCGCAATGATCCTGGTGAACAATCCGGGCAGCTGGGGCGCGGTCTACCCCCCACTGCTCCACGCGGAGTGGCACGGCTGGACCCCCACCGACCTCATCTTCCCCTTCTTCCTGTTCATCATGGGCGTGGCCATGCTCCTGTCCTTCGACGGCAGGCTGGCCCGGGGGGCGGACCGCGCCGATCTCATGCGCCACGTCCTGAGACGGAGCGCGATCCTGTTCGGCCTGGGCCTGTTCATGGCGGCGTACCCCACCTTCACGGGCTGGGATACCATCCGGATCATGGGCGTGCTTCAGCGCATCGCGCTGGTCTACCTCATCGCGTCCATCTACTACCTCTACCTGCCCCGGTGGCGGATCTGGGCCAAGGGCGTGGGTATCCTGCTTCTGTACTGGGCCGCCATGACCCTGATCCCCGTGCCCGGCTTCGGTGCCGGCGATCTCTCACCCGGCCATGATCTGGGGAGTTGGATCGACCGGACCCTCCTGGGGCAGGAGCACTTGTGGCGGGATGACCCGTGGGACCCCGAAGGGCTCTTCTCGACGCTTCCCGCGGTGGTGACGACCCTACTCGGGATCGCGGCCGGCCGGATCATGACGGATCTGAGCGAGCCGCGGGATCGCCTGGTGGCGATGACGTCGGCCGGCGGGGTGCTGGTGACCGTGGGATACCTGTGGGGACTGGTCTTCCCCATCAACAAGTACCTGTGGACCAGCTCCTACGTGCTGTTCACCGGTGGGCTGGCGTTTCTGTTCCTGGCCCTGTGCTACTGGACCATCGACGTGAAGGGGTGGCGTCGCTGGGCCACGCCGGCCGTGATCTACGGCATGAACGCCATCGCGGTGTTCGTGCTATCCGGGCTGCTGACCAAGACGCTGGGTCGGATCCACGTCGGGGGCCCCGACGGGCCGTCCGCCTACTCGTGGATCTACCAGACCGTGTTTCTCACCTGGCTCTCGCCCGTGAACGCTTCCCTGGCCTTCGCGCTGTCCTACGTCGGGTTCTGGCTGTTCATGATGTGGCTGCTCCACCGCCGGGGGATCTTCATCAAGATCTGACGCGGGGCTGGTCACACCATCGGGCTGGAGCCCACCTCGGGGTGGTCCCGGACGAACCGGACCAGCGTCGGCAGGATCTCGAGCAGCGAGACCGGTTCCACTCCCGATCCGCGCAGGTCGGTGAGCGTCTGCGTCACGTCGTACCGGGTGGGGTGGGTGAAGTACGGCACCGCGTCGGCGGGGATGCCCATGAGTGTCGAGAGGCCGGGTACGTGCCGGAGGGCCCCCTCGGCCACCCGACGGGGCAGGGGAACCCGCACGATGCGCCTCCCCGTGGCGGTACCGATGGCCCGAATGAGCTCGTCCACCGAGGGCGGGGACGGGTCGGCCAGCTGGTAGGTCCGGCCCCGGGACGCCGGGTTGGCCGCGAGGGCTGCCATGGCGTCCACCACGAAGTCGCTGGGCACCACGTTCAGCGCATGTCGGCCGGGGTCCCCCACGACCGGCAGGAGGGCCACTCCCGGCTGCCGCAGGATCCACCGGATGACGAAATACGGTCCGTCGTACTTGCGGGTCGCCCCGGTCGCCGAGTCTCCCACCACCACCGCCGGCCTGAACACGGTGGCCGGAACTCCCTCGGCCATGGCCTCCCGGACCAGGACCTCCGAGAGGTACTTGGTCTCCTCGTAGGGGTTGTTGAACCCCTGGCCCCGCTCCAGGTCATCCTCCCGGAACACGCCCTCGGTGGTCCCCCCCACGTAGCAGGTGCTCACGTGGAAGAGCCGGTCCAGCCGCGGGGCCGCTCGACACAGGTCCAGGACGTGGCGGGTTCCGTCCACGTTCACCGCCCGGGCCAGGTCGGGTCCCACGGACAGGTCGTACACGGCGGCCAGGTGGTGGACCTCCAGCAGATCCGACGCCACCCGGGCCGGATCCTCGAGCCCGAGCCCGGGGCGCGTGATGTCCCCGGGGACGAGGTCCACCCGGTCCATCAGACCGGGGTCGGACGCGGCGAGCTCCTCCAGCCGGCTGTTCGCCTCGGCCATCCACTGGTCCTGTACCAGGCAGAGGGCCCGGGCCCGGGGCAGCCGGGCGAGGATTCGTGGCAGCAGGGCCGATCCCAGGAACCCCGGGAAGCCGGTGAGGAGGATGGTTCGCATGGCCGGCCGCGAAAGCTTCTCTTCTTCGAGTCGGGAAGGGTGGGGACGGTGCGTCTCGGTGACGAGACCGAAACCTAGACCTTCGCCGGGGCCCGGGACACCGAGCTCCGTTCGGTGCTGGATTCAGGGTGATCGGCCGTCTACGTTCAGCCGAAGAAGCGGAAGTCGCGCAGGAGAGCGCATTGAGCGGTGATCACACTCCATCGTTGAGGGCCGACCCCACGGCCCCGGCCACCCCACCCGGGCGGACCTGGGTGGCCTGGGTGCTCATGGTGTTCGCCCTCCTCGTGCTGGCCACGCTGGCCGTGGTCCCATTCGTGGCCGAGCGGAGCGTGGACCTCGCCCTCGACCGGACTCGGACCCTTCTGGAACCGGCCGGAAGACTGGCCGGCGAGCTAGCGGCCTCCCAGGCCGCCGAGATGCTGGCGGTGCAGACCTTCCTGCTGTCGGGAGACACCGGTGACCGGGTCACCTGGAGGGGTGCGCGAGACCGGTCCAGGACGGTTCTGGACTCCCTTACCCAGGTGGTGAACCCGCTCGGTCCCGACACGCGGCTGCGGGCCTTCGACGTGGCGGACGCCACCCTCCAGTGGCAGCTTCTGGCCGAGCCGGTCGTGGAGGAACGGCTGTCACGGACCGAGGCCATGCAGTCGCTGGATCAGCGACGTGCGGCCTTCTTCCGGCTGCAGGAAGCCACCCTCGCCCTGCAGGACGCCATCGACGCCGAACGGACCCGGACGAGCCTCCAGGTCAGTCGGACGCTGGAGCGGCAGTCGGGGCTCACCGCGGTCCTGGCGGGCCTGGCGGTCCTCGCGGCACTGGGTCTGGTGGGCGTCGCCGTCCGTCTCCGCCGGCTCGCCAGGGAGGGCGAATCCCGCCGCCTCCAGACCGAGCGGGCCCGAGCGGAGGCCGACGCGGTCCTTCAGGCCACGGCCGACGGTGTGTTCGGGGTCGACCGGCGGGGACGCTGCACGTTCGCCAACGGGGTCGGGGCCCGAATGCTGGGCATGGACGCCGGATCCCTTTGGGGGCAGCCCCTGGAGCCCCTCATCCCCGTGCCGGGTTCGCGGCATCCCCTGGCCCGGGCGCTGGGGGAGGGTGAGTCGGGCCACGTCCAGGAGGTGGCGCTCTCGCGAGCCGTGGACGGACCCCTGGTGGCCGCCCTCACCGTGGATCCGGTGGAGGGGCAGTCCGGTTCGCTGGCGGCCGTGCTCACGCTCACGGACATCACCCGGCTGACGGAGGCCGCGGACGCCCTGGAAAAGGCCGTGGCGCTTCGGGAGCAGGTCCTGGCGGTCGTCTCGCACGATCTCCGCAACCCGGTGGCCACGGTCCAGTCCGCCTCCCAGCTGCTCTCCGAGCTCGAGCTGTCGGCGGACCAGCGCTCGGAACAGCTCTCCATCATCCACCGGGCCTCCAGACGCGCCGACCGGATGATCCGCGACCTCCTGGATTCGGTGGCCGTGGAGCGGGGGGGGCTTTCGATAACGCCGGTGGAGATGGACGCTGGAGAGCTTCCCGCGGAAGTCACCGACTCCATGGCCGCGGTGGCCAGGCGACGAAGGGTCGGGGTCCGGGCTGAGCCTGCGCGGGGTGATCTGATGATCCAGGGCGATCGTGACCGGCTCCTTCAGGCCCTCGAGAACCTGGTCGGCAACGCGACGCGGTACACCCCCCCCGAGGGTACCGTGATCGTCCGTGCGGTGGATCGCGGGGACGCAGTACACCTGGAGGTCGACGACGAGGGGCCCGGCGTGCTGCCCGAAACGGCCGCCGGTCTCTTCGATCCCTTCGTTCGGCACGATGGCGACGATCCCAGGAGCGCGGGGCTGGGCCTGGCCATCGTCCGGGGGGTGGCCGAGGGTCACGGGGGTCGTGCGGAGGTGGACCGGACCCCGGAGGGCGGAGCCCGGTTCCGGATCGTCCTGCCTCGAACGGCCGTCCCGGCCGACCCGGAGCCCCTCACGGACGGCTGACGTCAGGGTCCGACGAGATCCAGGATCCGGGACACCTGGTTCGTGGTGAGGGCCTCCACCCCGAGCCTCTCCATATCCCGGGCGTCGGCCACCTGATCCACCGTCCAGACGGCCATGGGGACACCGGCCCGTCGGGCGCGCTCGGCCAGATCGGGCCGATCCCGGAGCAGGCGGTGGTTGGGGTCCACCAGGTCCCCCTTCCGGGACGCCGCATGGTCGAACGCGGCGTCCATGCGGTCGGCACGTTCCGCGATGAACCCCACGACCAGGTCCGGCCACCCGGTTCTGATGCGCTCCAGCGCCTCCCAGTCCATGGAGATCACCACCGCCCGATCCGTGACTCCGGTGCGGACGAGCCGATCGGCGGTGCCCTCCACCAGGCCCGCCGAGGCGGGGCCCTTCAGCTCGGCGAAGATCCGGGCTGACGTGGGCTCAAGAAGCGAGAGCGCGTCGTCCAGCGTGGGGATGGGTTCCCTCGAGAACCGCGGGTCGAACCACGATCCGGCGTCCAGGTCACGGAGTTCGCCGAGGGCGTGAGCGGACACATGGCCGCGGCCATCGGTGGTGCGGTCCAGGGTGTCGTCGTGGATCAGGATCGGCACGCCGTCGCGGGTGGCCTGCAGATCGAACTCGACCCCGTGGGCCCCCGCAGCCAGGG
Organism: Gemmatimonadota bacterium; assembly: GCA_039587435.1. GTDB lineage: Bacteria > Gemmatimonadota > Gemmatimonadetes > Longimicrobiales > Gaopeijiaceae > JBDHIJ01. The sequence goes on from JBDHIJ010000015.1 coordinate 50,732, forward strand.
CCGCGCGGATTGCGGCGAGGGTGTTTTCCGGGGCCCGGGCCGAGTACCCCCGGTGGGCGATGACCTGCGTCAGGAGGTGGCCCCTCCGGACGGATGCGTCGCGCGGTGCGGCGCAGGGGCGGCCGGGGCCGCCGACCCGGCGTCCGTCCCTGAGCCCAGCTCCCGGTGGAAGGTGCTCACGTCCTCCAGCTCCCGGATGTGACCCTCCATGTACTCGACCTGCTGCTCCAGGAGCGCCACCCGACGCTCCAGCAGCCGCACGATCTCTTCAGACCCCTTGGTCTCGAAGAACTTCCCCAGGGCCTCCACCGTGGGCTTCAGGGCGAAGCGGGCGGTGAGCCCGATGACGGGGATCAGGATGACCGAGATCCCCATGATGGTGGCCACGAGGCCGACGAGGTCGACGGGTGCGACGGGCATTGCGCCCTCCGAGGTGCTGGGTCCGTGAAACTGGAGTCCGGAACGGGGCGCCGAGATCGGCTCGGGCACCGGACGAACACCGTCCATGGTTCCGTCCGGGGAAGGACTCCGCAAGGGTCCATTCAAACCCATGGCCGTCGCGTGGCGTCGAAGGGGAAGAGAACTCGGAGCGCCCGCGAAACTTTTTCGCCCGCTGTCTCCGTAGGGTTCTCCATCAGCGGGATCGGCTGCCTGGATCCCGGGACATCCATGGACAGGGAGTGGCGGGGAATGAAACGGATCATCGGTGTTGGCCTGCTCATCGTAGCCTCGATTACGGTCAGCAACGCCATCTACGGCGGCCGCGGGGACGCGCACGCGTTCGATCGGGACTTCAGGGTGGTGGTGGACCGGGATGGGCTCGACCTGGAGCTGGAAGCGCTGGAGGAAGCGCTCCAGGACCTGGAGATCGAGCTGGACGGGATGGACCTCCAGATCCAGGGTCTCGACGATCTCCGGACCCTCGACCTGG
>JBDHIJ010000123.1:0-2826 GCA_039587435.1 Gemmatimonadota bacterium
CGCGGAATCTCACCGAGCTCCGCCGCACCGTACCGCCCAACGTGGCGGCCGTGGTCATGAAGTCCATCGAGAAGCTGCCGGCAGACCGCTTCGATTCCGCCAGTGAGTTCAGGGCGGCGCTCGACGATCAGGGCTTCGCCTACACCGCGCCTACTCGAGCCCGACCGACCGCAGCGGCCCAGGGAGCCGGGCCGGCGGCGGCTGCCGGAGGTGGAGTGAGTCGATGGCTCCCGTGGGGCGTCGCAGCGGCGCTCGTGGCCGCCCTCGCCTGGGCCACGCTCAGCCCCGAACCCGCCGAGCAGGTCCAGCGCTTCCCGCTCCGCCTCGGCAACTTCGTGGCCACCGGGGGCACGCCCTTCGACATCTCCCCGGACGGCACCACCCTGGTCTACACCCGCGAGGACGCCATGGTCTACTGGCGGCCCATGTCGGCGCTGGAAGCCCAGGTGATCGCGGGGAGCGAGTCGTCACGGAGCCCGTTCTTCTCTCCGGACGGGCGGAGCATCGGCTATACGACGGGCCCCGCATCCAACGATCAGATCCGGACCATGTCCCTGGACGGTGCTCCCCCCCGGACCCTCGCCGGGGACCACTTCCCCGGGGCGAGTTGGGGTGAAGACGGGTACGTGTACTACGTGCACCTGGACGGAAGCCTGTTCAGGGTCTCGGACCAGGGGGGGCAGCCGGAGCGACTCACGGACTCGGACGAACTCCCCACGCTACGGTTGCCGGAGCCCCTGCCCGGTGGGCGGGTGGTCCTGGCCCATACCCTGGACGAGAGTGAGTCCCGGATCGTGGCCATCGACATCGCGTCCGGCGAACTGACGGAATTGGAGCGAGGTACGCACGTCCGCTTCGTCGGAGGGTACCTGTTCTGGATCCAGGAGACGACCCTGTTCGCGGCCCCGTTCGATCCAGATGCCGTCGAGTTCGAAGGGCCCGGGATGGAGGTCGCCGATGGCGTGCGAGAGGCGCTCCAGGGCTCGTTCGAGTACACCGTATCCGAGACCGGCACCCTGATCTACCAGTCCGATCCGGATGGCGGGCTGAGATCCTTCGCAGCTGTCTTCGGCTGGGTCGACGAACAGGGCACCATCGAGGGCGCGCCGGGGGTCGAGGCCGCAGGGTTCATCGATATTGACCAGGTCGCGCCCTCGCGGGATGGCCGCTTCGTCGCCATGGAGGTCGGGTCCGAGAACCTCTCATACGACCAGCCGCTCCAGATCTGGATCCATGACCTGGAGCAGCAATCCAGCACCCGCCTCACCTTCCGGGGGAGCCGAAACCGCAGTCCTCGCTGGATGCCCGATGGCCGCCATCTCGCCTATCTCTCGGACCAGGACGAGCAACGCGTCGGGATCTACATGCAGCCCTTCGATCGGACCGGATCGGACGAACTGCTGGTCAGCAGCGAACTGCCGATGCGGAGCTTCGACGTGTCGCCGGTGGAAGGCGCGCCCATGATCGTCCAGGTCGCGGGCTCGGCGGTCGACGCGGACCTGTTCCTCGCAACGCCGGGCTCCGACGAGCTCACACCGTTCCTGGCGACAGAATTCCGGGAGCAGGCACCTCGTATCTCTCCGGACGGACGCTGGGTGGCCTACACCTCGGACGAGGCCGGGCGCATCGAGGTGTATGTCCGGGCGTTCCCCGAGGGCGGGCGCCCGTGGCTCATCTCCCGGAACGGGGGCCATTTCCCCGTCTGGGGGCGAGACGAGACGGAGCTCTTCTTCCAGACTCCCTCCCCTTCCTCGGAGCTGGTGAGGGTCACCCTGAATACGGGAGACGACGTACGGGTGGTGGACTCGGAGGTCTTCTTCTTCACCGGATCGGACGACATCGAGATCTCCGGGACTGGACGCCCGTGGGCTTCGTACGACGTCTGGCCCAGCGATGGGCGGATCATCGCCCCCATGAACGATCGCGCTACCACCCGGAGCGCGAACGTGGACGCCGTAGTGGTCCTGAACATGTTCGAGGAGCTCGACGCGAGGCGCAGGCGCTAGCGGTCCGCTGGATCTCCGGGGATCACGCCCCGTTCGGGCCTGCCGCAGGCTGAACCTCTCCCTCCGACACCAGCCCCCCGCCCCGAACCGTCGCCCCGATCACCAGACCCGCGGCGACCAGCACCAGGTTCTTGATGATGTACTGACCCTCGATGGTGAGGACGAAGGGTACCCGCTGGAACGTCAGCTCCGGGAAAATGAACAGGGGCGTGACCGTCCCCGGCATCTGCAGGAAGAGCAGGAGGAGCGTCAGACGCAGCGCCCTCCCCGTGATCAGACCCAGCCCGATGAGGCACTCCCACGCGGCGAGGACGGGAAGGGAAAGGGCCGGTCCGACGAGGCCCCCGGTCAGAACCGAGATCGTCTCCGTGGCCAGGCCCTCGGCCGGGCTCACGCCCGGGAAGAACTTGAGGAAGCCGAACCAGAAAAAGACGATCCCCAGCGACCAGCGGAGAACGTCGACCCCGTGACTCGCCATCCAGCGGGTCAGCGCGACATCGATCGGGTCCAGGCGTTCGGGAAGCTCGCTCATGAACGCTCCTCGCCGGGGGGAAGAGATGGGTGACGCGGCTCGGAGGCCGGCCGGTCTCCCGGCCCCAGCTTCCGGTGGAACTCCACTTCCTCCTCCAGCCGGCCCAGTCGCTTCTGCAGGTCGTCGAGTTCCTCCCTGAGAAGGCGGGTCGCCTCCGGGCCCTCCTCCACCTGGTCCCGCCGCCGACGGGCGATGGGCGCGAGGAACATGGACCCCCAGAAGGCGGAGAAGACGATGACGACGAGGGCGGAGAATTCAACCATGACACTCCCTGGGTTCAGGGTGGTC
>JBDHIJ010000070.1:0-12962 GCA_039587435.1 Gemmatimonadota bacterium
GCAGATGGAGGTGGAGCTGATCACCCCCATCGCCATGGATCCCGAGCTGCGGTTCGCCATCCGTGAGGGTGGCCGCACCGTCGGCGCCGGCGTCGTAACCGAGATCATCGAGTAAAGAGACGTATCATGGCCGGAAGGATTCGCATCCGTCTGAAGGCGTTCGATCACTGGGTCGTGGACCAGACCGCGGCCGACATCGTGCGCACCGCCCAGAAGACTGGGGCCGAGGTGAAGGGGCCGATTCCGCTCCCCACCCGCCGCCAGCGCTGGACCGTGCTGCGCTCGCCTCACATCGACAAGAAGAGCCGTGAGCAGTTCGAGATGCGCACGCACAAGCGCGTGATCGACATCACGGAGAGCCGACCGGCAACCATCGACGCCCTCACCAAGCTGGATCTTCCGGCCGGTGTCGACGTCGAGATCAAGGTCGACTAGGAGATCCGGAGATGGCTGGACTCATCGGACAAAAGAAGGGCATGACCCGGGTCTTCAACGAGGACGGCCGGGTGATCCCGGTCACCGTCGTGGAAGCCGGTCCCTGCCCCGTTACGCAGGTGAAGACCGAGGAGGCCGACGGCTATTCCGCCGTGCAGGTCGGTTTCGGTCAGAAGAAGGACAACCGGGCTTCGAAGGCCGAAAAGGGCCATGTGGCGGCCGCCTCCCTGGAGGCCGCGCCCCGCATGCTGCGCGAGTTCGACATCGCCGAGGGCGAGGAGTTCGAGCTGGGGCAGGAGCTCACGGTCGAGCTGTTCGAGGCGGGTGACAGCGTGAAGGTCACCGGGACCAGCATCGGTCGCGGTTTCCAGGGTGTGGTGAAGCGCTACGGGTTCCGCGGTCGTCCCGCGACCCACGGCCATCCCATGTCCCGGAACCCCGGCTCCATGGGCCCCGGAACGGACCCCTCGCGGGTCATCAAGGGAAAGAAGCTCCCCGGCCAGATGGGCGGGAAGCGGGTCACGGTCCGGAACCTGGAGATCGTGAAGGTCGACGCCGAGAAGAACCTGCTCTTCATCAAGGGAGCGGTCCCCGGCGCCAGGAACGGCTACCTCCTGATTCGGAAGTAAGATGTTCAAGGCACGTTACTACAAAGCCGACGGCAAGAAGGGGAAGGCGCGCGAGCTGCCCGAGACCCTCTTCGACGGCGTCGTGAACGAGAGTGTGCTTCACCAGGCGGTGAAGGTCTACCTCGCCAACCAGCGCCAGGGCACCGCGGCGGCCAAGAACCGCTCCGAGGTGCGCGGCGGCTCCCGGAAGCCCTGGCGGCAGAAGGGGACCGGTCGGGCCCGTCAGGGAACGATCCGGGCCGCCCAGTGGACCGGCGGTGGTATGGCATTCCCTCCCCAGCCCCACAGCTGGCGGCAGAAGCTTCCCCGTAAGGTTCGGGACCTGGCCCATCGCTCGGCGTTCAACGTCCGGGCGGAGGAGGAGCGGGTGATCCTGGTCGAGGCCTTCCAGATGGAGGCCCCCAAGACCGCCCAGCTCCGGGACTACCTGGCCGGCATTGAGGCCGGGAAGAAGGTGGTCATCCTGACCAACGGGAAGAACGAGACCCTGTACCTGTCCTCCCGCAACATGCAGAACGTGATCGTTCGCGAGTTCGGGTCGGAGAGCGTCTACGACCTCCTCTGGGCCACCGACGTGGTCATCGAGAAGGACGCGCTGGACGCCCTGGGTGCGGCTGAGAAGGAGGCCACCGATGCGTGAGCCCTGGGACGTGATCGTGACGCCGGTGGTGACTGAGAAGTCCACCGAGCTCATGGAACTGGAAAACGTCTACGCCTTCGTGGTCAACAAGGACGCCAACAAGATCGAGATCGCCCGGGCCGTCGAGCAGCTCTGGGACGTGAAGGTCGAGGATGTCCGGACCATGGTGTATCGCGGAAAGATGAAGCGGTCGTACATCGGCCGTCTCAACCGAAACTGGAGCCTTGGCCGTCGGCCCTCGTTCAAGAAGGCCGTTGTGAAGCTGGCCGAGGGCGACTCCATCGAGCTCTACGAGATGGGCTGAGGTCTGACCCATGGCGATTAAGAAGTTCAAGTCGATGACCCCCGGGACCCGGTTCCGCGCCATTACGGCGGGTACCGAGATCACCCGGAAGGGTCCGGAGAAGTCCCTGACCGAGTCGCTCTCCAAGAAGGGCGGTCGGAACCACCACGGACGCATCACCATGCGTCGTCGTGGGGGTGGGCATAAGCGCAAGTACCGGAAGATTGACTTCCGCCGGAACAAGTTCGGGGTGTCCGGGCGTGTGGCCGAGATCGAGTACGATCCGAACCGCTCCGCCAACATCGCCCTGATCCACTACGAGGACGGGGAGAAGCGGTACATCCTGCACCCCCGGGGCCTCAAGGTCGGCGAGACGATCGTTTCCGGTGAGGGCGCCGACATCAAGGTCGGTCACTGCCTGAAGCTCAACGACATCCCCCTGGGCACGATGGTGCACAACGTGGAGATGAAGCCGGGCAAGGGTGGTCAGATCGGACGTTCCGCGGGCGCCGCGCTGCAGATCGTGGCGAAGGAGGGCGACTACGTCACCCTGCGCCTGCCCTCCACCGAGGTCCGCCGCATCCACAAGGAGTGCATGGCGACCATCGGCCAGGTGGGGAACGAGGATCATGAGCTCCAGACCCTGGGTAAGGCCGGTGCCAACCGGTGGCGGGGCAAGCGTCCGAAGGTTCGTGGTGTGGCCATGAACCCGGTCGATCACCCCCTCGGTGGTGGTGAGGGTCGTACGTCCGGTGGTCGCCCGCCGGTGTCCCCCTGGGGCACGCCGACGGGGAAGAAGACCCGGAAGAAGAAGAAGGATTCCAGCAAGTACATCGTCCGTGGCCGTAAGCGGGGTAAGGCCACCAAGTCCTGACGGACTGGAAGCCTTCGGACACGATAGAGGTCGAGAGATATGCCGCGCAGCGTAAAGAAGGGCCCCTTCATCGAGGAGCGACTCCTCCTGAAGATCGAGGAGATGAACTCGAGGGGCGAGAAGAAGGTCATCAAGACGTGGGCCCGGGCGTCCACCATCTCCCCGGAGTTCGTGGGGCACACCGTGGCGGTTCACAACGGGAACAAGTTCATCCCCGTGTACGTGACCGAGAACATGGTGGGTCACAAGCTCGGAGAGTTCGCGCCCACCCGCCTGTTCCGCGGACACGGCGGCAAGCTCGCCGACAAGCGGGCCCGGTAGAGGGGTAGCGGAGAGCAATCATGCAAGCCAAGGCCATTGCGAAGCAGCTCCGGATGAGCGCACGGAAGGTCCGCCTGGTGGTGGATCAGATCCGTGGGCTCCCGGTCAACGAAGCTTACGCCATCCTCGAGTTCTCGAAGAAGGCCGCCGCCGAGCCGGTGGGGAAGACCCTCCGCTCCGCGGTCGCCAACGCCCAGTACAAGGCGGATGAGAACGGCGAGATGCTGGATGTGGACGATCTCTACATCTCTGAGATCTATGTGGACGAGGGTCCCACCATGCGTCGCTGGAGAGCGGCAGCCATGGGTCGGGCCACTCCGATTCGGAAGCGCACCAGCCACGTGACCGTGGTTGTGGATATCAAGGAGTAACGGACGGATGGGACAGAAGACGCACCCGTACGGGTTCCGGCTCGGGGTCGTTAAGGACTGGAAGTCCCGGTGGTATGCCGAGAGCAAGGACTTCCCGCGCCTCCTGCACGAGGACGAGACGCTGCGGAAGTACCTCTTCCGGCGCCTCGGACACGCCGCCATCTCCAAGATCGAGATCGAGCGGAAGCCCTCGAAGGTTGTGGTCACCCTGCACACGGCCCGCCCCGGAGTCGTCATCGGTAAGAAGGGCGCCGAGGTCGACAAGCTCCGCGACGAGCTGTCCGTGGTGACCAACTCCGAAGTCTCCGTGAACGTCGAGGAGATCAAGCGGCCCGAGATCGATGCCCGCCTGGTCGCCGACAACGTGGCTCACCAGATCCGGCAGCGGATCTCCTTCCGCCGCGCCATGAAGCGTGCCGTCCAGGCCGCCATGCGCTCCGGTGCAGAGGGAATCAAGATCCAGTGCGCCGGTCGGCTGGGTGGCGCCGAGATCGCCCGGACCGAGGGGTACCAGGAGGGCCGTGTGCCGCTCCACACCCTCCGGGCCGACATCGACTACGCCAATGTCGAGGCCCACACCACCTACGGGGTGGTGGGGATCAAGTGCTGGATTTTCAACGGCGAGGTCGTGGAGGAGCGTGCGGGACGCACCTACTCCGCCGGCGGCGCCGCGAAGAAGTAGAGAGGACTGAACGATGCTTGCACCGAAGCGAGTAAAGCACCGCAAGGTCCATAAGGGCCGTATGCGGGGTCAGGCCCGCCGCGGTAACAAGGTTTCCTTCGGGGACTACGGGCTCCAGACCACCGAGTGTGGCTGGATCACCAACCGACAGATCGAGTCCGCTCGTGTGGCCATGACGCGTCACATCAAGCGTGGCGGAAAGGTCTGGATCCGGATCTTCCCCGATAAGCCCCTGACCAAGAAGCCCGCCGAAACCCGCATGGGTAAGGGTAAGGGTAACCCGGAGCAGTGGGTGGCCGTCGTGAAGCCCGGCCGGATGATGTTCGAGATGGAGGGCGTGGAGGAGGACGTGGCCAAGCGCGCCATGCAGCTCGCCGCGGCCAAGCTGCCTGTGAAGTGCAAGTTCGTCGTGCGCGAGCGGCAGATCGGGAGCTGACGGAATGAAGACCGAAGACATTCGCGACATGAACGACGACCAGATCCAGGAGCGGATCTCGGAGCTGAAGATGGAGAATTTCCGTCTCGAGTTCCGTGGCGCCACCCAGGAACTGGAGAACCCGCGGCTGATCCAGGCGAATCGCCGGGACATCGCCCGCATGAAGACGATCCTTCGCGAGCGCGAGCTCGCTCAGCAGGGTAGCTGACGATGGCTGAGACGCAGGATACGGCGGCCGAGACCCGCAGCAGCCGGAAGACCCGGCAGGGTGTCGTGGTGAGCGCCGCTCCCGACAAGACCGTGACGGTGCGCGTTGAGCGCCGGTTCCCGCATCCCCTCTACGGGAAGCAGGTGACCCGCTCGAAGAAGTACCACGCGCACGACGAGAACAACGAGTACCAGGTGGGTGACGTGGTCCGCATCATGGAGACCCGTCCCCTTTCGAAGACGAAGCGCTGGCGCGTTATCGAGCTCATCGAGCGCCCGGCTTAAGAGGATCGGACGATGATTCAGCAGGAATCGGTTCTCCAGATCGCGGATAACACCGGCGCCAAGAAGGCCCTGTGCATCCGGGTCCTGGGCGGGTCCCGTCGGCGGTACGCCTCCGTAGGCGACGTCATCGTGGCCACGGTCAAGGACGCGATCCCGAACGCGGGCGTTAAGAAGGGTGACGTGGTGCGGGCCGTCGTGGTCCGGACCGCCAAGGAAGTTCGTCGAAAGGACGGCTCCTACATCCGCTTCGATGACAATGCCGCCGTGCTCATCAACCCGCAGGGCGAGCCCCGGGGCACCCGTATCTTCGGGCCCGTGGGTCGTGAGCTCCGCGAGAAGAAGTACATGAAGATCGTGTCTCTGGCTCCGGAGGTGCTCTGATGGCCCGGACGAATGAGAACCTGAAAAAGCATGCACCGGCCCGCACGACCATCGTGAAGGGCGACCGGGTGCGAGTGATTCGCGGCAACTTCCGGGACCAGGAGGGAACGGTCACCGAGGTGCTGCGGGCCGAGGGCCGCGTGGTGGTGGAGGGCGTGAACATGCGCAAGCGCCACATGCGTCCGACCCAGGCCAACCCCGATGGGGGGATCGTCACCTTCGAGGCCCCCATTCACATGTCCAATGTCATGCTCGTCGACCCGGCTTCTGGCGAGGCCAGCCGGGTGCGGATGCGCCTTGAAGCGGACGGAACCAAGGAGCGGATCGCGGTCAAGAGCGGGAACCCGATTCCCAAGCCCTAAGTGACCGCGGCTGCCGTTCACGGATAAATGTGTGATGGAACCGAGACTTAAGAAGCACTACAAGGAGCAGGTGCGGACCCGACTGCAGGAGCAGTTCGAGTTCGACAACCCGCACCAGATTCCCGGCCTCGTGAAGGTCGTGATCAACGTTGGAATGGGCGATGCGTCGAAGGACGCCAAGGGCCTGGACAAGGTGGTGGACGAGCTGGAGACCATCTCCGGCCAGAAGCCCGTCGTGACCCGCGCCCGGAAGTCCATCTCCAACTTCTCCCTCCGTGAGGGAATGCCGGTGGGCGCGTCCGTGACGCTCCGCCAGGATCGGATGTGGGAGTTCCTCGATCGCCTCATCACCGCGGCGATTCCGCGGGTTCGGGACTTCCGGGGCCTCAACACCCGGTCCTTCGACGGCCGTGGCAACTACACCATGGGCGTGCGGGAGCAGATCATCTTCCCCGAGATCGACTACGACAAGGTGGGGCAGGTGCACGGGATGGATATCACCGTGGTTACGACCACGAGCAAGGACGACGAGGGACTCGCTCTGCTTCGCGAGCTCGGGTTCCCGTTCCGCGGCCAGGTTCCGACTCAGATCGGCGCCTGACGCGGGTGAACGGACACACAGTCAATCGATTCGGGAGTATTTGAATGGCTCGCAAGGCGCTCATTGAGCGGGGTAAGCGCAAGCCGAAGTTCAGCACGCGGACCAAGAACCGCTGCCAGCGGTGTGGACGCCCGCGGGCGTACATCCGGAAGTTCGGCCTGTGCCGGATCTGCTTCCGGGAGAAGTCGCTCCGCGGGGAGATTCCCGGCGTGCGGAAGTCGAGCTGGTAAGAGGACTATACGATCATGATGACGGATCCTATCGCCGATATGCTCACGCGCATCCGGAACGCCGGCATGGCCGGTCACCGGTGGGCGGACATGCCGGTCAGCAAGCTGAAGGTCGAGGTCGCGCAGATCCTGAAGGACAACGCGTTCGTCTTCGACTACAAGGTCCTCCAGGACGGTGCCCACGGGCTTCTCCGGGTGTACCTGAAGTACCACGAGGGTCGCCCCGTTATCCGGCACCTGGAGCGGGTTTCCCGCCCCGGCCGCCGGGAGTACGTGGGTGTAGACGACATCCCGCGGGTCCGGAACGGCCTGGGGATGGCCATCCTCTCCACCAACAAGGGTGTCGTCTCCGATGCCCAGGCCCGCGAGGCCGGTGTCGGTGGTGAGCTCATGGCCGTCGTCTGGTAACCCAGCGGCTCACGAACACGGACGCGTAGAGAACGATGTCGAGAATTGGAAAGATGCCCGTGCCCATCCCCAGCGGGGTGGAGGTCAAGCTGGACGGCCGCCACCTGACGGTGAAGGGCTCCAAGGGCACGCTCGAAATGGATATCCACCCCGACTCCAACGTCGAGGTGAAGGACGGGGAGATCGTCGTGACCCGGCCGTCCGATCAGAAGGAGCATCGGGCGCTGCACGGACTCACCCGGTCCCTGATCAACAACATGGTGGTGGGCGTCAGCGACGGATTCGAGAAGAAGCTCGAGATCCAGGGCGTCGGTTACCGCGCCGAGCCGCAGGGCAAGGGGATCAAGCTGAGCCTCGGGTTCAGCCACCCCATCGAGTACCCGGCTCCCGAGGGAATCACCATTTCCTGCCCGCAGCCCACCGAAGTCGTGGTGGCTGGGGCCGACAAGCAGAAGGTGGGTCAGGTCGCGGCTGAGATCCGCGCCTTCCGGCCGCCGGAGCCCTACAAGGGCAAGGGTGTGCGTTACGCGGGCGAGCATGTCCGTCGGAAGGCCGGAAAGACGGCCGGCGCCTAGTTCAGGCTCTGAGGATAGAACGATGATCAAGCAGTCGAAGCTCAAGAAGAGCCGGACCCTGCAGCGCCGGCGCCGCCATCAGCGGATCCGGAAGCGGCTTTCCGGCACCGCCGAGCGGCCGCGCATGGTGGTCTTCCGGTCCATCAAGAACCTCGAGGTTCAGCTGGTGGACGACGTGGCGGGCGTGACCCTGCTGGGTGCGTCCACCCTGGCCATGAAGGACTTCAAGGCCGAGGGTTCGAACCGCCGGGTGGAGCAGGCCGCCGAGCTGGGCAAGCAGGTGGCCGCCGCCGCCAAGGACAAGGGAATCACCGCCGTCGTGTTCGATCGGGGCGGATTCAAGTATCACGGTCGGGTGCAGGCGTTCGCCGATGGCGCCCGTGAGGGAGGTCTGGAGTTCTGATGGCCAGGGACGACAAGAGAAAGCCGCGCAGTCGCGAGCGCGAGTCCGATCTCACCGAGAACGTCATCTACATCAACCGGGTGGCGAAGGTGGTGAAGGGCGGACGTCGCTTCGCGTTCACCGCGCTGGTCGCCGTGGGTGATCAGAAGGGCCAGGTGGGCATCGCGCTCGGCAAGGCCAACGAGGTGGCCGAGGCCATCCGGAAGGGCCTGGAGCGGGCGCGCCGGAACATGGTGAAGGTGCCGCTGGTGAACGGAACGCTCCCCCATGACATCACGGGTGAGTGGGGCGCCGGTCGCGTGCTGCTTCGTCCCGCCGCTCCCGGTACCGGTGTGATCGCCGGTGGTCCGGTGCGCGCGGTGCTCGAGGCCGCCGGTGTGACCGACGTCCTGACCAAGAGCCTGGGCACCAACAACCCCGTCAACGTGGTTCGGGCCACCATGAACGGTCTGGAGAATCTCGTCACCGTGGAGCAGGTCGCCATGGAGCGCGGGATCACCGTGGAGGCCCTGGGAGGATATCGTGGCTAAGAAGGCAGCCAAGAAGCTGAAGATCACCCAGGTTCGCAGCGTCAGCGGCCGGCAGCAGAAGCACCGCCGGACCATCGAGGCCCTGGGAATCAAGCGGAATCAGCAGTCCGTCGTTCACGACGACCACCCTACCATCCGGGGCATGGTCAACGCCGTGCGCCACATGGTCACCGTGGAGGAGATCGACGGCTGACGAACGGGGTCCACGCCCCCGACTCCGGCGGAGCTGCCGCCGGGCCGGGAAGAGGACCTGACACGTTGCGCGGCGTGTAGAACCGCGCGGACCGAGTCGGCGCTGCGGGAGCAGGAGAGACCGCGGCGCCGGCGCATAGGACCACCGCTGGACGCAGTACAGACCGGACGAACCGGCCGCGATCCAGCGCACACGTGAGGAAAGAACACCATGGCTGAACTGCATAACCTCAGCCCCGTTCCCGGCTCCCACCGGGACGCCAAGCGCAAGGGCCGTGGCCCGGCTTCCGGAAACGGGAAGACCGCCGGCCGCGGACAGAAGGGTCAGAACTCCCGCAGCGGCGGGAAGGTCTCCGCCGGGTTCGAGGGAGGCCAGATGCCTCTCCAGCGCCGGATCCCCAAGCGCGGTTTCCACAACAAGTTCCGGATCGAGTACCAGGTGGTGAACGTCCGGGACCTGGATCGCGTGGAAGCCGGCGAGATCAACCCCGAGGTGCTCAAGGCTGCCGGCCTGATCGCCACCCTCCGCAAGCCCGTGAAGATCCTGGGCATGGGTGAGGTGGAGAAGGCCTTCCAGATCACGGCGCACAGGTTCAGCGGCTCCGCCCGGTCGAAGATCGAGGCCGCCGGTGGCTCCGTGACGCTCGTGGCGGATCTGGAGGCCGACACCGAGGCTGCCGTGGAGGCTGCCCCCGAGGCCGACTCCGCGCCCGAGGCTGAGGCTGCTGCCGAGCCCGTGGCCGAAGCTGCCGCCGAGGAGGCCGTCGAGGCCGCCGCGGAGGACGTGACCGAGAGCGACGACGCAGCCGAGGACGTGGCTGACGACGTGGCCGACACCGACGACAAGGCGTAAGGCGGGTCAGGGGATGTCGAACCCAGTTGCAAATCTGTTCCGGGTCCCGGAGCTCAAGGACCGGATCCTCTTCACCCTCCTGATGCTCCTGATCTACCGCATCGGTGCGCACATCACCGTTCCGGGGCTGGATCAGGGCACCCTCATGGAGCAGTTCGGAGCTCTCCAGGACACGTTCCTGGGGATCTACGACATGTTCGTGGGCGGAGGGCTGAGTCGGGCCACCATCTTCTCGCTGGGCATCATGCCCTATATCTCGGCCAGCATCATGTTCCAGCTGCTGGCCGCCGTGTTCCCCACGGTGGAGAAGCTCCAGAAGGAAGGGGAAGACGGGCGAAAGAAGCTCACGCAGTGGACCCGCTATACCACCATCGGACTGGCGGCCATCCAGGCCTACGGGTACTCGGTGTTCCTCCAGAGCATCCCGGGTGCCGTGCGGACCCCCGGTTTCGGTTTCGTCTTCACGACGGTCCTGGCCCTGACGGTCGGCGCCATGTTCGTGATGTGGCTGGGTGAGCAGATCACCGAGCACGGAATCGGAAACGGGATGTCGCTGCTGATCTTCTTCAGCATCATCCAGGGATTCCCGGCCGCCACGCTGCGGACCTGGGAGTCGTTCTCGCTGGGTGAGCTGGGCGTCGTGGACGGCGTGGCGCTGCTGGTCGTGCTGGTCGGCGTGACCGCCGGCGTGGTGGCGATGACCATGGCGGCCCGGAGGATCCCGGTTCAGATTCCACGAAAAGTCGTGGGCCGAGGCCGGATCCAGGAGGGCCAGAAGAGCTTCATTCCGATCCGACTGAACTCGGCCGGCGTGATGCCCATCATCTTCGCCCAGTCCTTCATCGTGGTTCCGGGGACCGCGGCTGCCTTCAGCAGCTCGCCCCTCCTGCAGGAGATCGCCACGATCTTCCAGCCGGGGAACTGGGCCTACTACATCACCTACGGCGTCCTGGTGATCTTCTTCACGTACTTCTACACGGCGATCATCTTCAACCCGATCGACCTGGCGGAGAACCTGAAGAAGCAGGGTGCGTTCGTGCCGGGCGTGAAGCCCGGAAGCCGGACGGCGGAGTATATCGACCGGGTCCTGACCCGCGTCACGCTTCCCGGATCGTTCTATCTGGCGGCCATCGCCCTCGTGCCGTTCTGGATCTTCGACATCTTCGGCATCCAGACCTTCTTCTTCGGTGGTACGAGCCTCCTGATCGTGGTGGGTGTGGGGCTGGACACGGTCCAGCAGGCCCAGCAGCACCTCATGCTGCGTCACTACGACGGATTCATGAAGAAGGGTCGCGTGAAGATGCGCGGCCGGACGCGGTACATGTAGGCATCGACTCGAGGCGCGGCCCCGGAGTCCAGGACTCTCGGGGTCGCGCTTTCGTGTCGGAGCCTGAGAGCGACGAGTCGGAAGGCGGGTATTTGCGATGGTCGTGATCTTTCTTGGTCCTCCCGGAGTCGGGAAGGGGACGCAGGCGGTCGAGCTGTCCCGGACCCTCGGATGGGCGCACGTCTCCACCGGGGACCTCCTTCGGGCGGCTCGGCGCGAGGGGACCGACCTGGGGAAGCAGGCCCAGGCGTTCATGGACAAGGGCGAGCTGGTGCCCGACGAGGTGATCCTCGGAATGGTCCGTGAGCACGTGGGCGGCATGCCCGCCGACCAGGGAGTCATGTTCGACGGCTTCCCGCGGACCGAGGCTCAGGCCGAGGGACTTTCCGCGATGCTGCCCGAGATCGGGCGGCACGTGGACCGGGTGGTGCTGCTGACCGCCCCGGCGGAGGTCCTGGTGAAGCGCATCAGCGGGCGGCGCAGCTGCCCCGACTGCGGCACGGTGTACAACGTGTTCTTCAACCCCCCGCAGGTGGAGGGGAAGTGCGACCGCGATCCCGGGACGGACCTCGTCCACAGGGTCGATGACGCCGAGGGCACGGTGGCTCGCCGGCTCGAGGTGTATCGGGAGCTCACCGAGCCCCTGATCCGCTTCTACGAGAACACCGGGGCGGAGATGCTCCGGGTGGATGGCGACCGGGAGGTGGGCGTCATCCAGGACGAGTTGAGGAGCGCCTTCGCGTGATCCACCTCAAGTCGCCGGAAGAGATCGAGGCCATGGCCCGGGCGGGCGCCATCATCGGCGCCCTGTTCCGCGAGGTGCCCGGCCAGGTCGATGCCGGCGTCAGCACCGGGCAGCTGGACCGCTTCGCGGAGGACTTCATCCGGTCCTTCGACGGTGCGGTGCCCGCGTTCCAGGGGCTCTACGGATTCCCCGGGGCGGTGTGCATCTCGGTGAACGAGGAGGTCGTTCACGGGATTCCGCGGCCGGATCGGCAGCTGAAGAAGGGCGACATCGTCACCCTGGACGTGGGCGTGAAGCTGAATGGCTGGTGCGGAGACTCGGCGTGGACCTTCCCGGTCGGGAAGGTGGACGGCGACACCGCGCGGCTCCTGAGGGTGACGGAGGACGCGCTGGACGCGGCCGTTGAGGCGGCCGTTCCGGGGAACCACGTGGGCGACATCGGCGCCGCGGTGGAGGCCCGGGTGAAGGGTACGGGGTTCGGGATCATCCGGGACCTGGTGGGTCACGGCATCGGCCGGTCGGTCCACGAGGATCCCCAGGTCCCGAACTACGGAAAGCCCGGCAGCGGAGAGCTGCTGGAGGTGGGGGCCGTGCTGGCCATCGAGCCGATGCTGGCCGCCGGCACATGGCAGATCCGCACGCTGGCGGATCGCTGGACGGTGATTTCGGCCGACCGGACCATGACGGCCCACTTCGAGCACACGGTGGCGGTGACGGAGGAGGGCCCGCGCATTCTGACGGCGGCGCCCAGCGAAGTAACGAGCCCGGCCTGAGTCGGGAGAGGTGGTTTTGCGGCCCCGTGGGGACCGCGAAAACGGCCCGCGTAACGGGGCCCAGAAACGAAGTCGGAGCGGGTTGAAGGCGGTTGGTACTGCCGTTATACTACAAAGCTCTGCAACGAACGGACGGGAAAGGTTCAATGAAGGTTCGAAGCAGCGTCAAGCCGATCTGTGAGCACTGCAAGGTGATCAAGCGCCGCGGTGTGATCCGGATCATCTGCAAGCGGAACCCTCGCCACAAGCAGCGGCAGGGCTGAGGCGGGTTCGTCCCGGATTATACGGATCGGATAGAACGCACATGGCACGGATTTCTGGAGTCGATCTTCCGCGGAACAAGCGGATCGAGATCGCCCTTACCTACATCTACGGCATCGGCCGCACGCGGGCCCACGAGATCCTGGAGCTGACGGGCA
>JBDHIJ010000071.1:0-12853 GCA_039587435.1 Gemmatimonadota bacterium
GGGACGAGGCCGTGGCGGCGGTGGCCGCGGCCGTGGCCGAGGCGGATCGTGCCGCGTCCGACCTGCGGAGGCTGGATCAGGCCATCCAGACCAATGCGGTGAGTGAGGCCGACGTCGACCGGGCCCGGGCTCTCCGCGACCAGGCCGTCGCGGCGGTATCGTCCGCCGAGGCCCGCCTGATCCGCGCCGAACTCGACGTCGACTACACCCGGGTCACGACCCCCATTCCCGGGGCCATCGGCCGGAACCTCGTCGACATGGGGAACCTGGTGGGGAACGGCGAAGCCACGCTTCTCACCAGCGTGAACCGCATCGATCCCATCTACGTCTTCTTTGACGCCCCGGAACGCGTAGTTCTGGCTTTTCTGACCCAGCTCGGGGACAACATCATCGTCGACGAGGACCGCGAGGTATACCGGAGGGAACGGCCGGATCTCAGCGAGATCGGAGACGACGAGGACTTCGTGGGGAAGGTCTCCGTGGCGACGGCCGCCGATGATGGCTTCCCTCACCAGGGCTACCTGGATTTCATCAACAACACGGTAGACCCGGCCACCGGGACCATCGAGATGAGGGCCTCCCTTGACAACTCGGGGTTCGGATTGTTCCCCGGTCTGTTCGTCCGCATCCGGGTCTACGGAGGGATCGAGGAGAACGCGGTCCTCGTCCCCGAGTCCGCCGTGGGCCGGGACCTGGGTGGCTCCTACGTCTACGTGGTCGGGGGCGACAACATCGTGGAGCGCCGCTACGTCACCCTGGGCGACGTCCAGGACGACGGCCTGATCCTCATCTCGCAGGGGCTCGACGGATCGGAGAACATCATCACCAACGGCCTGCTCCGAGCGCGACCCGGCATGCCCGTCACTCCCACGACCGAGGATTGATCGATGGGAGGCTTTTCGCGGGTCTTCATCAACCGGCCGATCATGGCGATGGTCATCTCCATCGTCATCGTGATCGCGGGGTCCATCTCGATCCTGGTGCTGCCCATCGAGAGCATGCCGGACATCACGCCGCCGACGGTGAGCGTGTCCACCACCTATCCGGGCGCCAGCGCGACGGTGCTGGAGCAGACGGTGGCCAGCCCCATCGAGCAGGAGGTGAACGGGGTGGAGGACATGCTGTACATGTCGTCCATCAGCTCCGCCGCCGGCACCTATGATCTGACCGTGACGTTCGAGGTCGGCACCGATGTCGACATGGCCACGGTCCTGACCCAGAACCGGGTCTCCATCGCCGAACCGCTTCTGCCGGAGGAGGTGAAGCGGCAGGGCATCACGGTGAAGAAGAAGTCCACGAACATCGTCATGATCGTGGCCCTGTCTTCGCCCGACGGCCGGTTCGACGACATCTACCTCTCCAACTACGCCACGACGCAGCTCAAGGACGTGCTGGGCCGAGTGAACGGAGTGGGTGAGGTCCTGATCTTCGGAGCCAAGGACTTCGGGATGCGGATCTGGCTGGATCCGGCGCTTCTGCGCTCCCGCCAGCTCACCTCGGACGACGTGATCCGCGCTCTCCAGGAGCAGAACGTCCAGGTCGCGGCGGGGGCCATCGGTGAGCCGCCCATCGACGAGGGCCAGGCGTTCCAGTTCACCATCTCCACGCTGGGCCGGCTTTCAGAGGTCTCCGAGTTCGAGAACATCATCGTCCGCCGGGGCGAGGGTGGGGAGCTGGTGCGAGTCCGGGACGTGGCCCGGGTCGAACTCGGCGCCCAGTCCTACACCTGGTACGCCGAGCAGGATGGGCAGCCGGCATCGCTGCTGGGGATCTACCAGATCCCGGGAGCGAACGCCCTCTCCGTGAAGGAGGGTGTTCTGGCGGCCATGGAGGAGCTGGAGGGCAACTTCCCCGAGGGACTCGCCTGGAACGTTCCGTTCGACTCCACCGAGTACATCTCGGCGTCGATCAACGAAGTGATCGTGACGCTGGTCCAGGCCATCGCGCTGGTGATTCTGACCGTCTTCATCTTCCTGCAGGACGTCCGGACGACCATCATCCCCTCCGTCGCGATCCCCGTGTCCCTGATCGGAACGTTCGGCGCGATGCTGGCCCTGGGGCTGTCCATCAACAACCTCACCCTGTTCGGACTGGTGCTGGCCATCGGAATTGTGGTGGACGACGCGATCCTGGTGACGGAGAACACCAAACGGATCATGGACGACGAGGGCCTCGGGTCGAAGGAGGCCACCGGAAAGGCCATGGACGAGATCGCGGGCCCCGTGGTGGCCACCACCCTGGTGCTGCTGGCCGTCTTCATCCCGACCACGGTCATGCCCGGACTAACGGGGCGGCTGTACAAACAGTTCGCCATGACCATCTCCATCGCGACGATCATCAGCTCGATCAACGCGCTGACGCTCTCGCCCGCACTCTGCGGGCTCCTGCTCCGGCCGTCGAAGGAGAAGCAGGGCCGGTTCTTCACGGCGTTCAACAAGTGGTTCGACGTGGTCACCGGGAAGTACGTCGGCCTGGTGAACGCTTCCCTCCGGAAGATGGCGCTCATGATGATCGTCTTCGCCGGATTCCTGGGGGCCATGCTCCTCGGCTTCGTCTCGGTGCCCGGCGGGTTCGTGCCCACCGAGGACCAGGGCTACGTCATGGTGAATGCCCAGCTTCCATCCGGTGCGGCGCTGGAGCGGACACAGTCGGTGATGGATGAGGTCACGGAGATCCTCCAGGAGCTCCCGAACATCCGAAACATCGCGGTAGTGGGTGGCTATTCACTGCTCAACGCCGTCCAGGGGCCGAACTACGGCTTCGTGTTCGTCACCTTCGACGAATGGAGTGACCGAGAATTCGGCCTCGGCGACTATCTGGCCGCCATGACACCACGGTTCAACGAGCTCAAGGAGGCCATCGTCTTCGGGTTCCCGCCGCCCACGATCCAGGGTCTGGGAGCGGCCGGCGGGTTCCAGATGGAGATCCAGGACCGCGGCGGAATCGGTCTGGTCCAGATGGGTGAGGTGGCCACGGACATGGTGGCGACCGGTTCTCAGAACCCCACCCTCAACCGCCTCAACCAGGACTTCGAGGGCAACGTCCCCCAGATCTTCGTGGACGTGGACCGGGAGAAGGTGAAGACGCTGGACATTCCTCTCCAGTCCGTGTTCAACACCCTGCAGGCCAACCTGGGGTCGGCCTACGTCAACGACTTCAACCTGTTCGGTCGGACCTGGCGGGTAATGGCTCAGGCGGACCAGCGATTCCGGCGGGTACGGGACGACATCGGTCGGCTGGAAGTGCGGAGCAACTCGGGAGCGATGATCCCCATCGCGACGCTGACGGAGGTTCGGGACACGGTGGGGCCGCAGGCCGTCAGCCGGTTCAACCTGTTCCCCTCGGTGCGGATCACCGGGGAGGCGGCCCCCGGCATGAGTTCGGGTGAGGCCAACGACGCCATCGAAGCGACGGCAGCCCAGATCCTGCCGCCGCAGATGGGCTTCGAATGGTCCGGCGTGACCCAGCAGGAGAAGGCGGCGGGGAACCTGGCTCCCCTGATCTTCGGGCTGGCCTTCATTTTCGGCTTCCTGTTCCTGGCGGCCCAGTACGAGAGCTGGGCGCTGCCCGTGGCGGTGATGCTGAACGTCCCGCTCGCCATGCTCGGGGCCATGGGCCTGACCTGGATCGTAGGGCTGGACAACAACATCTACACCCAGATCGGGCTGGTCCTCCTCATCGGGCTCTCGGCGAAAACTGCCATCGTCATCGTGGAGTTTGCGAAGGAGCAGAGAGAGACCGCCGGCAAGCCGATCCTGGAGGCGGCGAGCGAGGCGGCGCGTCTGCGCTTCCGCCCGGTACTCATGACGGCGTTCTCGTTCATCCTCGGGGTCATGCCCCTGGTGTTCGCGAGTGGCGCCGGCGCGGCGAGCCGGGTGTCGCTGGGGATTGCGGTGTTCGGCGGAATGGGTCTGGCCACTCTGCTGGGAGTGTTCTACATCCCGCTGCTCTATGCGGTGATCTCGACCCTGACCGAGGGCCGAGCCACCGGGGAGGATGCGGGTGGAGCCATGGCAGAGCCGACCCCGGCGCCCAGCGGGGACTAGGCCCTCGGCTCCGAGCCCGGCCGAGACCGGGGCTGTCGCCTGAACGCCAAACGGCCCGGAGCGCTCTGTGCGCTCCGGGCCGCTTCGCTTCGGGAGAGGTCCCGTCTAGTTGGTCGACGGCGGGAAGCTCTCCATGATCTTGTCGATGGTCTGGTCGATGCGGCGCTGCCGCTCGTTCGGATCGGAGACCTCGTGGACCTTGCCCTCGCCCACGCCCCGCCAGACCAGGGCCTTCGTCTCGGAGTCGAAGATGTCGATGATCAGGGTACCGACCGTGACCCGGCTCTCGTAGGTCCGGGAGGTTCCCATTCCCATGCCGCCGTACCCCGGGCCGTACCATCCACCGTAGCCCCAGCCGCCGCCGTAGTACGAGTTCACGGTGTTGTAGCTGATCTCCTCGTCGAAGATCAGCTGCCACCCGAGCCACACGTCGGGCTCACCGCGGGCCATGGTCATCCCTTTCGAACCCATGGTCCGCTCGATGGAGGAGTTGAGCCGCCCCTCGGTGATCTGGTCGAGATCCGGGTTGTCCGGCAGCTCCATCAGGTTCCAGGTCTGGAACGTCGAGAAATCCGTCCCCGGATCGAAGTCCGTGGTCACGCTCAACCCGCCACAGGCGTTGAGGGTGAAGACCAGGAACAGGGCCATCACGGTATTGCGAAGCCGCATCATGCTCTCCCATGAGGGGTAGGTTAGTTTGACCCGATGGGTCGAATGTTCTGGACTTTCGCGAGGGTCATCCTTGAGCCCCGCTAACGCTCTCAAGCTAGTCGGTCCCCGCAGGGGTCTCAACGGCGCTTGGGTTCGGCCGGCGTCCCGGCATACCGGGGAGTACGGTCGAGCGGTTCTCCTCGTTACCCTCCTCTCCGCCGCGGGGTCCGTGGCCACCCCCTCGGCGGGACGCGCCCAGGACCCCGCGCCCGAGATCGAAGGCGCCGCGGCGACGTGCCCCGAGGGTCGAATCTCGGCGATTCGCGTCCACACTCTGGGCATCTTCGAGGAGGGCGGGGCCCCCGACCGCCTGCCCGGGGACCAGGCACCGGACCCCAGGGGGGTCATGGAGCGGGTCTACGCCATCGGAGACAAGATCCACGTCACCACCCGCCCTCAGGTCGTGCAGGCCGATCTCCTCGTGAAGGAGGGCGACTGCTACGACGAGTTCCTGCTGAACGAGTCGCTCCGGGTCCTCCGAAATCAGATCTACCTGGCGAGCGCAGAAGCGGAGGTGACGCGGGGTCCGGATGGTGTAGAGATCGCGATCATCACCCGTGACGACTGGTCCCTCAAGGTGAGCCTGGGGATCTCGGTGGATGAGGGATTCACGGTAGAGGGCCTGGGCGTGTCCGAGGTGAACTTCCTGGGATCGGGCTGGACCCTCGGGTTCATCCGATCCGAGGACCGGGAGTCGCTCGAGTACGGTCTCGAGGTCGTGGCCCCGAGGATCCTGACCACGAATCTCGACGGCTCGATCCGGGGCGGAAGCACGCGCTCAGGGTACTACTTCGACCAGTTCGTCCGGAGGCCGTTCCGATCGGAGCAGGATCGATGGGCGAGCCGGGAGAGGGTTCACGTCCGGAACGACGTGTTCGCTTATTCCACCAGTGACCAGGTGGAGTATTCGCACCTGGTTCAGGAGTTCGACCTCCTGGAGGCCGATGTCGCCGGAGCCTACCGGGTGGGGCGCCCGGGGCGCTTCTGGGCCCTGGGTGGAGGGATCACCTATGAGCAGTGGGAGTTTCCGGGCGGCGCCGAAGGGCTGTCCCGGGTGTACGACGCGGACTTCGACGACCCGGGACCGGCGGACCCCGAGGACGTGCGGATCGTAGCCGATCAGTCCATCCCGCTCAGCTCCCTCCGCGCGAACGTCGAGTTTGGCTTCCGGACCGTCCGGTTCGTACAGAGGGTCGGTCTCGACGCCGTCACCGCGGTCCAGGACGTCCAGACCGGTTGGGACGTCCGCCTCACCCTCGGGCGGGCCTTCGGAGGGGTCGGGCCGCATCCCCGGCAGGACTGGTTCTCCCGAGGGCTGGTGGAGTACGGCTTCGCGACCGATCGATGGGTGGGGGGGATGCGGACCATGACGGAGGCCCGCTACGAGGCGGCCCGGAAGGAGGGCAGCCGGTGGAGGGACGTGCAGGCCGAGTCCGACCTGTACGTCTACTTCCAGCCTTCCTCCCGCCACACGCTCTTCGGGCGGTTCTCCGTGTCGGCCATGAACCGGCCCGACCGACCGTTTCAGCTCCGCTTCGGAGGCCGGGACGGGGTCCGGGGATACTCCCGGGATGCCTTCCCCGGCACGCAGCGGTTCCTCTTCACGGTGGAGGACCGCATCAACCTGGACTGGCCGGACGCACCCTGGGGTGACGTGGGCCTCGTGTTCTTCGCGGACGCGGGGACCATGCGGGCCGGCGACGTACCCTACGGGGTCGACACCAGCCTGAAGGCATCGGTAGGGGCGGGGTTGCGCCTGGCATTCCCCGGCGGTTCCCCGCGGGTGACCCGGATCGAGTTCACCTACCCCGTGACCGGGACGGAACAGGCGGTCTATTTCCGGTTCTACGCCGACATCCTGGGGCTGCTCCGGGGGTTCGAGGACGCGGACATGGACCGCAGCCGGTGGGGTGGGCTGCCCCGCGGTCTGGAAAAGAACTAGGGGCGACGACCCGGAAGGTCGTCGCCCCTGTTCACCTCGCCGCCGGACGCCGCCGAGGGCTTCTCACTCGAGAGTGGCCGCGTCGTCCGTGAGACTATCGGCCCAACGGGATCACCAGTCCGGCCAGGATCTCGCCCTGCCACATCGCGTTTCCGGACACTCCGATGGAGCACCCGCCGAACCCGCACCAGAAGCCGGTGCCGCCCCACAGCGTCGTGCCGATGGCACGGATCTGGGTGTTCAGCATGACGCGGTTACCCAGAGCCCACTTGGCTCCGACCCCCGCCATGAACGCGAACTTCCAGATCGACTGATATTCGCTGGTGTCCTTCGGCGAGAGGTTGGTCGTGCCCAGGTTGAAGTTGAAGAACGGGATGGCGGGCCCCTGACGGGGGGCCTCCTGGCGACCGCCGATGAAGAAGTAGTTGGTCCCGAGGTCGAACAGCTTGTCCCGGGCCGGGTTCCCGAACTCCTGGAGGTACGCCTCCGAGTCCTGGCGGATGTAGGTGAGGTCCACCCAGCCACCGGATCGCACCCGGAAGGAGAGGACACCCCCGTAGCTGATGTCACTCTCGATCTGGTACTCTCCACTGCTCCCGCCGACCTTCCCCCCGAAGAGGTATCCGAAGGTGGGCGTCAGCTCCACGGTGTGAAACTGGGCCGCGGCGGACTGCGGGACGGTGGCCAGTGCCGCCGCCAGGACGGCCCCCGCCATCAGGGTCCTGCGTACTGAACGCTCGGTCATGAGGTTCCCCTAGAAGGCGATGGCGGCAACGCCGATCCCGAAGGTGAAGTACTGAGCCCCGACTCCGCCGGACTCGCTCATGTAGTTGTACTGGGCCTTCAGGTAGAGCTCGGCCTCCATGCTGAGCTCATAGGTGAGGCCGACCTCGGGTGCCACGGCGAAGTGCCAGTTCGTGGACTCCAGGGCGATCGTACCGAGCTCGGTACGATGCTCCGTGTACGCGCCGCCCAGGCCTCCTCCGAGGTAGAACCGCACCGGATCGGCCCGCTGGCCGAAGGTGTAGAAGGCCGTCGCGAGGAAGGGGAACGAGTTGAGGTAGCGCAGCTGGGTGCCGCTGATGGCACCCGGGACTTCAACCGAATCTTCGGGGTCTTCCCCGATGGAGATGGTTCCGGTTTCCGTGGTGTACTCCCGGTCGTGGTAGACCTGCCACGCCGCGCTGATGCCCCACGAGTAGTTTCCGCTCACCAGCTTCCGGAAGTCGATTCCCATCCCCCGCCAGGAGAAGCTGTCGATGTAGTCCGAGGTGTCGCCGGTGGGCAGGCCCGTGAGATAGCTCACGCCCCAGAAGTAGTCCTGGGCCTCAGCCTGCTGCGCCGGGGCGGCCAGGGCCGCAGCCACCGCCAGGGCCGGGATGAGTCGCTTGATCGTCTTCATCGTCATCATCCCCTAGTTGCCCGAAAGGTACGGAGACTGCGTGAACGCCTGGTTGATCCCGTTCACGATGCGCGTTTCACCGCCGGAGGAGCTTCCGCTGAGGATCCCGTTGAGGCCCCCGAGCCAGGCTTCCTGGAGGTCCTGGTCATCCGAACGCTTGGGGTCGATCATGTCGATGATCACGGACCCCGAGTCCCAGGAGTAGGTCACGACGCCGCCGCCGCAGTAGTAGCAGCCCCATCCCCAACCCGGGCCCCATCCCCAGCCCGGGTACCAGGGATAGCCGGGATACCACCAGCCCGGGGGATAGACGATCCCGACGCCGGTGTTCTCGAAGCCGATCTTCCCCGCCACCACGACGATGTCGGGCTCCTCGTCCCACTCGCCGTTCTGGTCCGGGTTGATCTCCCGCCAGCCGAGCCTCTGCAGATTGCTCTTGGTGGTCGAGACGATCAGATCGTCGAACTCGTCCGAGAGCTCGAGGGCGTTGTCGATCTCCAGGATCTCGGCGATGTCGAAGACCGAGTCGGGCATGTGGTAGCTGCCGACGGAGCCCCAGTTCATGGTCGGATCGGCCACCGTCACCACGATGTCGACCTCGGCGGCAGTCCTCGAGTTATCGGGGTAGCAGGCGGCGGTGCCCAGGAGGGCCGCGGCCAGGAGGAGCGCGCTCCCGCGCTCCAGACCCCTGCGAACAGCGTTCATCGTCAACACAAACCTCCCCAAGGGGGTGCTGGATCGGGGCTCCCGACAGGGCGCCGGGAGGCCTCCGGCCGCGACCGGGGCCGCGAGAAGCCGGGTAAACCAGAATTTAATACGAATACGGACCCGCCCGGTTCCGTTACCGATGGTTCTTAATGTTGGACGTCACGCCGAGGAGGCGTGCGAGGGGCGGCGCGTCGGGGGAGGTGGGTCTGGGGAGGTGGGTCTGGAGATACCGAGGCCCGCGCCGGGATCAGTTGGCGTCGCCCGAGATCTCCAGGAGGAACTGGACCAGTTCGTCGGTAACGGAGGTCACGTCCCGGAACGGGTCGTTCATGATGCCGGACCAGACGGTATCTCCGGTGGCGGCCTCGATCACCTGGACCTGGATGATGGTCTGGTCTCCGGACCGCGACACGGTCTCCTGGACCAGGAGAGCCGGGGGCTCCGGGTCGTCGTCGGGAGTGGCGGTGGCCTGGGCCGCCCGATACGCCTCGACGATGGAGTCGGGAAGCAGGGTCATCCCCCCGATCCCCCCGAGGCCCTGCGACAGGGCCGAGTGGACCTGGGAGTGCGCCTCGTGATCGGCGGCGTCCCCGGACTCAAGCCGCGGTGGGAGAAACCCCACGCTCGTGGAAGCCGTCCTCATCCCCGGGAGTTGGGAACCATAGAAGCCGGGAAACACGACCCACCCTCCGGCACCCACGAGCAGCGCCACGACCCCCAGGACCATGACGATGGGCGCAGAGGTCCAGGGACTCCGGGCCAGGGCCTCCAGCGCCGCATCGCTCCCGTACTGCTCCTCCAGCAGGCGCACCCCGATGAGGACCATCGGCAGCCCCAGCAGGAGGAGCGAAACGGCGGCCTGGAACAGCGCGGGCGGCAGGTTGAACGCCCGGACCGTGAGATAGGTGGACTGAGCCAGGATGGCTCCGATGGCCAGGTAGGCCACCGCCGTTCGGAGCAGCACCAGTCCGCGGTTCGGCCGCGGTGGCCGGGACGGGCCCGAGGGCCCGGGCGAGTTGTCCGAAGCGCGCATTGGCGGGACGGTGGAGTTCGGGGAGGACCACACCGGTTCTCCTCGACTGGCAAAGTGTGTCCGCCGCAAGGGTTTAGGCAAGCATTCCGTCGGTCTCTGCCCCCGTGGGTCGTCGGCCCACCTTGACCAGACGGCCCGCGAGCGGTTCGTTGGCCGGCATGGACGTCACCCTCCTTCTCCTGGCGGCCGGGATGTCCCGACGCTTCGGGCGCCTGAAACAGCTCGAGCCCCTCGGCCCCGAGGGCGAGGCGCTTCTCGACTACTCCCTCTTCGACGGTCTGGAGGCCGGGTGCACCCGGGTGGTGGTCGTCGTGCGCCCGGAGATCCAGGACCTCATCGCCGCTCACCTGGAGTACCGACTCGGGGAGGGAGTGGACTGGGACCTGGTCGAACAGGCGCCGGACGATCTGCCGGACTTGGCCGGAGGGGACGTCGCCGCGGCGGCGGCCGAGCGCACCCGGCCCTGGGGAACCGGTCAGGCGGTCTGGGCCGCTCGACACCTGGTGGCCGGGCCCATGGTGGTGGCGAACGCCGACGACTTCTACGGAGGGGAGGCCTTCAAGCTGGCCGCCTTGCTCGCCGGCGCCATCGGGGCGGAGTCGGATCCGGGCTCGAATTCCGTGGGAGCCGCGGTCGACGGGGCGGATGGGAGCGGAGGCGCTCGGGCCTCGTGGCTGGACGGCGTGCCCTGCCGCGGTGGGCTCATCACCTACCGGCTGGAGCGGACGCTGGCCCGGTCGGGCGGCGTCTCCAGGGGTGTCTGCTCCACCACCGAGGACGGCCGGCTCCGGTTCATCGAGGAGTTCATGGAACTGCGGAGGGTGGCCTCCGACAGCGAGGACCTGCGTCCGATCGCCGGGAGGTCGGCGGCCGGTGAGGAGCGGTTCTTCTCCGGAGGGCAGCCCGTCTCCCTGAACCTCTGGGCCTTTGGACCGGAAATCTTCGACCAGTTGGGCGAGCGGTTCGCCGCATTCCTGGACGCGGGACCGGAACCCGATGCGGAGTTCTTCCTTCCGACGGCCGTTCAGGAGCTGGTGGCCGCCGACCGGCTGACCGTCGCCACGGCTGCGGCTCCGGATCGATGGCTGGGCGTGACCCACCCGGAGGATGCCGGCCTCGTACGAGAGGGACTGCTCGCCCTGCACGACGCCGGTCACTATCCGCCGGGGCTGGCGAAGGCGCTCCGAGCCCGTTCATCTAGGTAGGCCTCGGTCCGGCAGTCCCGGCCCGGCGACCCTGGCGTCACACCCGGCAGGCAGGAATCCATGCAGCTCAGCACCCTCGATTGGGTCGTCGTCGTCCTCTACGGCTCCGTCGCCCTCAGCGTCGGTCTCTACTTCGCGCGCAGGGCGGGTTCCGGCACCGAGGAGTATTTCCTCGCCGGCCGGAAGCTGCCTTGGTGGCTGCTGGGCACGTCCATGGTGGCCACGACGTTCTCCACCGACACGCCGAACCTGGTCACCGACCTCGTCCGGACCGGGGGCGTGGCCCAGAACTGGATCTGGTGGGCGTTCCTGATCACCGGCATGTGCACGGTGTTCTTCTACGCGAAGCTCTGGCGCCGGTCCGGCGTCCTCACGGACATGGGGTTCTACGAGCTCCGCTACTCGGGGCGGCCGGCGGCCTTCCTCCGTGGATTCCGAGCCCTGTACCTCGGGGTCTTCTTCAACACGATGATCATGGCCTCCGTGACCCTGGCGGCCATCAAGATCGGGGGCGTGCTGCTGGGGGTGGGGAAGTGGGAGGTGGTACTGATCGCCGGGACCATCACCGTGCTGTACTCCGCCACCTCGGGCCTCTGGGGCGTGGTGGTGACCGACCTGATTCTGTTCGTGGTCAGCATGATCGGGTCGGTCGCGGCGGCGGTGTACGCCGTCCGTCAGCCGGAGGTGGGCGGTCTGTCCGGGCTCGTGAGCAACCCCGCGCTCCAGGACACCATGGCCTTCCTGCCGGACTTCTCGGACTGGAGGACCGCCAGCGCCGTGTTCATCATCCCCATCGCCGTCCAGTGGTGGTCCACCTGGTATCCGGGGGCTGAGCCGGGGGGTGGGGGCTACGCCGCCCAGCGGATGCTGGCGGCTCGGAACGAGAAGGAGTCGATGCAGGCCACGCTGTGGTTCAACATCGCCCACTACGCCGTGCGGCCCTGGCCCTGGGTCGTCGTCGCCCTGGCCTCCCTCCTGGTCTATCCGGACCTGGCCTCGATCCAGGCCGCGTTCCCGGACCTCGATCCCTCCATCATCCGGAATGACCTGGCCTATCCCGCGATGCTGGTGTTCCTCCCGGCGGGCCTCCTGGGCCTCGTGGTGGCCTCCCTCGCCGCCGCCTACATGTCCACCATCAGCACCCATCTCAACTGGGGGGCGAGCTACGTGGTGGACGACTTCTATCGGCGGTTCGTCTCCCCGGACCGGGACGAGCGGCACTACGTGACCGTGGCTCGCCTCACGACGTTCGTCCTGATCGTGTTTGCCTCGGTGGTGGCGATCTGGCTGGAGAACGCCATGCAGGCGTTCCAGATCCTGCTGCAGATCGGCGCCGGGACCGGCCTGGTCTTTCTCCTTCGCTGGTTCTGGTGGCGGATCAACGCCTGGAGCGAGATCTCGGCCATGATCATCAGCTTCGCAGTGGCCGTGTACTTCACCGGCGGGCTGTTCGGTCTCTCCTGGCCCACTCCCGGCTGGGACGCGTCGGGCCAGCTGGTGGCGGGCGTGACCATCACTACGGCGGGCTGGATGCTGGTGACGTTCCTCACCCCTCCGGCCAGCCCCGAGGTCATGCAGTCGTTCTACGACCGGATCCGGCCCATGGGCCCGGGATGGGAGGCCGCCGTGGATACGGGCGCCGACCCGGCCGAGGGCTCCGACCAGGGAGCGATGAGCGCCGCGTTCGCGGGATGGTTCCTGGGGATGGCCTGCGTGTACGGGGCGCTGTTCGGGACGGGCTTCCTGCTCTACGGCAACTACGGGCCGGGCGTCCTGAGCCTGCTGGTCTCGGGAGCATCGCTCTGG
>JBDHIJ010000072.1:0-21741 GCA_039587435.1 Gemmatimonadota bacterium
TCAACTCGGAGGATCCCCGAATATCCGACAGCCCGTAGAGCGGGTAGACGCCGGGGAAGACGATCTCTTCGGCCTCCGCCATCCCTCCGGAGCCCGCGGTCTCTATGAACGACTGCGCGGCCTCCCGGAAACGCCATTCAACCGAGGGATGGATCGCCGTGTACTGCTGCTTGATGACCGCCTGGATCCGGTCCTCGCGCTCCCGGTCCTCCCGTTCCATGGCCGCGGCGACGAGTTCCTGGACCTCGGCCAGCCGCAGGGAGTTGAAGGAGTTGATCGCTCCCGGCTCGGGGGAACCGAGCTCGAACATGCCGACGAACCGGTCGCCGACGTACAGGGGCCAGAGGAGCAGGCTCCGGATGCCCTGGACCTTCAGTTTCTGCTCGAACCCGGTGCAGGTCTCGCAGGCTTCGAGATCGTGGACGACCACGGGCTCCCGGGACTCGAAGGCGAGGGCGTAGTAGGAGTTCTTCTTGAACTCGCACTGCGGCATCTCCCCATCGGCCATCAGCAGGCTTCGGCCCAGAGGGTGGGCTCCGGTGATCCTGTCGAAATCGTCTCCCCGCTGGACGGCAATCAGACCGAGGTGCAGGTCGTTGCGGCCCATGAGCGTGCGGATCCGGAACTCCAGGTGGTCCACCCGTTCTTCCGTGGGGGCGTCCTGAGAGGTTAGCAGCGTGTTCTTGATGAGCGAGAGAGCGTGATCCATGGTCACGTCCACGGCCGTCAGGACCACGATGCCCTCGAACTCGAACTCTTCGGGGGGCAGAAGCTCCAGCCAGAGAGGCAGGTTCATGGGCTCGGCGATGACCCGGTCCATGTCCGCCTGCGCCAACTCGATTGTCGATCCGGTGGTACGGATGTCGACGAAGCGGGGGTCCCAGTCCAGCCTGAAGTGCTTCACGAGGCCGGACCGCGGATCCTTGAGGGTCGCCACGATGGGGTATTCGAAGTTCGTCTCGACCCCGTACAGGCGATTCAGGATCATGTTGTACGACTTCACTGCCGAGCCAAGTTCCCACATGTCTTCGGTGACGTTGACGCAGAAGTCCTGCGTCAGTGCTTCCTGGAACCCCAGTTCCGCGGCGGCCGGGCTCTGGTAGACCGGGGTCATCCCCCACGGCCCCATGGCCAGGAACACGACGTCGTCCCTGTTGCGAGGCGGAAGCATGGCCTCGAAGAGCCGTGCGATGTCGTCGCGATGCTCCTCCAGCGCCGCCGGAGTCAGGTTCGGAGCCTCCAGGGCGGGCGTCCGGTCCAGGAGCTCCACCAGATCCCTCGCCACGGCCCGCGACGGCGAGGACGGGTCGGCCGCTTCGCGCCGCCAGAACTCTCCGACCTTCCGCAGGCTGACGCGGCGCTGGAAGGGGAAATTGCAGTTGTCGATGCCCATGCGATCTCGCCACCGTCTGGATGTGCTTCGCCCGTGCCCACCTCCTCGAGGCCGGCAGGGAGGAGATATATAGGGTTAAACGTGCCGGATCCTCTCGGAGTTCCCCTGCCGAAGACGGCGGGCGCGTTGCCACGCGCCGGTTCCGGGTTTCAGATTAGCACATGGCCTCACCGGGCCGAATCGGCGTTGGGTTGGAGTATCACACCTCAACCTTCCTCCAGACCTGGACGATCGACTTTGAGTTCGCTCATGCGCCTTCGCGTTCCCGCCCTCCTCGCCTTTTGCGCGGCCTCTGCGCTGGTCCTTCCCTCCGGGGCGCGGGGCCAGACGGTTCTGGACGGGTTCTGGGGAGGGATCAACGTCGGAGGCGCCTGGGCCGACGTCTCGTGTGATGGAGAGGACTGCGAGGATGGATTCAACCCGGGCCTGCAGTGGGGACTCCAGGTTGGAGGTCCCGCCGGTCAGGCGGTCCACTGGTCGGTGGAGGTCTCGGGATATTACGACCCGGAGGCCGGTGGGGACCCCTGGCTCGCCGCCGGCTCGCTCCTGCTGCGGTGGTCGCCCCTCTATGACAGCGGCTGGTTCCTGAAGGGCGGGGGAGGATACAGCCTCTACAAGGGTCTGGTCCCCGTGGGTGAAACGCCTCCCGACGGTGGAGCGTTCTCTTTGGAGGTGGGCACCGGCTGGGACTTCGGAACGTCCCAGGGCATCGCAGTCTCCCCGTTTCTCGACCTGATCGCGGTTCCCTCGGCGGACATATCGAACGGGGGGGATGTGGACATCAGCGGCGCCACCATCTACGTCATCCAATTGGGAGTGTCACTCCTGAAGACCTGATCCGGACTCTTCCGGCGGACCCGACGTCCTCGGGTCCCGGGAGTTCCGATTCGTCCAGCACCGGCCATGCGATTCCAGTACATCGACGACAAGGGCAAGAAGGTCGACCTCCAGTCCGTGGAGGCTCTGGCCGCCCGTATCTCTCTCGGAGCCGTTCGGGACGAGATGGAGCTGTATGACGCGGTGGCCGACCGGTGGGCGCCGGCGGCGGACCACGAGGTCTTCCAGCAGCTGAAGCTGGAGGCGGGCGGTGGGTCCGCGACGATTTCTCCGCTGATCGGCGCGGCCCACGCCGAGCGCGAAGAGAAACCCATCGATGCGCCTGGAGCTCAGCCCGAGGACGGAGAGGCGTCCACGGAACCGGCCGGACAGGAGGCCGCTGCCGACGGCGGCCACGAGGCGGATGACGCGACCGAACCGGAGGACGAAGACGACTTCGACATCCTCTCGGGCGACGGGGACATGGGCCTGACGCTCGTGGACACTCCCGAACCGCCGAGCGAGGACGCGGCGCCGGAGGCTTCGTCCGGAGCGACGGCAGGCACAGCGGGGGACTCGGGCGGTGGTGATTTCGACCTCGGCCTCGAGGGCATGGAGCTGGCTCACGAAGACGCCGAGGACGAGACCGGTCCCGAGGGAGCCGCCTCGGAGGGCGACGTCGATTCCCTGTTCGCCGAAGAGGATTCGATCGAGATCGGTGCGGACGCCGGGTCGGCCGATGGGGGCGCGCTGGAGGGCCTGGAGCCGGCCGGAGACTACGGCATGGGCGGAGGCGATTTCTTCGAGGCCCCGGACAGCGGTCCCCGCGACGCCTTCGAAGTCGAGGGTTTCGAGACTGGAACCGGTCCTGTGGAGGGCTTCGAGTCCGGCCCGGCCGAGACCGAGTCCTTCGAGCTCGGCGCCGCACCGCCCGTCGGGGCCGCTGGCTGGGCCGGGGCGGGGGACGACGACGGCGCCGACCCGGACGGGTTCATCACCGATCGCGACCCCTTCGCGGCACCACGGGGAGACGGAGGCGGTCCGGAGCAGGCGCCCCCACCCGAGCCCCCACCCCCGCCATCGCCGGAGGAGGGGGAGCGCATCCGGTCCCGGGCCGAGGCCCGGAAGGAGGCCGCCCGCGCAAAGGCCGAAGACCGCATGCGGGACAGCGCTCCGGCTGCGGTCGAGCCCTCCGGCTCGGGTGGGGCCATGCGCCTCATCCTCCTGGTGGCCGTGGGCGCCGTCGTCGTGGGCGGAGGAACCCTGGTGGCGCTGCGTCAGTTCTCGCCCACCACGTTTGCCTCCGGGCCTCAGGCGGATGTGCCACCGGAGCCGGCGGTGCTCCTTCCGGACCCGCCGACGCTCGGCCCCGAGGAAGGAGAGTCGCTGGGTACGGCCCTCACCGCCGGCGCGACCGCGTCTCTGGCGCTCATGGACACGCTGAGGATGTCCGCCGAACTCGGAGAGGGGCCGCCCGTGGAATGGCTGCAGGGGCGCTACCTCGCCCAGGCCTCGACCTTCCCCGAGGTCCAGGAGTATTTCCGGCGCGCCAGTTCCATGTGGAGCGGGAACCGGAACACGCTGGCGGATCGGTTCGTTTCGGCCGCCATGGAGTCGCTGCTCGCCGGGGGCATGTCGGAGGATGAAGCGCAGGCCCTCCTGGACCGAAGCGGCCGCTGGACCCTGCCGGTGGAGATGGACCTGGAAGCCGTCGCCGAAAGTTCTCTGAGCGGCGCTGACGCGGCCCTCGACCTCCACGCCTACCTGGTCTCGGTGGAGGATCGCATCGAGTACGATCCGTTCGATCAGCCCGGTGTGCCAGCCGACCCGGTGGTGGAGGCCGTTCCCCAGGACCCCGAGGTCGAAGCCGAGATGTGGGATCGGATCGGGGCCGTGGCCGACGCCTTCCGCGACACGGAGCTCCTCCTGACCGGGTTCGGCGACCGCGCCGCGGCCCGGGCGGACTCGGTACGGGCCTCCGCGGGCGCCTGAGGTTCCCGCGAGGGCCCCGAATCGGGCGGTTCCGCCGTGATCCTCCCGCGCCCCGGCGGGTTCAGGTCTCCGTGGCCAACCGGGGCTGGGCGGCCCCCGCTCCCCAGAGTCCCCTGAGTCGCAGCCGGGTCTGGAGCGCCATGGGGTGCTGCACCCCCGACCGCTCGGGGATCCCGTTCTCCAGGTTGTGGTTCTCCAGCGACTCGAGTCCCGAGTCCACCAGTTCCTGAAAGCGCTCCGGGAAGGTCTCCAGGACCTCCCGGACCGAGGCGAGGAACCACGGTGCGGGCCGGAGCGGGCGCATCAGCCCATAGGCGCTACTGTCGGTCTCGGGGATCCGGCTGGCCAGGAGAAGGAGCGAGCGGGTCGCCCGGGTGCGCAGTCTGGCCGCCCAGTGGCCGGGTTCCCCCGTCTCCCCGGGCCACGAGCGGGTCACGAACCGCAGGGCGCGCGGCCAGCGCCAGGTCACCTGCGTGGCTCGGATATGCGCGCTTCTCAGGGCGCCGGGGTCCCAGTCCAGGTCGTACGCCTCCCCCAGGGCCCTGCTCAGCGTCCCGGTCTCCTCTGCGCCCAGCCGGGGGCGGCGGGGCGGGGTCGGGACGTCGGGTCTCGACTGCAGGATCGTGGCGTCCAGCCCCACTTCGACGGCCACGTGGGTACCGATATGCGCTCCGGAGTTCAGGCGCAGTTCCCGCGAGCCGTACAGGATCTCCCCACAGGCCCGGCCCACCAGGGGGTGGATGAGGATGTCCGCCAGGACGTGGGTGGCCCAGCCCCAGGCGTAGGCCAGGCTGCGGCGGTCGAGGCTCTCCACCAGGAGATTCCGGGCGAGATCCGCGCTGCTCACGTAGTGGGCCAGGTCCGACACGAACCGGTCCACGCCGGGAACGTACCCCATGTCCGGCCCCAGGGACCCGTGCATGAAAAGCTCCCTCAGCTCCGGGTCGCCGACGTCGAACGGGCTGGGACCGGATCGCCCCTCTCCCCAGGCGCTGAGCGTCCGGCGGGCGGCTTCCAGGTGTACGGTGGCGCAGGGCACGGGTCTGGATCCGGTTCAGCCGGTGGGCTCAGGCGGACGGACCGGCCAGGCCGCAGACGATCTGCCCGTCGGCGGCCGACTCCATGACCCGCAGGATCTCGGAGAGGGCGGTCTCACCTCGGTCGGTGTCGTAGAACGACCAGACCCGGTCGTAGAGGTCATCCTGGCTCATCACGGACTTGTTGGCCTGGTACCAGGCCTGGAGCGGCGCCGGTCGCTCGATCCAGCACCCCACCTCCTCGTAGCCCTCGTTGAGGAGAAGCAGCGTAGGCGTGGCCCCGCGGCCATCGGGGGTCGGGTGGGAATCCATGACCGGGCGGCCGACGTCCGGATCGATGATCCTCATGTCCACCGATTCCATCGTCTCCACCATCCGGGCCAGATAGGGGAGGTTCGCCGCGGAGTCTCCGCACCAGTCGGCGGCCACGACGAGCAGCTTCCAGTCACCCTCGAGCCTCGAGGCCCGATCCCGGTTGAGGGGGGAGACGGTCCCGCTATCGTAGCTGTCGTGCCACCGCTCCCGGCGCCTCTCGGCCGCGGCGAGAAAATCCGGGAACGTGACGCCCTGCTCCCACAGAGACTCGAGCTCGGTCGCGCTCATGGGCACGACGATGGCCGGGTCCTCGCCCTGGGCCACGCAGGCCGACGGAATGGAGGCGGCCATCGCCAGGAGCCCGGCTGCGAGAAGGGGGCGGGAAGGGGTACGGCGGTTGCACCGCATGGCATGGTCCTGGCTGTGGTGAGCGGTTCATCGGTCCGAACGGTGAGTCCCATCCAGAGGGTCACCGTCCCCTCGGCAAGCGGGCGCAGTCCCTCCGCGGCCTGTACCCCGTTACCTTCACCCAATCTAATCCGTTCCGGACCGAACCGATCCCAGAACTTCCATGACAGATATGCGAACCGTACTCCGTACCGCCCTTTTCCTGTCCTGGTCCCTGCTCCTGGCGGGGGCTCCGGTGGCCGCCCAGATGACCATGGCGCCCGCGCCGGCCGAATCCTGGACCGACACGGTTCAGGCGGGCCGATTCGACAACGGGAAGATGTGGACCTTCGAGTACCCGCCGACGGACTATCTCCGGGAGACCTACGGAATCACGGCGGACGACGCCTGGTTCGAGCGGGCCCGCCTCGGAGCCCTCCGCATCCCCGGCTGCTCGGCCTCCTTCGTCTCGGCCCAGGGCCTGGTGATGACCAACCATCACTGCGCCCGGGAGAGCATCAGCCAGGTGAGCGGGGAGGGAGAGAACCTCCTGGATGACGGGTTCATCGCCGCCACCATGGCCGACGAGCGGCGCATCGAGGACTACTACGCCGACCAGCTCATCGAGATCGTGGACGTCACCGACGAGGTGAACGCGGCCGTGGACGGAGCCGGGGCCGACCCGGCCGCCCGGAGCGCGGCCCGCGAGGAAGCCTCCGAGGCCGTCCGGACGCGCCTGCTGGACGCGCGGGGTGGCGAGGACGCCGGGTACGAGGTCGAGGTGATCTCGCTGTACAACGGCGGACGGACCTCCGCGTACGTGTTCCGTCGGTACCCGGACGTTCGCCTGGTGATGGCGCCGGAGCTGCAGATCGGCTTCTTCGGCGGGGATCCCGACAACTTCACGTATCCCCGCTACAACCTCGACATGAGCTTCTACCGGGTGTACGGGGACGACGGGAATCCGCTCCGTCCGGAGCACTACTTCCCCTTCAACGCCGACGGCGTCCAGGACGGGGACGTGGTCTTCGTCATCGGCAACCCGGGGTCGACGTCGCGGATCCAGACCGTGGCCGAGCTCGAGTTCCGCCGGGACGTGTCGGACAAGGCCGTCCTGGAGTTCATCGAGTCCCGCATGGAGGCGCTCTCCGAGTACATCGAGATGGACCCGGAGCGGGCCGAGGAGCTGGACCTGCGGAACCAGTACTTCGGCCTCTCGAACTCCCAGAAGGCCTACAACGGCCAGATCCAGGGCCTGCACGATCCGTACATCATCGCGCGTCGCCAGGCGCAGGAGCGGGACTTCGCGGCCGCCGTCGGGGCCGACCCGCAACTGGCCGAGCGCTACGGGAGCCTGATCGGTGACATGGCCGCCATCCAGAACCAGAAGCGGCCGTTCGCTCCAGAATACGGCGCACTCCTGGCCGCCACCTCGGCCGAGCTCGGATCCGCGACGCTGGTGCGGGCCCTGTACGCCTTCCAGTACGTAGCCGGTCGGACCCAGGGCGCGCCGGAAGAGATGCTGGAGGGTGTGAGGACCGAACTCCTCGCCGTGCCCCAGCTGCCCACGGAGCTGGATGAGATCCTCGTCCGCGCCCGTCTGGAGGACTTCGAACGGTCCTTCGGCTCCGACTCTCCGGTGGTGCAGGGCATTCTGCAGGGCCGGACCGCGGAGGGACTGGCCGCCGTGGTGGTGAACAACTCCGCGCTGGCCGACTCCGTGGGCACCGCCGAGGCGGTGGAGAACGGGACGTTGAGCATGAGCGACCCGGCCATCGCCATCATCCAGGGCGTGCTTCCCCGGATGGGGGCGTTCCAGGGCGCGCTCTCACAGGTGGCCCCCCGGGAGGAGGAGATCGCCGCGGACCTGGGTCGGGCGCGGTTCGCCGTGTACGGCACCGACGTGCCGCCGGACGCCACGTTCTCCCTCCGGATCGCAGACGGCGTGGTCTCGGGCTACGACTACAACGGGACGAAGGCCCCGGTATTCACCACCTTCTGGGGGATGTACGACCGCCACCACTCGCACTCCGGTGACAGCGACTGGGATCTGCCCGAGCGCTGGAAGACCGGGATGGCGGACCTCGATCTGTCCACTCCGGTGAACTTCGTGTCCACCGCGGACATCATCGGCGGAAACTCGGGCTCCCCGGTCCTGAACGCCGACCTGGAGGTGGTTGGCCTGGTGTTCGACGGGAACATCGAGAGCCTGCCCGGCGACTACATCTACCTCGAGGATTCGGCCCGGACCGTCTCGGTGGACGCACGGGGGATCCTGGAAGCTCTGGGGTCGATCTACGGAGCCCAGCGACTGGTGGACGAGCTCACGGGCGGCTGACGGAGGACGAGGCGAGGGCCCCGTTCAGAGGGCCGTCGAGCCTGGCCAGGCCTCGACTGCAATGGGCCGCCGAGCGGGGCGGGGGGATCAGGACCCTCCGCCCCGCTTCAGCTTCCGATCGAAGAAGTCGGCCGTGGCCCGATAGGCGGCCATCCAGTTCCGGTGCAGCAGGAACCCGTGGACCTCGTCCGGGAACACGAGCTGCTCGAACTCCACGCCCCGCGTCCGCAGCGACTCCACCAGGTCCACCGACTCGCTGAACGGGACGTTTCGGTCGTCGTCGCCATGGATGATCAGGACCGGTGACGTCCAGCCGTCCAGGAAGTTCATGGGCGACGACTCGAAGGCCACCCGGGAAAACTCCGGGTGCGCCTCGGACTCGTAGTCCGGCCGGAAGTTCTTGATGACCACGTTCCAGTCGTGGACTCCGTGCAGGTCCACTCCCGCGGCGAAGAGGTCGGAGGCCCGGGCCAGCCCCATGGCCGTGAGGTATCCGCCGTACGAACCACCCCAGAGTCCCACGCGAGCCGGGTCCACCTCGGGCCGGCCGGCCAGGTACAGACCGGCGCCTTCCACGTCCCGATACTCGCTCGCCCCGGTGGCCCCGTAATCGAGGGCCTCGCGGAACTCCATGCCGTATCCGGTCCCGCTGCGATAGTTGACCGAGAGCACCACGTACCCCTGGCCCGCCAGGTACTGGTTCAGCGCATACGAGTTGTGGTAGTACCCCCGGTGGTGGAATCCCAGCAGCATCTACCGGGGGGAAGGAAGAGCTGGCCGTGGATCATCATCCCGTCCGTGGACGGGAAGACCACCTGCATGGGCTCGACCAGCGCGTCCCCGGGCCAGTCCGCCGGGTAGAGATCTTCTCCCAGCCATCGGCGTCCACCGTCGTCCAGCACCTCCGGATGGGCGGGCACGGTCCCGGCCGAGGCCAGGAAGGCCACCGTGCCGGAACCCGGAGTCTGGACGGGCAGCCACTCGATCCCGGCCCCCGGCGTCAGCTGTTCGGCCCCGCTTCCGTCGACTGCGGCGCGCCAGACGTGCTGTCGATCCACGTCGCCCTGATTGGACGAGAACAGCACGTGCCCGGCGCCCGGGGCCACGCTCACGAACTGGACCTCGTACTCCCCGTCACTGAGGGGGCGGGCCTGGCCTCCGTCCGCAGGCACGGTGTAGAGCGTCTTGAATCCGTTCCCCTCCCAGGGGAAGACCAGGTGGTCTCCGGCGCCCCAGATCAGCTGGTTGGCCGCGTTGACGCCCTGGAACACGCTCCCGGCGCCCTCGTTCGCCTTCCAGACGCCTCGACTGGTGCCCGAGGCCGGATCGGCCACCCGGATCTCCCAGGGGTGGGCGTCGCGCACGGGCATGAAGGGCAGGGTGCCGGACAGGTTGGGGCGCCGGATGAAGGCAACCCGGGTACCGTCGGGACTCCACGCGGGGCTTCCATCGCGGTCCACGGTCGGGTCGAGCCACTGAATCCGCCCCGAGCCGGGAGTCAGGACCCCGATGAATCCATGGTCCCCCCGGGACGAGGCGAAGGCGAGGCGATCGCCCGTGGGGGACCACCGGAGCGTGCCAGGACCACCCCGTGGATCGGCCCACCGCTCCTCCTCGGCCCCCTCTTCGTCCAGCGAAATCGTCCAGATGGAACCCTGACGCGTGAACGCCAACGAGGAGCCATCCGGTGAGATCGCCGGAGAGCCACCTTCCGCCACCAGGCGTCCCTCGCCTCCGGAGAGGGGAATCATCCAAAGCGCTCCCCGCGGCGGCGGATCGGTGTAGCTCACCGGATTCGGCGCCTCACCGGCCCGGTTGGGCTGTCCTCCGTAGACGAAAAGCAGCGACTCTCCGTCCGGGGTGAACTGCAGCCCTCCCACTTCGCGCCCGTCGTCGCCGTCGAGGGCCGTGAGCCGTCGCGCCTCGAATGAGGGGCCCTCCGCAACCCAGATGTTCCGGGATCCCTCGTCGTTGAGCACCCAGGCCAGCCGGTCGCCGACCGGCGCTGCCACGATCTCGGTCGGGAAGGGGGCGGACATGAGGCGCTCCAGCGTCACCGCCTGCGCGGCAGCGCCGCTGGACTGCGCGGGGAGGGAGAGGGTGAGAAGGCAGAACGCCTTCGCCAGGCGGGTCCAGGTGGTCTTCATCGAGTCTGTTCCTCCCCCGGAGTCGGGGTATTCGTTTATCTTCCCAGCGGGTTCGGATGGGAATCCGGACCCGGTGCGGGAGGGCTCGAATCCGGTGGATCCGGAGCGCTGTTCCCGCACGCGGCCCACACCAAACCAGGAGTGCTCATGCGAGAGGTCACCCTCTCCGTTCCCGATATGAAATGCGGTGGCTGCGTAGCCTCCGTCACCGAGGCTCTGGAGGCCGTGGAGGGCGTTTCCTCCGTAGAGACATCCCTCGATACGAAGGAATCCCAAGTCATTGTTGAGGAGCAGGTTACGGACGATCAGCTCACAGAGGCTGTGAAGGGGTCCGGATTCAGCGCCTCGATCCAGGCCTGACGCGGTGAGCCCGGCCCCGGACGGGCCGGCGGCTCACGCCGGCAGGCCCTTGTGAGCCACCACCGTCATGGCATCCACGAAGCGGTCCAGTTCCTCCAGGGTCGAATAGACCGAGGGAGAGACACGCAGACCGGTGAACTCATCGTGGTTGATGGCCACGGTGAAGATCCGGTGGTTCTTCCACAGCCACTGCTGCACCGCCGACGTGTTCTCTCCCTGGACCTCCACACACGCGATTCCACAGGCGAACCCGGGCTTGAGGCTCGTGTGAAGCCGGATCCGGTCCTCCTCAAGTAGGGGCCGGGCCCAGTAGTCCCGGAGGTACACCAGGCGGGCGTCCTTCCGGGCCGAGCCGATCCCCTGGTGGAACGTCAGGGCCTCGCCGATGGCCAGGTAGTTGGCCGCCGGGTGGGTGCCGATTTCCTCGAACTTCCGGATGTTCTCGTCCATCCCCTCGGGCGCCGCCATGAGGGGCCACACCTCGCCGATCTTGTCGCGGCGCACGTAGAGGAGCCCGGTCCCATGGGGGGCGAACAGCCACTTGTGGAGGGAGGTCGAGTAGTTGTCGACCTCCAGCTCCGAGATCGTGAAGTCGAAGTGGGCCAGGGCGTGGGCTCCGTCCACGATCACGGGGATCCCGTGGGTCCGGGCCATGGCCGTGATCTCCTTCACCGGCAGGATCTGGCCGGTGAGGTTGATCATGTGGCAGCAGAGGATCACCCGGGTCTGAGGGGTGATGGCCTCCTCGAACAGACGGACCACTTCGGCGGGGTCCTCGGCCGGGGTGGGAATCTGGATCTGCGTGAGGACGATCCCCTCCCTCCGCACCCGCTGGTCGAAGGTGGTGATCATGCGCCCGTAGTCCTGGGTCGTCGTCAGGACCTCGTCCCCGGGCTTGAGATCCAGGCCGAGCTGCATGGTCTGGAGGCTCTCGGACGCGTTCCGGGTGAACGCGACCTCCTCGGCATCCACGTCCCACTCCCGGGCCATGCGCTGGCGCACACCCTCACGCTGCGGCTCCAAAATCTGCCACATGGTGTACGGCGGCGCCTCGTTGGAGTAGTCGAGGTGACGCTTCATGGCGTCCTGGACCCACGCGGGCGAGGGGCTGACCCCCCCGTTGTTCAGGTTCACCAGGGACCGATCCACCGTGAAGGCCTGGGCCACTTCGGTCCAGAAGTCCTCCTGGCGGGCGATTTCGGCCGGCGCACCCTCCACCGCTGACAGCTCGCGGGCGATGTCGTGCGCCCGGGAGCGGAACGAAGGCGGGCGGAACAGGCCCGCGGCCGGGTTCGCTCCGGCCAGAATCGCTCCGGTGGGAAGGGCCATGGAGCCGAGGAACTGTCGACGAGTGGGCATGAGAATCCTCCGTGAATCGGTCCGCCGGTCAGAATAGACTCCGGCCCCGGCGAATGTCCAACGGAGACGGGGTGTTGATCGGCTCCGCGGACGTTAGAGTTATCCCCATGATCCGACTCACATTCCTCGGAACCGCCGCGTCCCGCCCCACTCCGGGCCGGAACGTCTCGGCCCTGTCCGTTCAGCGGGAGGGAGACAACTTCCTCTTCGACTGCGGCGAGGGAACCCAGCGCCAGATGATGCGCTACGGGACCGGCTTCTCCGTGTCGCGGATCTTCTTCACCCACATGCACGCCGACCATTTCCTCGGCGTCATCGGCCTGGTCCGGACCATGGCCCTCCAGGGGCGCGAGGAGCCGCTGGCCCTGTACGGGCCCCCGGGATCGACGCGGACTCTCCGGGAGGCGGTCCACCTGGGCGTGGACCGAGTCCAGTTCGAGGTCTCGTTCCTCGAGCTGGCCCCCGGAGAGCGGGTGGAGTTCCCGGAGTACGCCATCGAGGCCTTCCGGGCCAACCACGGCGTCTCGGCCATCGGCTACAACCTCCGGGAGCTCCCCAGGCTGGGCCGGTTCGACGTCGAGAAGGCCCGGGCGCTGGGGATTCCCGAAGGTCCGCTGTTCGGAGAGCTGCACCGGGGCAACCCCGTGGAGGTGGACGGCCGGGTCATCACACCCGAAGAGCTGGTCGGGCCGGCCCGCCCCGGGCGGCTGGTGACCTACACCGGCGACACGCGGCCCGCGGACAGCGTGAGAGAGGCGGCCCGGGACGCGGACGTGCTCATTCACGAGGCCACGTTCACGGAGGACGAGGGCGTGCGGGCCCACGAGACCTACCACAGCACCGCCCTGGGGGCGGCCACGGTGGCCGCCGAGGCCGGGGTCCGGAGCCTCCTCCTGACCCATGTGTCCGCTCGGTACGCCGACAACGCCGGGCCTCTGCTGGACGAGGCGCGGCAGGCGTTCGAGTCGGTGGGAGTCGCCCGGGACGGCCAGGTGGTAGAGATCGACTACCGGGCCGATGAGGAATGACCCGGCGAAGGGACTCGGCCTGATCCGGATCGGTGTGATCGGGCTGGGCGTCATGGGGGGCTCGCTCGCCCGCGCGCTCTCGGGCATCCCCGACCGCGAGTTCACCCTCCTCGGGTACAGCCCGGACCCCGCGGAGCGCGACCAGGCTGCGACGGCGGGGGCCGTGGACCGGGTCGCCGAGTCGGCCGAAGCGCTGGTGGGTGACGCGGACCTCCTGGTCTACGCCACGCCGATGGACGTCACGCTGGACCTGATCCCGGCTCACGGCCCCCTGTGGAAGCCCCACGCCGTTCTGACGGACGTGACGAGTCTGCAGGTTCCTACGGCGCGGGCCGCCGCCGAAGCGGGGGCGGGCCCCCGCTGGGTCGGCAGCCACCCCATGGCCGGGTCGGAACGGGCCGGTTTCGGGGCGTCCACCCGTGACC
Organism: Gemmatimonadota bacterium; assembly: GCA_039587435.1. GTDB lineage: Bacteria > Gemmatimonadota > Gemmatimonadetes > Longimicrobiales > Gaopeijiaceae > JBDHIJ01. The sequence continues at coordinate 13,598 of JBDHIJ010000072.1, forward strand.
TCTACCGAAACGCCCGCGTGTGGATCTGCCCGGGCTCGGGAGACCCCGGGCGAGGAGCGGCCGAGCAGGTACGGACGCTCTGGAAGACGGTCGGAGCGGTTCCGGAGGCCGTCGCGGCCGAGGATCACGATCGTCTCATGATCCGGGCATCGCACCTGCCCCAGGTGCTCAGCAACGCTCTCGCCGCCGTCCTGCGGGGGCAGGGCGTGACCGCGTCCGATCTGGGTCCCGGCGGGCGGGACATGACCCGCCTGGCCGCCAGCTCGCCGGACATGTGGCTTCCGCTGCTCCGCCAGTCGGGGCCGGAACTGGCCGGCCTTCTCAGGGAGGTCGGCCTCACCCTGGAGTCCATCGCGGGCGATCTGGACGACGCCGGGTCGAGCGACTCCGGGCGAACGGCGCTGGAAGGTCTGGCCGAGCTCATGGAGACAACCTGGACGTGGAGGCAGTTCCCGTGAGGAGGCTCCGCATACCGGGCGACAAGTCCCTGAGTCACCGCGCCCTGATGCTCGCGAGCCTGGCCGACGGCTCCTCGCGCGTCTCCGGACTGCTGGCCGGAGAGGACCCCCAGTCCACGGCTCAGGCGTTCCGTGAGCTCGGCCTGGACCTGCCGGAGCTGCCGCTCGACGGCGGGCCGGTCCACATCGAGGGCAGGGGCCTGCGCGCGCTGCGGTCACCGTCCTCTCCCCTGGACCTGGGGAACAGCGGTACGACCGCGCGACTCCTCCTCGGGATCCTGGCCGGACAGCCGGACCTGACCGCGGACCTGACCGGCGACGCCTCGCTCTGCAGCCGCCCGATGCGCAGGGTGACGGCTCCGCTCGGACTGATGGGAGCCCGCTTCGAGGAACTGGGAGAACCCGACCGACTCCCGCTCCGGGTCCACGGGGGGACGCTGCGATACCTGGACTACCCTTCGCCGGTGGCCTCGGCCCAGGTGAAGAGTGCGGTTCTCCTGGCGGGCCTGGTGGGCGGCGTCCCGGTCCAGATCACGGAGCCGAGACGCTCTCGCGATCACACCGAGCGGATGCTCACGGCCATGGGGGCCTCCGTGATCTCGCACGCGGTGCCGGAAGGGTGGCGGGTGGAGCTGCGCGATCCGCCGCGAGAGCTGCGGCCGCTGGACTTCGCCGTCCCGGGCGACATCTCCTCGGCGGCGTTTCTCCTTGGGCTGGCTCTGCTCGGCGGGGCTCAGGATGGGCTCCTGCTCGAGGACGTGGGCATCAATCCCACCCGAACCGGGCTCCTGCCGGTCCTCGAACGCATGGGTGGGCGCGTTCGGGTCGGCGATGTCCTGGAGGCGGTCGAGCCCCGCGGTACCCTCACGGTCTCGCCCTCGCGCCTGCAGTCGACGGACGTCGGTGCGGCCGAGATCCCCGCCCTGGTCGACGAGATCCCACTCATGGCCGTCCTGGCCGCCCGGGCCGACGGGACGACCCGGATCCGGGGCGCCGAGGAACTGAGGGTGAAGGAGTCGGATCGGCTCACCGCCCTGGCCGACAATCTCTCGGGCCTGGGCGTAGAGGTCCGGGAGTATCCCGACGGACTGGACATCACCGGGACCGACCGGCCACTTGAGGGGACCGTGTTCACCGCTCACGACCACCGCATCGCCATGGCCTTCGGGATCCTCGCCCACCAGCCCGAGAACGACATCCGCATCCAGGACCCGGAGATTGCCGACGTGAGCTTCCCCGGGTTCTGGACCCTGCTGGAGGAGATCACCGGGCAGGAGGTGGGAGGATGACATCCGTGCAGGGCGGACCGTCCAGCGCCGACGCAGCCCGACCGCTGGTGACGCTGGACGGCCCCGCCGGATCGGGGAAGTCGACGACCGCCCGGGAGGTGGCCGAGCGCCTGGGGTTCGTCCACCTCGATTCGGGTGCCATCTACCGTGCCCTCACCGTGGCACTTCTCGGGAGCGGACGTCCCCGCGACACCTGGGCGGAACTCACCAAAGAGGACCTCCAGGACATCCCGATCCGTGTGGAGGTCCGGGGAGCCGAACTCCTCATCTTCCTCGGCGACGTTCGCCTGACCTCGGAGCTGCGCACGCCGGAGGTGACGGCCCACGTCTCCGTGGCCGCGAGCGTTCCGGCGGTCCGGGCGCGTCTTCTCGGGCTCCAGCGACAGGCCGGAGAGGGCGGGGGCCTGGTGGCCGATGGTCGGGACATGGGGACCGTGGTCTTCCCCGACGCCGAGCTGAAGGTCTTTCTCGTCGCCGATCTGGAGGAACGTGCCCGGAGACGCCTGGTCCAGGACGGGATTCCGAATCCGGGCCCGGAGGAGGTCCGGGAGGAGGCGGATCGGATCCGCCATCGGGACGCCGCCGACTCCGGCCGTGCCGTGTCCCCGCTTCGCCAGCCTGACGGCGCCCTGGTCCTCGATACCACGACCCTCTCGTTCGAGGAACAGGTGACCCGGATCGAATCCGCCGCCAGGGCCCTCATGGAGCCGGGTTCCGGCCAGCCCTGACGAAGCTTCCAGGGCGTTGACCCTCCCCACCCAAATCTCTAGCTTTCCTCTGCTATGCACCCGACGCGTTCGGGTGTGACAACGCGGCCCGGTGCCGGAGGACGACCTTCCGCACCGGACAGAGCCGTAGGCCGATCGGGAGACTCGCTCCCGGGGCCTCTTTCCTTTCAGCCCGGGTGGCGACATCCGGCGAGGCATCCGCTCCAGAGCGAGTTGGAGCGGGGAGCTGGTAGACAATGACTGATCCGAAGGACGTGAACGAGACCCCCGAGGCCACCGACGAGGCCATCGAGGCTGAAGCCACCGAGTCCCCCGACGCCGCCACCGAGGAGCCGCCTGAGGCCGAGGCTACCGAGGACGCCCCCGAGGCCTCCGAGGACACCGCAGAGGAAGAGACGGAAGCTGCCGCCGACGTGGCCGCGGCCGAGGAGACCCCCGAGGAGGAGGCCGCTGAAGAGGCGCCGGCCGAGGAGGTCGCCGACGAGGAGCCCGCGGCCCCCGTGCAGCGCTCCGTCCCGAGCAACATGGACGAGCTGGAGGCCGACCTGATTGCCGCCGGGATGTCCCCCGAGCTGTTCAACGATCCCTACGGGGAGGAAGAGCTCGACATCTCCGCCGCCGAGTTCGAGGCCATGCTCGCCGGATACGCCGACACCGTCGGTGACTTCCGGGAGGGCGAGATCGTCAACGCGAAGGTTCTCCGGGTCACCGACAACTCGGTCATCCTGGAGTTCGGCTTCAAGTCCGAGGGCGCGGTCAACCGGGACGAGTTCAAGGATCCCGACGAGCTCAGCCCCGGCGACGAGGTCGAGGTTCTTCTCGAGAACCTGGAGGACGACGACGGTGTCGTGGTCCTGTCCAAGAAGAAGGCCGACTTCCTGCGGGTCTGGGAGAAGATCCGGGAGGCCCACGAGGCCGACAAGCCGGTCAAGGGAACGCTGGTCCGGAAGATCAAGGGTGGTGTCACCGTCGATCTCATGGGCGTCGACGCCTTCCTGCCCGGATCGCAGATCGCCCTGCGGCGGGTCCCGAACATCGAGGACCTCATCGGCGAGACCTACCAGTTCAAGATCATCAAGCTCAACAAGCGTCGCCGGAACATTGTGGTCAGCCGCCGCGTGATCCTCGAGGAGGAGCGTTCCAAGAAGCGCGACGTCCTGGTGAAGGAGCTGCTGGTCGGCCAGGTCCGGACCGGTGCGGTCAAGAACATCACCGACTTCGGTGCGTTCATCGACCTGGGTGGTCTCGACGGACTGCTCCACATCACCGACATGTCCTGGGGCCGCGTGGGTCACCCCTCCGAGGTGGTGAACAACGGCGACGAGCTGGACGTGAAGGTGCTCGACATCGATTGGGACCGCGAGCGGATCTCGCTTGGCCTCAAGCAGCTGCTGCCGTACCCCTGGACCGACATCGACCAGAAGTACCCGGTCGGTTCCCGTGTCCGCGGGAAGGTGGTCTCCATCACCAACTACGGCGCCTTCGTGGAGCTGGAGAAGGGCGTGGAGGGCCTCGTCCACATCTCCGAGATGTCCTGGACCCGGAACATCCGTCACCCCTCCAAGCTGGTGAGCATCGGCGACGAGATCGAAGCCGCCGTGCTGAAGGTCGATCCCAACGAGGAGAAGATCTCCCTCGGCATGAAGCAGATCGAGGAGGATCCGTGGCTGGGACTGCCGCTGCAGTATCCCACCGGCACGGTCCTGCAGGGCAAGGTTCGCAACCTGACCTCGTTCGGTGCGTTCGTGGAGATCGAGCCCGGCATCGACGGCCTGGTGCACGTGTCCGACATGAGCTGGACCAAGCGAGTCGAGCACCCGTCCGAGATCGTCCAGAAGGGCCAGGAGCTGGACATCATGGTCCTGGACGTGGACGCCGAGAACAAGCGGATTTCGCTGGGCATCAAGCAGCTCCAGGACGATCCGTGGCCGACTCTGTCGGACCGGTTCACGCCTGAGCTCGAGCTGGACGGCACCGTGGTGCGCGTCCAGGACAAGGGCGTGGTCGTGGACCTGGGCGACGACATCGAGGGCTTCGTCCCGGTGTCCCACTCCACCATCGAAGACGCCGACCGGCTGGACGAGTACTTCCACGCCGGCGACGCGGTCTCGCTCAGGGTCGTGGAGTCCGACGCCGCCAACCGAAGGATCGTTCTGGAGGTCACCGAGGAGCCCGAGCACAAGGGCAAGCCGGTGATCGAGGTCGAGCCCGAGGAGGGTGATGCCGAGGACGGCGCTCCGGCCGAGTCGACCGATGCCCCCGAGGCCGAGGCCTCGGAGAGCTCCGATGACGGTGACGAGGGCGACGACGAGGCGGAGACCGAGGAGACCGAGGAGGCCGACGACGCCGAGGACGGCGAGGACGGCGAAGACTCCGAGGACAGCGACGACTCCGAGGACGGCGACGACTCCGAGGACAGCGACGAGTCCCAGGACGAAGGCGACGACGAGGCTGCGGAGGAGGACGCCGAGTCCACCGACGAGGACGAGTCGGACGAAGCCGAAGACGAGGACGAGGAGGAGCCCAAGGAGGGCTGATTCCCGTCCCGACGTTCTCGCGTCGGCAGAAACGAGGGCGCCCGGGCACCGGATACGGTGTCCGGGCGCTTTCTCTTGGACGGAAAAACCAAGAGATTGGCTCCGTCACCGCGATTCAACATTCCAGAACTCCTCCATGCGCCGGACCCGTTCCCACCTTCTGCCGCTCCTCCTGTTCCTCCTTTCGGCCTGTACCCCCGCCGGTGGACCCGAATCCGGTCCCGGCCCGGAAGCCGCCGTGGAGCCGGCCATCGCTTCCGGTCCCTCCACCTCCGACGACCGGTCCGCCACGGCCCGCCTCCTGGACGAGGCCCGGGATGCCGTGGCGCGGAGGGACTGGGCCGGAGCGGCCGCGGCCTCCCGGACCGTCGTGGACCGCTACGCGGCCGTCCCGGGGAGCAGCGAAGCGCTTCGCATCCTTGCCCGCGCCTCGCTGGAGACGGGTGACCTGGAGACGGCTCGGGTAGCCGCCGAGCAGACGACTGAGCTGTTCGGCGCCGGAAACCCCCGGCACGCCGAGGGTCAGCTGGTTCTGGGTGAGGTGGACCTGGCGGAGGGGGACACCCTCCGGGCCGCCATCCGGCTGGCCAGCCTTCCACCGGGCGCCGAGGCCTCCACAGTCGCGGACGCGAAGGCCATCCTCGTGGAGCTCACCCCGACGCTGGACGCCGCCTCTCTGGATGCCATCCTCCGCAGGGTCCCGTCCCCATCGCCGCCGGCCGTGCCGCTCCTGATCGAGTCGGGCGTCACGCTGCACTTCCAGGGGGATGCCTCGGGGGCGGCCGCCGCGGGACAGAGCGCCCTGGCCCTGAACCCGTCGTCGGATGAGGCCCGGGTCGCGCAGGCGCTCGTGGACGGCACGGTGGAGGAGATCCTCGGACGCGCCCCTCTGCTGGCGGCACTGCTCCCGGCCACGGGCCCGCCGTCCCTGACCGAGTTCGGCACGCTCCTCGAGGAGGGGGTCCAGGTCGCCATCGAGATGGAGCGGGAAGGAGCGCGCCGGCCCGCCCAGCTCCGGACGCTCGACGACGGGGGTTCGGTGCAGGGGGCCGTGAACCAGCTCCAGGAGGCCGAGCGGACCGGAGCGTCGGCCTTCATCGGTCCGCTCCTGGACGACGCCCTGGCCGCGACCGCCCGCAATCGACGCAGGGCGGTCCCCATGATCTCGCCCACGGCCCGGAACGTCCCGGAGGGCGTACCGGCGGTCTATTCCCTGTCCGGCCCCGACCCCCGTCCGGCCCGCATGCTGGCGGACTACGCGGCGAGGAGTGGGCTGAGCCGGGTGGTCCTCATGTACCCGCGCATTCCCTCCTCCTCCTTCGAGGCCGACGCCTTCCGGGCGGCCTTCGAGTCAGCCGGTGGGACGGTCCTGAGGGAGCTGGCCTACCCGGCCGGGACTACCTACTTCGAGAACGACATGCGGCAGGTGGAGGAGCTCGTTCCCGATGCCCTGGTCCTCCCGCTGCAGGCACCGGACATCGAGCTGGTGGCCCCCCAGGTCACCTTTTTCGGGCTGGACACCCTCGGCGTCCGCGTCCTCGGTACCTCCGAATGGGGACGCCGGGAGGTCCTGGACGTGGTGGACCCGCGCCACACCAACGGCGTCGTGACCGTGTCGCCGTTCCTGGCCGGTCGCCAGCCTCCCGCGGCCACCGAGTTCCAGACCCGATACGAGGCCCTCCACCGGAAGACCCTGCGGAGCAACGTACCGGCCCTGGGCTTCGACGCGGCCCGGATTCTGCTCGAGGCCCTGTCGGGGGGCGCCCGCTCCGCCGAGGACCTGGACCGGGAGCTGTCCGGGCTTCGGAACTTCCCCGGCGCCACGGGGACCTTCTCCGTCGAGGACGGGCTCCTCGTTCGGGAACACTTTCTCGTGCGCCTCGAGAATCGCACCATGCTGCCGGTCATCGTACCCTGATCCTGCTTGAGTCCGGCGGACCGTCCCCCGGGCTCGCTGACCGCTGAACGCGGAGACGAGTCGCCATGTCGATGAAGGAGAAGCTGGATCGCCTCGAGGCCCTCCGGGCCGAATCGGAGAAGGGCGGAGGCGAGGCCCGGATCGAGGCCCAGCACAAGCGGGGGAAGCTCTCGGCCCGCGAGCGGTTGGACCTCCTGATGGACGAGGGCTCCTTCGTCGAGCTCGATCGTTTCGTCACCCACCGCTCCACGGACTTCGGGCTGGACCAGCAGCGCTATCTCGGGGACGGGGTGGTCACGGGATACGGGACCATCCACGGTCGCCTGGTCTACGTCTTCTCCCAGGACTTCACGGTGTTCGGAGGCTCCCTCTCCGAGGCGCACGCCGAGAAGATCGTGAAGCTCCAGGAACTGGCCCTGAAGAACGGCGCGCCGATCATCGGACTGAACGACTCCGGTGGTGCCCGCATCCAGGAGGGTGTGGTGTCGCTGGGGGGGTATGCCGACATCTTTCTCCGGAATACGCTCGCCTCGGGCGTGGTGCCCCAGATCTCCGTCATCCTCGGGCCCTGCGCGGGCGGAGCGGTCTACTCTCCCGCCATCACCGACTTCGTCTACATGGTCCGGGGCACGAGCTTCATGTTCGTCACCGGACCGAACGTGGTGAAGACGGTCACCCACGAAGACATCGACATGGAGGGCCTGGGCGGCGCCGACGTCCACGCCTCGGTGTCCGGGGTGGCGCACTTCGCACACGACTCGGAGCCCGAGTCCCTGGAATCGGTACGGACCCTCTTCCAGTTCATCCCGCAGAACAATCTGGCGACGCCCCCGCGGCGGGAGGGCTCGGATCCCGCCGAACGACAGGACGAGAAGCTGCTGGAGATCGTCCCGGAGAATCCGAATCAGCCGTACGACATGCGCGAGGTCATCCGTGCGATCGTCGACGACGGTGAATTCTACGAGGTCCACCGGGAGTTCGCGGGCAACATCCTCACCGGTTTCGCCCACCTGGGAGGCCACTCGGTGGGGATCATCGCGAATCAGCCCGCCGTCCTGGCCGGGGTCCTGGACATCGACTCCTCCGACAAGGGAGGGCGGTTCGTCCGGTTCTGCGATGCCTTCAACATCCCCATGGTGGTCCTGGAGGACGTTCCGGGCTTCCTGCCCGGGGTGAACCAGGAGCACGGCGGCATCATCCGGCACGGGGCCAAG
>JBDHIJ010000073.1:0-18705 GCA_039587435.1 Gemmatimonadota bacterium
AGGAGGGGCTCGTAGTAGCTCCGGCTGGCCGCCTGGATGAGGGGCGAATCGTTCCGCTTCGGAACCACGAGCTGGGTCTTCACCCCACGGGCCGCCGCCGTGACCAGGGCCGACAGCGTGCCGTCGTCCGGAACGAAGTACGGGGTGGTGAGGATCACCTCCTCCCGCGCGAGCTGGATCCCCGCCTGGATCACCTGGACCAGCGAATCGTTGCGCGAGTTCACCCCGCTGGGCATGAGCTGGGCGGCCACGCTCTGGGGGCGGATCTCAGGCACGTGGTCCAGATAGGACTCCAGGGGCTCCATGGAGTCCATGTACCAGTCCTCCACGAACAGTTCCTGAAGGTCGCGGACCAGCGGGCCCTGGATGCGGAGCATGCAGTCGACCCAGGGGGCGTACTTGGCTTTCACCGCGAAGGCGGCGTCGGCGATGTTCTGCGAACCGGTCCAGCCGACCTCGCCGTCGATCACGGCGATCTTCCGGTGGTTCCGGATGTCGACCCGCCCCCGGCGCAGGAGCTTGATCCGGGTGGGCAGCGCCTCCAGGACCTGGACCCCCCCGGCCTCGATCTTCTTCCTCAACTCGGACTTGAGGAAGCGCCCCGATCCCAACGAGTCCACCAGCAGACGGCAGTCCACACCCCGGCCGGCGGCTTCGATGAGGGCATCGCCGATGATCTGCCCGCTGGTATCATCCAGGTAGATGTAGAACAGGAGGTGGCAGTGGTCCCCGGCGGCATCGATGTCCCGTGCCATGGTCCGGATGACCTCGTCGGACTCCCAGAACAGCCTCATCTCGTTTCCGGGCCGTACCGCCATCTCCCCTCCCTGCTCCGCCAGGGCGGCCAGACCGCGACCCTCGTCCGGCAGTTGGACCGGGCGGATATGGCTCCAGCCCTCCTGCACGTGAGCCCGGACCCGGGCCACGATCTCCCGATGCCGGTGAACCCGGTCCGTGTCCGCCCATACCTGGCCGAAGAGGAGGAACAGGGCCCCGCCGATCAGGGGTAGACCGATGACCACCAGGATCCAGGCCAGGGACGAGCTCTGAAGCCGGCGCGGCCGGAGCAGCACCAGGCCGACGAACACCACCTGGATGGCGATGAACGCCAGCGCGCCGAGAACTCCGAAAAAGGTCAGGTCGGAGCTTATCAGACCCAGGAACCAGCTCATGGCAGGCTGGAGTGCCGGGCCGGGGAGCGGCGTTGTGGAGGCCTCGTCACTTTCGGCGGACTCGTCTCGTAGGGGCGAAGAAGGAGGCGCGGACCGGGAGATCGGTTCCGTCCCTCCGAACTTGAGAAACCCGGGCCGAAGTGGCCAGTGCCGGAGCCGGCCCTGCCCCCACCCCGGGATTTGGGTGTGTCTACCCTGCCAGAGGGGGATCGCCCATCTTCAGACTGCCGTCGGGCCCTGGGGCGCCGCCCCGGGGCCAGCCAGAAAGGAAGGGGCAGTGGATCCGGAAATCATCGCCGGAATGGTGTTCAGCATCGTGGTGCTCCTCATGGTGGGCAGCTTCGTGCTGCTCTACCCGCTGAGCCGCCAGCTGGCGCACCTGGTCCGCCGCCGTCTCAACGAGGCGGACCCCGCCGACTCCATCTCCCGCGGCGACGCCGAGAAGCTGGCGACGGCGATTCAGCAGCTCGCCCTCGGCATGGAGGCGCTCAACGAGCGGCAGGACTTCGTCGAGCGACTCCTGGAGGAACGCCCCCGCCCCAGCATCGAAGGGTCCACCGACCCCTCCTGACCACCTCTTCCCGGGGCCACCGGGGCCCCGTCCCGCCCTGGACACCCTCGTGACGTCCGGCTCCAACCTGAACCAGCCGCCGCTGGACCCCGAGGCCCCGGCCCGGGCATCCGAGGCGGCGTCCCTCACCGAGGTCGAAGGCCTCGTGTGCAGCTGCGCCGCCTGCCCCAGGCTCACCGCATGGCGGGAGCAGATGGCCCGGGAGCGTCGAGCCGCGTTCCGGGACCAGGAGTACTGGGGCCGGGGCGTACCGGGGTTCGGCGACCCCGCGGCCTGGCTGGTCGTGGTGGGCCTCGCGCCGGCCGCGCACGGCGCCAACCGCACCGGTCGCATGTTCACGGGGGACCGGTCCGGCGACTGGCTCTACGGGGCCCTCCACCGCGCCGGCCTCGCCTCGCAGTCCGAGTCATCGGCCCGGGACGACGGCCTGCGCCTCGAGGGCGTATGGATCACGGCGGCGAACCGGTGCGCTCCCCCCGCCAATCGGCCCACGCCCAGCGAACGCGACACCTGCAGCCCCTTCCTGGAACGGGAACTGGAGCTGCTGCGGCAGGCACGCGTATTCGTCTGCCTCGGGCAATTCGGATTCGATCAGCTCGTACGGATCTTCAGGAAGCAGGGCTTCGCAATCCCCCGGCCGAAGCCGAAGTTCGGACACGGCCGGGAGGTAGCCCTGGACGACGGGCGATGGATCCTGTCGTCCTTCCATCCCAGCCAACAGAACACGTTCACGGGCCGACTCACCGAGCCCATGTTCGATCGCATCTGGCAGCGCGCCAGGGAGTTGAGGAAATGATGCTTCAGGCGACACGCCCCCTCAGGGCGACCGCCCTGCTTCTGGCCATGGCCGCGGGAGTCGCCGGGTGCGCGGACTCCACCGGCCCGGACGGTGGCGGCGGCGACAAGATCATCGGTGGAATCAACTTCACGAGCCTGTTCGCCCTCCCCTCGGCGGCGGAGGTACAGGGCGTGCGATCCGAGTGGGCGGGCCGCAGCCCGTCGGCCGCCGAGGTCCGACTCGAGGCCACCTCGGCCTTCCTCCTCGGCGATACCCCGGCCACCCTGGAGGTGGTCTCTCACGTGGTGGACGGACAGCGGCACATGGGCGCCATCATCATTCCCAACAGCGTGTTGGGCGGAGGCACGGCCCGACCTGCACAGAGCGCCACCATCCCGGCCGTGGTCTACCACCACGGAGGCGATCAGGGGGTGAACCTCATCGAGCTCCAGCTCCTGTCCACGGCCATGCCCGACCTAGGCGACCAGGTGGTGTGGGTCGTTCCCAGCTACCGGAACGAATCGCTGAGGCTCGGGCCGGACCGCTGGGACTCCGAGGGGCCGGAGTCACCCTGGGACCGGGACGTGGACGATGCCATGGCACTCCTCTCGGTCGCACTCGAGAGGACGCCCGCCATCGACCCGGAACGACTGGCGGCCGTCGGCCTGAGCCGGGGTGGCGGCGTGGCGCTCCTGCACTCCATCCGCGACCCGAGGATCGATGTGGTGGTGGAGTTCTTCGGACCCACCGATTTCTTCGACGCCTGGGTCCAGCTCATCTTCGAGGACATCGTCGTCGGGCGGTTCGATCCCAATGAGCTGCCGGGGGTCGACTACCTCGCCGAGGAGTTCGTGCGGCCGTTTGCCGCGGGGCAGATCAGCGAGACGGCCATGCGGAGGGAGATGATCCGACGCTCCGCCGTCGAGTTCGGCGTCGACATCCCGGCGCTGCAGCTCCACCACGGCGTCCTGGACTTCGTCGTGCCCGTCAGCCAGGCGGAGAGCCTCGTGGCGCGCCTTCAGGGACTGGGCCGGGGAGAGCCCGACTTCCAGTTCTATTTCTACACCAACGGGCGTCACGACCCGTTCACCCTGGCCGGGAGCGTCCCCCGCGCGGAGTCCTTCCTCCTGGAGTACCTGGGGATCGACACGGGATCGGCGGATCGGGCGGATCCGCTCGCGGCCCTGCGGGCGCCGTCGGTGAATCCCTTCGAGAGGTTCCCTCCGGCCACGGACCCCATCTGGTCCTGGAACCGCTAGGCCCCGGCGGGCGGGGGCCCGACCCCGGGCCGAGACCGGATCAGGCTCGGGGTTGAGGCCCGGCCGAGCCCGAGCACGGACCCGCCCGGTCCTGACTCGGCTAGAGCCCCTGGGCGTTCGCCATCCGATCCAGGAACGCCACCTCGTCCGAGGACAGTGATTTGACCCCCGTCGACTGGACCTTGGACAGGAGGGACTGAACCTCGCCCCGGTTCAGCTCATGCAGATCCTCCATGCGGATGGAGAGCCATCGGGTCTCCATCTCCTGCCGCTGCACCCCGGGCGACTTGTAGAAGGAGTTGGGCTGCTCCACCCGGCGCACCCTCTTCTTCCGCTCCATCCACTTGAGGTAGGCGAACCCGCCGGCGAACCCGCCCAGGTGGGCGAAGTGGGCCACACCGTCCTGCGCCCCCGAGATCCCCGAGTAGAGGGAGAGGATCGTCATGATGGCGATCAGCCACCGGGACTCGATGGGGAGGATCGCCCAGATGTAGATGGGCTCCCTCGGCCAGAACATGGCGAAGGCCAGAAGCACCCCGTACACGGCTCCGGACGCACCCACCACCGGGGACATGGGAGCGAAGACCAGCGAGAACAGCGCACCGCCCAGTCCGCTCAGCAGGTACAGCCTCAGGAAGCGGGTTCCGCCCAGGCGTTCCTCCACGCGCGGTCCGAAGAAGAAGAGCGCTAGCATGTTGAAGAACAGGTGGCCGGTGCTCCCGTGCAGGAACATGTAGGTGAGGGGAGTCCAGGGGCGCACCGGCACGGCTACCGGCACCAGCGCCATGATGTTGAAGAGCGCCGGGTTGGACATGGTGATGAAGAACATCATCACACAGGCCACGATGATTCGAAGTACCCAGGGGGTCATGCTAGCGCGCGTTCCAGGGAGTCAGTCGGAGTCCGGGTCCGGCGTCGAACCGGGGGTCCGGGCTCGAAACTTCACCCGAACGGGGGGTGAGAGGCAATTGGCTCAGAGGGCCTCGAGGTCTCGGAGGTCTTCCACTTCGTAGGTCGTGACCTCGTAGCGGTTCCCCCACGGGTCACAGAAATAGACGGAGATCGCCACCTCGTGGTCCTGCACATCCAGCGACTCCCGATCCGGAACCGGCTGTCCGTCCGGCCCGTGGACCGGCACCTGCGGCGCGAAGTCCAGGAACCGATGGAAGGCACGGGCATCCACACGGAAGGCCACCAGTCTGTGCCCGACCGTGTCGGGACCGAACCCCTCGAAGAGAGCGATCTTGGTGTAGCCCTCGTCGGGGGAAAGCATGACCGGCCCGGCGGGACCCGCCGACTCGCGGAACCTCTCCAGCTCGTGGAGGCCAAAGCATCGCTCGAACCAGGCTCTCCCCTCGGCCAGGTCGGGAACGAAGGTCTCCACGTGATCCAGCGAATCCACCGTGAGCGCGTCGGCATGCCGCCCGTCCTGGATCCAGCGAAGGGCCAGGTCCCGCTCCTGCGTACGGAAGTGGCGGCTCTCCACGCCGCTGAAGAGCTGGTCTGCGGCGTCTACGGCGATCGCGAGCCAGGTGCCACCTCCCACGACGGCCTTCCGCTCGACCTCGCCCAGGTGGTTGACGGCCAGCTGGACGTCCCCGAACAGCGCTTCGGCGGAGAAGCCGTCGAACTCGTCGAGTTCCACGTAGGCCCGGATGGTGTCGTACCGCGCCAGCTTCTCCTCGACGCGGGCCGACAGCCCGTTGAGGTCCGCGGCCCGGATCTTCCCGACCACCCGGATCGCCACCACGTCATCCCGATCGACCTCGATGTAGTCAATCATCCATCACCTCCCTGTCGTCGGATCCTCGGTTCCATCAACCCTTCGTCGATCCGTCGCCCCGGGCCCGCCACTCGTCCTCCAGCAGCCCGTACATCTCCGCGTCCTGCCACTCGTCACCGCTGCGCCATCGGTGCCTGAGGAGTCCCTCCCGCCGGAACCCGAGCGAGGTCACCAGCCGAATGGAGCCATCGTTCCTCGGATCGATGTCGGCCTCCACGCGATGGAGACCCAGCGCCCCGAATCCGTACTCCAGGCCGAGCGCCACCGCCTCGCTCCCATACCCCTCACCCCAGAAAACGCGCCGCACCATCACGCCCAGTTCGGCCCTGCGGTGCTCCGGATCGATCTCCGCGAGCGTCACCGTACCCACCACCACGTCGTCGCTCAGCCTCGCGACGCCCCACTGGAACAGGGTCCCGGCCTCCGCCAGGTCGTGGATCTCCTTCAGCAGAGCCCGCGCACCGTCCAGATCCTCCAGGCGCCGGAAGGCCGTGAAGCGAGTGACCTCCTCGTCCGAGAAGATCGCGTAGACGTCGTCCGCATCCGAATCGTTCAGGGGCCGGAGCCGGATGCGATCCCCCTCCAGCGATGTGCCCGACGTGGTGGGCTCCGTGCCAGGCGTAGAGCTGGAGCAGGAAATCCAGGGTCAGCGGCTCGTCGAATTCCGGGTGCACCACCGTCCGGCCCCAGTCCTCGTCGGAGAAGGTCCGGAGATACCCCACCCATCGCTTGTGCAGGTGGTCGATGATGCCCAGCGACATCGCCACCGGTCCCGCGGTCGAATCCGGGTCCGCCGCCCACGCGTCCTGATCGTAGGGTCGGATCTCGGGACTGTCCTCCGTCATCCCCAGCTTGAATCGGATGAAGCTGTTGAGGTGTGAGTCCGCGATGTGGTGCACCAGCTGCCGGACGGTCCACCCCCCTTCGCGATAGGGGGTATCGAGCTGCTCATCGTTCAGCCCGGCCACGGATGCGTGGAGCGCGGCCGGCACCGCGGCGATGGCCAGAATGGCCGCCTCGCGCTCCTGGGCGCTCAGGGCCCCGGTTGGAGTGAACCTCCCGATGGGGAAACGTGGATCGGTCATCGTCTCGAACTCGAGGTTGGGGGTCAGCGGACTCGGGAGAGGAACAGGACTACGGCCACGCCCACCACCCCGCCGAACCACTCGCTGATGGCGTACCCGGCCACGAATCCCACTACGGCGGCGGCCCAGACGGGGATTCGGGGAGGGTCGGAGCGGCGGAGTGCGCCCTCCTTTTCCGGCGGCTTCGCGGGCGCGTTGGGTTCGTCCGTCATGTCGGTCGGGTCGCTCGGGTGTCGGTTGTGGTCAACGGTCTGCGCGGACCGAGGCGCGGGTCAGCACCAGCACGGCCCGGCTGGGATTGCCGGGAAGCAGGAACGCCTCGTTGCTGTCCAGGAGGATCACTGAGGCGATCATGTCCATGGGGAGCGTCTCCGCCATCCCGCGGGCCATCCTGAACCCGTCCAGATAGACCGGGAGGCAACCCCGGCCCCGCACCATGTAGCAGGGGGTGCCGTGGGAGGTCGTCATGACCACGAGTCCGGCAGGGGGGTTGTTCCGAAGCAGTTGGGAGACCGTGTCGTTCCGCAGGCGGGCCCGCTCGATGGGAGGGCCCACGATCGGTGGGTGACGCAGACTGGCCACATCCCTTCCCAGCCGGCTCGTGGTCCACCGGTTCACGCTGCTGGCCGTGGCCGTCACGGTGATCCCCTCCAGCTCGATGGGAACGGGCCGGAGTTCCAGATCGAAGGCGAAGGCCCCGCCTGGATCCCCGGCCGAGAGGAGGGGCGAGCGGAAGTAGTCGTACGCCAGGTGCTGGGCGTCGATGAAGAACTCCCCGGGATCGGGAAGGCGCAGACGGAACGTCCCCAGAGAATCCGCCAGGACGGCATCGAGGACGTTCTCGTCCCGGTCCAGAAGGCGGACGAGGGCGGTCGGCGCCGGAGTGCCAGTGCCCTCGGAAACGACCCTTCCGGAGATGGTCTGGCCGTGAGCGTCGGTGGCGGACGTCCCCGATATCAGGGCCACGCCGATCAGCAGCGCCGGGAGTGGGGGTCCCGCCGGGCGCCCGAGTCTCACCAGTTCGTCCTGACGTTCCCGGCCGGGTCCACGTCGTAGAAACGGAGGTCGCGGCCAGTGCGGAGCTTGGTGATGTAGATGATCTGCCCCGTGTGCATGCTGAAGTGCTCCACCACGTGGTACAGGGCGCCCATCACCGTCGTGGGGAGGCTCTGAATCTCCCGGGGCTCGTGCATTTCCGCCGGCGAAAGAGTGCCCAGTGCGTGGTCCACCTCGGCCAGTGCGGCCTCCAGGCCAGCGATCAGATGGGGACCGTCCGGGCGTTCCGCCTCCTCGAACTCCCGGGCCCGATCCCGCACGTCGGGCTCCTGGCAGATCCCCGACACGACCCACTGCCTCGCGTTGCCGCCGAGGTGAAGAACCAGGTTCCCGATGCTGTTCGACCCGGGGTTGGGCCGCCACCAGAGATCCTCGTACGAGAGCACATCGACGCACGCACGGATCTTGGGGAGATACTCTCGGGTCAGGTACTCCCTGGAGCGCTGGATGAATTCGTCGGCGGCTGAGGTCATGCCCTCATTCTGGCAACGGCCGGCCCGGGGGGCCAGTTGTTTGAGCCCGCTGCCACCGGCCGAGCGGGTCCATGGCCCGCCGCCGGTCGATCGGAGGACGTCGCGATCTAGTCGCGCGTACGGTGGTTCCGGCCCCGGCAGAGCGCCAGCGCCATGAACACCAGGAGGCCCCCGCCGAGAGCGACGCCGAGCGTGAGGCTGCCGGCCGCCAGTCCGATCCCGGCTCCGACTCCCGTAGCCACACCTGCACACGTGAGGATGTTCGAGCCGAACTCCGAGCGCTGCTGCCGCCCCGGTGTTGGGATCGCCATCTTCATCTCCTCATCCCGCCTTTCCATGATCACCGCTTAAGAGAGGTTCACTTTACCTCTCTATACGAGTATGACGCCAGAAAGTGTTCAATGGATGCCTACGAACCGGGCTCGATCGCGTCACACTCCCCGGGGCGAAGCCCTCGGACCGTGACGATCTCCATTACGTCGAAGGTCCCGTCGTAGTCTCGCGCGAACCCGGAATCCCGCCGGCCCGACGCCGAACCGCGCAGTTCCGCGAAGACGGGGGAATAGGGCTCCAGGCCCCGGGCATCCCGAATGCGCTCGTAGCTCGTTCGGATGGAGTCCATCCGCTCATTCGGGCCAGCCAGCCAGAACACCTGGGTCTCGCCGCAGATCTGGAACGAGCGGACCTCACCGCCCCAGACCAGGCGGCCGCCCCGCAGCCCCTCCTGGCCCAGCCTCCGATCTCCGGCCTGGAACAGGAAGAGAACCGGGAGGAGGACGAGGAGCAGGAGGACCCCGAATCGGACCCACATCCCGGGGCGGCCCAGACCGGTGGCCTCCGGCTCGGCCGGCGGCTCGTAATGGGGAGTCCAGTCGTCTCTATCCATCCTGCTCCTCGTCACCGGTAAGGCGGTGAAATCCCTGTGGTGTCTGGATTATTGATCCGAACACGAATTCTAGTTCTTATTTTCCATGGCCCGAACCAACCCGGTGAGCAGCCCGCGGTTGGGGTGATCGGGAACGCTCGGTCGTGACGGCTCTTCGCGCTCCCCGGGCTGGCTCAAAGGAGCGACGTCGCCCCCGCCCAATGCCTCCGGGACCGTCCAGTACCCGCACACCAGCCCCGCCGTCTCCATGGGCGTAACCTCGGTCAGGCGCACCGAAACCCGGAGGGTGCCGCGACCCGAGGCCTGGACCTCCGTCCGCCCCAGGGTCTCGACGTCCATCCCGGACCGGCCCAGGTACCGCGCGGCCCGGTCCAGCACCGCCGCCGTGGGCTCGTCCACGTCCACCCGGTCCTCGAACCACTGGGCCTCATGCCCGAGGGGCGCACCGCCGCCCCGGTCACATCCACCCAGCTCGGGAGCGGCTGCCGCCGCCTCCGCGCTCGGAATGGACCCGCAGCCCGACACGAGGGGAATCCAGGAGAGCACCGTCAGCACCCTCCCGGCCTTCCCCAGACGCCGTCGGGCCGCCTCGATCATGACCCCTGGCTGGAGGGCGGGACCATGTCGTTGAGCCGCATGTAGGTCACGATGTTGCCGTAGTGCTCGTAGGCGTGAACCAGGGCGAAGGTCATGGGATAGTGTCGCACGGCCTGGTTTCCGAAGAACTGGACCTGGTCGCCCATCGAAGCATCGGTGGCCTCGGCGTACGCCGGATCGCAGAATGCGAAGGCCTCTTCGATGGCCCGTACCAGGTCCGCCTTCGAGTGGAGCGTCTGTTCGAGGTTGCCCTCGTCCGCCCGGGGGTTGGCTTCACCCCGCAGTCCCGCGCAGATGTTGAACTGGGCGAACGCCAGGTGGCCGATCAGCTCTCCGAACGTGCGCACCTCCTCCGTCGCCTGGAACCCGTAGAGGTCCTCGGGCATCTGCTGCGCCGAAGCGACGACGTTGGTCTTCACCAGCTCGTATTGAGCCCGGATCGACTCGCTCACGGGGTCCGCCCCGTTCTGACCCGCCACACTGTTGGGAGCTCCGAAAGCGAGACCCGCACACAACCCACCCAGCACCAGTCGCTTCAGCATCGTGTTTCCCCTGTTGAGCGTTCAGCGAGCGGGGAGCCGCGTGCACCCCGCCCGATCCTTGAACCATCCGCATCGGCTCAGAGTTCCCGGCCCCCGGTGCGGCCACCCTCCGCTACGTCCGCCGCCCCGGCCGAGACCTGCCGGTCGGACACAACCTCCGCGATTCGCCTCCTCAGATCCCGCTTCCGAAGACTCCGGCGGCCGTCCCTGATGCCCAGGTACCCCGCCATGAGCCCCAGGCCCACGGCGTTGGCGCCGAGCCACAGGTTTCCGGACGGGAGGGCGATCCCTAGGAGGATGAAGGTGGCGGCGAGGAGGACCACCATGGGCCAGAACCAGTTCTCGACCGTCTCCAGATCGTCGAGCTGATTGTGCAGGACCAGCAGACGGGACCCGGAGAAGGAGTATTCCAGGACGGTCTCCCCCCTCTCGTTCGTTCCGGCCGGCAGCCACCCGCGCTCGAGATAGAAGGCCTCGGCCCGGGTGCCCGGGTCGGTGCTGAGCCGGGCCCGATCCGCTCCACCCTCGTCGAGCCACTCCAGGGCCCGATCCAGGAGGGCGCCCCCGCTCCCACGCCCCTCGAAGGCCGGATCCACGAACAGCGCCCAGATCGAATCGTCCGCCCGGGAGGCGATACAGAATCCGGCGATCGTGCCGTCGGTGTACCAGACCCATCCGGCCCCCGGCGGTTCGAGGGCCCGGAGCGTCACCTCCTCGGTGAGCCACCCGGGGTCCGTCAGCCTGTTCTCCCGCACCGACAGGCGGATCTCGTTGATCCGCGGGACGTCGGAGGGCTCGGCGGGCCGGATCACGGCTCACTCAGTCGTCGTGGCTCGTTTCGTACTCGAGCCGGGTGTGCATCCGCTCGTTCCCCAGCCGGGCGTCCCGCTTCTTCGCGCTGGCCAGGCTCCGGGCCTTCGAGCCCTCGGAATGGACCCGGGGCATGGAAAGCTGCTTCTCCAGCGCGGTGCTTTCGCACTCCGGGCACGCCGGCACCTTCGAGCCCCGGACGAAGAGCTCGAACCCGTGACCGCAGTCGCTGCAGACGAAGTCGAATATGGGCATGAGACCCCCTACTGCTTCCTGAACACGACGCCCTTGGTCCGGCCGTTCCCGGCCACGAACCCGGTGACGGTGCCGTTCCCCGCCCGCTGGAACTCCATGCTGGAGAAGAACCACGCTCCGGCGAACATCTCACCCTGCTGGTGCCGAACCTCGAACGGATCGAGGGTCCGGTGGTGGGCCATGAGCATCCCGTCCTCCATGCGGAGGTGGTAGAAGGTCTCCAGCTCGCGGGAGAAGTAGGTGCCGGCATATTGGGCGAGGTCGTCGGCGGTCTTCTCCTCCGCCTCCACCCGGGTCAGCGGCATGCTGGCCCCCTGCACGAGGGTCGCCGAGTCCGTCGAGCCGTCGGCGTCGAACTCCCAGTGGACCACCGCGTTCACCGACTGGACCTCGAGGCTGGTGTCGGACACCGGGCTCATCCGGATCCGGTTCTGGCCGGTCACCTGGATGAAGACCGACCCGTCCTCGTAGCTGAACTCCACTCCGATCCGCTGGCCCTGGGCCTCGAGCAACCAGTCGCCGGCCACCGCTTCCATTCGCGCCTCGCTCATGGTGGCCGTGGTACCCTCCTCTTCCGCCTCGTCCGCCTCGTCCTCGGGCGGATCCATGTGGTTTTCAAAGAACAGCCGCGCGATCTGACCGCCGATGCCGGTGGAGAAGGTGGCGTTGCTGCTGGACACCCAGACTCCCCCGTCGAACTCCGGGAAGTAGGCGAAGTAGGTACGATGGGCCGTATCTCCACCGGTGTGCTGGAAGACCGTGCGCCCGCGCATCGTGCCCACACCCATCCCCAGCCCATAGCTGGTGGTGTCTCCGTCCACCAGAACGTTGCGGGTGGTGATGGCCTCGATGGCCTCCATGCCTCCGACGGTCCCATCCCGGTAGTTCCGCATCCACAGGGCCATGTCCTGGGCGGACGTGTAGATACCGCCGGCACCCATCGACGCCGGCAGGTCCCGGGCGCGGCGCCAGCCCCCGCCTTCCACCGGGGAGTATCCCATGGCGCTCCCGGGGATCACGGTGCCCTGCACCGCTTGCAGCTGAGTCCGGTTCATGCCCAGCGGCTCGAAGATCCGGGTCCGCATGAAGTCCGGGAAGTCCATCCCCGACACCCGCTCGACCACCATTCCCAGGAGGATGTAACCGGTGTTGTTGTAGTTGAATTCGCTGTCCGGAAGGGCCTGGAGATCCGGCTGGTTCTGCACGATCCGGATCGCCATGTCCCGGGTGAGCCAGTCCTCGCCCTGGGTCCCTGCCATCGGCAGCAGGTTGTAGAACTCCCGGTAACCCGTGACGTGGTTCAGCATGTTCCGGAGCGTGACGGTGTGGCCGAAATCCGGGAGCTCCGGGATGTGCTCGCGGATGTCGTCGTCCAGGGACAGCTCACCGTCCTGTTCCAGCAGGAGGATGGACATGGCGGTGAACTGCTTGGTCACCGAACCGATGTTGGAGATGGTCCGCTCGTCGAACTCCACTCCGTTCTCGAGGTTCGCCATCCCGTAGCCGCGGACGAACTCCAGGTCACCGCCCTCCATGACCGCCACCACCACGCCGGGCGTGTCGCCGCCGGAATAGGCGGTCACGAGCTGGTCCACGCGGTCGTCGGGATCCTGGGCAACCCGCTCCACCTTCCGGAGCAGGAGGGTGTAGTCGCCTTCGCCCTCCTCGAAGGGCAGGACGCGGATGACGTGGAGGCCCGCCACCTCCGACTCGAACATGAAGGTCTCCGGGCCCCGGGCGGGTCCGTCCACCTCGCGGATCATCTCGCCCTCGGGATCGAAGACCTGGACCACCACGTCAACGGTGAGCTGGTCCACCTCGCCGAACACGAACTGATCCGCGTCGAGCTGGAGGGTGTAGTCGTGCTCCGACGAGGGGGTCAGCGTCCCGGAGACGGCCTGCCCCCGGCGGACGGCCTGACCGTCCTGCGCGGCGAGGAGCCCGCTCCCCACCAGCGTGAGACCCAGGGTGAGAGCGGCCGCGCGGCCGGCGATCCGGCATGGTCCATCGAACATGGTGCGAGTTCCTTCCTCGAGTTTCTTCACCGACCCGAAGCGTTCGGGTCGGCCATGGTTGACTCCCATCCCCGGACGGAGAGGGTGCGCCCGGGAGTGCGTTCGAGCGCCCGCGCGAACGCCGCGGCCGCATCCTCCGTACGGCCCTGGGCCTCCAGTGCTTCACCGAGCAGTTCGAAGGTAGGCTTCACCGGGATGGGCGGGCCGAATTCGAAGGGGAGTCCATCCTCGGCCAGGGCCGCATCCGCCAGGAGGTCGAGCCCCTCCTCCACCCTTCCCTCACGGAGCGCGAGGAGCCCGAGGAGCTGGGTCCGCTGGAACTCCAGAATGCCCGACTCGGGCCACGATTCGGCCAGGAGTTCCCGGGCGGCGCCCTCATCCCCCTGCCACAGCCCGACGAAGGCGTCGGTGAGGGGATAGGTGAACTGATAGGCGCTGATCGCACCGGCGAAGAGGCCCTCCGGTGCGTTCCACCTCGCGGCCAGCGCGAGGTCGCCCCCGTCCACCGCGTGCCGTGCCCGCATGGCCGCGAAATACCCCTTCTCGCTCGGGTTCGGGTTCTCGAACATCCGCTCGTGGCAGAGGCCCATGAGAGCCTCCGCCTCGGCCCACTCCTCCCGCTGCAGGTGGCCGTAGTGGAGCCACGAGGAGTAGTGGCCGCACACGTTCGGAGGCAGGCCGCGCTCGGCCCGCTGCCGATCCTGCGTGTCGCGGGCCCGGATGTTCCCGGTCACGACCCGATCCCACATCCCCATGGCCACGAAGATGTGCGTGGTCATGTGCTGGGCGTGGGCGGCCTCGGGCGCGATCTCCGCGTATGCGTCGGCTGCGGGAAGGCCCAGGGGCGCGTGGATGGGATCGTCGAACGAGTGGATCAGGTAGTGGGCCGCCCCGGGGTGGTCCGGGTTGCGGTCGAAGACGGGCTGGGCCACGGCCGCCGCCCGCATGTAGGTGGCGAAGTCACGGGAGCCGTCCTTGCTCCCGAGGATCGCCAGGGAATAGAAGGCCCGGGCCTCGTCGTCCTCGGGGAAGGCCTCCAGCAGGCTCCCCATGGCCCGCATGTACGCCTGGTCGCGCTGCGTCTTGGTGCCCGGCGTTTCGCCCCCGGTACCGTAGAGCACCTCGATGGCGTCCATGTAGAGCGCTTCGCGCTCCGTGCCCGCCCGGGCCCGTCGGCCCGCGGGGTCCGGAGCCAGCCGGCCCAGGGCCTCGAGCGCCGCGTCCCGGTCCTGCTCCTGCCAGAGCGGGTGGTTGTAGGTCATGGCCTCGCCCCAGAAGGCCAGCGCGAAGGTCGGATCCTCCGCCTGGGCCCTCCGGAACGCCTCGGCAGCCGGACCGAACTCGAAGCTGTGCAGCAGGAGCACGCCCCGGACGAACGGGTCCTGGGCGGCCTCGCTGCCACTGTTGGGGAAGGCCAGGCTCCCCAGTTCGGGCACGTGGACCCGGTCCGGGTGCTGGGCGCCTGCGGGACCCGCGAACAGACCCACGAGGATCAGGGCCGAGGTCAGGACCGGGATCGCGGTCGGGAGCCGATTCATCATGTACCTCCGGGCGGGTGGGGATCCCGAAGCTAGGCCACCCCCGGCACGGGCGCGAGAACGACGAGGGCGGCGCCACCCGGTGGATAGCGCCGCCCCCGCCCGGTCAGGGACCGGCACCCGGGATCCGAGGGGCTACTCGCCTCCCATGCTCCTGCGGGGCGGGCGGCACTGCGGCCACTCCTGCCCCTCGGGAAGCACGCGCTGCTCCGTGCCCACGCGATCCTCGTCCTCGGAGGCCAGGTAGGCCAGCATGGCGGCCAGGGTCGCGTTGTTCTTCAGGTCGTCGATGATGAGCTTGTCGAACGTGTCGATGTCCGTGTGCCAGGTGTACTGCCGGTAGTCCGGGTAGTTGGACTGCAGCCGGAAGCCGGCCGCGCCGTGGCAGATGAACGACATGTGGTCCGAGCCGCCCCGCTCCGGCACGCCGGGAATGTCCAGCTCGATGTGCTGGGTGATCTCCCTCGGGAGCTTGGAGAACCAGCGCCCGAAGTTCTCGCCGGCGCCCAGGAAGCCCTGCATCCGGATGAAGTCGATGCGCCAGGTCCCGTTGTCCTGGTTGAACGCGGCCTGGAGGTTGTTGGTGACGTCCGGGTTGTCGTGGGCCCAGGCGCCCGAGCCGATGAGCCCCTGCTCCTCGGCGGCCCAGTGAGCCACGATGATGGTGCGCTTCGGATTCGGGTACGTCTCCCTCAGGATCCGCATGGCCTCCATCATCATGACGGTGCCGGAACCGTTGTCGGTGGCGCCCGACGCACCGTCCCAGGAGTCCAGGTGGGCGGTGAGCAGCACGTACTCGTTGGGCAGCTCCGTGCCGGGGATCTCCCCGATGATGTTGACGTTCGGAACCTCACCCGTGAACTCGGACTCGGCGTTGAGCCGCATCACGGGTCCCTGGCCGTTGGACGCCAGACGGTGGACCAGGCCGTAGTCCTCACAGCTGAGGTGCACCGAGGGGATCTGGTCGGTGGGCGACGAGAAGATCTTGTTGGCGCCCCAACCGACGGACCACCGGGACGTGATCGTGCCCAGCGCCCCTGCATCCTGGATGGCCCGAGCCACCGCGTTGGCCCCGCCCAGGGGCTGCACGCTCTGGAACCACTCCCGCTGGAGGGTCTCGCGGCGTTCCTGCATGGCGGCCCAGGACTCGGGGGTGGCGTGCTCCTCCCAGCTCTCCGGCGCCCGGCAGGTCGGCTCGGCGAACGAGGTCGCCACGAACTTGCCCTCCGCCTCCGGGAGCCAGGCCTGGAACTCCGCTTCCGACGCGAAGTTGGGCATGGCGACCACGGGGCCCTCCACCGAGCCGTCGGTCCCCGGACTCCAGGCCAGCATGGTCCCGTTCAGGGTGCGTTTTCTGGGGGCCACGAGGTCGATGTGGGTGAAGCCCCGGTCCCACCCCTGCCAGGTCCCGAACTGCTCGGCCCGATTCTCGATGCCCCAGCGGTCGTAGGTCGCCTGGACCCAGTCGTTGGCGGCGTACTGGCCCGGGCTCCCGGTCAGGCGGGGACCAATGGAGTCCATCAGGACCTGGGCCAGCGACTCGATCTGGGAGGGGTCACCCATCCCCTGATCCCACATGGCCTTGATCACCGGAGCGTCGGACGGGAAGAGGGGACCGGCCTCCTGCGCGGACAGGGGCGTGACGAAGGCAGCGACCAGGACGGCGACGCCGAGGCCCGCGCGAGCGGCGGACCGAGTGCAGAAGCTGAACATTCGATCGAACTTCCTGAGAGTGATGACAGGGATCCGGGGGGCTTGCCCGGCTGGTGGAGACTACGAGAACGGCTCGCCGATGGGAACCCGCCTGGAACCGGCGGGGATCCGCCCGCTCGCCGGCCCGCGGCCGCGCGGGCCCCGGGGCCAACGCCGGCTAGTCGATCTCGCCCTTGAGCCAGGCCTGTCTGCGGGGCTCGGGGAACTTCTCGATGGCGTAGCGAAGCATGGTCCGCGGCATGGTCCGGTAGTGCCGGACGAGGAAGGCCTCTTCGGCCTCCACGTCCCGTTTTCCGACCTCCCGAAGCATCCAGCCCACGGCCTTGTGGATCAGGTCGTGGTCATCGTCGACCAGGATCTCCGCCACGCGCAGCGTCGGCTCGAACTCGCCCTGCGCGATGAAGTGCGCCGTTGCCAGCATGGCGATCCGTCGCTCCCAGAGCGACTCGGACCGGGCCAGCTCGTCGAGGAGGCCGGTGTCGGCACCGTACAGGTGGGGCCCGACGATCCTGTGGGCCGAGGAGTCCACCAGGTCCCAGCTGTTCACCCGGTGGGTGTTGGCCAGGTAGAGGGTGAAGATGTCGTCCCGGGCGGCTTCGCCCTCCGGTCCGAGTTTCTGCGCCCGGGCGTAGGCATCGACCATGATGAGGAGACCGATGAGGCGGACCTCGTGAAAATCGGAGTCCAGGAGGGCCTGGTACTCGTCGAGATCGAGATCCCTGAAACGGCGCGCCAGCTTCCTGGACTGTGGGACCCGCAGCCCGAGGAACGCGTCCCCCTCGCCGTACTCTCCGGGTCCGGTGCGGAAGAACGTCTGCAGGAAGGTCGCTCGCTCCGGGTCACCCTCCGCCCGGGCGGCCTGAACGACCTCAGCCGCGGTCATCGCCCGGGGCCCCGTCCTCCCATCCGCCGTCTTCGCCTCCGCCGCCCTCCTGATCCCCCGGTTCCCCCTCCCCCGGGCCGAGGGCACCATCAGCCGGCGATTCCAGGCGCCGGATCCGCTCGTCCAGGTGGGCGTGTCCCAGGTCGGACAGAGCGAAACTGAGCGCGGTGACGAGGTCGTCCGCGAGGGCCCGATTCCGGCGAGCCACCTTCAGGATCAACCGCTCCCCACGGGCGCCGGGGATTCCCTCGAACAGGGTCATGTCGTTGGCCACGAGGTGGATCTTCCGAGTCCACCAACCGGAGCTGGACGCGCTGGCCATGTCGGCAAGCGGGAACCTCCGCTCCTCCACGTCGCCGGAGTCGACGTTCACCGAAAGGCCGTCGAGCCGGGTCTCGGTGGTGGTGAGCTGGAACTGGAGAACCACCTCGCCATCCTCCAGGCCCAGCAGACCCTGGACCCGCTCCTCCACCATGCTGGTGGCGGTCAGTTCCTCGCTCTGCGGGACCGCGATGGAGATGGGAATGCGACGGGTGTTCTGGTGCATGGGATGATGCGCGGGCTCGTCAGCGCCGAGCCAGAAACGCGGGTTGTACCCACGCCGCCTGACCCCGGGAATCTCGTACTACGGCTCGAACATAGCCCTCGCCGCCCTGGAGTTCATAGCGGGCTGTCGGTCCCTGAACCACCGACAGCACCCGCCCTCCCGACCCGATGAACGTCACCGTGTAGCGGAAATCCCGATCCTGTCGAACCAGGACCTCCATGGCGTCGGGGAACACGGAGACGCCGTCCAGCATCACTCCGCTGCTCGCGTAGAACTCCCCGCCCTCGAGGGCCTCCATAATGGCTCCCGCCTCCAGGGCATCGGCGCGGACCACGATCCACCCTCGCCCGGGATTCGACCGGTCCGCCTCGAACTCCCCCTGGAAGTGATGGGCATCGTCCACCGCGATCCCGTAGATCCGCTTCCCGCGGGTTAGGAGGATGTCCCAGACCTCCTCCATCCCCGGGATCCCGCCACCGCCCCAATTGTGGACGCTGGGATGTCCGTTGAAGATCTCGAGGAGGGGGTCGTTCTCGACCTGGGCCAGTTCCTCCGGCCCGAACGCCCACCGGAAGTTGGGATGGTTGATGTGTGGGACCCCGCGCACCTCCCGCACGGCATCCACGTTCGCCTGGATCGTGGCCACCAGGGACTCGGCCCGTCGGGCCTCCACCAGTCCGGGAATGTTCAGCCCGTTGACGTGGACCGGCCTTTCGCCGAACGAGGAGGTGACCTCCTCACC
>JBDHIJ010000074.1:0-12582 GCA_039587435.1 Gemmatimonadota bacterium
GGCGCCCATGGCCGGCGCCACTGGGGACGAGGCCCGCATCCTGAAGGCCGGAAAGAGATTCACGCTCCTGTGGTCTGCGCTCCTGGTCGGCGGAGCGATCCTCTTCATTCCCCTGAGCCGGGGCACCACCGCTGTGGAGGTGGCCCTGGGGATCGCCTCCGTCGTGTATGGGGGGCTCCTGGGAGCGTTCATCCTGGGGATCCGATCCGAACGGGCCGACCAGAGGAGCGCGGCCGTGGGCATCGTGGCCGGGATCGCGTTCGTGCTGTGGATCAACGCCAGGGGTGGCGTAGCCTGGCCCTGGTTCGTGCCCATCGGGTCGGTGACCACGTTCCTGGTGGGGCACGCGCTGGGGCGCGGGGGCCACGGCGGGGCTTCGGACGACGCTCCCGGCAGCGGAGGGGGAGCGGAGGAAGTCGCCGCATGAGGTCCCGCGACCGGGCCATCGGAATCGACGCCGGGGGCACGCACACCCGTGTGCTGATCACCGATGCCGCCGGGAACGATCTGGGGTCCGCCGAGGGTGGGGCGGGGATCGTCAGCGCCGGCACCGAGGAGGCGGTCGCCGAACACATGGCCGCCCTGGTCCGGGAGGCGCTGAGCGCTTCGGCGGGCTCGCTCGAAGGCCCACCCGACCCGGAGCGCACCGCGCTGGTGGCCGGCGTGGCCGGAGCGGGTCACGAGCGGGTCCGGGCCCACCTGACGGCGGCCCTGGAGGCGGCCGGGGTCGCCCGGAACGTGAGGGTGGTCACCGACCTGGAGGTGGCGTTTCACGACGCGTTTCCCGAAGGGCCCGGAGTCGTCCTTGTGGCCGGGACGGGTTCCGTGGCCCTGGCCCGGGACGCGGACGGCGAACTCCACCGAGTGGGGGGATGGGGATCCGTCCTCGGTGACGAAGGCTCGGGCTATGCCCTGGGCATCGCGGGACTCCGGGCCGTGCTGGCGGCCCACGACGGCCGGGGGTCGGCCACTCTTCTGGCGACGGTGCTCCTGGACGCGCTGGGCGTTCCGTCTCCGGAAGATCTCGTCCCCTGGGCCCCACGCGCGGAGAAGGCGGCCATTGCGAGTCTGGCGCCCCTGGTGGCGGAGGTCGCGGCCGACGGAGACGAAGTTGCCCGCGACCTGGTGCGGGAGGCCCTGGGGGATCTCCGTCGGCTCCTGGGAGTGGCGTGTGCCTACGCCGGCCCGGGCGCCGCCGTGGTCCTGGGCGGAGGGCTCATCCTCCCGGGCCGTCCCCTCCGCGAGGGGGTGGAGGCCCTGGTTCATTCACTGGGCGCTCGACTCGTGACCCGGCCCCTGCTCCCCCAGCGGGGTGCGGCGGCCCTGGCCCGCGAACTCCTGGCCCGGGACTGAAGCAGGAACACGGGCCGACCTCCGCCAGGCCCGCCTCTGCCGCTTCGGCAGGCCCTACCCTTCCAGGCGCGTGGCCATCGGTCAAAACGACAAGCATCGAGTCTGTAAGTCGTTGTGGTATGGCGTTTTGGCAGATTTTTGACTCTCTCGGATGGCACGCCCCCTGCACTCCTCCCTGCTCGGCGACGCGACCCTGCGTCGTGTCGAACCCGCTCGATTGCACCGGCCGCCCGGCGCGGCCCCTTGAGGAGGAAACCCCCATGACCAAGACCCGATACGCGGTCCGCACGCCCGCCTTCACATCGCCCTGGCGAGAGCTGGACGACATGTTCTCCAACCGCCTCGGCCGAATCCTGGACGACGCCTGGTCCAACACCACCGCGGGTGACTGGATCCCGGCCGTCAACGTCCAGGAGACCGGCACCGAGCTGACCCTCACTGCCGAGCTCCCCGGTATGAGCGAGGAGGACGTCGAGCTCGAGCTCGAGAACAACGTCCTCACCATCCGTGGCGAGAAGGTGGCCGAGACAACCGACGAGGACGAGGAGGCCCGAAGCCACGTGTTCGAGCGGCGCTACGGGAGCTTCACCCGCTCCTTCAGCCTGCCTCGGACGGTCCAGTCCGACGGGATCGAGGCCACCTTCCGGAACGGTGTTCTGACCGTTCACATGCCGAAGGTCCCCGAGGCCAAGGGTCGGAAGATCGCGGTGAAGACCGAGGGGTAGGCGGCACGTCCGTCTGCCGCTGGGCCGGTGCGGCCCGGGGCATCACTCGGTAGCCGCAAAGGGGGCGGGGGCGATCGATCGCCCTCGCCCCCTTCTCGCGTGCCATGTCGGGTCCTCGACCCTACCCCGGCGACCCGTTCACCCAATCCCGCAGGACGGCCAGTTCCTCCGCCGAGCGGGCCGCCGCCACGGACCCGTGAACCAGCACGTCAAGGGGTTCGTCCTCGATCCGACCCAGCGCGGCTCCGGCCTCGTGCATGATCGCCAGCCCTCCCGCGATGTCCCAGGGCGCCAGCGTCAGTTCCCAGAACCCGGACAGTACGCCCTCGGCTACGTGACAGAGGTCGATGGCGGCCGCTCCGTCCCGCCTCACCCCGGCGGATCGCTGCAGGACCCGGCCCAGGGTGGCCAGGTATTCGTCCAGCCGGTCGAT
Organism: Gemmatimonadota bacterium; assembly: GCA_039587435.1. GTDB lineage: Bacteria > Gemmatimonadota > Gemmatimonadetes > Longimicrobiales > Gaopeijiaceae > JBDHIJ01. The sequence goes on from JBDHIJ010000074.1 coordinate 2,512, forward strand.
GGCCTTGAAGGGGAACCCGGTGCCGATGAGTCCGCGCTCGAGGCTGGGGCCCGCCGAGGCGGAGATGGGCTCTCCGTTCCGGAACGCTCCCTGTCCCCGGGCGGCCCACCACCGGGCGCCCAGGGGGGCCGAGACCACCGCGCCCACCACCGGATCGCCGTCCACGACCAGGCCGACGGAGGCGCAGTGCATGGGATGGCGCGTGAGGAAGTTCCGCGTGCCGTCCAGCGGATCCACCACCCACGTGGGAACGCCCCGGTCCAGGTGCTCGAGGGGCACCTGCCCCAGATCCGTGGCGTCCTCCTCCTCGGCCAGGATCTGGTGCTCGGGGAACCGCTCCCGGATGATGGACAGGGCAACCCGCTGGGCATCCAGGTCCACCTGGGTCACGAAGTCCATGCGGCCCTTCTCGTCCGCGCCGTCCACGTTCACGGATCCGAGGCGCTCGCGGTGGATGGTTGCCGCCGCGTCGGCGGCGTCCAGCGCGGTCTGGAGATATTCGTCCACGGGGACTCCCGGAAGGGGTTCAGGTGGGGCGGGGCGGTGGGCTAACTTAACCGCCACTCCCGCCGGTCTCACGGCGGACAACACCCCGGCCGGCGGAGATGGCCGGATCGGGCGAGGAGCGATACGGAGAACCATGAGCGAAGGCCACGAGAAGCGCGAGTCGACCCCCGAGCACGGAGAGTCTGCCGCCGAGGGTGGAGTGATCCGCCAGCCGCCGGAACAGCGGCATCGCGTGTTCAGCGGGATGCAGCCGAGCGGTGAGGCCCACCTGGGCAACTACCTCGGGGCACTCCGTCAGTGGGTCGAATTGCAGGAAACGCACGACTGCGTCTACTGCATCGTGGACGACCATGCCCTGGTGGCCGACTACGATCCCGCCGATCTGCCCCAGCGCACGTTCGACCTCGCGGTGAGCTACCTGGCGGTGGGCCTGGACCCCGAGAAGTGCACCATCTTCGTCCAGTCCGACGTTCCCGAGCACACCGAACTGACCTGGTACTTCAACGCGGTCACCCCCGTGGGCGAGCTGGAGCGGATGACCCAGTTCAAGGACAAGGCCCAGCGGTTCGAGTCGGTCCCGGCCGGGATTCTCAACTACCCCATCCTGCAGGCCTCGGACATTCTGATCTACAAGGCCAGCCTGGTCCCGGTGGGGGACGACCAGATCCAGCACCTGGAGCTGACGCGCGAGATCGCCCGGAAGTTCAACGCCCGGTTCGGCGAGGTGTTTCCGCAGCCGCTGGCCTACGTTCCGCCCATCGGGCGGATCAAGGGACTGGACGGCGACGCCAAGATGAGCAAGTCGCTCGACAACACCGTTGGAGTGCTTTCCGACCCCGACGAGGTGTGGAGCCGGGTTCGCACGGCCGTCACGGATCCTCAGCGGGTCCGCAGGGACGACCCGGGCCGGCCGGAGGTGTGCAACGTCTTCTCCCTGCACCAGTTCTTCACGGACGAGGCCGCGCGGGACGACATCGCCGCCCGGTGCCGTGCCGGCACCATCGGGTGCGTAGACTGCAAGAAGATCCTCTCCGAGAACATCTCCCGGGACTTCGAGCCCTACCGGGAGAAGGCCGCCGAGCTCCGCGCCAACCCGGATCTCGTGAAAGAGGTTCTCCACGAGGGTGCCCGGAAGGCCCGGGCCATCGCGTCCGCCACGGTGGCCGAGGTCCGGGAGAAGATGGGACTGGACTGGGCCAGCTACACCCCCTGAGCCGGCCCCGGGCCGGCGTGTCCGGGTCGCACCCGGGCACCCCGGCCACTATTTTGGCACTTCGGCAACCGAGCCTCAGCCCAAGGGTCCTCCATGACCGAGATCTTCAAGGCCGCCGTCGAGCGCGGCGCTTCCGATGTGCACATCAAGTCCGGGGACGTGGTCCGGGCACGCATTCATGGGGAACTCGTCCCCCTGACCCAGCAGAAGCTGACGCACGAGCAGGTCCGCAAGCTCGCCGAGCGGTTCATTCCCGTGGAGGAAGACCGGGCGGACATGGACCACATGATGGACTACGACTGCTCCTGGGGTCTTCCCGGGGTGGGTCGGTTCCGTATCAACATCCTGAAGCAGCGCGGCAGCTTCAGCATCGTCATGCGGGCCATCCCCATCGACATCCCGACCGTCGACGAGCTGAACCTCCCACCGGTTCTGAAGCAGATCGCGGAGCACGAGCGGGGACTGGTGCTGGTCACGGGCGTCACCGGATCGGGTAAGAGCTCGACCATGGCGGCGATGATCAACCACATCAACGGGCGCATGCCCAAGCACGTGGTGACGCTCGAGAACCCCATCGAGTTCCTGCACCGCGACAACAAGGCGTCGATCACCCAGCGGGACATCGGCACGGACACCGAGTCCTTCATGAGCGGACTCCGGGCTGCACTCCGTCAGGACCCCGACGTGATCCTGATCGGTGAGATGCGGGACAAGATCACCATCGACACGTCGCTGAAGGCCGCCGAGACCGGCCACCTGGTCATCTCGACGGTTCACACGAAGAACGCCGTCCAGACCCTCTCCCGTCTCATCGCCGTCTTCGAGCCCTCGGAGCAGGAGATGATCCGCATGCGGCTGTCGGACTCTCTGCAGGCGGTCATCAGCCAGCGGCTGGTGCCCCTGAAGGCGGGTGGTCGGATCGCCGCGTGTGAGATCATGAACGTGACCGGGACCATCCGGGACTGCATTGTCGACCCCGATCGCACCAACGAGATCGGCGACCTGATCGCCGAGGGACGAAGCCAGTACGGGTCTCAGACCTTCGACCAGCATCTCATGGACCTGGTGAGCAGCGACCAGGTGGAGTTCGAGGTGGCGAAGGCCAATGCCAACAACCCCAGTGACTTCGACCTCAACTTCCGGGGCTTCGGCAAGTCGGCGGCGGATGCCGGGGCCGATCCGGGCCTGGGAGGAGATTCCAACATGCAGATGTTCGGAGGCTGAACCCATGTCGGTGTCCCTCGCAGGCGCGTTCATCCCCAACACCACTCCCTTCGACCCGGTCACCGGGGACCTGGACCTGGTCGCTCTTCGTGGCAACGTCCGGATGTGGGCGGAGCACCCCGTCTCGGGTCTCGTCATCGCGGGCTCCACCGGGGAGTCGGTGTTCCTGGACGAGTCGGAGCGGGTCGAGATGGTGGCGGCCTGCCGGGAGGCGCTCCCGGAGGATCGACTCCTCATCTGCGGAACCGGACTGGAGTCGGCTCGGGCCACCATGCGGTTGACGGCCGCGGCGGCCGATGCCGGGGCCCAGGCGGTCCTCGTACAGCCGCCGGCCTACTACCGGGGCGCGATGACGCCCGAGGTGCTGCGGGACCACTTCGTCACGGTAGCCGAGGCGTCGCCGGTCCCGGTGATCCTCTATCAGGTGCCCCTGCATCTCAGCACGCTGGATCTTCCCAACGGGCTCATCGCCGAGCTGTCTCGCCATCCCAACATCATCGGAATCAAGGACTCCCGGGGTAAGCTGGACCTGGTGGGAGAACTGGTCGAGATCTGTGACGACGGCTTCCAGGTCATGGTGGGCAACGGAGCGATCCTCTACGCCGCCCTGGAGATCGGCGCGGTGGGCGGCATCATGGCCGTGGCCGGCCTGGCTCCGGCGGAGTCCGCGGGAATCCACCGGGCATTCGCGGCCGGGCAGACCGCCGAGGCCGGACGGCTCCAGGAGATCGTGGCGCCGGTCCACAAAGCCGTGGTCGGTGGAATGGGGGTCCCGGGCGTGAAAGCGGCCATGGACCTGCTCGGGTACCGGGGCGGGGCGCCGCGAGCGCCCCTGAGGCCGTTCCCCGAGTCCCGCATGGATGAGCTGCGAGGAGTCCTCGACGCCGCCGGGCTGCTGGGCGCCGGAGCCGGAGCGGGCGCCTGAGGCAGGCCCGGCCGAGGCTCAACGGGTTCCGATCGGACTCTGATCGGGGCCCCGTCAGGGTGGGAATCCGTTGACGGCCCCCCGGCCCGCACATAGCTTTTCCCAAAGGATTCACGCGACAGGCTCGTCCCCCGGGACGGGCCTGTTTTTATTGGGATTCGGCCGTGCCCCGACGGTCGGATCAAAACGGAGTCAGGACTGTGTCGACCGACACCCGGAACGGCCGCTGCACCGTAGTGGTCGGATGCCAGTGGGGGGATGAGGGCAAGGGGAAGATCGTGGACGTTCTCGCCGAGCGCGTGGACGTCGTCGCCCGCTATCAGGGCGGCGCCAACGCGGGGCACACCGTCCACGTGGGGGACGACGAGTTCATCCTCCACCAGATCCCCTCGGGAATTCTGCATCCCGACAAGCGCTGCCTGCTGGGCAACGGCGTGGTCCTGGACATCGGTCAGTTCTTCGACGAGTTCGACGGACTGCTGGCCCGCGGCGTGGACGCCGAGGGAAGGGTGGGGGTGAGCCAGCGGGCGCACCTCCTGCTTCCCTTCCACAAGGCCCTGGACCGGGCTTCGGAGGGCCGACTCAAGACCGGTGAGAAGATCGGCACGACGGGCCGCGGGATTGGCCCCGCGTACGAGTCCAAGGCCGGTCGTCGGGGCCTTCGGGTCGCGGACCTGGGCAACGCCAAGAGGCTCCAGTCGGTGGTGGAGCTCGGCGTGCACCGGGCCAACGAGCGCCTGGCCGAGGCCGGGATGGCGGTGGAGGGCGACCTCTCCCAGCAGGTGGAGGAGGCCCTCGCGATGGGTGAGCGCCTGAACGAGATCGCCACCGACGTGGGCCTCGAGATCATCGAGAGCCTCACCGGAGGCCGCGAGGTCCTGCTGGAAGGGGCTCAGGGCACCGTGCTGGATCTGGATCACGGCACCTACCCCTTCGTGACCTCCTCCAACACGACCGCCGGCGGCGCCGCCATCGGCGTCGGGATCGGCCCCACCCGCATCGACGACGTCCTGGGCGTCGTGAAGGCCTACACCACCCGTGTCGGCAACGGCCCGCTGCCCACCGAGTTCCAGGGCGAGATGCAGGATCGCATGCGGGAGCTCGGCGGCGAGTTCGGCGCGACCACGGGCCGGCCCCGGCGCTGCGGCTGGTTCGACGCGGTGGTGGCCCGGTACGCGGCGCGGGTCAATGGTCTGACGGGCCTGGCGGTGACCAAGCTGGACGTCCTCGACACCCTCCCGGAGCTGGAGCTTTGCGTCGGGTACAAGACGCCCGCCGGCCTTACCACCGAGTTCCCGGCCGACACCTGGTCGCTGGGCGACATCGAGCCCGTGCTGGAGACCATGCCCGGCTGGCAGGCCCCCACCGGCGAGGCCCGGAGCCTGGACGAGCTGCCCGCCAACGCCCGGTCCTATCTGGACCGGATCGAGGAGCTGACCGGCGCCCCCATCAAGATGGTCTCGGTGGGTACCCGCAGAAGCCAGATCATCCACGTGGACTGATCGCGCCGGCGGATCGTTCTCCGGTGTCCATCAGCCGCCGATCGGCGGCCTCCCATGCCTTGAGTCGCCTTTCGGACTTGGGTAGTTTTTCTAGCTCGGCCGCCGCCGGAGAGTCTTTCAGGTCTCCTGGCGGCGGTAGCGTGTTCAGGCCAGTGGCGTTGGGTGGATGTTCGACGAGCTAAGCAACAAGCTGGATTCGGTCCTGGGGAAGTTCCGTCAGCGGGGCGTCCTCACCGATCCGATGATCCGGGAAGGTCTCCGGGAAGTCCGGCGCGTGCTCCTCGAAGCGGACGTCAACTTCAAGGTCACGAAGGAGTTCCTGAACCGCGTCCAGGAAAAGGCGCTGGGGGAGGACGTCCTCAAGTCGGTCTCTCCGGGACAGCAGATCGTAAAGATCGTTCACGACGAGCTCGTGAACCTGCTGGGCTCGGACGTGCCGACGGTGGCGTGGGCGACCCCCGGTCCCACCGTGATCATGATGGTGGGGCTGCAGGGGTCGGGTAAGACCACCTCCACCGCCAAGCTGGCCCGGAGATTCATCCGGGAGGGTCGCCAGCCCATGCTGGCCGCGTGCGACCTCTACCGCCCCGCGGCGGTGGATCAGCTGAAGACCCTGGGCGAGCAGATCGGGGTCCCGGTCCACGCCGGAGAGCCCGGCGGGGACCCGGTGGCCATCGCCCGCGAGGCCCGGGACCGCGCGAAGGCGGAAGGAAAGAGCGTCCTGCTGGTGGACACGGCGGGCCGGCTCCAGATCGACGAGCCCATGATGGACGAGCTCCGTCGGATCAAGGCCGACCTGGAGCCCCAGGAGATTCTCCTGGTGGCCGACGCCATGACCGGGCAGGAAGCGGTGAAGATCGCGGAGGGCTTCGACGAGGCTCTCGATCTCACCGGGGTCGTCCTGACCAAGATGGACGGAGATGCACGCGGCGGCGCCGCCCTCTCCATTCACGGGGTCACGGGCAAGCCCATCAAGTTCGTGGGTGTAGGTGAGGGGGTCGACGATCTCGATCAGGCCGATCCCCAGCGACTGGCCGGACGCATGCTCCAGATGGGGGATGTGGTCGGGCTGGTCGAGCGGGCGCAGCGGGCCATCGATGTGGATGAGCAGGCCGCGCTCGAGCAGAAGATCATGGGGAAGGGGAAGTTCACACTGGAGGACTTCCTTACATCCCTGCGGCAGATTCAGCGGATGGGTCCGCTGGACCAGCTGGTGAAGCTGATCCCCGGTCTGGGGAAGAAGCTCCCGGCGGCCAACATGGACCCGAAGCGGATGAAGCACGTGGAGGCGATCATCCTTTCGATGACGCCTCAGGAGAGGACCTCTCCGGAGATCATCAACGGATCCCGGAGGGCACGCATCGCCCGGGGCAGCGGGCGGCCGGTGTCGGAAGTGAACCGGCTGCTGAAGCAGTTCAAGGAGATGCAGAAGTTCATGAAGCAGATGCGGGGGATGCTCCCGCGGTAAACGGTCGGGCAGGTCTTCGCCGGATGGTGGGGACCGGGGCCGACACAACACGACAGAGCACTAATGGCGGTACGGATTCGTCTCCGGCGCATGGGTCGCAAGAAGGCCCCGCACTACCGGATCGTTGTAGCGGACAGCAAGTCCCCCCGGGACGGGCGGTTCGTTGAGACCCTCGGCTACTACAAGCCCCTCTCCACCCCGGCCCGGCTGGTCGTGGACCTGGAGCGGCTCGACTACTGGATCGGTGAAGGCGCCATCGCGTCCGGCACCGTGGCCTCGCTGATCAGGAAGGCCCGGAAGGGCGGCGACGCCACCGTGGCCGTGGGCGAGGAGGATCCCGAGGCTCGCAAGGAGGCCAAGAAGGCCGCCATCGAGGCCAAGCGGAAGGCCGAGGCCGATGCCGAGGCCGCTGCCGAGGCCGAGGCCAAGGCCGCCGAGGAGGCCGCCGCTGCCGAAGCCAAGGCTGCCGAGGAAGCCGCTGCCGCTCAGGCCGCTGCTGAGGAGGCCGCCGACGCTGACGCCGAGGATGAGGCCGCTCCTGAGGCTGAGGCCGAGGAAGAGGCTGCGCCTGAGGCTGAGGCTGAGGAGGCTCCCGAGGCTGAGGCTGAGGCCGAGGAGGCTCCCGAGGCTGAGGCCGAGGAGGAGCCCGCCGCCGAGGAGGAGTCCTCCGAGGACGACGAGGACGACTCCAAGTCCGAGTAGTGCTCGAGGGGCCGGGTCCCGTCGGACCCGGCCCCTCCGCTGCCCGGGTTCGGGCGGCATCCCTCCCAGCCGAGATCGTCATGACCCGCGAGAACCCCCAGTTCCTCGTCGTGGGCCACCTGAGCAAGCCCCACGGAACACGTGGGGAGTTCGTCGTGACGTCACTCACCGACCGTCCTGACCAGGTATTCGAGGTCGGGCGGTCGTTTCGTCTTTCGGACGGGTCCGGCAACCGCCCGGAAATCGGGCTTCCCGCCCTCGTCCTGTCCGACATCCGCCAGGGCCCCAAGGGTCTGCTGGCCCTCTTCGAGGGGATCAACGAACGCTCCCAGGCCCAGATCGTGGTCGGCCGTTATCTGCTGGTGCCCTACGCCGACCTGCCCCCCCTGCCGGAGGGGGAGCTGCACTATCACGAGGTCCTGGGCCTGAGGGTCCGCACCGTGGGCGGGGACGAGGTCGGTCGGGTCCAGGAGGTGTTCGAGATGGACCCCCATGATCTGCTGGAGGTGGCGGGCCCCGGCGGAGCCCGGTTGATTCCCTTCAATCCGGGCATCGTCGTCGAGGTGAACCGCGAAGAGGGGACGATCACGATCGATCCCCCCGAGGGACTGCTGGACCTGTAGGCCACCATGCGCATCAACATCGTCACCATCTTCCCCGACTTCTTCCGCGACCCGCTGGGTCTCTCGATCCCGGGACGCGCGGCTCGGGCGGGGCTGGTGGACTACAACCTGGTGGATCTGCGCGACTACACCCACGACCGGCACCGGACCGTGGACGACATCCCGTATGGCGGCGGCGCGGGGATGGTGATGAAGCCCGAGCCGTTCTTCGAGGCGGTGGAGCACCTGGATCGGGAGGGGCCCGTCGTGCTCCTCTCTCCCAGGGGCCGGCCGTTCGGGCACTCGGATGCCATCCGCTACTCGGTGGAGCCCGACCTCACGCTCCTGTGCGGCCACTACAAGGACGTGGACCAGCGCGTGGCGGAGCACCTGGCGACGGAGGAGGTCTCTCTGGGGGACTTCGTCCTGTCCGGAGGGGAGGTGGCGGCCCTCGCAATCACCGACGCGGTGGTCCGTCTGCTCCCCGGTGCCATGGGTGACCACGACTCGGCGGCATCCGACTCCTTCTACGACGGGACGCTCCTGAGCCCCCCGTCCTATACGCGCCCGGCGTCCTACCGCGGCTGGCCGGTCCCGGAGATCCTCCGGTCCGGCGATCACCGCCGGATCGAGGCCTGGCGCAGGGAGCAGGCGGAGCGTCTCACCCGGGAGCGGAGGCCGGATCTGCTGGAGGGCTCAACGGGGGAGAATGACCCCGACTAAGGGCCCTGGCGGTGGGTCCGGATGCCGGCCCGACGCTCGGAATTGAGGGTCCGTCCGGGGCCGCCGGAACCGGCGAAGAAGCGCCTCTGAAATCCGACCGATCTACCACTTCACCGATGCCCTGGGGTTGGTTATCTTAGGCGTCTGCGGCCGAAAAAATTGGGCGGCCCGGATGTACTGGAGGAACCATGTCTGATTTGATTAGAGAACTCGAGCAGGAGCAGTTCCGGGACGACATCCCGGAGTTCGCCCCTGGTGATACCGTCCGGGTGAACTACCGGGTGCGTGAGGGACAGAAGGAGCGCATCCAGGCGTTCGAGGGCGTATGCATTGCTCGCCGTGGTTCCGGCATCGGGTCCACGTTCACGGTCCGGAAGATTTCGTCCGGAATCGGTGTCGAGCGGATCTTCCCCCTGCACTCGCCGTCCATCAAGGACATGAAGGTGGTGCGCCGGGGCCGGGTCCGTCGGGCCAAGCTGTACTACCTCCGCGGCCTCCGCGGTAAGGCGGCCCGCATCCAGGAGAAGCGGACCCGCTAGCATCTGACGCGGCCGGCCATGCCGGAGCGACCGGAAGCTGCACGGCTCCAGAGTTCCCTCGGGTACGAGGAAGAACTCTGGAGCCGTGGCATTTCCAGGGTTGTGGGCGTGGACGAGGCCGGCCGCGGCCCCCTGGCCGGACCGGTGGTGGCCGCCGCGGTGCTCCTCCCCATGGGTCGCCGGGTCGCCGGAGCCGACGACTCCAAGAAGCTGAGCGCGGAGCGGCGTGAGGCCCTCTTCGGCGAGATCATGGGCGCCGCCCTGGCCGTGGGGCTCGGTGCTGCCTCGGTCCGCGAGATCGATCGGCTCAACATTCTCGCGGCCACCACGGTGGCCATGAACCGGGCCCTTGCCCGGCTTCAGGCCCGCCCCTACTGCCGGGAGCTCCCGCCGGAGCACGTCCTGGTGGACGGACTTCCGGTCCGGGGTCTGACCATGCCCCACCAGGCCGTCGTCGGCGGCGACGCCAAGGTGCACTCCATCGCCTGCGCGTCGATCCTGGCCAAGGTCGTCCGGGACCGCCTCATGGCGCGGCTGGCCTCGCGGTACCCCGGCTACCAGTGGGAGACCAACATGGGCTACGGCACGCCGAAGCACATGAAGGCGCTTCGATCGCTGGGTCCCACTCCCCACCACCGGCTCTCCTTCGGCGGCGTGCAGCTGGAC
>JBDHIJ010000075.1:0-12368 GCA_039587435.1 Gemmatimonadota bacterium
CCTACCGCCGCCGGAACAGCATCATGAGCCCCACGGCGGCGAAGCCGATGGCGGCCCAGCGGGTGGTGTCGTTGTCGAAGTTGAAGCACTCCGACCAGGACCACTCTTCCCGCTTGCCGTGGGTGTCCCCGGCGTTGGCGCCGGCCTTGGTCTCGGCCCCGGCGTCCTCGGAGGCAGCGCCCTCGGGCCGGTTCTTCCACTCGGGCTCGGTGCCCGCCTGGAAGCTGTGGGCGTTGCAATAGTCCGATCCGTCGACGGCATTCCGTCGGCAGCGGTCGCCCTTCTGCGTGGTTCCCATGCACTGGGTCACGATATCCTCCCATCACTCGTCGAATTCAACGTCCCGTGTTCTCTCTACGGATGAGACGCGCTGAGGATTCGCGGCGGGCCGGCGGCGAGACGTGGCGGGATCCGGCGGGGTGCAACCCCCACCCCCCTCACGTTAACCTCTGTGAAGAGTCCACGCCCCACTGCCGTACCCCGAGCACATCCCCCTTCCCCGCGACGGAGCGCCGATTGAGAGATTCCCAGCTCTGGATCCTCTACACACGCGAGCTGAAATCCGCCTTCCGCGAGCGCAGCATCGTCGTCCAGGGTGTGCTGCTTCCCATCTTCATGTACCCCGTGCTGCTCTGGGTCATGTTCAGCGCGCTGGTGCTGGTGCAGGGTCTGAACGAGGGGTTCACCTCCCGGGTCGTGGTGGAGGGTCCGGTCCCCGATCGACACGCCTCGCTCCTCGACTCGCTGGCGGCCCGCACCGACGTGCTGGTCTACGGCTGGGAGCCCGAGGTGGACGGGGACGACGACGGTGAGGTCAACGCCGATTCCCAGACCCGCATGCTGCAGGCCCAACAGTCCATGGACCCGCCCGCGGATCCCGTGGCGGCCCTGCGGGACGGGGACCTGGACGCGATCCTCCGCATCGACGACGTCCCGTCCGACTCGGCGGGCGCCGCCCTGGCCGGGAACTTCGTGGCCCACATCCGATTCGACCGGTCCGAGACCCGCAGTTCCGGCGCGCGATCCCGCATCGAGGGCGAGGTGGAGGCCTACCGGGACCGCTGGCTGGCCGACGCCGGCGCGGGCCTGGGCCTGACCGAGTCCGACCGCCGGCTCTACGCCGTGGCCACCGAGAACGTGAGCTCCGAGCGCGACGTGGGCGCCATGCTCATGGGCCAGATGCTCAGCGTCTTCCTGGTGATCATGGTCGCCCTGGGCTGCTTCATGCCCAGCATCGACACCACGGCCGGCGAGCGGGAGCGGTCGACGTGGGAAACCACCATGACCGTGAGCGCCTCCCGCGGGGACATCATCCGGGCCAAGTACCTGTACGTGGCCACCCTGGGGATCCTGGCCGGCCTGCTGAACGTGGTGGCCATGTTCGCGTCCATCGGGGCGGTGGTGCAGCCGCTGCTGGACTCCAACGAGTCCATCCAGTTCACCATCCCCTTCCTGGCGGTCCCGGTCATGATGCTCGGCGCCATCATCCTCGCCCTGTTCTTCAGCGCGGCGATGATGATCCTGGCGTCCTTCGCCCGGACCTTCAAAGACGGCCAGGCCATGGTCACGCCGGTCTACTGGCTGATCTTCATCCCGCTTCTGCTGGGCGACTCGCCGGACACCACGCTGACCCCCGGCATCGCGGCGATTCCCGTGGCCAACGTGGCCATGATGATCAAGGACGCCCTGAAGGGGATCTACCTGTGGCCGCTCATCGGGATGACGGTGGTGGTGAACCTGGTCCTCATCGTCCTCCTCCTGCTGCTGGCCCGCCGGATCCTGGCCTTCGAGGACTTCCTCATGGGCAGCTTCGACGGGTCCATGTGGAAGTTCGTGAAGGAACGGATGCTGGGACGGAAGCCCAAGTCCGGGAATGAAGCCGCGACTGCCGCGGCCGGTGACTGATTCGGAGATCGACAGTGGATTCTGACATGACGACGACCCCCGGGTCCCCGGACCCGACCGGCGCATCGAACACCCCCGCCGGCACGCCCACCGGAGCGGCCATGGGCAGCGCGACCGTCCGCGTCGCCGACCTCAAGAAGTCGTTCTATGACGAGGGCCGGGGCGAGGTGAAGGCGGTGGACGGGATCACGTTCGCGTGCCGGTCCGGGAGCGTGTTCGGCCTCCTGGGGGCCAACGGTGCCGGGAAGACCACCACGCTCCGCATGCTCTCCACCATCCTCAAGCCCAGCGGGGGTTCGGCTTCGCTCATGGGCCACGACGTGGAGCACCAGCCCGAGGCGGTCCGGAAGAACCTGGGGTTCTACTCGGCGTCCACGGCCCTCTATCCCCGGCTCACCGCCCGGGAGACGCTGGAGTTCTTCGCCCGCATCAACGGCTATCCGGCGAACCAGGTGGACGCGCGAGTCGACGGCCTGATCGAGCGGTTCGGGATCGGCGAGTTCAAGGACGCCCGGGTCGAGAAGCTGTCGAGCGGGATGAAGCAGAAGGTCTCCATCGCCCGGACCGTGGCGCACGATCCCCCGGTGCTGATCTTCGACGAGCCCACCGTGGGCCTCGACGTCATGAACGCCCTGGAGATGGTGCGCGTGATCCGGGAACTCCGGGACGAGGGGAAGACGATCATCTTCTCCAGCCACATCATGAGCGAGGTGGAGAAGCTGTGCGACGACATCGCCATCATCCACCGCGGAAACCTCCTCGCCCAGGGCACGCTCTCCGAGTTCCGGGACCAGACCGGGATGCGCTACCTGGAGGACATCTTCGTCCACTTCGTGACCCGCGCCGAGGGCGTCGAAGGCGCCACGGTGGGGGCCATGGGTGAGCTGCAGACGCCGGGCGATGGAATAGCGGGATCGGACACCACCGGCCACGCCGGACCCGGAGCCGGCGCGTGAACAACGTCTTCACGCTCTTCCGCTATGAGCTGAAGATGCTCCTGCGGGACACCCGGATGATCCTGATCACCGTGGTGGCCCCGATCATCATCCTGCCGGCCTTCATCCTCATCACGAAGTTCGTGGAGGAGCGGGAGGAGGAGCGGCTGGAGGCGGCCACCTACGCGTACATGGTGACCGGCGACGAGGCCGCCTGGGCCGACGCCCAGGTGGAGGCGGCCCTGGAGATCGACCCTGCCCCCGACGACACCACCCGGCAGACGGTGAACTTCGTCCGCCGGGCGGCCAGCGCCGACCCCGACTCCACCCTGGAGAACGCCGACATCGCCGTACTGGTGGTGGGCCTGACGGCCGACCAGTGGCGGGAGCGGCAGGAGGCGGAGTTCGAGCGGGCCGACTCCGCGGACCAGGCCGACTGGGAGTGGGACGCGCCGGTCCGCGCCATCGAGATCCGGTTCCGAAGCGAATCGGATCTCTCGCGGCGGGCCCGATCCCGGATGCAGGAGCACCTCATCGCGCTCCGGGTCCAGCAGCGGGATTCGGTGTTCGCCGAGGCCGGATTCCCCGTGTCGCTGGGGACCGTGGCCTCGGTGGAGGACGAGAACGTGGCCACCGCGGCCCGGCAGGCCGGCGCCATCCTGGGCGTGGCCCTGACCCCCTTCCTCCTGCTGCTCATGCTGTCCGGGGGCTCCATCGTGGCGGCCGACGCCATCGCGGGCGAGAAGGAGCGGGGCACGCTGGAGACCCTGCTCACCTCCGCCGCCACGCGAACCGAGATCGTCCGGGCCAAGATGCTGGCCATCATCGCCGTCGGCCTGGCGGTCACCGTGATCAACGTGAGCGAGATCGCGATATTCCTGGTCGCGGGTCTCATCGAGCTGCCCACCTCGCTCCAGGTCGACCTGGGCTTCACGGAGGTGGCGCTGCTCCTGGTCCTGCTGCTGCCGGTGACCGTGCTCATCGCCTCGGCGCTGATCCTGGTGAGCGGGCTGAGCAAGACCTACAAGGAGTACCAGGTCTACTTCTTCCCCCTGTTCCTGGCCACGATCTTCCCGGCCATGGCCGCGGCGCTCCCAGGAATCGAGTTGCGGAGCATCATCGCCCTGATCCCCATCTCGGGCATCGCGGTGGCGGTCCGGGAGATCATGGTGGGCCAGGTGGACATCCCGGGGATCGCGGTGGCCTTCGCCTCCACCTCCGGGCTCGCCTTCTTCCTGGCCAACCGCACCGAGGAGGCGCTCTCGACCGAGCGGCTCATCAGCCAGAGCGAGCTGGACGAGGCCGACCTCACTGGAGGACCGGCCCTCTTCCCGCGCCACGTGCTGCGCTGGTTCCTGGGGATGTGGGTGCTCTTCTTCGTCGTGGCCCTCTGGTGGGGCGAGGCCCTCGGGCTCAGGGGCCAGATCTTCGTGAACCTGGTGGTGATCTTCTTCGGAGGATCGCTGTTCCTGATCCGCCGCTACCGGATGGACTGGCGGGAGGTCTTCGCCTGGCGCATGCCGCACCCGGCGGCGTGGCTCGCCGTCCTCATCGGGGTGCCCAGCACCCTGATCATGGGCCAGGCCCTCTTCCAGGTCGTGAACCGGTACATCTTCCCGGTGCCGCCCCAGATGCTGGAGGCGTTCGGGGAGTCGCTGGTGGGCGTGGAGATGCCCCTGTGGCAGCTGGTCCTGTTCCTTTGCGTGACGCCCGGGATCCTGGAGGAGCTGTGCTTCCGCGGTGTCCTGCTGCACGGACTGAGCAAGCGGCTGCGCCCGGTGGCCCTGGTCCTGGTGGTGGGCGCCATCTTCGGGATGTTCCACGTCAGCCTGTTCCGGATCATCCCCACCGGGTTCCTGGGCGTGGTGCTGGCCGTGGTGACCCTGCTGACGGGCTCCATCCTCCCGGCCATGCTCTGGCACTTCCTGAACAACGCCCTGGCCATCGTGCCGTCGGCTCAGGGCTGGATCCCGGACGACCTCAGCTTCGAGCCGTGGCTGTTCGTGGTGGCGGCGCTGGGGATGGTGGCGAGCTTCTGGATCCTCTGGGTGACGCGGACACCGTATCCCGGGCTGAGGCCCATGCGGAAGCCCCGACCGGAAGGCTGACTGGGGCCGGGTTCCGACCGGGCCGGCGGGGGTCAGGCGGCGCTCAGCGTCCGCCCAGAACCTCCACCAGCGGAACGCCCGCCGCCGCGGACGGCATCTTGATTCCCAGCATCCGGGACAGTGTGGGGGCCACGTCGGTGGTGTGGACCCTGCGGTTTACCTGCACCCCGGCGGGTACGCCCCAACCAGCGAACCACACCGGCACAAAGGTGTCGTATCGCCAGGGGGATCCGTGGGTGGCGGCCACCGTCAGACCGTCGAAGTCATTGATGAAGTGGCCTGGCGCGAAGACGATGAACACGTTCCCGGAGCGGGCCGGGTTGAAGTTCCGCAGGACGGACTCCAGCACCGGTGTGTCGGGATAGGCGCCCACCCGGAGAACCTCACTGGAGACGGCCACGGCCACTCCCTCGAAGCCCATGATCTCCCGGGCCACCGCCTCCTCCACCTCCCGGAGGCCCAGGCCCCGCTCCCGGATCAGATCTTCGTCGAGGGTCAAGTATGGATGGTCGTATCCGACGATGAGCTCCTCCGCCACGCCGAATCGGTCCTTCAGCCGCGCCAGCGCCGGGGTCCGGTCCCAGGACTCCGGGTCCACGTACCCGGAGGGCACCCCCAACTCGGACAGGTAGGCCGGGATCTCCGCGCCCCCGTGATCTGAGGAGAGGACCACCAGGGTGTTCTCGAGCCCGACCCGGGCGTCCACGTGGGCCAGCAGGTCGGCCAGCGTCCGATCCAGGCGTCGGAGGTTGTCCTCGGCCTCCAGGCTCGACGGCCCGAACAGGTGCCCCACGTAGTCGGTGGAGGAGAAGCTCACCGACAGGTAGTCCGTCACCTCGTCCCGGCCCAGGTCCTCGGCGTCCAGAAGCCGCTTGGCGAAGTCCAGCGTCAACTCGTCACCCGCCGGGCTCAGGGTGAGAAGGGTGGTGAAGTAGCGGGAGTCCGCCGCGCCCCAGGGGTGGGGGAACGTGGAGCCGAAGCCCGCCAGGTCCACCTCTCCCTCCCGGTCGTCACGGTCGGCAAAGAGGTAGGTGTCGGGAGCGTCCAGGAGGGCCCACTCCCGTCCGGCGTACTCGAACGCCAGCCCCTGCGCGTTCCAGCCGGTGACCCAGCCCGGATATGCGTCGTAGTAGTAGGTGCTGGTGACGAACTCGCCGGACTGCTTGGAGAACCAGAACGCCTTTCCGGCGTGACCGGCCATGGAGACAGCGCCCCGATCCTTCACCGAGACCCCGAAGATCTTCGCCTTCCCGCTGGTGGCCACCGCCAGCTCATCCGCGAAAGTGGACGAGAGGATGGCCGCCGGGGAGCGGCCATCTGAGCGGGCCTGCCGCTGCGTGGGGTCGATCTCCGTCTCCTGGTCCACGCCGGCGTCGGCGGTGAGGAGCCGGTAATTCGGGTCCTCGATGTTGTAGACGGTCCGGCCCAGCGCCTGGTCGAACCACACATTCCCGATCATGCCGTGTGCCGACGGATACGCTCCCGTGGCCAGCGTGGTGTGCCCCACGATCGTCTCGGTGTTGGCGTGGGGGTGGTGGGCGTCGAGGTAGGCCGTACCGTTCTCGAGCAGGTACCGGAAGCCACCGGCACCGAACTGCTCCAGCGACCGCAGAGGCAGGTCTCCCCGGAGCTGATCCACGGTGATCTGAAGAACCAGGCGAGGGAGGGTTCCGGGCTCGGCAACGGCGGATCGGGACTGAGCCGACGCGGGAATACCGGTCGACGCCAGCACCAGACCTGCGATGATCGCCAGCGGGGCTGGCCGGAAGGCTCGGGGCATGGTCATGGGCCTTGAGGATGAAGTCCGGACAGAGGGCTGGGGGCCTGTACCACGAGCCCAAGCTAACGGTCCCTCCCCCGACTCACTCCACCGCCGGGTCCCGGAGCGCCGGAGACCCAATCAGGTGACGGTCAGGCTGCCGTCAGGTCACCCGGACCATGGGAGGCAGGTCGCGGATGCGCACGGCCAGATCGCCGTACATCTCCTCCAGGCCCTCCCGGACGGGGTCGGCCAGAGGGTTCGGCCGCTTCGTCCGCTCCCTCACCTCGAAGGGGCGGTCGCACCCGAGGAACTCCATGACCTCGTCGATGTGGCCGCCCAGGTGCTCGTACCGAACCGCGATCACCTGCACCCGCTCGCCCTCGTACTCCAGCCAGTTGCGGACGTGGGTGTCGAGGAAGAAGCGATCCACCCCGGCTGCGGCGTACTCCTCCAGCGTGGTCTCCGCGGTCAGCACCCGCTCGTAGTCCGGGAGGTCGCGGGACATGGAGAGTTCGTGCTGCACGTGGAATCCCCGCCGGAACACGGACGCCACGGCGTCGATGGGGTCCCCGTAGATGAAGACCGCCCGCACGGGCAGGCCCCGCTGGGCCTCCGGCAGCAGGTCCGGGTGGAGGCAGTGTTTCTTCCGGGAGTGGTACCAGATCAGGTCCTCGTCCCCGTTCTCGATGTGGCGCACGAGGCTGGAACTGGCCACCCCACCGAAGGAGACCACGCGACGCTCCAGGGCGAACAGCCCGAGGCGGCGCTTGATGACCCGGATGTTGGAACGAAGAGAGATGGTACGGTCCGGCTGATGACTGCGCGGCACGCGCGGCGTTGGATCCTGCAGCTAGACAAGCTGTACACGGTCCGGCGTCGACGCCACCTCCGGGGGGCCACCCCCGGGACCCTGGGACTGTCCAACCACGCCCCCGGCAGGCATGTTGCGGCACTCACGCCCAACCCCTCCCGCCTTCCATGCGTGCAATCCACGTCCTCACCGGAGCGTTCGTAACGCTCTTCGTCCTCGTGGTCTGGGCCTTCCTGCAGCCAGCCCCTCCCGAGACCGCTCCCACCGTGCACCCGGTGGTGTCGAGCATGTTCGCGTCGGGCGTGCCGCCGTCCCGTGGAGCGCAGATGCTGGTGCTCGTCGGAGCCCTGGCCTGCGTCACCGTGCTGGGATCGGCCGTGCTGCTGGCCTCGCCGCGCATGACCACCCGGGACCGGTGGCTGACGGTGGCGTTCTGGCTGGCCTACGGCGGTGTCTTCGCGGGCATGTTCCTGTCCCAGTGGCAGTACGAGGCCGAGGGTCCGGGGCGGCTGGTCCTCGGCTTCACCCCGCCCACGGCCTTCCTGCTGTTCGGGGTGTGGCTCTTCCCGGCGGTGTGGCTGCCCGTGCTCATGCGGGGATTCGGGGTGTGGTACTACGCGCCTGAGGACGACGCCCGATTCCGGGAGATCGTGGCCGAGCACGGAGTGGATCGCCACACCAGGGCCGATGACGCGGGCGAGACGGGGACCGGCACCGGAGGCACGCCCGAATGATGGGCCTCGACCGGGCCACCGTCGCCCTCCTCTTCGTCACGGTCTACCTGGGCAGCTGCATCGGGATCGGGATCTGGGCCATGCGCCGGACCCGGGACAGCCACGACTTCTTCATGGCCGGCCGGAACCTGGGTGTCGTGCTCACCGCGTTCGCGGCATTCAGCAGCACGCTGAGCGGGTTCGGGTTCGTGGGCGGTCCGGGCCTGGTCTACAGCATGGGCAGCAGCTCCATCTGGATGGTGGCCACGGCCATCTCCGGGGGCTTCGCCGGATTCCTGCTGGTGGCCAAGAAGATCCGGCTCCTGGCCGAGGTGCGGGGCTCCATCTCGCTGCCCGACGTCATGGCCGCCCGCTACTCGAGCAACGCGGTGCGGGCGTGGACGGCGGTGGTGGTGATCCTGGGCGTGCTGGGGTACCTGGCCACCCAGATCCTGGCCATGTCCATCGTGCTGCGGGACCTGCTCACCGACGCCGGCTACCTCCCCGGCATGAGCCTGGAGCTGGCCGTTCTGATCTCCACCGGGCTGCTGGTCTTCTACACGGTGACGGGCGGGATCATCGCCACCGTGTACACCGACTTCGTGCAGGGCGTCATCATGATGGTGGCCGGCGTGCTGGTGTTCATCACGGCCGTCAACGTGCTCCCCGGCGGGATCGCCGAAATCACCACCGTGGCGGCCATGGACGATCCGGGCTCGGTGGGCGCCTTCGGGACCCTGGGGGCCGCGGGCGCCATCTCCTGGTTCCTGATCTTCGCCATCGGGGGATCGGGGCAGCCACACGTCATCACCAAGTTCATGATGCTCCGCAGCGTGAAGGACCTGAGGCGGGTCATTCCGCTGGTGATGCTGGCCTACTGCCTGGCCGCCCTGCTGTGGATCGGGATCGGGATGGCCATGCGGGCGGCCGTCCTCGCCGGCGTGCACCCTCCGCTGGCGAGCGCGGACGGGGCGGCCCCGGCTTTCCTCCAGGCGTTCGCACACCCGGCGCTGGCCGGGATCGTGTTCGCCGCGCTGCTGGCCGCCATCATGTCCACGGCGGACGGGTTCCTGAACATCGGCACCGCGGCCATCGTCCACGACATCCCGGTGGCGATCTTCGGACGCTCGGTGCCCAACGAACTGTTCTGGGCCCGGGTGGTGACCGTGGTCCTGGCCGCCATCGCCGCGCTGTTCGCCCTCTACACCGGAGACCTGGTCGCCATCCTCGGGGCCTTCGGGTGGGGGACGTTCGCGGCGGCCCTGGTGCCCACCGTGGCCATCGGCCTCAACTGGAAGCGGGCGAACGCCACCGCGGCGCTGGCCGCCATCATCAGCTCGCTGGTGTTCAACTTCGGGATCAAGATCACGGGCACCGCCATGCCGTGGCGGATCGACGTAGGGACGGCCTCGTTCATCGTCTCCATGACCCTGTTCCTGGGCCTCTCGTGGTTCATGCCCCAGAAGCCGCTGCCCCCGGACGTGGACGCGGTGATGGACCTGTAGGCGCCGCGGGCAGGACCCCCTCCCCTACGTCAACGAACTCGCGTACGTACGGGGGATGACGTACAGAGAACAGGGCCGGCGGAAGGCATCGTTGGAGCGTGAACACGACGCTTGCTCCGACGGAGGCCACCATGACGCGCATCGCCCACCACGCCGATCCCGCTTCGAACGCTGACCACGGCCCCGCCGTCGCCCATCCGGGTCTGCGGCAGATGATCTGGATTCTGACCGTCCTGTTCCTCGCGTTGGGATTCGCCGCGGCCGCGCATCCGGCCCACGCGGCAGGCCAGCAGATCCAGCTGGGGCTGCAGTCCATGCCGGCCTTCTGGCATCCCCTGGCCGCCCAGGTCGGGGTCCGCGTGCAGTCCGAGGTGAAAGAGACCTGGGGGGTCGCCGGCGGGATCCAGGCCTCACCGCTGCTCGCGGCCTCGGGCTACCCCCTGGTAAACGCGGACCTCGCGGTCACCAAGGCCCTCAAGGGCATCGGTAGTTCGCTGTTCCACCCCCGGGCCGGGGTGGCCGTGACCTATGCCGGTGGAGACGACGTAATCGACGGCGGGTGGGCGGCCGGGGTCCACCTCGGTCTCGGGCTCCAGGTCTCGCGACGGGTGACGCTGGACGTGTCCGCCAACAGCATCTTCGGCCTGGCGGGCTTGAGCTTCGGCGTGTACCTGACGCCGGGTGGGTCGAAGTAGGGGTCCAGCGCCGGCTACTCCGCGAACATCTCCCTGAGCACTGCGAGAGCCTTCGACAGGGTCGGTGCGGGGATCCGGCCCATGCGCCGAAGCAGGCGGCGGCGATCGACGGTGCGGATCTGCTCCAGGACGATGTGACCGTCCTTCTTCAGGAATCGGCAGGGTGTGCGGAAGGGATACGGGTGCCCACCCGTGGTGAGCGGCGCGACGATGTACGCCCCGAGTTCCGAGTTCAGTTCGTTCGGTGACACCACCACGCAGGGTCGGGCCTTCTGGATCTCACGTCCCACCGCGTGGTCCAGTTCGATGAGGAAGACGTCTCCCCGCTTCGGGACCTCGAGGGTGGTCACCAGACCCACTCACTCTCGTCGAAGTCGGTCGGGATAAAGGGGTCCTCCCGGTCCGGGCCTTCGGCCTCGGCCAGGGCAGCGGCGGCTTCCGCCCATCCGCGGCGGACCCGGTTCAGAGGCCGGATGACCAGCGAGCCGTCCACCAGGGTCAGCTCGACCTCGGGATGATCCTCGGATCCCAGTCCGACCTCTTCCAGGAGGGCCTTGGGGATCCGGATCCCTCTCGAGTTCCCGATCCGGACGATCCTGGTGCGCATCTGCGGCTCCATCTGAAGACGTAGATACATTGTAATTACCCTACGAGACCGAGTCCAACCTGGATCTGGCCGTGACCGACACTTCGACCTCGCACCCCAGCACCTGGAGCAGGCGCACCATCTGATCCAGCGACTTCCGGTAGTTGGTGGTGTCGATGAGGCGGTAGAACTGGCTGGGGGAAGTCCCCAGCCGCCGGATGAGCTCTCGGCGGCTCATGGGCGCGGTCTCCAGTTCCTTCAGGGCCCGGGCCGTCAGCTGAAAGAGGAGGATGTCCCGCAGGTAGTCCGGGTCCCGGTTGAAATCGAGGACCGAGTCCAGCGGAACGGAGTCCTCGGAACCATCGGCCAGAAGGTACCTGAACCCCATCCGAGCCAGCTCCTCGTCCACCTCCACCGCCGCCACCGGGTTGCCGGGATCGGGCCGCACCGGGAGCGCCCAGTACGGCATGTCCCAGGAGCCGGCGGCCGTCGTCACCTCGAAGGCCCTCTTGTGGTTGTTGGCGACGACCGCGTCGATGGTCACTCCTCGGTCCATCCAGGGTTCTCGGACAGGACCTCCTGAATGAGCCTCCGCAGCCGCCGGCCGGGTTCCGGACCCCATATCGGGCGCTCCTCACGGATCGCCCACTTCAGCACCAGTCGGCGATCCCGGTAGATGTACATGTGCAGCGGGGGATGATCGGACAGGTGCTTCACGAACACGTACCCGCCCCGCCGAACCTTGGGAATAATAGTACCTCATGCGGTAACACTTTTGAATAGTCCTCTGGACCGCATCTCACGATCGCCCACCGCGGGGGGCGCCCACATGGCAAAACGGGCCGCCCTCCCCCATTCTTCCGGCAGACAACCGGGGCGCCTCGAGGCGCCCTCCTCCGTATGACCCCAGCGGATCGAGATCCATGCGCGCGTTCATCGGCTCATCTGGCCATTCCATCGCCCGCCGCCCCGCGGCAGTCACCACCCTCCTCGTCCTCGCCACCTCCGCCTGCGCCCCCTCGGGAGACGCGCCGGCCACCGGTGAGGCCGACACCTTCATCGTCGACGTCCCCGGCACGGCAGCTCTCAGCGAGGACCGGTACCGGCAGGACATCATCACCCTGTCCTCGGACGAGTTCGAAGGCCGGAGTCCCGGGACTCCGGGCGAGGAGCTGACGGTGGCCTATCTCATCGAGCAGCTGGAGGCGGCCGGGGTGCAGCCCGGAAACGACGGCGCCTGGACCCAGGACGTCCCGCTGGTGGCCCAGACCGTCATGGGAACGCCCACGCTCAACGTCACCGGCGGCAGCGAGGACCTGTCCTTCACCCAGCTCGACGACCTGGTGGT
>JBDHIJ010000076.1:0-12297 GCA_039587435.1 Gemmatimonadota bacterium
TCCCGCCGACTCCGCGGCCCGGGGGCTCGGCACCGTGGAGCCGCTTCCGCTTCGGGGCGAGGTCCGGCAGGTGGGTAGCCTGACCCTCATCCTGGACTGCTACAACGCCAGCCCCGCCAGCGTGGCCGCTGGCCTGGACCTCCTGGCCGAGCTCCCGGCCCGGACCCGGCGGGTGGCCATCCTCGGCTCGATGCTGGAGATGGGCCCGCGGGAACTGGAGATCCATCAGGAGACGCTCCTGGAGGCCCTGGACCGCCCGCTGGACCTCGTGGTGGCCTCCGGGCTCTTCGCCGCCGCGGCCGATCAGCTCCGACTGGCGGGCGGAGACTACGAGGGCAGTGAGCGGGTCCTGGTCACCCACGACCCGATGGGCAGCTTCGGTGTGCTTCGCCCGCGCCTGCGCGGGGACGAGGTGGTTCTGATCAAGGGCAGCCGGGGCATCGCGCTCGAGCGGCTGGTGCCCCTGTTCGAAGAGGCGTTCGGGGAGAGCGGAGCCACGGCGGGTGCCGGGGCGGGGGAGGGAGGCGCCTGATGCTCTACCACCTTCTCCCCCAGTTCTCGGATGTCCACATCCTCTTCAACCTGTTCCGGTACATCAGCTTCCGCGCCGCCGGCGCCCTGGTGACGGCGCTGATCCTCACCTTCCTGCTGGGGCCCTCCACGATCCGGTGGCTCACCCGGTTGCGGTTCGGGCAGGTGGTCCGCGACTCGGGGCCGGAGACGCACCTGGTCAAGGCGGGCACACCCACCATGGGTGGCGTCCTGATCGTCATGGCCGGCGCCCTGTCCACCCTCCTCTGGGCCGAGCTGACCAACTGGTACACCATCATCGCGGTGGTCTCGCTGGTCTGGATGGGCGCCCTGGGATTCCTGGACGACTACCTCAAGGTGGTTCGGGCCCGGCCCGAGGGCCTGGTGGGCCGGTACAAGATGGTGGGCCAGCTCTCGTTCGGGCTCGCCCTGGGCGCGTTCCTGGTCCTGAACCCCATTTCGGCCGTCCCGGCGACCCACACCATGGTCCCGTTCTTCGCGGACCACGTGGCGGTGTTCTGGGCCCCGGCCTACGTGGTCTTCGTGGCGCTGGTGGTCTCGGGAAGCAGCAACGCCGTGAACCTCACCGACGGTCTGGACGGCCTGGCCTCGGGGCTGAGCGCCGTGTCCGTGGCCACGTTCGGGGTCTTCGCCTACCTCATCGGCCGCGTGGACTGGTCGGCCTACCTCGGCCTGTTCTACCTCCCGGGCGGCGGGGAGCTGACGATCTTCGCCCTGGCCCTGACCGGGGCCGCCATCGGCTTCCTGTGGTTCAATGCCCACCCGGCCGACGTCTTCATGGGCGACACCGGTTCCCTCGCTCTGGGGGGTGCGCTCGGTGTCGTCGCGATTCTGCTCAAAACCGAGTTCCTGCTGGTCATCGTGGGCGGCGTGTTCGTCATGGAAGCCCTCTCGGTGATGATCCAGACCAGCTGGTTCCGCTACACGAAGCGCCGGTCCGGAGAGGGCCGACGCGTGTTCCTGATGGCCCCCATCCACCACCACTTCGAGAAGCTCGGGTGGGCGGAGAGCAAGGTGGTCGTCCGCTTTTGGATCCTCGGAATCCTCTGCGCAATGATCGGCTTCAGCACGCTGAAGCTCCGGTAGGGGGACCATGGATCATGTCACTGGAAACGAAGCATCGCCGGACCGCCGGCACGACGACCTGGAGGGAGTCCGGGTCTCGATCCTGGGACTGGGTGCCAGCGGCGAAGCCGCGGCTCGCCTGGCCCTGCACAAAGGAGGAGACGTCCATGTCTCGGATTCGCGCGCTGAACCCGCAGCTGCAGCTCGTGGAGCTCAGCTGCAAGAGCTGGGAGCCCACGTCGAGCTGGGTGAACACGACCTCGATCGGATCCTGGGGTCCGACCTCGTCGTCGTCTCCCCGGGCATCCCGCCCCACTCTCCGGTGCTTCGGCGCCTCCGTGATGGTGGAGTTCGATGGATCTCCGAGCCTGAACTCGCCTTTCGGTTCTTCCGCAGCCCACTGATCGCCGTGACCGGGACGAACGGGAAGACCACCACCGCCGTGCTCACGGCCCACCTCCTCCGGTCCGCCGGCATGGACGTGGGGCTCGGGGGCAACATCGGCGGGGGCCTCGGGCCGGCGGCATCGGTCCTGGCCCTGCGGGAGCCGTCTCCGGACTGGCTCGTGGTGGAGATGTCCTCGTTCCAGCTGGCGGACATCGACACGTTCCGTCCGGACATCGGCGTGGTGACCAACCTGGCTCCCGACCATCTCGACCGGTACGACTCGGTCGAGGCCTACTACGGGGACAAGGCGAACCTCTTCCGGAACTCCGGTCCCGACTCCCGCTGGGTGCTGGACGGAGACGATCCCGTCGTGGATGGGCTGGCCGGCGAGGCCGAGGGTGAGCGTTTCTACGTCACCTCCGGGGGTGAGGCCGGAGTCGGCGCGAACCTCGACGCCACCCGTTCGGCGGGCCGGCTGGGCGGCGCCATGGCGGGTTCGGTCCTGACCATGGACCTGGGGGACGGGCCGGTCGAACTGGTCGACGCCGATGATCTCCCCCTGGTAGGGGCCCACAACCAGAAGAACGCCCTGTTTGCAGCGGTGGTCGCCGGACTGGCCGGCGCCCCCGTGGACTCCCTGCGGGCAGGTCTGAGGACGGCTACGAGCGTGCCCCATCGGCTGGAGCTGGTGGCCGTGCGGGACGGGGTGTCGTGGGTCAACGACTCCAAGGCCACGAACGTCGCGGCGACGGTGAGTGCCCTGGCCAGCCTTCCGGGTCCGGTGGTTCTGCTCCTGGGGGGCAAGGACAAGCAGGAGGATCTGGCTCCGCTGGCCGCCGCCGTGGCCGCCGGTGCGGGGGAGGGGCGGATCCGCGGGGTGGTGGCGTTCGGAGAGGCCGGACCCCGGCTGGCCCGGGCCCTGACCGACACCGGTGCGAGGGTGGCGCTCCGCTCCGGCGAATTCGACGGCGTGGTGGTCTTCGGAGCCGGTCTGGCCCAGCCCGGAGACACGCTGCTCCTGTCGCCGGCCTGCTCCTCCTTCGACCAGTTCGACAACTACCAGGCCCGGGGAGAGCGCTTCTCGGCCCTGGCCGGGGAGGCTACGGCCTGATGGCCCGCGTCGCCGAACTCGCGCCGGCCCGTACCGGGGCCCTGCCCGAGGCGGGACTCAGTCGTGGCTGGGAACCCGCGGCCATCGTGGGCCTGACCCTGCTGCTGCTCTCCTTCGGGATGGTGACGCTCTACTCCGCCAGCTCGTTCATCGCGCAGCGGGCCGGCCAGCCGGATACGTACTACGTGCTGCGGCAGGCGGTGGGGGCCGGCCTGGGCCTCGTCCTGATGGTGATCTGCGCCATCCTGCCCTATCAGGTGTGGAAGCGGTTCGCCTGGCCGCTGGTGGGCCTGACCTGGGTCCTCCTGGTGGTCCTCGTTCTGCCGGGAACGGAGGCCATCGCGCCGGAGATCAACGGCGCACGGCGCTGGCTCCGGCTGGGGGGCATGACCTTCCAGCCCTCCGAGCTGGCCAAGCTCACCATCATCGTCTGGTCGGCGGCCCTCTGCGTCCGCAAGGAAGAGCATTTCCGGAGCCTCTCGCGGGGCCTGCTTCCGTTCCTGACCGTGTGGGCGGCGCTCCTCTCCCCGATCCTCCTGGAGCCCGACCTGTCCACGACGGCGCTGGTCGGGCTGCTGGGCGCCATGGTGGTCTTCGCGGGCGGGGCCCGCATCGCCCATTTCGTGTTCCTGGCGCTCCTGTCCTGGCCGGTGATCCAGCGGGAGCTGGCCGTGGGCTTCCGGGCCGACCGCCTGAGCGCCTTCGGGAACCTGTCGGCTCACGCGGAAGGCGTGGGCTTCCAAGTCCGCCAGTCCCTCATCGCCATCGGCTCCGGAGGAATCACCGGAGTCGGGTTCGGCGAGGGGCGACAGAAATTCGGATTCCTGCCGGAGTCTCACAACGACTTCATTGTGGCCATGATCGGGGAGGAGTGGGGCCTCCTCGGTCTGACCTTTACGGTTGCGCTGTACCTGGCGCTGGTCGTGGTGGGTTTCCGAGTCGCCCGTCGCGCTCCCGACCTCTTCGGTCACCTCCTGGCCATCGGCGTGAGCTGCTTCATCGGGCTGCACGCCATGCTGCACATGGCCGTGGGCCTGGGACTGGTGCCGGCTACCGGGCTGCCGCTGCCCCTCATCTCCTACGGGCGCTCCAACCTGATGATCACCCTGATGGCCCTGGGCATCCTCATGTCCGTGGCGCGGGGAGCCGAGGCACTGGCCGACCGGACGGATCGCGCCCGGGCGGAAGTGGACCTCGCTCGTCCGCTCGGGGACGAGCTCACTGGCGGAGGCGTGGACGGGCGGAAGGGGCGCGGCCCACGGGGCGGACTTCTGGGTGGTCTGGGCAGCCTCCTGCCCGTCCGCGGGGGAGGGGTGGCCCATGGCTGAGGTCCGCCAAGTCCCCGTGGTCTTCTCCGGTGGCGGAACCGGCGGCCACCTCTACCCGGCGCTGGCTCTGGCCGACGCCCTGGTGGAGGAGCGCCCGGACGTGAAGCCGTTCTTCGTGGGTGCGAAGCGGGGCATCGAGGCGCGTGTGCTGCCCGAACGGGGCGTGGACCACGTCCTGCTCCCCGTGGAGGGATTCCAGCGCACGGACTGGAGCCGGAACCGCACGGTGGTGCAGAACCTGGTGCGCTCCGTCACCCAGGTGGGCGTGCTTTTCCGGGCCCTGCGCCCGGAGCTGGCCGTGGTCACCGGCGGGTACGCGGGGGGGCCGGCGGGGCTCATGGCCCTGGCCATGGGTGTCCCCCTGGCGCTCCAGGAGCAGAACGCGTTCCCGGGCGCCACCATTCGCGCCCTGAGTCTTCGGGCGCGTCAGATCCACCTCGCGTTCCCCGAGGCCGCGGAGCGGCTTCCCGCCCGGGCACGCGTCCGGGTCTACGACACCGGCAACCCGGTCCGCCCGGCCCAGCCCGGGGCGCGGGCCGGGGCGCGGGCGGCGCTGGGTGTCGGCCCGGACGATCGGGTCCTCCTCGTGACCGGCGGCAGTCAGGGCTCACGAGCCCTGAACGAGGTCGTCGCGGGCACGGTCTCCGAGATCGCCGCGGGGACGCTGGCGCGCCCCTCCGGCGCCCGGATCGTCTGGTCCACCGGCCCGAAGCACTACGACGGAATACAGGAGACCCTGGCCGGCGCCGGAAGCCCCGAGTGGGTCCAGGCCGTGCCCTACATCGACGACATGACCTCGGCCCTGGCCGCCGCCGACCTGGCTTTGAGCCGCGCCGGCGCCATGACCACGTCCGAGTTCCACGTCTGGGGGCTCCCCTCCGTCCTGGTCCCGCTTCCCACAGCGGCGGAAGACCATCAGCGGATCAACGCCGAGGCGCTGGAGCAGGCCGGGGCCTCCATCGTGGTGCCCGAGGTCGGCATCACGCCGGCGGCGCTCTGGAGCCGGGTCGAGCCGCTACTGCGGGACGAAGAGGCTCTGAAGACCATGGCCGAAGCCGCGTCGCGGCGGGCTCGACCGAACGCCGCCCGCGACATCGCCCGGGCCCTGGCCGGTCTGCTGCCGCCGGGGCGGAGGGTGTCCCGATGAGTGGCCGGGAGGCGCGTGGCGTGATCGGGCCGGTCCATTTCATGGGCGCCGGCGGGGCCGGGATGTGCGCCCTGGCCGAAGCCATGGCACGGGCCGGGCTCGACGTGAGCGGCTGCGACGCGTCCCCGAGCCGGAGCCTCCGGGACCTGGAGTCTCACGGCGTAGCAGTCCACGTGGGCCACGACCCGGTGCACGCGGCAGGAGCCGCGACCCTGGTCCACACCGCCGCGGTTCCGTCCGATCACCCCGAACTGCAGGCCGCGCGTGGCGCCGGCCTCCGGGTGATGAAGCGGGCCGAGGCTCTCGGGGAGTGGGTGAGCCAGGGTCGGCTGGTGGGCGTGGCCGGTACCCATGGGAAGACCACCACCACGGCCATGATCACCACGGTCCTGGCGGCCGGGGACCTGGATCCCACGGGCTTCGTGGGCGGTCGGGTGGCTGGCTGGGGTGGAAACCTCCGTCCGGGGTCGCGGAACCTGTTCGTGGTAGAGGCAGACGAGTACGACCGGTCCTTCCACTGGCTGGCGACCGACGCCGCCGTGGTGACGAACATGGAGCCGGACCACCTGGACATCTACGGGGACGAGGAGGGCGTCCGGGAGGGTTTCCGCACGTTCCTGGACGGCCTCCGGGAGGGTGGCCGCGTCATCGTGTGCGCCGACGACCCCGGCGCCTCCAGCCTGGCGGCCGGGCTTGGCCATCCGGCTACGACCTACGGGCTCTCCGCCGGCGCCCAGCTTCGGGGCGAGGCTCCCCGGACCACCGGTACCGGAACCCGCTGCCGGGTGGTGGAGGAGGGCGTCGTCCTGGGATCGCTGGAGGTCCCGGTACCGGGCCTGCACAATCTCCGGAACGCCCTGGCCGCGGTGGCCGTGGCCCGGTTCCTCGGGATGACCTTCGAGTCGATCGCGGAGGGACTCTCGGGCTTCGGCGGAGTGGGCCGCCGGTTCCAGACGCTGGGGGAATCGGACGGGGTGACGGTGGTCGACGACTACGCCCATCACCCCACGGAGGTGGAGGCGACGCTGGCCGCGGCCCGCGCGTCGTTCCCCGAGCGGCGGATCGTGGCGGTGTTCCAGCCCCACCTGTACTCCCGCACCCACGACTTCCACGAGGAGTTCGGGGTGGCGCTGGCCGCGGCCGACGTGGTGTGGCTCACCGACGTGTACCCGGCCCGGGAAGAGCCCATCCCCGGGGTCGACGGTGAGCTGGTGGCGGAGTCGACCAGGGCGGCGGGTCATTCCGACGTGCGCTACGAGCCCTCCCTGGAGGCGCTTCCCGCAGCGGTGGCCGCATCGCTCCGAGCCGGCGACCTCTGCCTCACACTCGGCGCCGGCAGCATCGAGCACACCGGACCCGCCATCCTCGAGGCCCTGGAGGTGAGCCATGTCTAGGCTCGGTCGCCTCCTGCTGGCGGCTCTGGTGGCCCTCGGAGTGGGCTTCGCGACCTCGCTGGTGCCGGATGCGCTGGCCAGGGTGGAGAAGTTCCAGGTGCAGGTGGTCCGGTACGAGGGAGGGCACTTCCTGACCCGGGACGCGGCGCTGGCCGAACTGGCGCTGGGCCGGGACGCCTCGGTCTGGGACGACCTCCGGGCGCTCGAGGAGGGCCTCCGTCAACACCCGCTGGTGGCCGAGGTCTCGGTGACCCGCGACCTGCCCGACACGCTCGTCGTGACGGTTCGGGAACGGCAGCCGGTGGCCTTCTACCCGTTCACCACGCTGGAGCCGGTGGACGACTCCGGGCAGCCCCTGCCCGTGGATCCGGTGGAGTACGGGCTGGACCTGCCTCTCCTCCACCCGGAGCTGGCGGGCCACCCGGGCGAGCTCCTGACGCCGGGACAGCGCCGGATTCTGGCCGAGGAGACCGGACGTCTGGCTCGGGCGAACCCGCAGTTCATGGCCCAGGTGTCCCAGCTGACCCTGGGGGACGACCGGGAGGTGGTGGCCATGCTGTCGGACCTCGCCGTGGAGATCCGCTTTCGGGCGCCTCTGGCCCCGCGGCGACTCATCCACGCCGAGTCGGCCCTGCGGGACGCCCTGGTGCGGTTTCCGGATCGGATGCCCCGGGAGGTGGACCTGCGGTTCGAGGAGCAGGTGGTCCTCCGATTTCACAGCCCTCGCACCAATGCGGCGGTTGCACCCTGAACGTGAGCAGCGGACGAGCGAATGCGCGGTAGCCTGATTGCCGGTCTCGACATCGGGACGACCAAGACCAGCGCGGTCATCGCCGAGCTGGTGGGGGAGCCTCCCCGCCGGCCCGAGCTGAAAGTGCTGGGCGTGGGTCAGGCCCGGACCTCCGGCATGCGCCGGGAGGTGGTCACCCACATCGAGGAGACCACCGAGACCATCCGGGCGGCCCTGCAGGAAGCCGAGCTCATGGCGGGGGCGAAGGTGGACCGGGTCTACGTCGGGATCGCCGGCGAGCACATCCAGTCCGCGTCCTCGCAGGGGATCGTGGCCGTGGAGGGCGAGGAGATCACCGGTGCTGACCTGGACGGCGTGCACCGCGTGGCCCGGGCCGTGGCCCTGCCGCCGGATCGGGAACTGCTTCACGCCCTGCCGCAGGACTACGTGGTGGATCATCACCCCGGCATCAAGGACCCGGTGGGCATGAGCGCCGTCCGTCTGGAGGCCGAGGTCTACCTGGTCACCTGCGGCTCCGCTGCCGCCAACAACATTCGGAAGGCCGTCTCACGGGCCGGCTACCGGGTCCAGGACATGGTGCTGGAGCCGCTGGCTTCGGCCCGGGCGGTCCTCACCGAAGACGAGAAGGAAGTGGGCGTCGCCATGGTGGAACTGGGCGGCGGCACCACCGATCTGGCGGTCTACTACGAGGGGAAGGTCCACCACGTGGCGATCCTGCCGGTGGGCGGGCTGACCGTCACGAGCGACCTCGTGAAGGGACTCAGCATCCCCTTCGCCGAGGCCCAGCGCACGAAGGAGGCCTACGCGGTGGCCTTCGCCCAGCTGGTGGATCCCAACGAGAACGTCGAGGTCCCCGGACCCAGCCCCGGCCAGAAGCGCCACGTGGCCCGGGAACTGATCGCGCACATCGTGGAGCAGCGCCTGGACGAGATGTTCGGCCTGGTCCACCAGGAGCTGGAGCGAAAGGGCCTGCTGCGTCACCTGGGCGCAGGGATCGTCCTCACCGGGGGCGGAGCGGGCCTGGAGGGCATCATGCAGCTCGCCGGCCAGGTCTTCGCGGCCCCGGTCCGGGTGGGCCGCCCGGGGGAGGGCCTCACCGGCCTCGCAGACGCCGTGGACCAGCCGAAATTCGCCACCGCCGTGGGACTGGCGCTCTACGGAGCCGACCGCTTCCACGAGACGGGACAGGGAGCATCCACGCTCACCTCGGGGGCCGTGGCCCGCGTGGGGTCGTGGCTCAAGGAGTTCTTTTAGCGCCGGGTCGGGCCCGGCATCACGCAGTGGCTGGCCATCGGGCGCCAGTCAGAACCACAGGAGGCCAGGATGATGATCTTCGAGTTTGAAGAGACCCCGATGCAGAACGCACGGATGAAGGTGGTGGGGGTCGGCGGAGCCGGCGGCAACGCCGTGAACCGCATGATCGACGAGGACCTGGAGGGGGTGGAGTTCATCTCCGCCAACACCGATGCGCAGGCCCTGAAGTCGGCCCGCTCCCAGGTCACCCTCCAGCTCGGGAAGAAGCTGACCCGGGGACTGGGGGCCGGCGCTCGCCCCGAGATCGGGCGGCAGGCCATCGCCGAGAGCTCGGACGATGTCCGGAAGGCCCTGGACGGAGCCGACCTGGTCTTCGTCACGGCCGGGATGGGTGGAGGCACCGGCACCGGTGCCGCCCCCGTGGTGGCCGAGATCGCCCGCGAGATGGGCGCGCTCACCATCGGGATCGTGACCCGCCCCTTCGGTTTCGAGGGGAAGAAGCGTCAGCGGCAGGCCGAGCAGGGTCTGGCCGAGCTGCGCCGGGCCGTGGACACCATGATCATCGTCCCCAACGACCGGCTGCTGTCCGTGGTCCCCAAGGGGACCTCCTTCAAGGAGGCCCTCAAGAAGGCGGACGAGGTGCTCCTCCACGCCACCCAGGGGATCTCGGACCTGATCCGGGTGAGCGGTGAGGTGAACGTGGACTTCGCCGACGTTCGGACGATCATGTCGTGCCGCGGGCCGGCCCTCATGGGGTCCGGCTTCGGCGAGGGCGACAACCGCGCCGTGGAGGCCGCCCAGGAGGCCATCTCCTCCCCGCTGCTGGACGACCTGTCGATCCAGGGCGCCCAGGGAGTCCTCATCAACATTACTGGTGGGATGGATCTCGCCATTGACGAGGTTCACACGATCTCTACGATTATCCAGGAAGAGGCCGGGGACGACGCCGAGATCATCTTCGGTGCGGTCCACGATCCGGAACTCGAAGGCAAGATCCGAGTGACGGTCATCGCCACCGGCTTCGATCAGACCGTGGAGGATTCCGGAAAGGTCATCGCGGGGAACTTCGGCGCTCCCGCACCCCAGGCTCGGCCCCAGATCACGGAGCCGGTCCATCAGCCCCTCCCGCAGCCCAAGGTGGCCGTGGCGGGTGGTGAGCCCCTGGGGGGTGTGGTGCCCGCGGCCCGTCTGCCCGAGCAGGTCGTGACTCGGGAGCAGATCAGCGAACTGGACATTCCGACCTTCATTCGGCGGCAGATGGACTGAGCGCTCGAGAATCTCTGACGGTCTCGGGACCGTGCTCGGTCCCTTGAGAGGAGGATCATGAGGCGCTCCGGCGGGCTTTCCGTCCGAACTGTCGCGGGGACAGGGGCAACCCTGGCCCTGGCGGTGCTGTACCTGGCCCTTCGGGGTGGGGAGCCGCCCGACGCCGGCGTCCTGGATCCGATTCTCGCCGAGCCTCCCGAGGCCGTCGAGGTTCACGTCATCGGCCGCGGCCAGACCTTCGGCGAAGTGCTGGAGGCGGCCAACCTGGAGTGGTCCGAACAGCAGGCTCTTCTGCTGGCATTCCAGGAGCGGGCCAGTCCCCGCCGGCTCCGAGCCGGAACCGAGGTCACGGTGCGGAGGAGGGCCGACGACGGCGCCATCCGAGGGGTGGACGTCCAGCTCTCCCGGGACGAGACGGTCCGCGTCGCCCGGGAGGACCTGGGGTGGAACTCCAGCGTGGTTACCACCCCCACCTGGACCGACACCCTCTACGTGGCCGGGGAGATCCAGGACAATCTCTGGACCTCGGCCATGACCAACGACGACCTCCGGGACGTCCCCATCGAGGACCGGGGGAAGATCGTCGACCAGCTCGATCGCATCTTCGGCTGGCAGGTGGACTTCTCACGCCAGATCCAACGGGGGGACTACTACCGCGTGGCCGTCCAGCGGGAGGTCAGACCCGACGGAAGCATGCGGGACGGAACCGTTCTCGCGGCCCAGATCGTGAACAAGGGCAGGCCGGTCGATGCGGTCTACTTCGACCCCAACGGCGACGGCAGGGGCACCTACTACGACCTGGACGGGAAATCGGTCCGGCGAGCGTTCCTCAAGGCGCCGCTCCAGTTCCGCCGGATCTCGGGAGTCGTCAGCAACCGCTTCCATCCCATCCTGAAGCGATGGCGCTCCCACAACGGCGTGGACTACGCCGCGGACCGCGGCACGCCCGTATGGGCCACCGGCGACGGTGTCGTCACCAACCGGTCGGCCAAGGGCAGTTACGGGAACATGGTGGA
Source organism: Gemmatimonadota bacterium (assembly GCA_039587435.1). GTDB lineage: Bacteria > Gemmatimonadota > Gemmatimonadetes > Longimicrobiales > Gaopeijiaceae > JBDHIJ01. Next base: position 11,272 of record JBDHIJ010000076.1, read on the forward strand.
GATCCGCCACGGAAACGGGTTCGTCACCCGGTACGCCCATCTCTCGGGCTACGCCCCCGGGCTCGCGCTCGGACAGCGGGTGGCCCAGGGGGAGACCATCGGCTACGTGGGCATGACCGGTCTGGCCACCGGGCCGCACCTCCACTACGAGCTGCTTCAGCGCGGGGCCTTCAAGGACCCGTTGAACATCGTGCTCCCGGCCGGCGACCCGGTTCCCACCGACGCGTGGGACCGCTGGCTGGACGAGAGCATCCACCGCGCGGCCCTCCTGGGCCGTCTTCCGGCCCCGCCGTCCCGCCGCGTCGCCCAGGCCGCCGCCGGACAGGACGGAACCTCGGAGGAGGGTGGGGCAGGCTCGGAGTGACCTTCCTGCTGGCCCTGGCGGCCCTCGTCGGGGCCGTCCTCTATCCCCTCTGGCTCTACCGCCGCCGCGAATTCCCGGTCTCGGGCCGCGCCGTCATGGCGGCGATCCGGGCCGCGGTCCTGGTCCTCATCGTTCTGCTGGTCTGGAACCCACGGGTCCTCCCCGGGGATCCGGTCGCCGGCGGGGGAGGGACGCTCGTCCTGCTGGACGGCTCGCGGAGCATGTCGGCTCGGGCAGGTGACTCCCGTCTGTGGGATGCGGCCACGGCCCAGCTGGATGGGGCGGGGGGACGCACGCTGGTGTTCGGGGATGGAGTCGAGGCGTTCGAAGGCGCCGGGGGCGATCCCGCAATGGGCTCGTCCCGACTCGCGCCCGCCCTCGCACGGGCCGCGGAACTGGGAACCGAGCGAATCCTCCTGCTGTCCGATCTCCGCTTTGAAGACGGGCCCGAGGCCCTCCGAGTCCTTTCGGGGTCGGGGGTGGCCCTGGAGGCCGCCGGTCTGCCGAGCCCCGGGCCCAACGTCGGAATCTGGGCCCTCGATGCGCCGTCGGCGGGATACGCCGGCACCGAGGCCCGACTCGTGGTGCGGTTCTACGGCGAGGGGTCGGACAGCGTGACCCTCCTCCTCTCGGTGAACGGCGAGGATCGGGAACCGGTCCGG
>JBDHIJ010000077.1:0-12286 GCA_039587435.1 Gemmatimonadota bacterium
CCCCCGGTCCGGGCCGGATGGACGTTGACAAGCACCTTCGAGGGATCGGCGTCCCCCAGGGGAAGGTCCGTCGCCCGGTCCCCGTCGCCGAGCATGTCCAGACTCAGGAGTCGGGTCGTTCCGCCCGCCAGGCAGTACCCGATCTCCCCGAGGCGCGAGCTGGCGACGACGCCCAGGAGCGGTCGATCCCCTCGAAACACCGTCACCACGGTGGCGAAGGTCTCCGTATGGGCGAGGTAGCCCCACGTCCCGTCGATGGGATCGACCACCACAGTCCACCCCTCCGAAGCCAGCCCACCACCGGACTCCTCTCCCACGAAGCCGGCTTCCAGTGCGGAGTCCCGCAGAGCCGTCCGGATCCGCAGCTCGATCTCTCGCTCCACCGGAACCGCGGGTGATCCGTCGTCCTTGATCTCCGGTCCGGATTCCCCGGCCGGCGTGGCCCGGAGCCGACGGAGCGCGTCCAGGACGGAGTACAGTGCGAAGCCGAGCCACGACTCCTCTTCCCCTCGCCCCGGGTCGAGGCCCCGGCCGGCGCGGAAGCGTTCCAGCGTCTCCCGTTCGATCGCCGTGAGGCTCATGCGGTCACCCCGCCCTCGACGCGAGACGCTCGAACGTCTCCTCGTCGAGCCAACCCTCGGCCCGGGCGTGATCCAGCGCCGCCTGGGTGGCGGCAGCCTGGCCGGCCAGCATGCGCGTCATCGTCGATCCATCCAGCGGCCACCAGGACAGCTCGTCGAAGTCCCCCCCGGGCTCGAGCACGTCAGGGGCGCCCCCCTCCTCGGCATCCACCACGAATGCCCGTACCTCGACCCAGGCGTGGTCCGTCTGCCGGGCATCGTACGCGTACCCCTCGCTGACGAGGTCCGCCGGCGCGTCCGGCTCCCACCCCGTATCCGTGCGCAGCACCCGCGCCAGGCCTTCCTGCGGATCCTCGTCCAGAAGCAGGAAGCCCTGGGGAAGCTCCACACGGGCACCCTCTTCCCGGGTGCCCAGGAGTACCTCCAGATCTCCGGTTACTTCGCTCGTACGCAGCACCACCGCCATCACGGACGCGTTCGCGCCCCAGAGCCCGAGCAGGCCCCGGCCGGCGATCCCGGTCCTCCCCCGGGGGTTGAGTGGACGCCCCCGGTCGTCCCGGAAGCGGGCCGGGCGCTGGGCGAGCAGCTCCTCGTCGGGGTCCTCCGGGTCGGCCCACCCAGCCGGGTCCACGTCCCGGCCGGCGGCCAGCACTGACGGCGCCACGAAGTAGGGCGGGTCGTACTCTTCGCAGTCCAGCACCCACGGCGACTCGTCGATGGAGATCCTCTGCCGCGGGGGGTAGGACGGCGGCCGCTCCGCCCGGATCCTCAGGTTGAAGTCGTCCTGAACCAGGTCCAGAGCGATCGCGTCGCAGGAGTAGAGGGCGTACATCAGCTGGGTCGCGTCGCACTCCCCCCGACCGCGCCGCGCGTCGAAACTGAGGGTGTGCATGGCGTAGCGGAGAAGCGCCACGCGGTACACTACCCATTCGTCGGGGTCCGCCTTGAGCGAGAACGCGCAGTCGCGGATGAGACGCACCGCGTCCACGATCTTCCGGAACCGGAGATCCCACTTCGCGAACTTGATCGTGTCGGGCAGAGCGTACGGATCCGGTCGCTGGTGCGTCAGCAGGTACTCCTCGAGCGCGCGCAGCCGGGGAAGGTCCTCGGGGTCGAAGTCCTTGCTCATGACGAACTTGACGTCGTTCTCGAGCTTGGCGAAGTCGAGCTCCAGGGGATGCTGGCCCGCGTGGGTCCAGTCGATGAACCAGACGTTGTCCCCTTCGTCGCAGATGACGTTCGCGAAGTTCAGGTCGCCGTGCTGCAGGCACACCTCGGACTCCAGCGAGTCGGGGTTCCGCGCGATGACGCGAACCACGTTGACCAGCTGGTCGAGGTCGACGGGATCCGCGCGCGCGCCCGTCTCCTCGATGTAGTCGAGAATGAGCTCTCCGTTCTGACGCAGCCACACGAGCTGCTGCTCGGCCTGCAGCCCGAAGGCGCGGTAGGGCGAGACCCCGGTTCGCCCGAGCGTGTTGCCGTAGAGCTTCTCGGCCAGGAGGTCGAGGGCCTTCTCCAGTCGACCGCGGAACCGCTCCAGGCCCGCCTCGCTGTCCGCGTCCTCGAAGTCCTCCTGCAGCGTCCGTGGCGCCCCCTTCATGGCGGCGAGCTCCATTCCCACGCCGAGCATCTCGCCCTCCCGGACCGGGTACCCGAACGTCGGGACGTGCTTGCCGAAGAAGTCCTTGACCTGGTGGTAACCGTCCAGCTCCCGACGCATCTGGGAGAAGTTGTCGATCTTCACGACCATCGGCTCGGTCGCCGCGTCTCCCTTCCAGCCCTTCGCCACGTAGAGGTAGCTGCCGCTGAAACCGCCGGAGAGGGGCCGGAGGTGCGCACGGCTCCAGTGCATGCAGACCAGCTGCACGATCCGGCGGGCCTCCTCCGACATCCGGTCGTATTCGTCCGGGGGGCCGATCTCGCAGGACCGCCCCTCGTCCAGCCCGGCCGCCTCGGGGTCGAGACCGACCCATCGGGCGGCCTCGGCGAGGTCGAGGAGGACCTGGACCCCCGTCATCGGGAGATTGTGCCGAAGGGCCGCGTAGTGCGCTTCCGACGTGGCGCTGCCGACGAGGTGCGGGCAGACGGCGACCCGTTCGAACCCCAGCACCGAGCAGAGGTAGGTCGAGATCGCGAGCACTCGGGTATCGGTGTGGCACCCCACCACGAGCAGATCCAGGTCGGCGGTCCCGGATTCCACGTCCGCCTGCGGGACCCCCGCGACCCCGGCAATAGCCTCGATGAGTTCCCTCCAGGCGATCCGGCCCGGCGGACACGACACGACCGGCACGCTCTCGGCCACCGGCGCCACCGGCTCGACCCACTCGGCCAGCGTGTCTCCGGGCCCGTCGCCGTCAGGGCCGCCGGGAGCCTCCTCGCGAAGCAGGATCAGACCCGTGCCCCCGGAGTCGCTCGCGATGCCTCGGAGCAGCCGCGGGATCGGCCCATCGCCGTACTCCCTGCCGCGCCCCATGAGGCGGGCCACCTCCCGCGCTCCCACGTTCGACGGGATGCCGCTGAACTGCCGCTCGGGGCTGAGGGTTGATCGGACGAGGTTGTCGGCGATGACGATTCTCATGGGAAATCCCTACAGGATGCATCCTTGCGAAACGAGATCGGCGAGCTTCTCCGACTTGCCCGACGCGATCTCGCGGAGTCCTTCCGTGAACTCGGGATACTCGCTCCGGAGCCGTTCGAACTCGTCGCTGGAGAGAAAGAAGATGTCCGAATGCGTGAGCGCGCGCACGGAGGCCGTCCGCCGCTCACCCAGGAGAAGCGACAGGTCGCCGAAATAGTCCCCCGGCTCCAGCTCGCCGAAGGTCTCCGCGTCCGGCCCCCGGGTGATGACGGAGCGGCCGCTGCTCACGAAGTAGAGCCCGTTCGCGACCTCGCCCTCGCGGACGACGTAGCTCCCGGGCACGAAGACCATGGGCTCCAGGGCCATGAGGAGGGCGTTTCTAAGCGCGCCGTCCGCCCGGCGGAAGAGGGGAACGCGATCGATCAGATCTCGGGTGAGGTGAAAGACCACCTCCAGGCGGATCGAGTCCGGGAGGTCGCGCAGAAACTGCTGCGTCGCGGTGCCCCGGTATCGGTCCCATATGTACTCGTAGTAGGCCTGGATCTGGCCCTGGAGCCGGTCCGGAACGCCTCGGCTCCGGAGGTACTGGCTGATCCCGTCCACCCGCTGCCAGAAGGTGCTGCGGGCCGCGTCGACGGAGCTGACCAGCGACGCGATGCTTCCGATGATCAGCGCGTACATGGACGCGCCGGCGACCATCACCACGATGGTGAAAGCGTACTCCGCGTTCGTGGAGGGCGTGATGTCCCCGAACCCCACGGTCGTGGTGGTGACGAAGCCCCAGTAGAGGGACCGGAGGTACTGGGTTCCGGCCCCGAGCCCGTCGATCCCCGCGACCACCACCCAGGAGTGCGGGGGGAACCCCTCCATGACGGAGACCAGGAACCACCCGCAGGCGATCCCGTGGATGAGGAGGAACGCCCCGACCACGAGCTTCGTGATCCGCAGGTAGCCCGTGTTGGTCCAGTGCAGCCGCTCCCATCGCCGGAACGTCCGGGTTAGCCTGGCAACTCTCAGCAGTCTCGTGAGCCTGAGAAGGAGGGCGAGGGGCACCCCGCCCACGGACAGGCCGGAGGTGAGGAAGAGGGCGTCGACCGGGAGGGCGCCGGCCAGATCGAGCGGCAGCTCCCGTCGCCGGTACCGGGCGGCGACCGCCTCCCGGCCCAGGACCTCCACCCCGCCTGATCGGAACGTGGTGCGGAGGTTGAAGTGGATGTCGACGAGGAAGACCAGGTCCAGGAGGTAGACGAGAACGCTGCCCGCAACGGTGACTTCCCGCACGAACGCCACCTGGAGGGGGACGATCAGGACCGTGGCGACGACCGCAACGATCGCAACCAGGTCCCACAGGCCCCTCCACCGGGAGCCCTCGCGGATGATGCCGCCGGATGGCGACCCGTCCCCCGCGACCTGACCCGTCAGAACCCCTCCAGGGCCTCGGCTTCGGAGGGGAATACGGCGAAGATCGTGCTGAAGCCCGAGATCTCGAAGACCTCGGCGACCGTCTCGTTGAGGTTGCAGAGCCGCAGGTTTCCACCGCTGCCACGGAGCTTCTTCGCGGTGGCGAGGAGGACGCGCAAACCCGCGCTCGAGATGTAGTCCAGGCTCTCGAAGTCCACCAGGATCTTCTCCACGCCCTGGCTGGCCAGGTCGTCCAGGTGCTCCTGGGCCTCAGGGGCCGTGTTGGTGTCCAGGTTGCCTTCGAAGTGGACCACGGTCACTCCGCCGGCTTCGTTGGTCGAGATGTTCACGCGTGTTCCCTATCCGTCCTTTCCTGCTTCCGTGAGGTATTTCACGAGGACGACCACGTTGCGGTCGGTCCGTCGGGTGTAGGTCACCTCGTCCATCAGGTTCTCCACCAGGTGGATGCCCAGCCCACCCATCTCCCGCTCGTCGATGCTCAACGCGGTGTCGGGAGCTCTCCGTCCGAACGGGTTGAACGGGTGGCCGTCGTCCGAGATCCGAATCGCGAGCCTGTCCGAGGATAGCTCCACGTGAACGTCGATGCGGTGCTCCTCGTCGTCCTCGTAGGCGTACGAGATCACGTTGTTGAGCAGGTCGTCGAAGACGAGCTTCATGCTTCGCCGGATGGAGTCCGCGAGGCCGTGCTCGGACGCGAACTCGTCGAAGGAGCGGTTCACCCGGTCGATCTCCTCGAACCGGTTCAGCGCCTCGAGGCCGAGCACGTGGATGTCCTCGGCACCTCCCAGGCGCCCGGTGAATCGGACCGCGAGGGCCGTCACGTCGTCGGCCTGCTCCGCGTCCGCCTGAAACCGCCACACGTCGTCCGTCGTCGCCTGGACGAGCTCCTCGACCGAATCGAAGTTCCGGGCCGAAAGGAGGTCCACCAGTCGCTGCTCCTCGTAGAGGGAACCCTCGGGGTCCATGGCCTCGGTGACCCCGTCGGTGTAGAGGAACAACAGGTCGTCCACCTCCAGCTTCCCGGAGTCCTCCCCGTAGACAAGCCCGTCCACGGCCCCGATGACCGGGCCGTGGCGCTTGTCCATACGGACGACCTCCCCGCCGGCCTGCTTCAGGTACGGCGGGTTGTGGCCGGCGTTCGTGTACCGCAACTCACCGGAGCTGACGTCCAGGATGCCCAGCCAGAGGGTGACGAACATCGCCGAGTCGTTGTTCTCGGCGATCTCGTCATTCACGTGCGTCAGGATGCTGGCGGGCGAAAAGTCGTTCGTCGCCCGCGACTTGATGAGCGTCTTCGTCACGGCCATGAAGAGGGCCGCGGGCACCCCCTTGCCGGAAACGTCCCCCACGCAGAAGCAGAACCGGTCCTCGTCCACCAGGAAGAAGTCGTAGAAGTCGCCTCCGACCTCGCGAGCGGGCTCGAGGGTGGCGAACACGTTGAAGTCGGTGCGGTGGGGGAAGGCCGGGAATTCCAGCGGAAGCATGCTCATCTGGATCTCGCGGCCGATGTTCAGCTCGCTCTCCATGCGCTCCTTGGCGGTGGTGGTACGCCGGAGGTTGTCGAACGACTCCTGGAGCTCACGGTTCTTGACGGTGAGCTCCTGCATCAGCGCGTCTCGCCCCTTCTGCTCGATGGTGGCGCGCAGCGCCGCCAGCCGGTTCTCGGACAGGGTGTCCGCGTCACACCCCGCCAGGGAGAGCGTGAGTCTCAGGGATGGCTCGCCTTGACTGAGGATCCGGTGCACGCCGTCGAAGAACGGAGCAGCCAGGGCCTCGTCGAGCTCGGGACCGACGCCCACGAGATCGAGCAGGAACTGCGGCGGGACCGCCCTCGTGTCCAGATGGACGTCGATGCGCCCACCCTCGCTCCGCCGATCCGCCGTGCGGAACAGCTGAGACGTGATGGAGGCGATCCGGCTGGCGAGCATGCGGTCGTCCGTCAGCTGCAACAGCGCCCCCATCACCTTGCGGCGCGCGTCCCGGACGGCCCCCTCCGTCCCGCCCGTGATGGTGCCGAGGCCGATCATCTCGCGAACCGGGCCACGAGCACAGTGGCGTCGTCGTGCCGCTTCCCGAAGCGCGTCACGAGCGTGTCGGCGACGGTCCCGACCGCCTGGTAGCGCATCTGGGGGTACTCCTCAAGGCCGACGCGATCGGAGATCCCGTCCGTGTAAACCAGGAGGACGTCGCCTGGCCCGAGGTGCGCGGTCTCCAGACGGGTCCCCTTCAGACCGGCCCCCACGGTCCCCGCCACCGCCCCGATGCGGTGCGGCCGATCCCCCTCGATCCGGAGGACCGTGTTCCCCACCGCGAGATACCGGACATCTCCAGTCGACAAGTCGACGTGGCAGAGCGAGACGGCTGCACCCACCGTGCCCTTGAGCCGGTCGTCGAGCCTTCCGATCAGGTGCCGGAGGTCGGCGTTCCCCTCGCCGCGCAGGTATCGGGTTGCGGCCTTCGCCGCCGCGTTCGCCTCGCGCCCGTGTCCGAGGCCGTCCACCACGGCCAGCAGAACGCCTCCCTCCACGGCGGTCATCGATGCGGAATCGCCGCTCACGAGCTCGCCTCTGCACGGCCGGTTGACGAAGGCGACCTCCAGCGAATGCCCCGACGCAGCCGCTCCGGGGAAGGTCTCGCCTCCGCGAAGCGTACCCCGCTCCGCGAAGGCGACGCTGCCGGGAGCGGCGTTGAGCAGCGCGGCCCGCGTCGCGCCCTCGCCCACCTTCTCCCTCCACACCCGCACCACCACAGTGGTGCCCCTCCCGACCTCGGACCGGAGATCGAAGTCGTCCACCATGCGTCGCACGCCGGGCAGGCCCAGGCCGAGCGTGCCGCTGGAGCTGAAGTGGTCCTGAAGGGCCTGCTGAACGTTGGCGATCCCCGGTCCACGGTCGGCCACGGTCACCTGGATCCCGGTGCGGCCTCCCTCGTCCAGCCCCTCCAAGGTCACGCTCCCGTGGTCCGCGTACTTCACGATGTTCGTGGCGAGTTCCGAGACCACCGTGCCGACCCCCCGGCTCTGGGTATCCGAGAACCCGAGCTTGCGTGCGAAATCAGTGGCCGACACCACGGCCTGCATGACGTTCGCGTCGCTCCTGACCCGGTGCAGCGACCTAGGAGGCATCGGCGGTCCCGGCCTCGGGTCCATCCGGATTCTCTTCCCGGGACCGCCCCTCATCGGCGGTCAGACCTTCCTCCTGGTCCGACCCGCCCGATCCGAAGCGCAGCTCCCTCATCCGATCGAAGGCGTCGTCGAGCGTGGCAGTGGCCTCCACACCTTCGGTATCGACAGCCAGATCGATCAGGGCCGACACGACTCCAGGCTGGAGACCGGAGACCACGGTCACGGCTCCCATCAGCCTCGCCATGTCCATGGTGGCGCGGAGCGCGACGAATTCGTCCGCGTCCATCACCTCCACGCCGGACAGATCCAGGATGACGCCCCGGGCTCCGGAGGCGCGCACGAACTCCAGCAGTTCCTCCCGGAAGAGGCCGAGCACACGATCGTCCAGGTCCACCTGGATCGAGGCGACCACGCACTCCTGCGCCAGTTGGAGGGGGATTCTGGCCACGCCTTCGGGGCGCATGGTCAGCGGCTCGCCGAACCCGGCCCCTGGCGTCCTACCGACTGCACGGCGTCCGCGAGCGCATCTCTCATGGTCGCGGTCGTCTTCACCTCACCGACATCGATCCCGAGATCGACGATCGTCTGAGCGATGGCGGGAGAGACGCCGGAGATCGTGGTCTCGCACCCCATCAGCTTGGTCGCCCGCGTGATCTTGATGAGATGGTTGGCGACGGCGGTGTCGACGACTCCGACCCCGCTGATGTCGAGGATGAAGATCCGCGCCTGCGTCTCGGCGATCTTGCTGAGGGTGGCGTTCATGATCTCCCGGGAACGCTTGGAGTCGATGATCCCGACGATGGGGAGAAACAGCAGGCCCTCCCAGATCTGCGTGACCGGCGTCGACATTTCCATCAGTGAGCGCGCCTGGGCGGTCAGGGTCTGCTCCACCAGATGGTTGTAGGTGTCCACCACGATGGCCGTATCGAAGTGGAGGAGCTTCGCGACGGAGTCCCGGATGTCCGACCGTTCGGCGTCCTCGAGGTCCGCCTCCCTCAAGAAGTTGGCGAACAGCTGGTCGAACATGTTCATGCCGGCGAAGTACGTGTTCAGGCTCAGGCCGATGCGCGCGTGGGCCTCGCCCACGAGCCTTCGCCGCTCCACGTACACCTCGTCGATGTCGGCCCCCATGAAGAGATCCCAGTAGTCGCTCTGCAGCCGCTGGACGCGCTCCAGGGTTGCGGGGTCGGCGAAGAACTCCTCGAAGTCCGGCATCTCGCGGAGCCATTCGTACCACGCGTCCACCAGCTCGTCCATCCGCTTCGTGGCCTCGACTCCGAATTTCCGGATGTGGGCGAGGTCCTCGCCGTCGATCCGATACAGCCTCAGGAGCTCGCGATAGTCCTGGTAGTGACGCGTGCCCGATGAACCGTGAGAACTCGACATCTTCAATCCCTCTCGAGGAGCTTGGCCGCCCAGTGGCGGCTATGGTGTGCTAGCGCCGCTGCTCAACCGCGGTCTCGATCGCTTCCCGAAGCGTCCGGGCGGTCGCGACGCCTTCGAGCCCCACCCCACCGTCAGCCATGCGAAGCGCCACCTCCGGCTGAACGCCGGAGATGATGGCCTGGGCTCCCAGCAGTCGGACGGATCGGGCGATTCCCACGAGTCCCTCCGCCACCTCGAGATCCAGGTCCGTGACCCCGGTCAGGTCCAGGATGGCGACCCGCGCTCCACTCGCGTGAAGCTGCCCGGTGAGGGAGTCTCGCAGCCGGTCGCACCGTGCCGGGTCCAGCTCGCCGACGATCGGTAGGACTACGACGTCGTCCCGGATCGGGATCAGCGGGGTGGAGAGCGCCTCGATGGACCGATTCTGCCGGTCGATCAGCCGCCGCAGCGAGAGCCGCATCGACTCGAAGCTTCGCGCCAGGTCACCGACCTCGTCGCCGCGTTCGACCGCCACCGACTGATCGAGATCTCCGCTGGCCAGGGCGTTCGCGGACACCGACAAAGCCCGGATCGGCCGGATTAGATTCGCCGCGAACCAGAGCGCGAGCAGGCCGAGGACGGGAAGCAGGACGGCGAGCACGATCAGCATCCGCCGGGCGAGGCTCCCGACCGGCGCCATCGCCTCGGAGACGTCCTTCTCGCTCATCAGGACCCAGTCCAGGTCCTGAATGTCCAGCGGCCGGAAGCTGGAGAACACCTGCACGCCGCGGTAGTCGCGGAACCTGGATACTCCGGTCTCGCCGGCCAGGGCCAGGCGCACGCCCTCGGTCCGGACGGGCTGCAGGCCCACCGCGCTGCCCTGGGCCTCGATGGCCCGCACCACACCCTCGTCCATTCCGGCATCCCGGATCGCCTCGAGGTACCGATCCCGGTCCTGGACCAGGAATCGGGACTCGGTGCGCAGCGTCTGGTCGGGCCCCACCAGGTAGGCCTCACCGGTCTCGCCGAAACCCATCGAACCCCAGGCCCCACCGTTCGTCATGGTCTCGTTGATGCGGCTCAGCGGCATCTGGAAGACCAGCACGCCCAGGAGCTCGTCGCCGTCCACCACGGGGGATGCGATGAAGGATGCCTGGGCGCCGTACGACGGGACGTACGGCCCGAAGTCCACGAGCCGGGCGTCCGACGGCGCCGCGAGGCCCCGCCCAACCCGGTAGGCCTGGGCGAGGTTGGACCCGCGATGCGGTCCCGACTCGAGCGACGTGCCGAAGTCGATCTCCTTGTAGACCGAGTAGACGACCCGGTGGTCCGCCGCGCTCACCAGGAACAGGTCGTAGTACCCGAAGCGGTCCAGGAACGTCCGGAAGAGCGGGTGATAACGCTCGTGCACCCGGTCGTAGCGGGTCCCCGCCTCGGCGGCGTCGAGGAGCTGCTTCGAGCCCACGTCGAACGGATTCTCGCTGATGTAGAGGTGCTGCAGGGAGACGGCCAGGTCGTCACCGGGCAGGTGGTCAGAAAGACTCCCCGCATCACCCAGGCCCGCCTGCAACCGGGGGAGGAACTCCTCCTGGTAGTGCAGTCTGAGCCCGAGCTCGATCTCGGATCGGCGCAGGGGCCCCGCCCCGAGCTCGCCGTCCAGGGTGGACGCCGCGGCCGTGAACTCCCGGAGGGCGTCGATCACCATCCGGTTCTCCGAGAGTGTCACGAGTTGGTCCCGGATGATGCGGAAATAGCTCTCGATCTGCCGGGCCTTCAACTCCCGAGCGACGGTGAGCTGGTCGATGGCCTGCTGCCGGAGGGTCCCCACGCCCAGCTGGTAGGACACGGCGCCGACCGTTCCCACGGAGAGCAGGGTGACGACGGCGAGGATCGTCAGGACGCGAACCCGGATCGGGAGGTCACGGTCGAAGGAGCCGAGCATCAGGATCCCGGGTCAGACGCGGGCCACGCAGACCCGGCCGGCCGGCAGGGTGACGTACCAGACCGGCTCCGTGATCACCGACTCCACCGGGTACACCAGCCCGCCCTGATCCAGCGCATCGCCGAGGCGCACGGCCACGGTCACGCGGTCCGCCTCCCGCCACTGGCTTTCCGAGCCGAGGGCCAGAGCGAGTCCCGGGCCGAGGTGGCTCGCCGTCGTGCCGTGCCCTCCGCCGTAGACGTCGACCAACGCCTCCGGGGAGTCGGGGTTCGCGGAGATCCACCACTCGCCGGTCGACTCGTCGTGATCAAGGAACTCCTCCAGGGTCTCCCGGTAGAGGGTCGTCTCGCGGTCGAGACCGTGAGCCTCGAGGAGCTCGCCGAGGATCTTCTCCGTCTCGGGATCATTGTGCATCGTCGGCCTGCTCCTTGGTGGCGAGCGTTGTTCGAGCGCTGGCGGGAATCACGGAAGGTACGCTAGCCGAGCTCTTTCGGAAGCTCCGCCGCGCCTTCCGATCCGCCACGGGACCCCAGCCGAGCCAGGTCCACGCCCGTTGCGTTCTTCATCAGGACGTTCCCCGCGTTCTTGGTGCGCACGAGGCCGGCCTCGAGAACACTGACGCCGGCCTGCGTGAAGAACACGAGGATGGCGGCCACGAGGACCCAGAGGGTGCTCAGACCATCGAACCGGAAGGTAGTCTGGACGGACTCCAAGACCGGGTGAGGGACCGGGATCACTGCGTAGGGAGCAGCCCCCATGGTTGGCGCCCTCCTTCCCGCTCGGGTTGCCGCTGAACGTGTGAAGGCATCGTACGACCGGGGCACGAGCCCCGCAAACCCGGCCGGCCGTCGGCCGGAGCGGCAGCAGACCGACCTCGGATGCGCCCTCGCGGAAAGGGCTGAATCGAGACGCCTCGGCCGGGCCCGGCGAGGTTCGAGGCACCGAGCGTCCCCGGGGGCAAACGAACAGCCCGGCGGACCGATCCTATCGGCGCGCCGGGCTGGGTTCTTTCGATGGGCCTGGGTAGACTCGAACTACCGACCTCACGCCTATCAGGCGCGCTGCGATCGGCCTGGAGCCGAGGCAGGGCGCCCGCCCCCGGCTACACCTTCATGGTCTTCGTGTACTCCCCTCCCACGACGCCCTTCCTGCAGGCGGGCCCGGTGAGGAACTCGGCGGCCAGCTTCGCCTGAACCTCCAGGGCCTCGGCCAGCGACACGCCGCCGGCCTGGCGGGCGCACTCCATGATGGCGGCCCGGGCCACCTCCATGTCC
>JBDHIJ010000016.1:0-61864 GCA_039587435.1 Gemmatimonadota bacterium
TCCTGGCGGAAGTAGGGCCGGAGCGCCGACAGGGCCTCCAGGGTCGTGTCGGGGCGCATGTGCTCGTCGTAGGCGAACTGCGTCTCGCCCTTCCGGCTCCGGATGGTGACGGGAGCGATCTCGGCCTCGAAATGGCCGTTGTTCCACGCAGCCCTCGACCGCTGCTGCGACGCCATCGCGACCTGGTCGACTTCCCCGCGGGTGATCTCGTACCGATCGGCCAGCTCCTCGGCGGTCTGGGCCATGGTGAGACCGCAGTTGGTGTCCGTGAGGGCCTCCCACAGCATATCCTCGAAGAAGCCGCCGGCCTCTCCCAGGCGGAGGCCGCCCCACCGGGCGCCCCGCACGACGTGGGGGGCCTGGCTCATGGACTCGGCGCCTCCGGTGAGGGCGGTGCTCGCGCCACCCAGGAGGATCTCCTTGGCTCCCTGGACGATGGCCTCGAAACCGGATCCGCAGAGGCGGTTCACGGTCAGAGCCGGCTTCTCCTGGGGGACGCCCGCGCGCAGCGCGACGTGGCGAGCCAGGTAGATCGCGTCCGCCGAGGTCTGAAGCGCGTTGCCGAAGAACGTGTGGTCCACCTGTTCATAGGACAGGCCCGAAGCCTCCACCGCCGCCTGGCTGGCAACGACTCCCAGATCGGTGGCCGAGAACTTCTTCAGCGAACCGCCGAACGTGCCGAAGGCGGTGCGCTTGCCGCTCAGGAAGACGATATCTTTCGAAAGCCCCTGGGTCCCCATCGAAACTCCCGTTCCATGGCCGAGAAGTTCACCGTCAGAATCGAAAACTGCCCACAGTGCACCCTCGGTGCCACCCCTCGCCGCCCCTCCACCCGGCGGGATTCGAGGTGGGCACTGACCGCTCCGTGGGTGCTGGCCGCGCTCGTTGGCCTACCCCTGATCGGGTGCGCCGGTCCGGAACGCGGCAGCGGAGTGCCGGGGGCCGAGGCGATGGACCCGCTTGCCGGCAGCCAACCCGTTCTCTCGCAGTCGGGAGAGCCGCACACCGGATCCGCTGAGGTACTTCGCGGTCAGCTCTGGTTCCAGGACTGGAAGCCGGTGCTCTTCCAGGCCTGCGGGAGCCCGGAGCGGATCCAGGTCGCCCTCGACGGCGGCGGCCTCATGGAGGAGGAGTACCGGAAGGACGCTCCCAGTGGGTCGGGCACCTACTTCGTGGAGGGCCTGGGCGTCATCAGCGAAATCGACGGCCGGCCCCTCGTTTGGATCCAGGCGGTGCGAGCCATCGGCTGGGAAGGCGTGGGCTGCACGATGGCCCTGACGGCGGGAGATCTGCGGGCCTCGGGGAACGAACCCGGGTGGAGTTTCGTATTCCGAAACGGAGGCGGCAGACTGGCCACCATCGAGGCGACCCGGACCGCAGCCCTTGCCGAACCCCTGGATCGGTCCGCAGGATGGCCCGTCGGCAGGGATCTGGTCTTCCTGCTGGATCACGAGGTTGAGAGTGGTGAAGGCCGACCTGCGGCCGGATCCGACGATCCGGGTGCATCGGCCCGGGACACCCTCGTCGTCCGGCTCTCGGAGGGCCCCTGCCATGATTCCATGTCGGGAACGCGGTTCCCCTTCCGGGCTTCGGTGCGATGGACGGACCAGGCTCGATCGGGGTGTGCGGCGGACGGGAGGAACCCGGTGACAACTGCGACTTCCACCCCGGAACCCGGAGGCGACCGGTGAGGCAGGGCCTCCGGGCCACGGCCGTTTTCGGACTCGTGGCCTGCGCGTTCGTCCCCGCCGAGTCCCTCCTGGCCCAGACCGCCGGGGTTCCCGGTGGGACGGGGTACGCCGGCGGTCGGAACCGATCCGCCTACTACGCCGAGGTCATCGGCCGCTCCAACGAGGTGATGGCGGAGTGGAGGGATGCGTGGGGGGAGGACGACGCCGAGCGCGCCGCCTCCATGTACCATCCCGATGCCCTGCTGATGCTCCCGGGCCGTGGGCCCGTCGTAGCCCGCGAAGGCATCGCCATGGCCCTCGGGGAGTACCTGCCGAACGCCGGGCGCATCCAGGCCGGCATGGTGGACTTCGACGGGTCCGACCGAATGGCCTACATCTCCGGGGCGTTCAACCTGGAGATGCGGGATGACCGGGGAGTCCGCCACCCGATCTCCGGGCAGCACGTCACCGTCCTCTTCCGGGAGCGCGGCGACTGGAGGATCCGTGCTCAGCTGTTCAAGCCGGATGGCCCGGTCCTGGAGGGGCCGCCTCTGCCCGGCCAGCTCACGGTGGTTCCCGAGGGAGCGCCGCTGGCCGGTGCCGTGGAGCCGTTCGCGTCGTGGGTGGAGGCCTGGGCCGACGCCGACGCCGACGGCGTCGCCGAGTTCTACCAGGAGGAGGGGGCCCTCATCCTGCCTCACGGGCAGCCCACCTACACCAGGGCCGCCATCGCCGAAGAGCTCATGGACTTCCTTCCCGCCTCCGGCGAGGTGGAGGCGGAGATGCTGGACTTCGACCAGTCCGGCCGGATCGCCTACGTCATGGGCCGATTCGAGATGGAGGACTCGGAGTCCGGCGGCACGGACGGCACCGTGTCGGGCGACCACTTCACGATCCTGTTCCGGAACGGCCGGGACTGGTTCATCCGGTTCCAGATGTTCCGGCCCGACAACCCCCTCCCCGGGGGTGCACCCGCCGGCGGCGGACTCTAGACGAACTCCGCCTCGGGGTCCTTCTCCCGATTGTGCTCCGACGACTACCGCATCAGGCCTCGTTGATCACCTGAACGACCCGGTCACCCACCTGGGCCGTGGTCATGCTGCCGCCGAGATCGGGCGTGGTCTCCCCGGCAACGACGCACTGGACCACCGCCGCCTCCACCTCGGCCCCGGCTTCGCGGAACCCCAGGTGGTCGAGCAGGAGTCCGATACAGCGGATGGCCGCCATGGGGTTGGCCTGACCCGTTCCCACGATGTCGGGAGCGGAGCCGTGAACCGGTTCGAAGAGCGCGTGGTGCCCCGGGTTCAGGTTGGCCGAGGCGGCAAGCCCGAGTCCCCCGGTCACGATGGCCGAAACGTCGCTCACGATGTCGCCGAACAGGTTGGAGGTCACGAGCACCTCGTACTGGTCCGGCCGACGGACCAGGTCCATGCACATGGCGTCCACCAGCATGGTGTCGCGCTGGATCTCGGGGAACCCGTTCCCCACTTCCTCGAACACCCGGCGCCAGAGCCCGCCGATGGCCGGCATGGCGTTCGCCTTGTCGATCATCGTCACCCGCTTCCGACCCCGCCGGGCGGCGGTTTCGAAGGCCGCGCGGATGATGCGCTCTACGCCCTTGTAGGTGTTCACGTCCTCGTGGATGGCGATCTCGTCGGGCGTTCCGGCTTTGAAGCGCCCTCCCATGTTCACGTACACGCCCTCGGTGTTCTCGCGGACGATGTCCAGGTCCACCGGCCGACCCTCCATCCCCCCGAGCGGCGAAAGGTGCGGTGCGGGCAGGACGCAGGGCCGGTAGTTCACGTAGAGATCCAGCTCGAATCGGAGGCGGAGCAGGATCTCCCGCATGTGGGCGTTGTCCGGGACCCGGGGGTCTCCGAGGGCGCCCAGGAAGATGGCGTCGTAGGAGGCGGCCAGTTCCTCGAAGTCCTCGTCGGAGAGGGCCACGCCGTCCCGGAGGTACCGCTCTGCCCCCAGGTCCCACTCCCTCCACTCCAGGCTCAGGTCGTGCCTGGCGGTGACCGCCTCCAGGACCTTCTGGGCCTCGGCTGTCACTTCGACACCGATGCCGTCACCTGGGATCAATGCGACTCGGGGCATAGGACTACGGATCTCAACGGTCGGGTTCGCGGGGCTCGATCGAGCGCCGGAGGGAAAGTGCGGACGGGCAACATAGGGAGGAGGATCGGCCCGGCGCCAGCAGAATGAGGTCCCTGAACTCCGGGCTGCGGGGCGGTGGGGAGGGGCTATCGACGACCCTCGGGCGAGCGCACCCTGACGATGCCACCGGCGTCACCCCCGCCCGCCTCCGACACGAAGGGGTACTCCCCCTCCGGGGCGCCGACGAAGGTCACCACGAACCGGCTCCCCCGGGTCACCAGCGGCGGGCTGGCGGTCTGCCCGGACTCGCGGAGGAAGCCACGCTGCCCCGGAGACATGGACAGGGTGTCGAAGTAGAGGGTGTGCACGCGCCAGTCCCCCGTCTCGAACACCACCACGTCACCCGGCGCCACGGTGAGGGTGTCGGGCACGAGCGCCTCCACCGCACCCTCACCGACGAGGGAGACCGTGAGCAGGGCCTGGTCGGACTCGATCCCGAGGCGCTCCCTGAGAGCGGCCTCCTCGGGGTCCATGGGTTCCGGGAAGCACGACGCCAGGAGGAGGACGCACGCCAGGAGGAGGGAGAGAGAGCGACTCACCCGCCCGCCACGTCTCCCTGGGCCAGGGTCCAGACGTAGGCGGCCACCGCTCGGACCTGCTCGTCGGAGATCATCGTGCCCCCGCGCGCCGGCATGGGACCGGGGTGCATGACCGGTTCGGCCACACCCTCGATCACCAGATCCACGATCTGCGGGAAGGATCCGTCGATGTGGATCCACTCCCCGGTAGTGAGGTCGGGAGCGAGAAAGCCCCCGGTTCCGTCCGGGCCGTGGCAGGTGTAGCAGATCCCGTCGCCGGAGTAGATGGCCTGCCCCTCCTGAACCATGGTGGGGGTCACGCCCTCGGGAAGTGCCTGGGCGTCCGCGGCGGGAACCACGGCCATCGTCAGGAGGCCGGCCAGGACCGTTGGCCGCCTTGTCATGGGTCCTCCGTCAGTCCTCCTGGGCGGCTTCGGACTCGGCTCCGCACGCGACGCAGAACCTCCAGCCGTGCTCCAGGAGTTCTCCGCAGGAACCGCAGGGGACGACGCGGAGGTCCGACCCACAGAAAGGACAGAAATTTAGGTTCTCCCGCTCGGGAAGGCTCGCGCAGCAGCTCTCGCAGCGAGAGCCGTCCTCAGCGGTCTCCTCCGAAGTGGGCTCGGCGATGGCGTCACTCATTTCGATGATCTCCTCGATGTCGGGTGCGGCCGTCGCCTGGTCGTCCTCGGTCTCATCGACCGGCGGGGTCATCTCGGTCTCGTCGTGCATCAGGCTGTCGCCGATGCTCATGGCCCCTTCCATGGCGATCGTGTCGCCTTCGGCAGGGGCGAAGTCATCCTCGGGCGGGAACGTGCCGTCGTCGGTCGCGGACGGGTCGTCGGTGGCGATGAGATCCGCCACGGTGGCCTCGTCGGCCGGGTCCACCTTCAGGGGCGGCGGGTCCTTGTCGGCGGCCACGCGGAAGAACGCGTCAGGGGCGATGTCCTCATCCCCGACCTCATCCCCGTGCTCATCCGCGTCCTCATCCATGGCGACGGCCGCATCCTCGTCCGCGGGGGCAGCGTCCATCGCCTCTTCGTGAGCGTGAGCGGTCGCGAAGCTCTCCGCCGCTTCGGACCAGTCCTCCGCGTCCCGGGCGTGGTCGGCGGCCAGGGCTTGCGCGGCCACCTCCTCGGGAGTAGCGGGCTCGGAGGCCATGTCCTCCTCGTCCTCCTCCGCTTCGGCGTGCACGTCGGAGACCCACGCAGGAGCCGGGCTCTCGCCCACTTCGCGCCCGGACCCGGACTCCAGGCCATCGGGAACGGAGTCGTTCAGGAGCGCGGCGACCGACTCGTCCGGGAGGTGTGCCGGGTTCAGGCGCACCGCCGCAGCGGCGTATTCCCGGTAGAAGGATGTGTTGGGATTCCCCGTCTCCAGCTCGGCCTGGATCTCGGTCCGGGCGGCCTCGGCCTCCATGATGAGGAGGTCGGACTCTCCGGCCAGGAGGCGGAGCAGGGCGTCCTCATAGTCGGCGTTCATGTCCACGCCGATCACATCCCGGTGCGTGCGATAGGGCACGAGGTTCTGGTAGATCTCGGCAACCGAAAACGATTCGGTCAGATATTCCGGCTTCCGCGCGCGGATCTCGGCGACCAGCGCCGCGTGCAGCTTCCGAAGCGTCGCTTCACTTTCCAGCGGTCCCCTCCCGTCAGGCTTCCTGTTTGAGGATCTCGAAGTCGATGGCCGACCGGAGAAAGATCTCCGGGTCGTTGAACGGGACCTCGAGACCCAGCTGCTCGTGCCAGCGCTCGGCCATGCGGCGCATGAAATCGACCAGGGGCTCATGCCCAAACCCGGATCGCTCCCGCATCTGGGTAACGATCTCGAACCAGGTGCCCCGGAAGGCGATCCCGTCCCGCTGCCGGACCTGGTGGATCTCGGTGTCGACCACGGCGCCCTCCCGCCCGAACAGCTCCAACTGGTTTTCATCCACCATCGGAGCCAGTTCGTTCCCGTTGGCCCGGGCCTCCACCTCGGCCAGGAGCCGGTCGATGGGGTCCTCGAGGGCCTCCAGCTCACGGAGACGCTGCTGCAGAGGCGCCAAGCGCGGGTCGTCTTCCGGCATGTGCCATACGGCCCGCTTGAGTTCGATCAGTCGCCAGACCGCAAGCGAGTCCCAGTGTTCGGAGGGGGGGACGCGCTCCAGTTCCCGGAGGGCGTTCTCCCAGTCCCCTCGGTCGTACAGCAGGTGGCCCAGGTAGATCCGCGCCTCGTGCAAGTCGGGATCCAGCCGGAGCGCCCGCCGGAGCTGACGGGTGGCACCGGTCTCGTCGCCCATACGATGAAGTGCGTAGCCCAGGGAGGCCACCGCCTCGGGGCTGTCGGGCCGGGACGCCGCGGCCCGGGCGAACACGTCCCGCGCCTGCTGAAACAGCTCCTCCCGATACAGCGCCCGCCCCATGGTGAGCATGAGCTCGATGTCGTCATCGAACCCCATCGACTCGACGTCGCGGAACAGACGCAGGGCCTGGTCCGTCTCACCGAATCTCAGCAGGGCCTCACCGAGTCCCACCAGGGCATCTTCGTGGGCCGGGTCGAGCACAACGGCGCGCTCGAACGCGGATCGAGCCCAGGCGAACTCCTCCCGAGCAAGGCGGGCATACCCCAGACCCACGTAGAGCTCCACAGCGTTGGGATACAAAGCGAGGCCCTCTTTGAGCATCTCGAGGGCCCCGTCGTAGTCACCTTCGTTGTAGAGTCGATGAGCCTGTTCGTCGTACTCCTCTGAACTCAGGAACCGTTCCGGCATAGGCGGCAACTCCGGAGGGAGGTCGGGAGCGGAAGGGGTAGGAATCCATCAACTCACCGGCAATGTAGCAGAGAGTCGCAGGCCGAAAAAGGGCGGTTTGTGACATTAGTGCCGCATAATCCCCCACCCCCCGAATTGACCCCCGAACCCACCCCCGGATATGCGAAAGCGCGGCCTCCCGAACGGGAAGCCGCGCCTTCGACACTGCGGTCAGAATCGTCCGAGTGGATCGTCAGACGGCGCCGACCTCCTGGGTCTCTTCCTCGGCCTCGGCGGCGACCTCGGCCTCAGCGGTGACCTCAGCCTCAGCGGTGACCTCAGCCTCAGCGGTGACCTCAGCCTCGGCGGTGACCTCAGCCTCGGCGGCAACCTCGGACTCGTCCTGCTCCTTGGGGCGGACGAGGTTCAGGGAATCCTGAAGAGCGTTGCCGTAGGCGATGGCCGGCTGGCAGAAGCGGATCCCGATGTTGTAGAGGCTCTGGAGGTCAGCGTCCGAGAGATCCGGATAGCGCTCGGCGATGTACTCGATGGTCTCGTCCATCCAGGTGCGCTGGTCGTCGGCCTCGGCCTGAAGAACACCGCATCGGTTGATGTGAGAGAAGAGTTCGTCCCGCGCGCGATCCATCAGCTTCTCGTCAGCCATTTTCCCTCCTGATA
The DNA here is from genome assembly GCA_039587435.1 of Gemmatimonadota bacterium. Classification (GTDB taxonomy): domain Bacteria; phylum Gemmatimonadota; class Gemmatimonadetes; order Longimicrobiales; family Gaopeijiaceae; genus JBDHIJ01. The sequence goes on from JBDHIJ010000016.1 coordinate 7,758, forward strand.
TGGTTGCGGTCCGGGAGCGGCGCTCCCCGAACAGTCGTTCATTAAATCGACAGCCTAAAAATCTAACCCTTTTTCGGGCGCCGACGCAAACTGGAAACCGACCTTCCGAAGGGCCCCAAGCCTCCAGTTTTCTAGTGTTTGCGCGGTCCAGCCAGGACGGCCGGGATCCGCGCCCCGCCCTCTTCAGACGCAAGGGGGATGCCACGCCCGAGGGGGGCGGCCAGGTGGGCCCGCCGCGGTGGACGGCTGGATGCCCGCCAGGCAAGTCGCCGGGCCTCCACCGGGCCTCCTGCCGAACCGCACCCCACCGCGGAAACACGTTACCTTTTCCGCCCGGCCGCGAGACGCGCCCGCAACGATCGACAACCCCGACCCGACCCCGATGAAGCTCCTGGTATCCGCTGTCTGCGACGAAGCCGCCGCCGAAGAGGACGGTAAGATCACCCTCAAGGGGGTCTTCCACGACCTGTACGCCCCGGGATTCCCGGCCAAGCAGGACCAGATGGTCCTGGTGCTGGTCCTCGAGTGGAGCCGTGAGGATCACGGGCGCTACGACTTCAAGGCCGACCTCATGGGCCCCGACGGGAACCCCACCCTGTCGGTCCAGGGCCAGAGCGAGGTGGAGGCGCGCCCGGCGGATCGCCCTCCGGCTCGGACCCAGGTCGTGATGCCCATGGAGGACGTCATCTTCCCCATCCCGGGCGAGTACGTCTTCCAGGTCCAGGCCAAGGGCCGGAAGTTCCGCGGGCCGACGCTGTACCTGATCGAGACCGAGGACGCGGGGGAGGCCGTGGAGGCTTAGCCGCCCACACCCCGGGACGGTCGAAGCCGCCGCACCGAGTTCCGGTGCGGCGGCTTCGCTGTTTCCCGACGGATCGCCGCGAGGGCGGCTGGCCCTAGTCCCGGTCTTCCGGCTCGTCGTCGTCCCGAACCGAGTATTCCCCCTCACCCTCGTGCCGGACCAGCGCCAGAATGGCCGCCGTCGGCACCACCAGGTACCGCTGCCCCTCGAAGGTGATGTCCACCGCCGCCTTCTTGAAGAAGAGGGCGTAGTCGCCCACCTCGGCCTGGGACGGCGTGGTGAGGGTCTGACCCAGACCCATCTTCCACGGCTCGTCGCCCAGCTCCGTGGGCGGCTGGATGGGTGTCCCGGAGCCCACCGCCATCACGATCCCGCCCTGCACCGCCTGGTTGTCCACGGCGGTAGGCGGGAGATAGAGACCGACCTTGGTCCGGTCCTCGCCCTCCTTGGGCTGAACCAGCACACGGTCTCCGACCACGATCAATCGCTTCATCCTGCTCCTGCTCCTGATGGGGAGCATGAAAGATAGCTCAGACCGCCCGGCGGGCGAGCGGCTCAACCACCTCCAGGTGAGGTTCGCACTAGAAGCGCCGTCACCAGGACCACCAGTTGGGCGACCACCAGTTCCACTCGGGCTGACCGCCGCAGAGCCCGGTCACCGGCCGCCGTACCCAGCCTAAGCGAGAGCCGCCGCCAGTTCAGGGCCCCAAGAGCGAGCACGGCTCCAACCAGGATCAGCTTCGCGACGAGCAGCAGTCCGTATCGGGTCGACCACAGCTCGGGCACGGCCTGCACCTCTCGAAGCGAAGCCCAGACTCCCGAGACCGTGAGGATCACAACCGACCCGACGGCCACTGGGGAGAACCGCGCGACCAACTCCGCCAGGACGCCGCCGACCTCCGTCTGCCCCTCCCCCTGACGGTCTCGGTGCGCCGAGGCCTCCAGGTAGAGCAGGACGACCAACCCGCCGACCCAGGTCCCGGCGGCCAGCACGTGCACGGCGTCGAGGATCAGCGAGAGGGTCCGCCAGCGCTCCGCGCCCCCCGCGTGCCCGCTGAGGCCGGGGTAGAATGCCAAGCCCGCCACCAACATGGCCGCGACCCCCCATCCCGCGCGGGGCCACTTCCGGCTCAACAGGAGAGCTCCGGCCAGCGCCGTGGCTCCGACCATTGCCCGGAGCCAGATCGCCGCCCAGGGCGTTCCCATGAGCAGGGTCAGATCCTCCATCGGACCCGCGAACGGATCGCGGAACTCCTGGAACTGTCGCAGACCCATGAGAAGAAGCCCCAGGACGGTAAGAGCGGCTCCCACCAGGCCGGGCAGGACGCACCGTGCCCGAAGATCGGTGGTCAACCCTCCGGGCAGCCCCCCGCCCCCCCGCAGCACGATGCTCCGGGTGCTGACCGTACCGGCCAGGACGATCAGGCCCGAGAAGAGGGCCCATCCGGTGGCCAGGTCCATGGCCAGGCTCACTGGCCAAGCCGTCCCGACGACGCCGTCCGTCGCATCGACTAATGGGCCATGACCGAGAAGGAGAACTCCCCACGGACCACGTGTCCATCATCGCCCATGGCGCGCCAGTGGACGGTGTACGCCCCTGCTCCCAGGTGCCCGCCCAGGTCCACGCGGAAGGCCGTGCCATCCTCCGGGTCACGGGCCGGATCGCCCGACTCGACCAGGTCGCCCGCGCCGTCCACCAGGCGGACGCTGACCGAGCCCTCCTGCGGGGACTGGGTGAACCAGAGCGAGAGGTCGTGGGCCATGTGCACTTCGGAGCCGGCTTCCGGAACGGACCGACTGAGGTCGAGGTGGAACTCGCCGGCCGTCGCCGGCGCTGCGGCGATCAGGGCGAAGACGGAGAGTGCCAGGGTCAGAAGCGAACCGGAGCGGCGGTAGTGATGCATGACGAAGGTCCTTGGGAATGGTGTGAGTTCTGTGTTTCTGGGGCGAGTCGCCGTAGGGCCGGACTATTGGGCTCAGCCCCTGCGGTTGGGCCGGGACGACCAGTGGATAGCGTGGATGCGCCACTCTCCATCGTGGCGGACGAGAACCATGAGCTCGGCCCCGGTGGAGTCGATCTCCCGGTCCCGGTAGGTCCCACGGGTCAGCGACGTGGACGTGACCCAGGCCACATCCCCGACCACGGTCACCTTCATGGGCCCTCGCTCTCGGGGGACCGCGGCCGCAAAGGCCATGTCACCGGGCAGATGATGCTCCATGTAGTGCGCCTTGTCCTCGCTCCCTCCGCTCTCGAGCACGATCACGTCGTCGGCGAGAAGCCGTTCGGCCGCCGCCCGGTCGCCTTCGGCGAGCGCCCGATGGTAGGCGGCTACCGTCGACTCGATGGCGGCCCGGTCCTCCGACGATGCCTGAGCCGCGTGCTCATCGTGTCCTCCCTCGTGGCCGTGCTCCTGAGCCCCGAGGCCCGGGTGGGCGACCGATGAGAGGGCGGTAATCAGGACCGCCGCCCCGAGGGTACGGAGGGCGCGGCGGAAAAGGCCGAGATGGCGGGATATGTGTCTCATGGGATCCGTTTCGATTGGGGTTTAGTCCCCGGCCGGCGCCGGAGCGGAGTTGAGTGGGTCGTGCGGACGATCGGTCGCGCCGGCCTCCTGCCGGCGGATCACGCCCTCCTGCCACAACGAGTACACGGCGGGAATGACCAGAAGGGTCAGGATCGCCGCGGTGACCATGCCTCCGACCATGGGGGCCGCGATGCGGCGCATGATCTCGGACCCGGTCCCGTGCCCCCAGAAGATCGGGAGCAGTCCACCGATGATGGCCGTCACGGTCATGATCTTCGGTCGCACCCGGTGCGCCGCGCCCTCGATGATGGCCTCCTTGAGGGCGGCCCGGTCCGTTCGACCGACCTCACGCCGGTCCTTCCAGGCATGGTCCAGGTAGATGAGCATGATCACCCCGGTCTCCGCAGCTACGCCCGCCAGGGCGATGAACCCGATGGCGGTCGCCACCGACCAGTTGAAGCCCATCCACGCCATCAGCACCACGCCGCCCACGAGAGCGAATGGAATCGAGAGCATCACGATCAGCGTCTCCGGCAGGTTGCCGAAGTTCATGTAGAGCAGGAGGAAGATCAGGCCCAGGGTCAGTGGGACCACGATGGCGAGGCGGGCCTTCGCCCGCTCCATGTATTCGAACTGCCCGGACCACTGCATCGAGTAGCCCTGGGGAAGCTCGATCATGGAGTTCACCATGTCCTGTGCGTCCCGGACGTAGGAGCCGATGTCCCGGCCCTCCACGTCCACGAACACCCAGGCCGTCGGGAAGGCGCCCTCGGTCTTGATCCCGGCCGGACCCCGTACGGTGCGAATGGTGGCGAGCTGACCCAGCGGGATCTGGGCCGGGGTCCGCATGCCTCCGATGCGTCCCGGCATGCTCATGCCGCCGTCCATGGGTGGAAGGGGCACCAGGACCTCCGCCAGCCGTTCGGGCCGGTCACGCAGCTCCTGGGGGTAGCGGACGCGCACCCCGTACCGCTCGCGACCTTCCACCGTCTGGGTCACGGTCATCCCGCCGATGGCGGAGGCGATCACCATCTGAACGTCCGAGATGGCCAGACCGTACCGGGCCACCGCGTCCCGATTGATCTCGATGTCGAGGTAGCTGCCCGACATGACCCGTTCGCCGTAGGCCGAGCGAGTACCCGGAACCATGGCGACCGCCGCTTCGACCTCGCGGCCCAGGCGCTCCAGCGTCTCCAGGTCGTCGCCGAAGATCTTGATCCCCACCGGGGTGCGGATTCCGGTGGCCAGCATGTCGATCCGACCGCTGATGGGCTGGGTCCAGGAGTTGGTGACTCCCGGCACCTGCACGGCCCGGTCCATCTCTTCGATGAGCCGCTCCCGGGTCATTCCCGGTCGCCATTCCTCCGGTGGCTTGAGCATGATCGTCGTCTCGAACATGGCCAGGGGAGCCGGATCGGTGGCGGTATTGGCCCGGCCCGCCTTTCCGAACACGCTCTCCACCTCCGGGAATGCCGCCAGCACACTGTCCTGGAACTGGATCGTCTCCAGAGCTCTCTGGACGCTGATGCCGGGCAGCGTCGTGGGCATGTAGAGGAGCGAGCCCTCGTTCAGCGGAGGCATGAACTCCGAGCCGATCCTCTGGAAGGGAATCCAGGTAAGGACCGCCAAGGCGATCGCCGCGCCCACCGTGGGCCAACGGTTCCGCAGCACCCACCGAAGGAGCGGCAGGTATCCCACGATCAGGCCCCGGGCGACGGGGTTCCGATCCTCCCGGAAGATCTTCCCGCGGATGAACAGGCCCATGGCCACCGGAACCACGGTGATCGCCAGGAGGCTGGCAGCGGCCATGGAGAGGCTCTTGGTCCACGCCAGGGGGGTGAACAGCCGGCCCTCCTGCGCCTCGAGCGCGAACACCGGGAGGAACGACACCGTGATGATCAGCAGGGAGAAGAACAGGGCCGGGCCCACCTCCTTCGAGGCCCGCGTCACGATCTCCCATCGCTCCTCGGACGAGAGAAGCCCGGTGTCGAGTCGGGCCACCGTCTCGGGGTCGACTCCGCGGTCCCGGAGCTTGGCGCCCACGGCCCGTTCGAGGTGCACGTGCATGTTCTCGATCATGACGATGGCGGCGTCGATCATGGCCCCGATCGCGATGGCGATGCCTCCCAGGCTCATGATATCGGCACCGATGCCGAGCCACCGCATGGCGATGAAGGCCATGAGGATCCCCAGTGGCAGCGTGAGAATCGCCACCAAGGCGCTCCTGGCGTGCACCAGGAACAGGATGCACACCAGGGCCACGACCAGGGTCTCCTCCAGCAGCTTCTCCCGCAGGGTGGAGATGGCTCGGAGGATGAGCCCGGAGCGATCATAAACCGGAGTGACCACCACCCCCTCCGGCAGTCCGGACTCGATCTGAGCCAGCCGCTCTTTCACGCGGTCGATGGTGGCCAGAGCGTTCTCGCCGAACCGCATGACCACGATCCCGCCGACCACGTCCCCGGTCCCGTTGAGGTCCGCCACACCGCGGCGGGCCTGAGGCGCGAGGCGAACCGTGGCCAGATCGGCGATCCGGACGGGGGTTCCGTCCTGGGCCGCCACCACGATGGCCTCGATGTCGGACAGGGACTCCACGTATCCGAGGCCGCGAACCATATACTCGCGCTCGGCCATCTCCACCACCATCGCGCCCACGTCCTGGTTGGACGCGCGGATGGCCTCCATGACCCGGTGGACCGGAATGCCGTAGCCCCTGAGCCGGGTGGGATCGAGCACCACCTCGTACACCTGCTCGAACCCGCCGACGCTCGCGACCTCGCTCACCCCGGGGACGGCCGTCAGCTGATACCGCAGATACCAGTCCTGCAGGGAGCGAAGCTCGGCCCGGGAGAGCCGGCCGGTCGTGTCCTGAAGGGCGTACTGGTAGATCCACCCCAGACCGGTGGCGTCCGGGCCGAGCGCCGCCTGGGCGCCGGCCGGCAGCCGGGCCTGGATGGCGGACAGGTACTCCAGCACCCGACTTCTAGCCCAGTACAGGTCGGTCCCGTCTTCGAAGATCACGTACACGAACGAGACCCCGAAGAACGAGTAGCCCCGAACCGTGCGGGCCCCGGGCACCTTCAACATCTCGGTGGTGATCAGATAGGTGACCTGGTCCTCCACGATCTGGGGGGCCTGGCCGTTGAAATCGGTCTGAATGATGACCTGCACGTCCGACAGGTCCGGGATGGCCTCCAGCGGCGTGCTCTGCACCGCCAGCACCCCCGCCGCGGCCACCGCTACGGCGAGAATGGCCACCAGGACCCGGTTCCGGACCGAGGCCTCGATGATCCGTTCCAGCATCAGTCGAGCTCCGATCCCGGCTCACGCGCCCCGGTGGTATCGGGTTTCGCAGGCATCGAGTGGCCCGAGTGATCGGTAGTGTCCGGCCGGGCCGGCATGGAGTGCCCGGAGTGATCCGTGGTATCCGGGGCCATGTCGTGACCGGAATGATCCATCGTGTCCATGTCGTGGCCGGAGTGGTCGGTCGTATCCGGCGCCATGTCGTGACCGGAGTGATCCGTGGTATCCGGCGTCATGTCATGGCCCGAATGGTCCATGCCCTCCATACCGGTGTCCGGAGATGCCGCCGGAGCCATCTGGTGCTGGCTGTGGTCCATCCCCTCCATGTCGGCGCCGCCCTCGCCGGTACCGCTCAGCATGGCCGCCGACCCGAGGTTCGACTCGGCGTCGATGAGGAATGAGGCCGACGAGACGACACGCTCGCCGGCCGAAAGCCCGGACAGGATCTCCACGTCCTGGCCCGCGGCGAGGCCTGTCACCACCTCTCGCGGAGTCAGCGTACCGTCGGCGGATTGCACGAACACGAGCGTCCGCTCGCCCGTGGCGAGTACGGCCCCTCGCGGGACCAGGAGTACGGGTCCAGCCGTGGGCACCGGGAAATCCAGCGACGCGAACATCCCGGGACGAAGCCTCAGTCCCGGGTTGTCGAGCTCCACCCGAACGGTTCCGGTACGCGTCTCCGGGTCCAGGGTCGGATAGACGTAGGTGACCTCGCCGTGGAACATCTCCCCGGGATAGGCCTCCAGCGTGATCATGGCATGCTGCCCGAGGCCGACGAGCGAAAGATCGCGCTCGAACACGTCGGCCTCGACCCAGATCCGGCTCAGGTCGGCGATGCGGTAGACCGTCTCTCCGGGCATGAACCGACCTCCGTCGACCACGGCCTTCTCCACCACGATCCCCGTGGCCGGGGAACGGAGGGGCACCGTCCGCATCACGTGCCGCATGTGCTCGATGTGCTCAACCACGTCGATGGGGATATCCCAGTACGAGAGGCGCCGGCGGGCGGAGTCCAGCAGCCGAACCGCGCTGGCGTGCCGGTCCGTCCCGGGCTCGGCGGCCTCCACCAGGCTCGCCGCCAGGAGCAGCTCCTCCTGGGCGGCCACGACCACGGGCGAGTACCACTCGAAGAGGGTCTCACCCTCCTCGACCGGGGCCCCGGTGAAGTCCACCACGAGCCGCTCGGCCCAGCCCTCGAGCTTGGGGCTGACATCGGCCAGCCGGGTCTCGTCGTATTCCACCCGGCCCAGGGCCACCACCCTTCGGGTCAGTTCCCGGCGCGAAGCGACGGCGAAGGTCACGCCAGTACGGTCGATGAGTTCGGGAGGAAGGGAGACCGGCTGGGCCTCGTCGAGGCCGGCCATCATCGCGGCATGGTCGTGCCCCTCCATGTCCATCGCGGCTTCATCAGCCGCCCCGGTGTCGGACCGGGAGAGCAGCACCACCACAAGCACGGCTGCGCCGACCAGCGCGCCGGCGATCCAGATCTGTCGTGTGGAGTTCGTCATTGGTCCCATTCCAGGGTCTGGGGAGAGTCGAACGGACGGGCCAGCGTGGCTTCCAGCTCGGCCACGGCGGTCCCGTACTCGGAGAGTAAGCCGACCGCTTCGGCCTCGAAGCGGACCAGGGCGACCTCGGCGTCCAGGAGGGTGAGAAAGTCCACCGATCCGGATCGGTAGGAACTCAGGGCGGACTCCACGGTCGCTCGGGCCTGCGGGAGGATCTCTCGCTGGTACAGCTCCAGCAGAGATCGGGATCGCTCGAGGTCCGCCAGGATCCGGGCCAGATCTCCCTCAACCATCGCCGTGAGGTCGGCCAGAAGAGAGCGGGCCTCCAGCAGCTCGGCCGCAGCCTCGTCCCTGGCACGGTTCTGCTTGCTGCCGGCGAACACCGGGAGATTCACGCCCACCGATGCGCCGCCCATATGCTTCTGCCCCTCGTCGGTGGGGCGCTGAGCGTATTGGACCCCGACCCGGATATCCGGCCAGATGTCCCGATCGGCCAGTTCGACGGAGGCGTCCGCGGCCGCCACCCTCCGAGACGCGGCCTGCAGAAGCGGACGGTCCACCAGGGCCTGCAGACGCAGCGAGTCCAGCGGCACCTCCACGACCGGGAGGCTTGGGACGGTGGGGGTCGGAGTTGGCCACGCGGGCGAGTAGTCCAGCAGGGCGTTGAGCTGCGCGGCCGCGATCTTTCGGGAGGCCTCCAGCCGGTGGACCTCACCCTCGATCCGGGCCACGGCCACCGAAGCCCGCAGGACGTCGGTCTGGCCTCCGCCTCCCGACGCGTACAGGGCTTCGGCGATGAGGAGCGCGTCCCTCAGGAGCGCTTCCGCCGACCGCTGCACCTCCAGTTCACGATCCGCTTTCAGCAGGTCGAAGTAGGCCCGGCTCACGTCGGTCCTGAGCCTCCACTCGGCCTCCTCGACCGCCAGCGCCGCGCTCTGGGCCATGAACCCCGCCACCTCCTCGCGCAGCCCACGCTTGCCGGGAAACGGGAATCCCTGCATAAGGCCGATCGCAGGCGCCATGGACGCCGGCATGGTGGCCGAGAGTCCCGGCAGCTCCAGGTTCGACACACCGATCTGGAGCTGAGGATCGGGCAGGGCGCCGGCCTGGGGAATGCGGGCCTGAGCCGCCATCGCCCGGGACCGCGCAGCCGCGAGGCGGGGACTCCGCTCGAACGCCAGCGCGTGGACCTGGCTCAGAGACCACCGGACCTCGGAGTCGGACGCGGGCTCCTGACCAGCAAGAGCGCCCGGCGACACTGCCGAGGCGCAAAGAGCCAACGCCAGGATGGTCGGGGTCAGGGAAGTGAGATTCACGACGTGCTCGGGTCGGGAGGAACGGATTGACACGATCCCAAGGTCCCTCAACCCCCATGAACAGGCGATGAACGATGCGTGAACAATCGTTCACGATCGTGCGGGGCGGGTCAGCGGCGGAGCGGGGGGGAGTGGCTCGACCCCGATGGGACGGCCTATGCTCGCCAGGCTCAGACCCGTGCGGCCGGGAACTCCAGGATGAACGCGGCTCCGCCGAGGTCCGAGTCGTCCACCCATGCCCGCCCGTCGTGCGCGGCCAGTCCGGACTGGACTATGGACAGGCCCAGACCGGTACCGGCTCGGCCGTCCCTTCTAGGCTCGCGGGCCTCATCCCCTCGGAAGAAGCGATCGAAGACCTTCTCGCGGTGTTCAGGCGCGACCCCGGGACCGGAGTCGTGCACCTCGAGGCGGACGTTGAAGCCCCGGACCTCGGAAACGATACGGATCGCGCCCCCCACTGGCGTGTGGTCGACCGCGTTGTCCAGGAGGTTCCAGACGATGCGCGCGAGAAGGTCGGGATCCATGGCCGCCTGGATGGGGCCGCCGTCGTGGAAAGTAAGCGTGATCCGGGAGACCTCGGCGGCCTGTGCGAAGCGGTCCACGACCCGCTCCACCACCTCGGACACGTGGCTCACCCTCTCCGCAGGTTCTGACCCGGACCCGTCGATCCGAGTGAGCGCGAGCAGATCGTCCGACATCCGACCAAGCCGCTCCACCTCCTCCAGCGAGCTCTCCAGCACCTCCTGATATTCGTCTTCCGACCGCGGCCGCCGGAGCGCGACCTCTAGTTCGCCCCGCATCGCGGTGAGGGGGCCCCGGAGCTCATGGCTCGCGTCCTGGGTGAACTGCTTCTGCGTGGCGAAGGATCGCTGGAGGCGATCCAGCATGGTGTTGAGAACGTCCACCAGGCCCCGATACTCGGCCGCCTCGGCGGAGGCGTCGATGCGCCGGTCGAGTGTGCCGCCCTCGATTTCGCGGGCCTGCTCGGTGATCTGATGCACCGGCCGCACGGCCGATGCCCCCAGCCACCACGCGCCGACCCACGTCCCCCCGACGACCAGAATCGCGATGGCAGCCAGGTAAAGGGCCGTCGCCCGAAGGGTCGCGTCCCGCACCTCCAGAGGCGCCGACACCTGCAGGACGTGGCCCTCGTGCATCGCTCCCCGCCGTTCCAGCGGATAGTACAGGCTTCGGATGGGGATCCCGTCGAACGCCTGCCGGACCCAGGAGATCTCCCCGGCGCCGGCCCTCTCCAAGGCTACCGTATCCAGCGGAAGGTCCCGGGTGATGTAGCGGGTGCGGAGGAGCGATCGCCCGTCTCGGCCCCATACCTGCGCGTATCGGTTGAGGTCCCGCACCGAGATGGCCTCTTCGGGAGTGAGTTCCCATTCGTGGAACCGCATCACCCCGTCGGGAGACTCCGTCACCGAAGACGCCTGGATCGATGCGACGTTCAGCAGCGAGGAGTCGATCTCGCGATCCAGCACGTGTCGGAGGGCGACCCAGCCCACCAGTGAGACCGCCACCATTCCCATACCCACGGTGGCCGCGAAGCGCTTGGCCAAGCGGGCCCTGAGGGACCCGCTCACGATGGCGCCTTCCGCTGAAGGATGTAGCCCACGCCCCGGAGCGTGTGGATCAACTCGGGGCGGTCGTCTTTCCGCAGCTTTCGACGAAGCTTGGCCACGTGAACATCCACCACGTTGCTCATGGGGTCGAAGTGGAGATCCCACACCTTTTCCAGGAGTTCGGTGCGGCGGACAACCTCCTCGGGCCGCTGCAGGAGATACTCCAGGAGATGGAACTCCTTGGGTGTCAGGCTGATGTCCTCACCTCCCCGCGTTACCCGCCGCCGCAGCCGGTCCATCTCCAGGTCGTCGTACACCAGCGGCGAACCGCCGCCGCCCACCGACGCCCTCCGAGAGAGAGCCCGCACGCGGGCAAGCAGCACGTCGAACGAGAAGGGCTTGGTGAGGTAGTCGTCGGCTCCGAGATCCAGTCCACGGACCACGTCCTCCGCGTCGTCCCGCGCTGTGAGCATCAGCACCGGCACGCCACTCTCGGCCCGGCGAAGGTCCCGAACCACTTCGAACCCGGATAGTCCCGGAAGCATGACGTCGAGGAGGATCAGGTCATATTCGTACACCTTGGCCCGCGTCAGGCCATCCTGGCCGTCGTGGGCCACGTCCACGACGTAGCCCTCCTCTCGGAGTCCCCGCTCGATAAAACGGGCCACCTTCCGGTCGTCTTCTACTACCAGGATCCTCACCACGCCTCCCGGGAGCTGCGTTCGATCGAGGCGGACCGCGCGAAACCGAGCACGGCCCTTCGCCGCTGGCCGGCAACCGCCCGCCTCGTCCTAGAATCCCACCGAACCACGGAACTCTCAAGCACCATGAATGATCATTCATGAGACCCTCATGATCCGTTCATGGTCCTGGAGGTAGGGTTCATTAGAGAGTTCGGACCAGGTCACCCGCCACCTGGCCGAATCGTATGCACCACCAAAGGAGGCTGACGATGAATACGACACGGGCCCTGATGGCCTTGGCGTCCCTCCCGTTGGTCCTGGCGGCCTGTGGCGACTCATCCACAGCGGTGGATCCCCTACCCGAGATCCCCACGCTCCTCACGGTGAGCCCGCAGGGCGGGGCGGTGAACGTGGATCCCTCGGGACCGATCACCCTCACGTTCGACCACCCCATGGGTCCCGCCATGGAGCAGTTCGTGGCACTGCACGAAGGTGATATCCACGGACCCGAAGTACCGGGAACCTGGATCTTCTCCCAGGACCGGATGGTCCTCCGGTTCCACCCCGGGTCCGCACTCAAGCCCGCCACCACCTACACGATTCACCTGGGTGGAGGCATGGTGGGGGAGCACGGTCATCAGGCCGACATCGGTACCCATGGCCCTGGAATGGGCGGTGAGTGGGCGACCGACGACATGATGAACGAGACCCACGGTCCTGGAACCGGGCACGGCCCGGATGACGGACACGGCCCCGGTCACGGGGATGGTCCGGGCCACGGACCCGGCGACCACACGGATCACATGGGCCCGGGATGGCAGCACGAGAACGGCACCTACGGGATGGTCTTCACATTCACGACCGCTTAGACCAAGCCGTCCGTCTCGCGAACTGCTACCGGGGTGGCGGGAGGAGTTCCTCCGCCGCCCCGGTTCAGACTCGCACCCGCATCTTCCTCCCCCCAGTCTCGACCCGATCGCGGAGCCGGCCGATTACCAGGACCCGATTGGCCGAGCCGGGGCGAACCCCTTAGTCTCCGCGGGTCAGCGGAGAGGGCCGATCGGTCGGCTCCGACCGTCCGTTACTTCGCACCCGGAGTTTGAGATGAGAATGAGACCTCTGCAGCCCCTCCTCGTTGCAGGGCTGGCGCTGATCTACGGCTGCGGAACGGAGAGCGCGACCACACCGGACCACGACGCGACTCTACTCGAGTCGATCCTCGAGGACGTTCGGCTGGGCTGGGAGAGCGGGGACGGCGCACCGTTCTACACGCATTTCCTGGACTGGGACGGCGCTCGATACTTCGAGGGCGGCGGTGAGAACGTCGGTCTCCAGGACCTGGTCGTGAACCACGTGGAGCCCGAGGCCGAGTTGGGCCTTCGCCTCGGGTTCTCCGATGTTCAGGTCCACTTCGAGGGCACATTCGCGTGGGCGGTGGTGAACACTGAGATCCAACTCGTCACCCGGGACGGGCGGGAGATCCACAACCGGGGCCACGGCACCTATCTGTTCCGCTGGGTGGATGACAGGTGGCGTGTGGTTCACACACAGTCCGCGAGTTCGCCGGTCCGCGAACCGAGCCAGTGATCGTCGCGGGGCCTCAGGGCCGCACGGCGGCTCTCGTTCGACCCTGAACCACCACCCCCCCGAAGAACGGCGGTGAAAAGGAGGGGGGGGACGGGAGAGGGTCGAACAAGCGTCAGCGAAGCTGCAGCGCGAGCCCCATCATCCCAAGGTGCGGCGGTGAAAAGGAAAGGGGGGACGGGAGAGGGTTGAACAAGCGTCAGCGAAGCTGCAGCGCGAGAGACCCTCTCCCGTCCCCCCAAGGCCCCTTACAGCCCCAGCACCGAAACCCCCTGGTCGAACACGATGTCCACCGGAATCCCGGCCGCGTTCACCCGATCCAGGTCCGCCTGCAGCTGCGGCCCCACCTGGCCGTAGTCGGCCATCAACTGCTTCACGCCGTCGTAGTCCCCGTCGCCCTGGAGGGTGAGGATCTTCTCGGACAGCGCCTCCATGGCCGCCATCGTCCGGTCGAAGTCGACGGTGTACTGGCCCGTGGCCTCGTCCCGGGCGAAGGCCCCCATCTCCAGGAAGAAGTTGAACCGGACCACGTTCGCGCGGCCGTGTGCGCTGGACGCCCCGAACCGGATCGAGCGGAAGATGGACGTGACGAACGTCACCATGTTCTCGCGCAGATCGGCGTCGGGAAGCTCACCCATGTCGTACAGCGCGGTCTCCATGTAGAGACCCAGGACGTCGGCCTTGCCCTCCTCCAGGGCCGAGGCCTCCTCCATCAGTGCTTCGCGCACCGTGCCCCGCCCGTTGATTGTATTCTTGATTCCCAGACCGTGGGCCACCTCGTGGAACATGGTGTTGGCGAAGAACGCGTCGAAGGTGATGAACTGCCGCTGGTCCTCGGCGATCAGCAGGTCACCCATGGGGACCAGGATCCGGTCGAACTTGGCCTGCATGGCGTTCTTCAGCTGCAGCCGCCGGGTGCCCTTCGCCAGCTGAACCTCCTCGTCGTTGGGGAGGTTGATGGCGATGGTCTTGGACCCGGCGTTGGCGTCGCCGGCGTAGTAGACCGCGTCATAGGCCCCCAGGTCCGCGTCGGAACCCGGCGTCTCCTGCTTGTACGGATCCGGAACCGGGAGGCCCTCCTGCAGCGGCGGAAGGAGTGACGCGTACCGGGCCAGCCGGTCACTCCACTCCCGGTCCTTGATCAGGACGTAGGCCTCGTGGGCCGCCTTGTAGCCGAAGAGCTGGTCCTCGTAGGTCTCGATGGGCCCGATGACCACGTCCAGCCCGTTGTCCTTCATGTCCATCCAGGCCAGGTCGCTGGGCTGGTAGTCGTCGCTCAGCAGCGCGTCGGCCCGAAGCTCCAGGTAGGTCCTGAGACCGGGGTCCTCGGCCAGCTCCGCGGCGGCCCGGAGCTTCTCCGACGCCAGGGCCACCTGCTGCGGGAACGCCTCCCGATAGGGGACCGCCACCAGCTCGCCGGCGTCGTTCCGCCGGACCAGCGTGTAGAGGCTGGCCAGTTCCGGGGAGCCCTCCACGGCGGCCTCGAACTCATCCCGGGTCATGTCCGCCGGGTAGAGGTTGGCGCCCGGAGGCTTGGGTCCGAAGCCATCGATGAAGGGGGCGTCCCCCGCGATCCGATCCCAGGGCCCGTAGTTGATGGCCGCGTACTCCCGCAGGTCCGGATCCGAGATGCCGGCCAGGAAGTCCGCGGGCTCCCCGAATGCCTGGAGCCAGAAGACCTCGTCCATGGCCTCGGCCGCCTCGATGAGGAGGGGGATCATGGCCCGCTCGTTCTCCGACAGGACGGAGAGATCGGAGGTCAGCCGGACGGTGGTGTACTGGGCCAGGAGATCGGCTCCGTGGGAATCGGCGGGGGTCGCATCGTCGGCACCGGGCGCACAGGCGGCCACGGCGAGGACGAGAACGGACGACAGAACACGGGCTTTCATGGTGCGCTCCGGAGTGGATTGGGGACAGTAGCCCCGTGTGCAGCAGGATCTGGGCCGAGCGCGAGCCCGAGGGCGCTACCCTTCCGGAGGCGGCTCGGCGGGCCGTTCGACCCGGAGGTCGTCGGGGGGCGGGGCCAGCCCGCGGTTCAGGGGGATCCCCTCGTTGATCTCGGTGAGATGCAGGGTCAGGGACCCCATGACCGGGACCTTGGACCGAAGATAGACGACGATGCGTCGTTCATCGTTGGTGAGGTGGATCTCCGCCTCTCCGCCCTGTCCGAAGAGCCCCTTGGTCTGGATCTCGGGTCGGACGACGATGGTCTCGAAGACGCCTGCCGGCACCTCGACCGTGTCGATCCGCTCCACGAAGATCTGAACCGGGTTCCCGTCGTCCTTGAAGTACTTCGGGAAACTGAACGCGTCGCCGACCTGGAGGTCCAGGGCCCGCAGGTAGTAGACGAACGAGATGTCGTCGAGCGGATTGTTGGAGGCGAGTTCCCCCGAGGTGTCGTTGCGGGTGTTGTACCACGTACCCGAGTCCGGGTAGAGCTCGTAGTACATGTTCCGCTTCTGGCCCACCTCGTCCTGGTCCTGGACGAAGCGCAGCGACGACAGGTCGTCGATGTCCATCCAGGTCTGGAAGGTGTCCTTCACGCGGGCCAGCGGGATCCCGCCCTCCACGTGCATCACGGCGTGGTAGGCCTCGCGTCCCCGGAGCGTGTCGACGGTCGTGACCGCCATGTAGCCGCTGCCGACGCTCAGGATCCCGAGCTTCACGTTGTACTTCATGGTCTCGCCCGGGCCGAACGGCGTAGGGGCGACGTTCCGGCCCAGGACCTCGGCCTCCCCGATCCGGAGAGGGATGACCTGCCGGTTCATCGGGACCACCTGGGCGGACGCTGACGCTCCCGGTCCGGGAACCAGCAAGGCCGCGGCCACCGCGGGCAGCAGCCCGAACGCCCGCCACACGGACGACTTCCAGCGGATCTGACCCACGCTCATCAGCCCTCCTCCGCCGCCGGCCGCCAGTCCACCGAACCGCGGACCTTCATGAGATCCTGAATGGCCGCGATGGCCCGGAACCTGGACTCCCGGGCACGTGGAACCGGGCGCGACTCGGTCGAGGCCTCGGCGAAGCGACGCGCGTGAGGAGCCACGGCCCCCAGGAGCTGGAGGTTTCCGGCCCAGCCGGGCTGATCGAGGAGCGGCGTCTCGTCCATCTCCCGCAGCGTCTTCTTCAGGCAGACCACCCGGTACGCCCGCAGGCCGGAAAAGGGATCGGAGACGGGACTGTCGCGGAGCGTCCCGCGAAGCAGCCACCCCGCGGTCCATCGAGCCAGACGCAGGGTCCGGGGCTCGGTCCCATCCATTCCCGCCGGAACGCCGGCGACCACGTCGGCTCCGCCCTCCAGGGCCTTCACCAGCGAGACGATGTCGGCCGGGTCGTCGGAGAAATCGCCCTGCAGGGTCACCACGGCGTCTCGTTTGGGATAGGGCGCCTCGGCGACCGCCTTCCGGAGCAGCCGATCCAGAGCCTTCGGGTACCCCAGACGCTCGCCCGAGCGGAAGAAGGAGATGGGAATGACCGTCGTGTACCGCTGCACGACCTCGGCCGTCCCGTCGGTGGAGGCGTCGTCCAGCACGAGCACCCGGTAGTCCCGTCCAAACTCCGCCATGACCTTCCGCGTCTTCCAGAGGAGGACGCCGATGGTGGCTTCTTCGTTGTGGACTGGAATACAGATGTAGATCACGGAAACTCGGTCGATTGCGCGGAACGGCGGCCCCGGAGGGGGCTGCCTTGGCCTTGAAAGGTAATACCGGAGCCGCCTTTGGCGGTTCCTCGGCTCAGTCGGCGTCTGGCGCCGGGCCCGGTGAGGGCTCCGGAAGTGCACCCGGAACCGCATCCGGAGGCGGCGCCCACTTCCACCGTTTGTGGTGCCAGAAGTACTGGTCCGGCCACTCCCTCACGTGCTCCTCCAGGACCCTCTGGCAGGCCTGGGTCACGTGGTGGACCGCGGCCTCCGGATCCAGTTCTGGAGGCGGGGGAGCGATCCGGGTGAACAGGGTCCGATATCGGGGTCCACTCCCCCGGGACGGGACCCGCACGGTCACACCGAGCACCAGGGGTGCCCCGGAACGCTGGGCCAGGACCGCCGGCCCCCTGGCCGTGGAGGCCGGCCGCCCGAAGTACTCCACCCAGATGCCCGGGTGTCCGGCGTGTTGATCTCCCAGCAGGGCCAGGGCCCGACCGGCCCGAAGGGCCCTCAGCATGGGCCGGGGGCCCTCGTCACGAAGGATGATCTCCAGGCCATGCCGCTTCCGGGACTCCACCACGTCCCGGTTGAAGAGGGGGTTTCGCTGGCGGAAGCCCACGGCGGTGGTGGGCCCGATCTGGAAGGGCAAAGCCGCCCCCCCGACCTCCCAGTTCCCGAGGTGGCCCGAGAAGATCACCAGGCCCCGACCCTCCTCCATGAGGGACCGGGGCAGATCGTAGTCCCGACGATCCGTGGCCCGGGCGACGGCCCCGGACCCGAGGCGGGTGAGCCGGGCCGTCGCCAACGCCTCCCGGACAAGGTGGCGGTAGCTGCCCCGGGCCACACGGGCCCTCCAGGCAGGCGTCTCGTGGGGGAAGGCGTGGGCCAGGTTGTCGTCCACCACACCCCGGCGGATCCGCAAGATGCTGCCGGCCAGGATCCCCAAGCACCAGGCCACCGCCTCGGCCAGGGGGCCCGGAAGGCGGGAGAGCGCACCGGAGAGGAGGCGGTATCCGGTGAAGACGATCCGGTCCGTGAGGGTCGGGGCGCGCATGGGGTCCCGGCGGATGCCGGTCAGGTCCCTTCGCCGGATCCGGACTCGGGGGCGGCCAGCACCGCCTCGTCAGGGAACTGGAGCTCGTAGAGCCGGCGATACACACCCGACGTCTCCATGAGCGCTGCGTGCGTGCCTCGCTCCACGATCCGCCCGTCGGTGAGGACCAGGATCTGGTCGGCCTGCTGGATCGTGGAGAGACGATGGGCGATCACGAAGACCGTCCGGCCTTCCAGGAGCCGCTGGGTGGCCCTCTGCACCAGGCGCTCGGACTCGGTGTCCAAGGCGCTGGTGGCCTCGTCGAAAATCAGGATCGGGGGGTCCCGCAGGATGGCCCGGGCAATGGCCAGCCGCTGGCGCTGACCGCCGGAGAGCTGCGTCCCCCGCTCCCCGACCATCGTGTCGTACCCCTGCGGCAGCGCCTCGATGAACTCGTGCGCATAGGCCAGCCGGGCGGCCTCCTGGATGGCCGCATCGGACGGGTCCCCGGCTCCGTAGGCCAGGTTGTTCCGGACGGTGTCATGAAACAGCACCGTCTCCTGCGACACGATCCCCATGGACCGGCGCAGGGAGCGCACGGTGAAGTCCCGGATGTCCCTCCCGTCCACCGAAATCCGGCCGTAGGCCACCTCGTAGAATCGACCCAGGAGATCGACCAGGGTCGTCTTTCCCGCACCGGAGGGCCCCACCATGGCGGTCACCGAGCCTCGAGGCGCCGCGAACGCGATGTCCTGAAGAACCGGCTGACCCTGCCGGTAGGCGAACCCCACCTCCTCGAACCGGATCTCGCGCTCCAGGCCCGGGAAGTCGACGGCCCCCTCCCGGTCCCGAATCTCCACCGGAGCGTCCAGGAACTCGAAGACCCGCTCCGCCGCCACCAGGCCCGGCTGGATCGTGGCCGGCAGCCTCGACAGGTACTTCACCGGGGAGTAGAGCTTGGTGCTCCCCACCAGGAACACGATGAAGGCCTCGCTGCTGAGAATCTGGTCATAGATGACGAGCCGCGTCCCGTAGTAGAGCAGGATTGCCGTACCCACGGCGGCCAGCATCTCCGAGATCGGCGCGGCGAGGGCCCGGAGCCGCTCCGCCCGGACGAACTGTCTGTAGTAGTCCTGGGTCAGGGCGCCGAACCGGCCGCGCTCGTGCTCCTCGGCGGCCGACGATTTCACCAGGCGGATCCCGGCCAGGGTCTCCTGGATGTGGGCATTCACGTCCCCGGCGAGGTTCAGGACCGAGCGGTCCCGGGTCCGGAGCTTTTTCAGAAGCGGCCCCCAGATCAGGAACATGCCGGGGAGGACCACGAACGCCGCGATGGTCAGCCTGCCCGAGATGGCGAACATCAGGACGAGGGCTCCGATGAACTCGAACGTGGTCGAGATCATCTTGGCCAGTTCCTTGGTGACCAGCTGACGGACCTGCTCCACGTCATGCGTGAGGCGAGACTGGATCTGTCCCACCCGGGTCCTCCCGAAGAAGACCATGTCCAGATCGAGGAGGTGACTGTAGACCTCCCGCCGCATGTCCCTGGTCACGCCCTGATCGACCCTGGCCACCAGGTACGCGCCCAGGAAACCGAACAGGTTCTTCAGCGCGAAGGCCACGAGGATCACGATGATGATCCCTCTCACCGCGGTCTCGGGGGACCCCTCCAGATCGATGACGCGACCCAGGATGTCCGTCATGAGCTGGTCCACCGAACTGTCCCCGGTCTCAGCGACGTCCGCCGGGTTGAACAGCGCCCTCAGGAACGGGATGAACAGCGCGATGGAGAAGACGTCGAAGAGGGCATACAGGAACAGCGAGCCCACCGCCACGCCGAAGAGGGGCAGGAACGGCTTCAGGTACCCCAGGATCCGGAGGTAGAGACTCACCGGGGCCTCGGAGTCAGGCGGGCCACCGGCACCACCATCTCCTCGGGTGAGATTCCCCCGTGGAGGAACGAACCACGGTACCGCGCCTGGTACTCACGGAGCTTGGTGGGATACACCATGAAATAGTCTTCCATGGCCAGCATGTAGGTGAGGCCCAGCTTTCCCGGGGGCAGCCGGAGGTCCTCCGCGTCCTGGGTCAGATACACCGTGTCCGGGTCCTCCGCCCGGAGATCCCCGCCGAACTTGTAGCGCAGGTTCTGCGTGGCGTCCTTGCGGGCGAATACGGTCGTCGGATGCATGCAGTGGATGGACCCGTGATCCGTGGTCAGGATCACCTGGTGCCCCCTCGCGGCCGCCTCCTGCAGCACGGCGAAGGCCGTCGAGCGCTCGAACCACGACCGGGTCAGGTCACGGAGCGAGGCCTCGTCCTTGGCGACCTCCATGAGGATCGGGGACTCGGACCGACCGTGGGTCATGAGGTCCACGAAGTTGAACACGAGAGCGACCACCGAGGTCCCCGACTTGAGTGCCCCGCGCACCCGCCCCCGCACCTGATCTCCGTCCCGGTCGGTGAAGATCTTCTCGTAGTGGATCGACGCCGGCTCGCCTGTCAGGCGCTCCAGCTGGGATCGGAGGAGCTGGTCCTCGTGCTGGTTCAGGCTTCCCTCGTCGTCGGAGGTGTTCCACCAGCGGGGGTACTCCCGGGCGATCTCGTCCGGAAACAGCCCGGCGAAGATGGCGTTCCGGGCGTAGGGGGTGGCGGTGGGGAGAATCGAGTAATGGAGGGTCTCCTCCACCTCGAAGTACGGGGCCAGAAGTGGAGCGATGGCGCGCCACTGGTCCAGCCGCATGCAGTCCAGCACCACGAAGAAGACGGGCCCCTCACCGAGGAACGGAACCACGTGATTCCGAACCAGGTCCACCGACAGCTCGGGGCGATCCGGGTCGTCCAGGTGCTCCATCCAGTAGGGGTAGGCCTCCACGACCCACTCCCCGAAATCCCGGCGCAGGTCCCGGGTCATGGAGGCGACCGTGTCCAGTAGACCCGGCTCGCCGGCCTCTTCGAGCCGCATGTGCCAATCCACCAGCTCGGCGTAGACCGCCGCGAAGTCCTCGGCGGTGCTGGCCTCCTCCCGGAGCATGGAGAGCCGGCCGAAGCGGGCCGCGAAGTCCTGGGCCGCCTGCTGCTGCCGGATGGAGGAGCCCTCCAGGATCCGCGTCACCACGGAGAGGACCTGTCGCGGGCTGGTGGGTTTCACCAGGTAGTCGTCCACCCGGCGGCCGATGGCCTCGGTCATGGTCCGGTCCTCCTCGGACTTGGTCACCATGACCACCCGCGCATGCGGATCCTCGCGCCGCAGGATCTCGAGGATTTCCAATCCCCGGCGCCCCGGCATCTGCTCGTCGAGCAGAACCAGGTCGTACTTGTGCTGGCGCAACAGGGCCAGCGCATCGTCACCGTTGGGGATGGCGTCGACGTGATAGCCCCGCTGCTGCAGGAACAACAGGTGGGGCCGCAGAAGGTCGATCTCGTCGTCGACCCAGAGTATCCGCTTGGAGGGGCGAAGCATGGGTGGAAGCTAAGGACGCGCAGGAGGAAACCAAAGGTGCCGGGGACCACTGAAGGTCCCCGGCACCTGGTCTACCCGACCCCCGGAGCAGGGGGTCCCCGATGTGGGCGATCTGCGGGCAGGCTCAGCGGCCCAGTGCGAACCCCGCCTGCACCAGCAGAGAGAAGTAGCGCCACTTACCGGAGCCATCGCCGCCCTCGGCGTCGATGTCGGTGAGGCCGTAATTGTAGCGACCATCCAGTCCGAGGATGACCGGCCCCACGTCCAGGTCGAGGCTGAGCCCTGCGATCCCGGCCCACAGGGTGGAGTTGGTCTCGAGGTCGTTCACCTCGTCCGGACCACACTCACCCTCGAAGCCATCGATGCTCAGGGAGCAGTTGCTCTCGAAGGAAGCGCTGGCGCCGGCGTAGAGGGTGGGCTCGATGGTACCCGTTCCCAGTCGGATGCCGATCAGCACCGGGATCTCGAGGAAGTCCTGCTGGAGGGCCCCGGTCTCACCTGAGCCCGACAGACCGACCGAGCGCTTGGAGAACAGAAGCTCGGGCTGGAGGAGCCAGCGCTCCCCCCCCACCCGCAGATAGGCTCCGCCGACGAAGTCGGACTCGGAGGTCACTTCGATGTCGTCCACATCGGCCACGTTGGCAAAATTGACGCCTGCCTTGGCCCCCAGCGTGATGTTCTGCGCCTCCACATCAACAGAGGTTCCGACGAGCATCGTCAGCGCCGCACACACGACAAACCCAAACCGCACTCGCTGCATTCTGGTCTCCTCAGGAAAGAACGACGGGTCCGCCCGGCATTGAGCCCGCGCCTGGCATGACTCCCGGGACGGTGCCGGCACCGCCGGCTTGGCCAATATACACAGGGTGAACGTCCGTTCACACAGTGTTACACAACCGCGCCGCGGCCGGCCGGGAGCCCCCGAACGGCTAGTCCAGGGCGATCCGTTCCTCGGTGAGGGTGGCCAGAACGGCACCCCCGAGGACCACGGCCGCCGCCCAGACCGGGCTCACCACCTGACCCTCCAGGTAGGGTGCCAGAGCCACGGTGGCCCCCACGCCGCCACCCAGCGCGACCACGCCGGCCCTCCGACGAAGCTGCGCCCACACGCTCTCCCGGTCCTCCTCCCGGGCCCGACGGATCCCGGAGCGGGCTCGCGTAACCCAGACATCCGGGGCCGCTTCCGCCGGAGACGCCAAGGCGATGATGATGCCCTCCGCCTCCCGCAGGTGTGCGGCGCAGGCCTGGCAGCCCTCGGCATGAGCCCGCGCCGCCTCCAGATCTCCTCCATCGCCCTCGAGGAGCAGATCCAGGACGCGCTCGAAGGGAACGTGGCCCTGTCGATCGTTATCCATCTGTCGCCAACTCCTTCCTCAACTTGGTCAGACCCCGGTGCACGAGCACCCGGACCGTCGATGCCGAGACCCCCATTTCCTCCGCGGCCTCCGGGCCGCTCAGTCCGGTCATGATCCGGAGTACCACCGCTTCCCTCTCCCGGGCCGAGAGACCGGCCAGCCTCCGCAGAGCCCGGCCGGCCGAGTCCTCCTCGGACTCCGCGAGGAGCCGGTCCAGGTCCGCCTCCCTCCGAATCTCCGTTTCCACCTCATCCTCCTGTCGGGCCCGGTCCATGCGGGTCCGCTCCCGCTGGGTCTTCCTCCGGGCCACGATGCACACGTTCCGAGAGAGCGTCACGAGCCAGGCTCGGAACGACCCGCTCGGCCGGTACAGGTCCCTCTTCCGCCAGACCCGCACCCAGACCTCCTGGAACAGGTCCTCCGCCTCCATGCTGTCGGTCGTGAACGTGAAGACCATCCTCCTGACGTCCCCTCCGAACCGCCGGACCAGGAGATCGAAGTAGGCCTCGTCTCCCGATCGGAACTGCGCCAGGTCCAGCTCGAATCGCCGTCCTCCGCCCGGGTCAGCCATCGGGGGGTGTACGGGCGAGCCTGAGGCTCACCAGGACCAGCAAGGGGGGGACGGGGGGGAGTACTGCGAGAAGGAACCACAGGGCCCCTTCTGTCCTGCGTGCGATCTCGAAGGGCACGTGCCCTCCGAAGGCGATGGCCGCAAAGACCACCAGCCAGAGTCCGAATCGGGCCCGGAGTCCGCGGCGGCTCCGGATCGGGGGCGCCTTTGCCCCGATCTCCAGGCCGATCAGCCCGACCACGAACGTCATCACGGCGAGACCAAAGCCCTGGAGGGCGAGGAACCGGAGCCATCCCGGAGGCTGAGCGTAGGGCCGGCTCCGGTCCAGCGTGTACTCCATCGGCCCCAGCGAGGCGATGGAATCGGCCATGCTGAGCCGAATCCAGGGGACCTCCGGGCCGGCTGGATTCAGCTCCGCAGCGCCGGCGCCAAACTCAAGATGTTCGATGAATGGGAGGCCCAGGTCCCACAGGGCCCAGCCCAGCAGCGAAACCGCAACAACCCTGAAGAGAGTCCCATCCGGCCATCCCGAAGTCCCTGAGGCGGCACTAGGATCGGGATCCCGGGCGAGCACCGTCGCGGCGTACAAACCAAAGGGCAGAGCGAGCGTTACGGCGAGAGCCGTGAAATCCAGGTACCACAGAAAAGTGTTGCGGATATGCCCCGCAACGAGTCCGTTGAACCATAACAGCGCCCAGGCAACACCGATCGTCACCCCGAGCGGGCGGAAAAACCGCGCACTCGGGCTCATCGACGTGTCGCCCCGCCCCAACCCCGACGCGTAAACGCCGGGATCCGGGGTCGCGTTGTGCCAGAGGCCAACACCATCTCTCTCAACCCTGACCGGCCCTGACGGGCCAGGGAACCATCATGAGGATTCCTCCCTTTCCTCGATGGGACCGGGCGGCAATAGCCGCCCTGATCCTTCTCATGGCGGGACAGAGCATCGCTCTCGTTCATAAGGAACGCCAACCGCCCCCGTTTCTGATTACATCGCTGGGCGCCGCCAGCACATCCTTCGTGACGACGGGGATGTCTCTCGACGGCCTCCAGACCGTGGAAAGGGAGGGTGCTACCGACGTCATCCGGGCCTCCCGGGAGACCGGACACGCTACGGTCCTCATGGCGTTCTCCGAAACCTGCGCTCATGCCCAGGAGGTGTCGGCACGCTGGGCGGAGTGGATGTCCGTCCGGGCCTCCGACTCCCGACTTCGGCTGGTACCGGTGTCCGGCGACGCCCCGGAGGACGCCGCCCGCTTCGCTTCCGCGGCCGGCTGGGCGGTTCCGCCGACCTCGCTCCGGATCACGGACCTCCAGTCGCGCGAGGTCCAGGTGATCAACCGGACGCCCTGGGTCTTCCTCCTGGATGCCCGGGGTCAGGTGGTGTACGAGGGTCACGGCGCGGAACTGGAGCGCCTCGACCAGGCCATTGAAGCGCACCTGACCGAGACGGGTGGCGGAACGCCCGGCGGGGCAATCGCCCAGTCGCCCGCGAACTTCGAGCTGGGAGGCTGACCCATGACCAGTCATGTCACCCACCTCATTCGGCGCGGAGCGGCCGTCCTGACGGCCGTGGTGGTCCTGGGGTGCGAGGGAGCCCCCATCGCTCCTCCGGTCACGCTCCCGGAGACTACGCGAGACCTGCAGCTCACCGAGCTCTTCCAGGAAACCAGTTTCCACCAGGTGCTGGACCTCCTCCCCACCGAGGAGGGGACCTGGATCCTGAGCCGGGACGATCGTCCTCTGACCTTCATCTCCAGAGATGGCGCGACTCACCGGTTCAGCCGCCGTGGCCAGGGCCCCGGCGAGATGATGTTCGCCACCGCCCTCACTCCGACGGGAGACGATGGTGTCGAGGTCTGGGACTTCGGAAACCGACGTCGCATGGCCCTGAACTCCGACGGTGCCCTCCGGGACGACTCCCGGATGGACGTCACGTTCTCCCGGGCGGTCCGCTCGGACCTTCCGGACGTGACGTTCGCCAACCCGTTCAAGGTCCGCCGGGTGGGCTCGACCGTGGTCGCGGCTCACTTCGAAGACCCGGTCACTCGGCCTCACGACCTCCGCCGGGCCGAACTGGTGCTGGGAGACGCGGAGCTCAATCCGTCCAGGGCACCGCGCACGATTCAGGCGATGGCCGACGCTGATCTCCCGGCTCCGCCACAGGGTCATGTGCCGGTTCCCCTCTGGGAAAGCTGCGGCACCGAGCTGCTCGTAGTCATGGACCCCGACGCCCGCACCCTGTCCTGGTTCGACAACGGAAGGGCTGTCGGAACGGTCGACCTGCCCTTCCCCGAGCGGAACCTCACCGAAGCGGAGCGCCTGGCCTACGTGCACTACATGATCGAGCTCGAGGCCGGCCTTGAGGCGCTGGACGACCCGGAGATCCTGGCGGACGCAGAGGCCATGGCGCATGAGGGCTCGGGGATGTTCCCCCGGCAGGCCCCCCCGGCGTCGGGTCTCCTCTGCCTCACCGACGGTTCCGTCCTGGTCAGGGAGTTCGACGCCAGCGAGCACCCGCTGGGCCACTCGACCCGCTGGACGTGGATGGACCGGGACGGACAGATCCTGGACCGCGTCCACTTCCCCATCGCCTTCACGCCCATGGCCGTTCACGGTCGGATGGTCTGGGGCGTCTATACCAGCCCGATCACCGATCTGCAGACGGTGGGAGGCCTGAACCTCACGCCACCCTTCCAGGTGGCCATGAACTAGCGATCGAACCGCCAAACGCACACTCGAACGACATACATCCGAAGGAGAACACCCATGAAGCGCATGTTCATCACCGCCCTCATCGCCGCGAACGTCCTGCTGGCGGTCTCTCTGTTCACACCGGAGGCCCAGACCCCGGTTCAGGCCGCCTCGTCCGCCCTCCTCTCCGAGGGTCGCGACTGCTGCAAGACGGACGCGGGCTCCATGGAGCCGTACTGCTGCAACAGCTGCTGCTGGACGAAGAAGTCCTGCGCGTCCTGCGAGAACTAGGCGTGTAGGTCTCATCCCTGGCGGGCTGTCAGGGGAGAGATGGTGAGCCGGGCTCGGGCCCCCGCCGGAAGGCGGTGGGTCCGGGCCCGGAGGCTTTTCGGGAGGATGTGCGGCACGGGGCGTGGCGTGCTTCGACTGGCGAGAACCACGGGCGCGACTCCGGTACGGGCGTCAGGCGGGAACGGGTGGTGGCTCGGGGGGAAGGGCCTGGGCCAGGGGACGGGGGCACCAGGGCCGGGGGGGAGCGAAGGGGAGGGCCGCCCGCGGGCGACCCCCCCTCCGTACTGCACCTGCACAGTTGCGCCACAACCCCCCCGGTGTGACTGCCAACTGTCACAATCCTCAACGCACCAGACCCCCGGGGCGTTTACATGGCGATCGACAGGACCGGATCCCCGACCGGAAACCGCTGTCCCGCTTGCACTGTCTCGCGCAGGGCGGGTACCGTTCAGGACGAGCCCTCACCCACTCCACTTCCCATGCCCGGCTGACCGAGTCCAACGACCGGTACCGGACCCGGTTCTGCCACCGTGACCACCGTTCGCTACATCCTCGTGGGCGTCATCGCCGGCATCGCGGCGGTGTTCGCCTGGACCACGTTCGCGAACCAGCGCCGGGTCGTGGCGGAGATCGAGGGCCTGAGGGCCAGGCTGTTCGCCGCGCGTGCGGCCGCCGACTCCTGCCGCACGGCCCTGGCCGTCGAACAGCAGGATTTCCTGGCTTTCGATGCGGAGGTCGACTCTCTCAGGGGCGAGGTGAGGTCCTACGAGGACCCGGACGCCGGCGGAGTTCCACAGGCTCAGTACGACGAGTACCTGGAGCGGTTCGAGGGCTACAACGACTCCGTGGCCGCCTGGCAGGATCGAGCGGATCAGCTGCGGGCGACGGAGGCTCGCTGCCGGGAACTGGTCGACACGCACAACGCCATCGGCGACTCGCTCCGGGTGCGGCTCGGAGCCCTCGAGCAGAACCAGTGACCCGCCTCGGTCGCCGGATTGGATGGATCGGGCTGTGTCTCTGCCCGCTGGGGGCCTGCGGCCCCGAGCCGGCGGCGGAAGAACCGAACCCCCTCTCCGCGTCGGTTCTGGAGGCCCGGGCGGCGGAGAGTCATGAGCACCTGGAGGATCGCCTGTCCACCCTGGTCTCCGCCGACTCCCTGGCGTGGCTCGGCGAACCCTCCGCTCTCGTCCCGGCCTCAGGGGAGGGCTGGTCGGTCTGGCTGGACGGCCTGGGCCTGGATCGTGACCCGGCGGGCCTGGTCCGGATGGATGCGGGAGAGATCCGGATCCTCGACATCGACGATCCCGGGGAGGCCGTTCCCTTTGGATACCTCTTCAGCGACAGCGTCCTGACGGACTACATCGTCCGGTTCCAGTATCGGTGGGAGGGGCCGCGCTTCGCTCCCCGACAGGATCGAAAGCGAGACAGCGGGTTCCTCTACCACTTCCCCGCCGACGCACCGCACCAGATCTGGCCCGCCTCCGTCGAGACGCAGGTGCAGGAGGACGACACGGGGGACGTGCACCTGCTGTGGGGCGGAGACCGCCCCTCCATCGAGACCACTCACCGGGGAGGCGTCTACGACCCCGCCGGCGAGCGCTCCCGGTGGAGCGGTCACCTCCGACGCAGCCTTCTCTTCGAGTCCCCCGACGACTGGAACCAGGTCGAGGTGGTGGTGCGCCGAGCGGCTTCCACGCACCTGGTGAACGGCACGGCGAACGCCCGGGCGTTCAACATCCTGAGTGCCACGGGCGAGCCGCTCACGGAAGGTAGGATCGCGTTTCAGGTCGAGGGCGCCCAGGTGACGTACCGGAACCTCGAGCTGATTCCGGTCGGTCGGTCGGGCCGCGCTCCCCGGGTGCTGGTGTTCACCGGAACGGCCGGGTTTCGGCATGCCTCCATCGATCCCGGGGTGGAGGCGCTCCGACGCATTGGGCACGACGAGGGATGGGTGGTCGAGCACTCGTCGGATCCCGGGATCCTGAACGACCTCTACCTCGGCCTGTTCGATGCCCTGGTGCTGCTGTCGACCACCGGCGATTTCATGGACGGTGAGCAGCAGGCCGCTCTCCAGCAGTTCGTCCGATGGGGGGGAGGCGTCGTTTCCATCCACGGAGCGGCCGACGCCGAGTACGAGTGGCCCTGGTATGGGCAGCTCATCGGTTCCTGGTTCGACCGCCATACCAACGTGACGGAAGGGTCGCTGGTGACCCGTCTCGGTCCGCAGCCCTGGCGGGAGGAGTGGTATCAGTTCCGATCCGCACTCCCCGGCGACGCCGACGTGGTCCTGTGGGGTGACCCGGCCAACTACGGCTCCGAGGGATCCGAAACCCGGTTCCCACTTGCCTGGGGCCGCGAGTTCGACGGCGGACGGACCTGGTACACGGCGCTGGGCCACGAGCCGGGAGCGTTCGAGGCGCCGTTCATGGAAGAGCACCTTCGCGAGGGCCTCCGCTTCGTCCTGCGGATCCCCCGGGGTCAGGGGGAATCGAGGTCCTCCAGTTCCTGAAGCTCCAGCTCCAGGGCCTCCCACTCCGCCATGAGCACGCTGGCCCTCTCCTGAAGGGCGGCCCGCTCCTCCTGCAGCGGGCCCACCTCCTCCGACGGAGTGCGCTCGAAGAAGTCCGGCTGGCAGAACAGATCGTCGATCGCCCGGATCCGGGTCTCCGTCGCCTCGAGGTCCCCGGTGACCGTCTCTCTCCTTCGCTCCAACTGACGCTGACGCCGGACGGCTTCCTGGGCGGGGGACGCATGGCGCGGTTTTCCCTTTCGCGTGAGGTCCCCGTTGGAGTCGCGCTCCTGGGCGCTCTCCTCCCGGCGGGCCCGGCGCGCCTTCAGCACCACCTCGTCCACGTCCAGGTGGTCGTCACCCAGAGCGTGCACGTACTCCTCGTAGGTACCGGGATAGTCCCGGATCTCTTCGGGGGTGATCTCGATGATCCGATTGGCGAGCCGGGACACGAACCAGCGATCGTGGGACACCAGGATCAGGGTGCCCTCGAACGACTCCAGACCGGCGACCAGGGCTTCGATGGACTCGAGGTCGAGGTGGTTGGTGGGCTCGTCGAGCACCAGGACGTTCGGCTGCTCCAGGGCCAGGCGAGCGAACACCAGCCGGGCCGCCTCCCCGCCGGACAGGGCCGACAAGCGCTTGTCGCCGTCGTCTCCGGAGAAGAGCATCAGGCCCAGCTGCCCCCGGACGAACCCACGGTCCTTCCCGGCACAGAAGTCCCAGAGCCAGCTCTCTACCGTCCGGTCGCCCTCGGTGAGCTGCTCGTGGTGATCCTGCGCGAAGTAGCCTCTGTGGGTCTCGTACCCCCATTCCACCTCGCCGGCGTCGGCGTCCAGCACCCCCATGACGATCTTCAGGAGCGTGGATTTTCCGATCCCGTTCGGTCCCATCACGGCGATCCGGTCGCCCCGATTCACCGTCAGGTCCACGCCGTGAAGGACCTCGTTGTCGCCGAAAGCCTTCCGAACCCCCTTCACCGTCAGCACCTGCTTGCCACTGGCCCGCCTCGGCTCGAAGCGGAACGCCGGGTAGCGCCGTGAGCTTCCGGGCAGGGCCTCCAGCTCACTGGACCGCTTCTCGATCAGCTTGAGCTTGCTCTGCGCCTGACGGGCCTTGCTGGCCTTGGCCCGGAACCGGTCGACGAACTGCTGGTGGTGGGCGATCTCCTTCTCCCGGGTCTCGATCTCCTTCTCCCGCCGCTCCCGCTCGTCCACCTTCTGCTGGAGGAAGCTGGAGTAGTTTCCGCGGTACTGGGTGACCGTCTCGTAGTCCACGTCCAGGATCGTGGTCACGACGTGGTCCAGGAAGCGGTGGTCGTGGGAGATCACCACCGCCGGACCGGAGAAGTCGGCCAGGAACTTCTCCAGCCACCGGATGGAGAGGATGTCCAGGTGGTTGGTGGGCTCGTCGAGGAGCAGCACGTCGGGGTTGGCCGCCAGGGTCTGGGCGAGCAGGACCCGGAGCTTGAAGCCTCCCGACAGGCTTGAGAGTGGATTCCGATGGATCTCCGAGGGGAGGCCGAGGCCCTCCAGAATGGTGGACGCCCGGGACTCCGCCGAATACCCGTCATGCCGCTGGACCGTCTCCTCCAGGATCGAGAACCGGTCCGCGTCGAACGCCGAGGGGTCCGCCTCGGCCCCGGCCAGAAGCCGCTCCTTCTCCACCATGGCCTCCCAGAGCTCCGGATTGCCCATGAGGGCCACGCCGAGGATCTCCTGGTCTTCGAAGGCGAAGTGATCCTGCCGCAGGACCCCCAGCCGGGCGTTCCGGGGGACCGAGACCGTACCGCCCGTGGGCTCATCGAATCCACTGAGGATGTTCAGGAGCGTGGTCTTCCCGGACCCGTTCGCGCCGACCAGACCGTAGCGCTCCCCGGGGTTGAGCTGCAGGGAGACGTTCCGGAACAGCGTCCGATCGCCGAACGACTTCTCCAGGGCGGCGGCCGAGATCATCGCCCACCCAACGAGAGGTACCAGGCCGACTCCCATCCGGAAACGAGGCCGAACCCGACGTACACCGGACCGAACTGGGTTTCCACACCGATGAACGCCGACCCGCCGTATTCCAGCCCCGAGGCCTCGATGTCGGCAGGGTCCGCCCAGACGTTACCGGACTCGAGCGTGCCCCCCACCCTCAGCTGACGCAGGAATCCGTAGTCGGGCCAGTCCCTGAGGGTGCGGTCGTAGCGAAGGTACGCCAGCCCGAGGTAGCGGCCCGAGATCGCCGAGGTGCCGAGTCCAGAGAGCCGGCCGATCCCACCCAGCCGGAAGTGCCGATACAGGGGGACCGCGGTGCCGAGGCTCGACCCCACCTCGGCCCCCAGCCGCAGAGCGTTGACGCCGCGGGAACCGCCGACGGAGCCCCGTGCGGCCAGCACATGGAACGACTGGTCGCCTACGCCCCAGTCGGTGGCGGCGATCCAGTTCACCTCCAATTCGGACCCGGCGCTCGGGAAGAACGGGTGGTCGAGGCGGTCCACCAGGATCCGGCTCTCCAGACTCAGCTCGTCGGAATCCACGTCCACGAACACGGTGTCACTGCCCAGCGTCTCGCCGTCCAGCCCGACGTACTGGGGCGTAACGCGAACCTCGGCCGACGAGCCGATGTTGAACCCCAGCGCCCCGGCCACCCGGCGCCACCGCCCGCGGGCGAGGAACGCCCCCTCGTTGGCGTCGAACTGCGGAGGAGTGGTGAACCGGGTGAAGGACGCCTCAAGGGCTCCGAAGTACCGGCCGGCATTATCGAGCGGCTGGTAGAGGTCGGCTCCGAGGGACAGAGGGTCGCCCAGCGAGCCCGTGACTCGAACCTCCCCACCCCGACCGTTCACGGGTCCGGCCAGGTAGCTCAGCGTGAGGCGATAGCCGCTCTGACCGCTCAGGTTGTCGTACATCCGCAGACCGGAGCGCAGATACCGGGGCCCCCACGGCTTGTCCTCGAGCAGGACATCCAGCCCCACCCGGTCCCCTTCCCTCAGGAACCGATAGCCCACCCGCTCGAACCACCCCAGACCATAGACGCGCCCCAGGTCCCGCCGAAGCAGATTGGCGTCCAGCGGATCTCCGGGCCTGAGCCCGAGCCGGGAGAGGATCACCTCCTCGTTCACGGTGGAGGAGCCAGAAACCCGGATGAAGTCCACCGTGGGAAGCTCCGTCGTCGGCGTCACCCGGCCGGCCTGGAAACGCTGCCATTCGTCATTGGGCAGAGCGTATCGCCGGAGCTCCTCCTCGAATCGCCGGGCCTCCACCTCCCCGAACGGCACCGTCTCCATGATGCGGTCGAATTGCAGCGACTCGATCCCGTGGAGATCGGGGGTCATGTGGATGTCGCTGTCCCGGAGCCGTTCCCGGGAGCGGTTCTGGGGCCGCTCGGTAAGGAGGCTGTTCATCCGGCCGGTGACGGCCAGCGCAGTCTCGAAGTCGTCCCTGGTCTTCGGAGGACGCGGCATCTCCACCCCGATGATCACGTCGGCCCCGGCGGCCAGAGCGAGTGCCACCGGGAAGTTCATGGCGATCCCACCGTCCACGAGCAGGTGATCGTCGATGGTCACCGGAGCGAAGATCCCGGGGAGGGAGAGGCTGGCCCGGATGGCGTTGGCCAGGCTCCCGTTTTCGAGTATCACTGCATCGCCGGTAACCACGTCGGCAGCCACAGCCTGGAACGGTGTGGGAAGCTCGTCGAAGTCGTGGATCCCGGTGACCGGACCGGTGAGGGTCTGAAGGAGGAAGTTCAGGTTCTGATCCGGCAGCAGCCCGCGCGGGAACTGTGGGCTCCACCCCTTGATCCCGAGCTCCAGATCGATGGTGAGGTGGTAATCCTCCTCCTTGCGCCGCATGGAGCGATCCCGGCGAGGGGGACGGGCGGCGAACATGCTGCTCCAGTCGATCCCCGCCATGACCGTCTCCAGCCCCTCCGCGTCGTACCCCACCGCGTACACGCCGCCCACCACCGCCCCCATGCTCGTGCCCACCACCAGATCCACCGGGACCTGCATCTGCTCCAGGACCTTGATCACCCCCACGTGAACGCCTCCCCGGGCGCCGCCCCCGGCCAGCACCAGGGCCACGCAGGGACGGTCCAGTCCCTTACAGGCAGAGCTCTGACCCGACGCTGCAGGGGCGAGGGCCCCGAACAAAGCGGTGAGAACGAGTCCTGGCACGACCGCACGGGACCTGCGGGAGGAGATCATGGTCGACCTGATCGAGGGTGGGTGGTGGCCAAGGTGCAGTAATGAGATCGCCCCAATCTCCACATCCGCATCGGGGAGGGGAAGGCGCACCGGCAAGCCGGCCCCGGAGGAGCCCGCGCAGATGTACTCACCGGGTTGCCGCCCGGTGCGCAATTTGCATAGCCTCTAGAACGCTCAGCGTCCCCCCCGGGGACCCGTACGACTCGAGAATTGGAATCACCAATGAAACGATCCACGACCCTCGGCATCGGGGGCCTGGTGATCGTGGGCGCCCTGGCTATCGGCGCCTTCGCACTGGCCCAGCCCGCCGCAGCCGGCCCCTTGGTGACGGTCTACAAGACCCCCACCTGAGGATGCTGCAACGAGTGGGTGGTTCACCTGCAAGAGAACGGCTACGCGGTTGAGACCCAGGAGATCACGAACTGGGATCGCCTGGCGCAGATCCGGCACGACCACGGCATCCCCCAGGAGGCCGGTGGCTGCCACACCGCCACGATCGAGGGCTACACGGTGGAGGGTCATGTCCCTGCGGACATCATCGACCGTCTGCTGACCGAGCGCCCGGATATCCGGGGCGTCACGGTCCCGGGCATGCCCGTGGGCAGCCCGGGGATGGAGGGCCCCAACCCGGTGGCCTACAACGTCTACTCTGTAGACCACGCGGGGCAGCTCAAGGTCTTCGAGACCCGGACGCCCTGAGCCGGGAGGAGCGGGGGCTGCCGCCCCGCGGCGCCTCGACGCCGAAGACATGAGCGGGGAAAGCTGGAAGACGACCCGGTGGGACCCCTCCCACCCCGATCCAGCCGCACAGTGCATGATGCTCCCGGACGACGTGAAGTCCGGGAGCATCTGTGTTTTCGGCTCATGGCTCGGACGCCCCATGGACAACCTCCACCTCGCTCCGCCGCGTGCATCCTGCGAGTTCCGCCTCGACGGGACGACGCTCATCGCTCAGTATGGCGGTTTCACTCCCACCCAAGACGCGACCCGTTCGCAGCCGGCATTCTCGATTACGTGATCGAGGGATCCGGAGGCCGGCGGGAATCCGGAGCATCTCATGAACCCCCATCGGCTTGCCCGACTCACCACCGTCATCGTTCCAGCTCTCGCGCTCGCCGCCTGCGAGCCCGAGCCGGTCCCCATACCCGTCGTCGAGGCCACGATCGGTGATGTGCAGGACGCAGTCCTCTCGGGAACGACGACCTGCCGGATGGTGGTTCAGGCACATCTCGACCGGATCGATGCCTACGAGGATCGGATCAACGCGATCACCGTGGTGAACCCCCGGGCGCTGGAGGTGGCCGACTCCATCGACGCGGCGCTGGACGCCGGCGAGGCCCCGGGCGACCTGGCCTGCGTGCCCATGCTGGTGAAGGACAACTTCGACACCCACGACATGATCACGACGGGTGGCTCGGTCGCGCTCCTGGAGAGCATCCCCCCGGACGACGCGTTCATGGTCCAGCGGATCCGCGAGGAAGGGGCCGTCGTGGTCGCGAAGACCAACATGGCGGAGTGGGCGTTCTCCCCCCGGGAGTCGGTCTCTTCCTCCTTCGACACCACGCGAAACGCCTACGCCCTGGACCGGGTGCCCGCGGGAAGCAGCGGCGGTACGGCCTCCGGGGTCGCGGCGAGCCTGGGCCTGATCGGTCTGGGCAGCGACACGGGGAACAGCATCCGCGGTCCCTCTTCGCACCTGGCCCTGGTGGGGATCCGGTCCACCATCGGCCTGACGTCACGGGACGGCGTGATCCCGCTGTCCTTCGATCGTGACATCGCCGGGCCCATGGGGCGGACGGTGGAGGACGTGGCACGGGTGTTCTCAGTGGTGGCCGGGTACGACCCCGCCGACCCCTACACCGAGCTGGGACGGGGGCGGGCCGAGGCGGACTACACCACCTACCTCGACCCGGCGGGGCTACAGGGGGCGCGCATCGGCGTCCTCCGATCGCTGGTGGACGTGGCCGATGCCGACCCTGAAATCCTGGGTCTCTTCGAGCAGGCGGTCTCCGACCTGGCCCGACTGGGGGCCGAGGTGGTGGACGTCGACCTGGACGTCTGGGCGGAGCTGGAGCGGGAGAACATGTTCTGCCGACGCT
This sequence comes from Gemmatimonadota bacterium, assembly GCA_039587435.1. Taxonomy (GTDB): domain Bacteria; phylum Gemmatimonadota; class Gemmatimonadetes; order Longimicrobiales; family Gaopeijiaceae; genus JBDHIJ01. The sequence continues at coordinate 42,894 of JBDHIJ010000016.1, forward strand.
TCCGGTACGACATGTGGGTCTACCTGCAGAGCCTTGGGCCCGCCGCACCGATCACCGACGTCAACGAGGTCCTCGAGACCGGTGAGTACGACCCATCCGCCGAGGGTGGGCTGCGGGCGTTCTCCTCGCGGCCGCTCGACGTGCACCCTGCGGAATGGGAGACCCCCTGCCCCGACTTCGCGGAGCACGAGGGACGCCAGGCGTATCTCGCCGCTATGGTGGCGGCCATGGACGCCGCCGGGGTCGACGCCGTGGTGTATCCCTCGTGGCTGAACCCGCCCGCCCACATCGACCGCGGGCGGGAAGAGTACCGCGGCGACAATTCGCAGCGGGTGGCTCCGGCCACCGGAATGCCCGCGATCACGGTGCCCATGGGATACAGCTACGAGACGCTGCCCGCGGGCCTCCAGATCCTGGCGCGGCCCTACTCTGAAGGGCTGCTGTTCCGGCTCGCGTACGCCTACGAGCAGGGCACGGCGCACCGACGCCCACCGACAGGGTTCGAGGAGCTGGCCCTGCCCTGACCGCGGGCGACCAGGGGGGCGGCGGGACCGGAGGGCGGGGTTGTAGACGGCCTCCGGGGCCTCACCTATCATGAGGCCCCCCTAAGCGACCCGCGCCCGACCCCCTGCCGAGGCCACACATGTCCACGTCGCCCAGGACCGGTTCCGATTCTCGCCGACAGGTCCTTCGCCGGTTGGCCATCCCGGCGACCTTCGCCGTCCTCCTCGCCCCGATCGGCATCACCGGATGCGCATCTTCGCCTCAGCAGCAGGAAGGCATGCGAACCGGTGCCGTGGCCGGCCTGCTGGTCGGGGCGCTCCGCGGCCGGGCCCTGGAGGGAGCCACCATCGGCGCCGCGATGGGGGGAGCCTCCGGCTACTACGATGGCTGGCGTGAGGAAAACGAAGATGCCCGGGCCAGGGAGCTCGCCGCGGCGCTCCGGGAGTCGAGCCGCCCGGCGGCTCCGACCGACGATCCCGACGAAGCGGGCCGCAGGCAGCTGGAGCGGTTCCTCGGCATGTGGGACCTGGAGGGGTGGGCGCTGGACGATGACGGAAGCCGCCTCGATGTCACCGGCGGCCTCCGGGGTCGGGTAGAGATGGGGAGCTTCGTCGAGGTGGACTTCGTCGACCTGCGGATCGAGGGGTTCGACGGGCAACTCTGGGGAACCTCGACGCTCGGATTCGAAGCATCTTCGGGCTACACGCTCACCAGCCGATTCAACACCCTCCCCGAGCCCGGGCGATTCACCGGCAGCTGGGACGCCGGCAACACGATGTTCAGCTTCCGCGAGGTCCTGTGGCAGGGGGGAACCAGCATGAGCGAGGGGCAGGCCCGGGTTTACATCCGGTTCAACGGCCCGGACCGGTTCATCATGGAGACCCGGTTGGACGGCCTGGAAGTCGAGCGGTACACGGCCACCCGGAATTAACGCCCGTCACAATCTGACGGGGTGGCTTCACTTCGAGCGGAGAGACCGGCAGATTGTTCGCTCGCCGAGCAAACCCAATCTACCCTGGTGATACCCCGTCCATGACCGATATCGGCAAGATCCACTACCTCCCGGAGCGAGTCCAGGGCCTGGCCGACCTCGCACTGAACCTCTGGTGGAGGTCCGACAGCCGTGCCCGGGCGCTGATGAAGCGCATCGACCCGGTGGTGTGGGCGGCTACCCGCCACAACCCGATCCTCCTCCTGCGGACGGCCGAGCCCGCCCGCCTGGCCGAGCTCACCCACGACGAGGATTTCCTGGCGCAGTTCGACGCCGTGATGGCCGACTTCGAGCGCGCCACCAACGGCCACGAGACCTGGTTCCACTCGGAGTTTCCCGACGTGGGGAAGGACAGCCCGGTCGCGTACTTCTGCGCCGAGTTCGGGCTGCACAACTCCATCCCGATCTACTCGGGAGGCCTGGGCGTCCTCGCCGGCGATCACTGCAAGGCCGCTACCGACCTGGGCGTACCGTTCATCGGCGTGGGCCTTCTCTACGCCAAGGGGTATTTCGACCAGAAGATCAATCTCGACGGCTGGCAGGAGAAACAGGACGAGTCCTTCGACCACCGGAACATGCCCCTGGTCCGCCTTGCCGGACCGGACGGTTCCTATCGGCTGGCCGAACTGGAGACGGCCGGGCGGATGGTGGGGATCGGGGCCTGGCAGCTCGACGTGGGCGGTGTCCGCCTCTACCTGCTCGACACGGACCTGCCGGAGAACGCTCCCGAGGACAGAGGCCTGACCTACACCCTCTATGGAGAGGGCGTCGAGTACCGCCTCAAGCAGGAGTGGATCCTGGGAGTGGGCGGTGTGCGTGTGCTTCGCGCGCTGGGGATCGAGCCGGGCGCCTGGCACGCGAACGAGGGACACGCCGCCTTCATGCTCGTCGAGCGGCTCCGGGAGCAGATCGCCGCTGGCGGGGGGTGGGACGACTCCATCGCGGCGGTGCGGGCGCGGTCGATTTTCACCACCCACACCCCCGTCGCCGCGGGTCATGACACGTTCTCCCGGCACCAGGTCATGCACGTGTGTGACGGCTACCACGAGGGCCTCGGCATCGACGAGGACACCTTCATGGGGCTGGGCCGGAACCCGGCGGACGACAACGGCCACTTCCACATGACGGCCGCCGCCATCCGGCTGTCGGCCCACGTCAACGGGGTGTCCCGTCGCCACGGTCAGGTCAGCCGGGAGATCTGGAAGGACATGTGGCCCGGGAGAGCCGTGGAACGGGTGCCTATCGGGTACGTAACCAACGGCGTCCACCTGGACTCGTGGATGTCGTCGTCCCTGGTGGAGCTTCTGGAGGGAGTCTTCGGGACGGACTGGCAGCGGGATCCGCCCGTGGGTGACGAGTGGGATGCCGTCATGGACGTTCCTGACGAGGCGATCTGGGACACCCACTACTCCCGGAAGAAGGTCCTTCTGACCTTCGCCCGGGAGCAGGCCCGGGTTCGCTGGAAGACCGAGTGGCGGGAGGCGGCACACCTGGTCGGCGCCGGCACTCTACTCCGCCCGGAGCCCTTCACCATCGGGTTCGCGCGCCGCTTCGCGAGCTACAAGCGGGGAGCCCTCCTGTTCCGGGACGAAGAGCGGTTGAGGGAACTGCTCACCGACCTCCACCACCCCGTGCAGCTGGTGTTCGCCGGAAAGGCCCACCCCGCCGACGACAACGGGAAGCGGATCCTTCAGCGGGTCTGGCAGGCCTCCCGGGATCCCAAGTTCGAGGGTCGCATCGCGTTCGTGGAGGACTACGACCTGCATGTGGCCCACCACCTGGTCCAGGGAGTCGACCTCTGGCTCAACCTGCCGAGAGTGCCGAAGGAGGCCTCCGGCACCAGCGGGATGAAGGCGGCGCTGAACGGCGTTCCCCAGCTCAGCACCGTGGACGGATGGTGGGCCGAGGCCTTCAATGGCGACAACGGCTGGGCCATTCCGCTCACCGAGGGGACCCCGGAGGAGGTGGATGCCCACGACTACCGGGCACTGATCGAGCTGCTGGAACGAGAGGTCGTGCCGGAGTACTACAGCCGGGACGAAGACGACCTGCCCAGGGAGTGGATCCGGAAAATGAAGCAGTCGATCGTCGTGGCGGGAAAGGTCTTCACCACAGGCCGCATGGTGCAGGAGTACACGACCAAGTACTACCTGGACGCAATGGCGGGCCGGCTGGACGAGGATGACCGCCCGGTCTTCGATCCGCCCCGGTTCCTGGAGGGCATCGGAGCGGACTGACGGGCGCTGGGGCCATTCCGCGGACCCGCCGGAGCATCGAAGGGACGCCGGGGCACCGAATGATCGCCGGGGCGCCGGCCGGGAAACCGGGCCGGCGCCTCGTCCGTTATTCCCCCAGGTACTCGAATACCAGCACGGAAAGCCCTGGAAGGCGAATCGGGAGAGAGTGGTCCCTCCCGTGGGCCCCCTCCGGGATCGTGGTGACCTCTCCCTCCGCGAGCGTCCCCCAACCCCCATAGTCGGGCGCGTCCGTGTTGAGAAGGAGACGGTACCGACCTGCGAACGGGACCGGCACCCGGTACTCCTCGCGACAGACCGGCGTGAAGTTGACCACCGTCACGAGAGGATCCCTCCATCCCTCTCCCCAGCGGATCCAGGCCAGCGTCGTGTCTTCCCGGTCCTCGACGTTGAGCCACTCGAATCCTTCGGCCCGGAAGTCCAGCGCGTGGAGCCCGGGGTGATCCAGATAGAGCCGGTTGAGATCCCGGACCAGGTCCCGAACCCCCCGGTGGAGCGGGAATCCCTCCAGGGCCCAGTCAACCTGACCGTCGACGTTCCATTCGGCCCACTGCGCCAGCTCTCCGCCCATGAACAGGAGCTTCTTCCCGGGATGCATCCACTGGAAGGCAAGGAGGAGGCGAAGGTTGGAGAACTTCTCCCGATCGTCCCCAGGCATCTTGTTGATGAGGGATCCCTTGCCGTGGACGACTTCGTCGTGCGAGAGGGGGAGACAGAACCGCTCACTCCAGGCATAGAATGCCGAAAAGGTGATCCGGTCGAAGTGGTATCGCCGGTGCACGGGGTTCTCCCCCATGAACTCCAGCGTGTCGTTCATCCACCCCAGGTTCCACTTCTGATCGAACCCCAGCCCTCCCTGGTCGGTCGGGCGTGATACCCCCTCCCAGGCCGTCGACTCCTCCGCCACGGTCAGGGCACCCGGGACCTCCTGGTGGACCGCGTCGTTCATGGCCTTCAGGAACTCGACGGCCTCGAAGTTCGTGTTTCCTCCCTCGGCGTTGGGGGTCCACTCGCCGTCTTCGCGGGAGTAGTCGAGGTAGAGCATCGAGGCCACCGCATCGACCCGGATGCCGTCGAAGTGGAAGTCCTCCAGCCAGTGCACCGCCGACGAGATGAGGAACGAGCGGACCGCGGGGTTCCCGAAGTCGAAGACGAAGGTGCCCCAGTCGGGGTGGAGGGCCTGCTGCGGATCGTCGTGCTCGAACTGAGGCGTGCCGTCGAACTCGGCCAATCCGTGCGCGTCCTGTGCGAAGTGACCCGGGACCCAGTCCAGAATCACGCCCAGACCGAGCTGGTGCGCCCGATCGATGAAATACCTGAGGTCGTCCGGCGAGCCGTACCGGCTGGTGGGAGCGAAGAACCCCAGAGGCTGATAGCCCCAGCTCTGGTCCAGCGGGTGCTCCGTGAGGGGGAGGACCTCGATGTGCGTGAAGCCCAGGTCCTTCACATACGGGAGGAGCGAATCGGCTAGCTCGCGATAGCCGTACCAGCCGTGGTCCCAGTGTCTCCGCCACGAGCCCAGGTGCACCTCGTAGGTGGCAATCGGGGCGTCCCCGGCCTGAGCGGCGGGCCGGCCCTCGACCCACGCCGCGTCGCCCCAGGGGTGGCCGGATGGTGGCGCCACCACCGATGCGGTGGCAGGCCGGAGCTCGGTGGCCCGGGCGAACGGGTCGGCCTTCTCGAGCCGATCGCCGGAGGGGGTCACGATCCGGAACTTGTAGGCGGTTCCGGGCCCGGCGCCGGGTACGAACAGCTCCCAGACGCCCGTGGAGCCGCGGGGACGCATGGGGTGGGATCGCCCGTCCCAGAGGTTCATGTCCCCCATCACGTTCACGGCGCGGGCCTGGGGGGCCCACACGGCGAACCGGGTCCCCTCCACCCCATCGATGGCGATGGGAACGGCACCCATGAATTCGTGGGCGCGCCGCTCCCGACCCTCCAGGAAGTCCCGAATGCGGAACTCGTCCAGCGACGGCGGAAACCGGTACGGGTCGTCGCGCAGCCATTCCTTGCCCTCACCGACCCGCACCGCCAGTCGGTACGGGATCGTCTGACGGTCCGACCGGCAGGCGGGCCTCCCAACCGCCGGCCTCGCCGACACGCGCCATGGGCACGCGACGGCGATGGGGCCTGCTCACCTCGACGGAACTGGCCCACGGCAGGAACGCACGGACGAGCCATCCGCCCTCCGGATGGGGGTGAATGCCCAGGAAGGAGAAGGGATCTCCGCACCGACCCTGAGAGAGTTCTGAGAATGACGTCATGCGCCTGGTCGATGGGCTGGAACGCGCGTGCGAAGGGGGCCCGGCTGGGCGACGGTTCGCGCCGGCCGGGGGACCGCTAAATTTGGCGGAAACCCCGGGTCCCAGCGAGGGTAGCGCTCAGCAGCCCCGCCCTGGCCCGGCTCACCCCGCCAGTTCCGCGGACTTCCACCCCTCCCCAGCGACCTGGTTCCGTCCGAACATTTCGATGAACCCTCCCGAAGATCTCAAGGCACTGGCCCGGGCGCTGGGGGTCCACACCCACTTCGTGGACGGTCTGCACCGCGCGATAGAGGTGGGTCCGGAGACCCTGCTCCGGGTTTGCGTCGCCGCAGGGGCGGAACTCGATCGGGTGGAGGGGGCTGCGGGCGCGCTGGCCGCCATCGAGGCGGAGCGAGCCCGCCCGGGACTGACTCCGGTCATCGTAGCGTGGGACGGCCGGCTCCCGGAGATCCGGCTCCCGGGTCTGGCTGGAGGCGAGGTCCGGCTGGAGGACGGAGCCTCGTGGGAGATCCCGGCTCGGGACGATCGACTCCACCCCGGTGATCCACTCCCCCAGGGGTACCACGAGTTGAACGTGCGGGCCGACGGGGGGCCGAGCCGAGCCAGCGTCATCTCCGCGCCGATCCGCGCCTGGAGCCGCCCCGATGTCGAGCATCCCCGTGGATGGGGAGTGGCCGTGCAGCTCGCGGCACTGCGATCCACCCGCAGCCGGTCCGTGGGCGACCTGACCGACCTGGAGGCCCTCTGCGAATGGGTCGGGGACCAGGGCGGAGACCTGGTGGCGGCTCTCCCCCTCCTTCCGACGTTCAACCGGGGAGCCGCCGAGCCCAGCCCCTACTCTCCGGTAAGCCGGCTGTTCTGGTCGGAGCTGATTCTGGATCTGGGCGCCGCCCACCGGCCGACCGGAGCTCCCCCTGCCCTGGACGTTCGGGCCGCCGACGCCGAGGTGCGGGCCGCCCTGGCCGATCGGCCGGTGCCGGACGCAGTCCGGGGGGATCCCGAACTGCTGCGGTATGCCCGGTTTCGGGGTGCGCAGGCGCGCCTGGGTCGCAACTGGAGGGACTGGCCCGAACGCGCCCGGGCCGGAGTCCTTACCGACGCCGACGTCGATCCGGACGAGGAGCGGTTCCACCTGGTAGCCCAGAGCGAGGTCCGCCGCGAACTCGCCCGCTTCCGCTCACGCCTCGACTCCGGCCCCGTGCGACTTGGGCTGGACCTCGCCGTCGGGGTCCACCCGGACGGGTACGATCCGTGGTCCCGGCAGGAGCTCTTCGCCGACGGCATGTCCGTGGGCGCCCCGCCGGATCGGGGCTTCCCGAGCGGCCAGGACTGGGGTTTCGCGCCGATCCTGCCTTTCGCCTCCCGGGCGGAGGGCCACCGGTACATCGCGGCGTCCATCGCCCACCAGGCCCGGCTGTGCGGCGTGCTCCGCATCGACCACATCATGGCCTGGAGCCGGCTCTACTGGATCCCCCACGGAATGGAGCTCCGGGAGGGGACCTACGTCAGCTATCCCGCCGAAGAGCTGTTCGCGGTCCTGACCCTGGAGTCGGTCCGAAACGAATGCGAGGTCGTGGGAGAAGACCTGGGCACCGTTCCTCCCGAGATCAGGGAAGCGCTGCCCCGGCACGGGATCCGGGGGATGTACCTCGCGCAGTTCGCCGCGGGGGATCCGGAGATGCCCGATCCGACGCATGCGAACGTCGCCATGGCCGGGACGCACGACACGCCCACCTTCGCCGGGTGGCTCGACGGAGTCGACATCGACGAGCGCATGCGCTGCCTCCTCCTGACCCCGGAGGCGGAACCGGAGGAGCGTGAAGGGCGGGCCGCGGCGGTGCACCGACTGGCCCACCGAGTGGGGGCCGACGCGAGCACGCCACGGGAGTTCCTCGGGGCGGTCCTGAAATGGATCGGCGAATCCGAGGCGCCGCTGGTGGCCGCCTGGCTCGAGGACTTCTGGCTGGAGACCGAGGGTGTGAACGTCCCGGGGACGAGCTCGGCCGACCGTCCGAACTGGCAGCGCCCCATGGCCCGGCTCCTGGAAGACGTGCTCGCCGACCCCGAGGTCATCTCCATGGCCCGCATCCTGACGGAAGCGAGATCATCCCGGCCGGGATGAGGCCGGCGCGAGCCCTGATTGCACCGATTCGGTAAATCAGGCGGACGACCCGGTGCCGGCCGGGCATCGCGGGCTTGCCACGATCGCGGCCGTCCTGCTTACCTTCGAGACCTCCACCCTCCTCCGCTCTGGAGATCGAGTTGGAACGACGTCTTCGGGCAGAAATCCACGGCCCATCCGCCATCCGGTTCACCCTGACCGGGGTCACCCGTCCGGCCGCCCCGTCGGCCTACCGGCTCGTCGACGGGCAGGGAGTCGAACTCCCCGTCGCCCAGGTCGTGCCCAACACGGCCAGCGAGAGCCTCCTGGTGCCGGCCGAGCCCCTGGATCCCCGGCGCGTGCACTACCTGGAGATCCCGGACCTCGGCCTCCGTGCCCTCGTCCGTCGGGACCCGATGTTCCGGAGCCTCTACTCCTCAAAGGAACTGGGATCGGTCGTGACGGACGATGGCACGCAGACCCATTTCCGGATCTTCGCCCCGAGGGCCCGGGCGCTCAGGCTCTACCTGTACGATAACCGGGCGGCTCCGCCGTCCGGGGCCCACCGGACCATCGAGATGGAGCGGGACTCCGACGGTGTCTGGGAAGCGACGGTGGACGGCGATCTCCATGGGACCTGGTACGACTTCACCGTCCACGGGCCGCCGGACCCCGGGAACTGGTTCTACGAGACCCACCCGGCTCACATCTCCGACCCCTACGCCCTGGTGAACGACGACGCGCTGGGCAAATCGAGGGTCTGGCGAGACGGTCCACCTCCGATCCCGGTCGTCGGGGGGCGCCCCAGGATGGAGGACGTCGTGGCCTACGAGGTCCACGTCCAGGACTTCACCGACCTCCTGCCGGTCCACGAGGACGAATCCGGAACTCTTCCGGCCATGACCCGCTCCGGCCTGCTGAACGCCCACGGTCAGCCCATCGGCTTCGACTACCTGGTGGATCTGGGAGTCAACGTCGTCCACCTGATGCCGGTGCAGGAGTTCCTCCACTACCCCGACGAGGAATGGCAGGAGGCGATGGCGGCCAGCGAGCACGCGGAGTTCGCGCGGGCCATGGCCATCGACCGTGAAAACTATCAGTGGGGATACCGGACGACGCACGCGTTCGCCGTGGAGTCTCGGTTTCGTTCGCGGGACGCCGAGCCCGGGGCCGAGCGAGACCAGTTCCGCCGGCTGGTGGAGGCGTTCCACGAGCGGGGGATCGCCGTAGTCATCGACGTGGTCCCGAACCACACCGGTGAGAACATGGACCAGCGGCACCTCCTCCTGCACTTCAACGTCCTCGACCTGCCCTACTACTACCGGACGAACGAGGAACTGGAGCACATCGGCCCCTTCGGCAACGAGGTGAAAACAGAGGAGCGTCCCATGGTCCAGCGATGGATCGTGGATCAGCTCCACCACTGGATGGACCACCTCGGTGTGGATGGATTCCGGGTGGACCTGGCGGGCCAGATCGACAAGCAGACTCTGCGACGCGTGAGGGAGGAACTACCGGCCGACGCCATCCTCTACGGCGAACCGTGGATCGCCCCGTCAGACCCGGACGTACGAGCGAATCCGGACTGGTCGTGGTACAAGGCCGACGCCCCGATCACCTTCTTCCAGGACAAAGCGAGGAACGCCTTCAAGGGCAGCCCCTTCGAGGTCGGAGACCGGGGCTGGGCCGGCGGCAACGGCGACGCCCGGGACGCCACGATCCGTGCGCTGGCCAACCACTACGCCGAGGAGCCCGTCAGCACGGCCGGGATCTCGTACCTGGACATCCACGACAACTGGGCACTGGCGGACCGGTACGCCAATAACGACTCCAACAACGGACTCCACGGGGTGGACCTCGCGGCCATGAGGATCGCGGGCGGGCTCCTGTTCACGTCGGCGGGACCCGTGGTCATCAACGGGGGAACCGAGATGCTCCGGTCGAAGGGCGTCGCCCCCCGGGAGGAGTTCGAAGTGGAGGTGGCCGGAGCCCCGGTGCTGTTCAAGGGCCGGGACGACACCTACAACCTCCGAGTCCCGAACCGATTCCTCTGGGACCGTCTGGAACCCGGGTCGGGTGCCATGGCCATTCGGGATTTCTGGCGTGGGCTCCTCCGGCTCCGGATGTCGCCCCACGGAGAGGTGTTCCGCATCGCCCAGGTACCGGACGGCCACTATCGCTGGATCACCCCCCACGACCCCACGCTCCTGGGATACCTGGTAGGGGAACGCGTGCTGGTGCTGGCCAACAGCGGCCATCACGAAGGGACGATGGACTTCCACCTGCCGGACGGTCACTGGCGCCAGGTCGCGTCGGTGGAACGGATCGACCTTGAGGGAGTGGATGGACCGTGGGCGGGACTCGGCGGAGGCCACCACTGGGTCCAGGTCCCGGGCGGTGCGTTCCTCGTCTGGGTCCGGGATTAGTCAGGATCGAACTCCGGGGTCCGGCCGGCCCCCATCCGTCGCGACGTCCCGGGCTCAGTCCAGACCAAAGTGGTGGTCGACGGCCCGTCGGTAGGCCAGGCGATATCGCTCCACCGAAGCTCCCCAGCTGAAGTCCCTGCCCATGGCCTCGCGGACATGCCACCGCCAGACCTTCTGGTCCTTGTAGAGGTCGAGCGCGGACTGCAGCGCCTCCTCCAGCGCCCACGGCTCGTACTCGTCGAAGACGAAACCGGTCACCCGGTCCTCCACCGTGTCGGCCAGACCGCCCACACGCCGAACCACCGGCAGGGCACCATACCGCTGAGCCCGCATCTGAGTGAGGCCACAGGGCTCGTAGAGCGAGGGCATGAGCAGCAGGTCGGCCCCGGCCATGAGCTTGTGCTCCCGGTCCTCCGTGAAGTCGAACCGGACGGCCACGCGATCCGGGTGGGCGTCGGCCAGAGCCTGCAGAGCCTTCTTGTATCGGGGCTCCCCCTGCCCCAGGAAGATCCACTGCGCGTCCGTCCGGGGGATCATCCCGTCGCCCAGGATCAGGTCGAGCCCCTTCTGATGGACGAGACGGGCCGACATGGCCAGAATCGGGACGTCGGTACGGGGTTCAAGACCGCTGGCCTCCTGAAGCCATGTCTTACAGGCCCCCTTCCCCTCCAGCTTGGCCGCGGAGAAGTTCGCGGGAATGGCCGGGTCGGTTTCCGGATCCCAGACCTCGTAGTCGATCCCGTTGAGGATCCCCCCGAACCGGTCGAGGAGATTCCGGAACTCGTGGTCCAGCCCGAAGCCGCCCATGTGGGTCCGCAGCTCGTGGGCGTGGTTCGGGCTCACGGTCGTGACCATGTCCGAGAAGTTGAGGCCACCCTTCAGAAGGTTGGTCCGACCGTACCGCTCGATCTGATCGCCGTTGTAGATGGAGAGCGGAAGCCCGAGCTGCTCGAGCACCCAGGATCCGTCGTAATCCTGCTGGTACCCGGCGTTGTGGACCGAGAGCACCGTGCTCACGCCGGCGTAGTCCGGATGGTCCTTCAGCACCGTGCCCAGGTAGATCGCCGCCAGGGCGGTATGCCAGTCATGGAGGTGCAGGATGCACTCGCCCGGGCAGAACTCGGGCAGGGCCGCCAGAACGGCCCGACAGAAGAAGCCATAGCGGAGATGGTTGTCATCGTAGGCCCCTCCCGGGGGCCCGTAGAGTTCCGGGCGACCGAAGAACCCCTCGTGCTCGACGAACAGGACGTGGGGCTCACCCTTCTCGGCCGGGACGTGATGGATTCGGCCTGCCTCGGTGCGGAGACCCAGCCGGACTTCGAACGGCTCTCCCAGCGGCTCGATCTCGGGGAAGTGGTCCAGGGCCCGCCGATAGAGGGGCATGAACACGAGGGTCGGTCGACCCGCGTGGGCCTGCGCTCGGGCGATCCCGCGGACCGCCTCCGCCAGCCCTCCGGTCCGGGCGTAGGGCCAGTACTCGCCAGCGAGGTGCACCAGCGGTTGGTGTTCCGCGGGTACCGACGGGCCAGACTGAGCGGAGGTGGTCATGGTCTGCAGAATCGGGGGAGAGGAGTCGGAACGAGCGATCATCCCGTCACAACGGTGTACCCGCCAGGGTCTCGGTTCTCGGAAACTGCAAGGTTGAAGCCGACTTCACCACGCCGCAGCGACACAGCCGGGTAACGGCCCGGTGCCCGGATACGGCGGCGGGTCGGGCGCGCGTCAGCCCAGCGCCCGTCTCCAGCCCTCGCGCCAGGCTCCCAGCAGGTTGATCTCCGCCAGGACCAGGAACACGGGGATCTTCCCCAGGACCGGCCCCATGCGTGCGTTGTCGTAGAAGGTCCTGAGGAAGGACTCCTCCGAGATCAGGGGTGCGTTGGAGCGAGTCGTTCCGCCGGCCAGGTACAGGCCACCCGTGCTCAGGAAGGATAGAGCCAGGGCCTGGGAGAACCGGGCCGCGAAGCGGTAGTAGTGCTCGAGCGCCTCACGGCTGCGGGGATCGCCCATCTGGGCCTGGAGCGCGATCTCCGGTGCGCTGATGGGATCGCTGGGCTGGTCGGGGCGGGCCGCGACCCACATGGCCTCCAGACCCGGGCCAGACACGCAGTCCTCCCAGGTCGGGTACGTCCCTCGCATCGCCTCGAGAACCTCGAGGATCCGGGCCTCCCCTTCCCCGCCGGCCAGGGTGTGCCCGGCCTCGGAGGCGACCACGTGCCATCGCGGTGAAGCGTCCCGACCCAGGTCGATGATGCCCGCGGAGCCGAGCCCGGATCCGGGGATGACCAGGGCCCGGTTTCCTCCCTCGGGAACCTCCGCGCCACCGAACGGCACCACGTGACCGTCGCCCAGGGCCCCCTCCAGACATCCCACCAGTCCGTAGGCGGCAGCCTCGAGGTCGTTGAGCAGCGTGACCTGCTGGTATCCGAGGGCGTGGAGCGCTTCGAAGGGGATCCGGGGGTCATGCGGCCAGTTGGTCATGATCCGGACTTCGTCCCCCAGGGGTGGAGCCGCCAGTCCCCCGCACAGGTGGACCGGACCGTCCCCACCGATTCCCTCGCGAACCTCGGCCAGGAGTTCCAGCAGTGCCGAAGCCGAGCCGATGTCCCGGATTAGCGGCTCACCCGCCTCCAGGAACCCGTCGGGATCGGTCCCGACCTTCACGCGGGTGCGCGAGGCTCCGACGTCGATGGCAACGAGAGTAGGGGACATGGGCTGTGCGATGGGGAGTGATGTGCCTGGACCGGCCACCGGGGAATCCGTGGTCCCCGATCATCTGGACGGGACACGAATCTAACCGCGGGGAGCGGGCGCCCCTATATTGGGCGCTCCCCACCGCCAGGCCGGACTGTCGGCCCCGTGCACAGCCCCGCGGATCTGGCCCCGTGAGGGATTGGACCACACCTCAGTCCCTGAACATGATCCTGGAGCTCGTCATGCCGGCTCTGCCTCGCCGCCCCTGGTCGTCTCTTCCGCTGACCTCCCTTCTGGTCACCGTCTTCCTCTCCCACTCCCCGCTGACGGCTCAGGAGGCGGACGATCCGTACATCTGGCTCGAGGAGGTGGAGGGTGAGCGGGCGCTGGACTGGGTGATGGAGCAGAACGAACGCTCGCGCGCCGAGCTCCGGGCCCAGCCCAACTACGGGGCGCTCTACCAGGGCACGCTCGAGATCCTGACCTCCAGCGACCGCATCGCGTACCCGAGCATCCGGGGCGATCACCTGTACAACTTCTGGACGGACGCCGACCGCCCCCGGGGGGTGTACCGGAGGACCAGCTGGGACAGCTACCTCTCCGGCGACCCGGATTGGGAGACGGTCCTGGACGTGGACGCGCTGGCGGAGGCCGAGCATACGCCCTGGGCGTTCCGGGGGATGAGCTGCCTCAGCCCGGCTGAGGTCCTCTGCCTGGTCCGCCTGAGTCCCGGTGGCTCCGACGCGGTCGAGGTCCGGGAGTTCGACCTGCGCACGCTGGACTTCGTGGACGGCGGGTTCCAGCTGCCGGTGTCGAAGAACTCCACGGCGTGGGTAGACGAGAACACCGTGCTGGTCAGCCACAATCTCGACGAGGCCCGGATCACCACTTCCGGCTACTCCAGCGCCGCCCGCCTGTGGCGCCGTGGAACCGGGTTCGAGGACGCCGAGGTCATCGCCTCGGCGGACCGGGAGGACATGGGGATCTTCCTGAGTTCCATGGACGCCGAGGGCGGAACGTGGCCCATGGTGGGTCGGCTCCTGACGATCTTCGACACCGAGTACAGCTTCTTCGTGGACGGCGAACTCGTTCCCGTGGACGTCCCCTCGGACGCCAACATGACGATCATGGGCGAGCAGATGATCCTGCAGCTCTACTCGGACTGGACGGTGGGGGGGAAGACCTTCTCCGAAGGATCCGTGGTCAGCGCTCCGCTCCGGGAGTACCTGGCGGGATCCAGGGACATCGCCACGGTCGTCGAGCCGGACGACCGCTCCACCATCAACGGGATCGCGGTGACCCGGGACTACCTCCTGGTGAACCAGCTCACCGACGTACAGAGCCAGCCGTACCGGTATCGTCTCGTGGGTGGACGATGGATCGGTGAGCCGATCGACGTGCCGGACATGGGTGCCGTGAGCATCGCGGCCGCCTCCCCCGAGAAGGGACGCTTCTTCTTTACCTTCAGCTCGTTCACGCAGCCGACCACCCTGTACCTCGCGCAGGAGGATGGCTCCGTTCGGGAGGTCCGACGGCTCCCCGAACAGTTCGCCTCGGACGACCTGGTCACCGAGCAGTTCTTCGCCACGTCCGCCGACGGCACGCGGGTGCCCTACTTCGTGGTTCGCCACGAGGACGCGCCGATGGACGGGACCAACCCGACCCTCATGTACGCCTACGGAGGGTTCCAGATCTCACGCACCCCCAGCTACCTCGGTACCACCGGGAAGGGCTGGGTGGAGAGCGGTGGGGTCTACGTCCTGGCCAACATCCGGGGTGGTGGGGAGTACGGGCCCTCGTGGTGGAAGGCGGCCCTGAAGGAGAACCGCCAGCGGGCCTACGACGACTTCATCGCCGTGGGTGAGGACCTGGTGTCCCGGGGGATCACCTCCCCCGAACACCTCGGTATCCAGGGCGGGAGCAACGGGGGCCTGCTGGTCGGCGCGGCCATGACCCAGCGACCCGACCTCTTCAACGCCGTGGTGATCCAGGTGCCTCTCCTGGACATGAAGCGCTACCACCTGCTCCTGGCGGGCGCCAGCTGGATCGCGGAGTACGGCGACCCGGACATCCCGGAGGAGTGGGAGTACATCTCCCGGTACTCGCCGTACCAGAACGTCCATGAGGGAGTGGACTACCCCCGACCCTTCATCTTCACCACCACCCGGGACGATCGGGTCCACCCGGGCCACGCGCGCAAGATGGCCGCCAAGATGCTCGGCCAGGGCCACGAGACCCTCTACTTCGAGAACGTGGAGGGAGGCCACGGGTCGGGCGTAACGCCTGAGCAGAGGGCCGAAGCACTGGCCCTGACCCTGTCCTACCTCCACATGCAGCTGGGCCGGGAGGGCCGACCGGTCAGTCAGTGACGGAGGGCCCGCACGGGCCCGCTTCGAAGCCCACTCACGGGACCGTGCGAGCCCCGTGAGCGGATCTCCCGGGAGTCTGCGCCTTGCATGGGCGACCCCATCGAGAGGGCATCAACGACTCCCTGCGGAGGTTTAGAAAGATGAAGCACGTCGCACGCTATATGCTCTTCGCCCTGGCTATCATGGTCCTGGCGTTCTCATTCATGGTGACCTCGCCCGAGCAGGGCGCCGGTCAGATCCGGGCCAGCGAAAAGGCCACGATCTCCCAGACCCTCGACGGCACGACCCTGGCGCTGGAGTACTACCGTCCCGTGGCCAAGGGCCGGGACCTGTTCGGCGGGATCGTCCCCTGGGGCGTCGTCTGGACGCCGGGCGCGAACTGGGCCACCACCCTCGAGGTTTCGAAGGACCTGAGCATCAACGGAGTGGACGTCCCGGCCGGGACCTACTCCGTGTGGGCCATCCCCCGGGAGGACCGGTTCACCATCACGCTCAACGACAACCCCGAGATCTTCCACTTCCACAAGCCCGACTCCACCGACGCCCAGATTCACATCTCCGCCGAGCCGGTGGAGCTCGCCCACGTGGAGATGCTCACCTGGTCGTTCCCCAACGTCCGGGGAGACGCGGCCATCCTGCAGATGCAGTGGGGCACCACCGCGGTTCCGCTCCAGGTCGAGGTCCAGCCGTCGCAGCCGGTGGCCATGACGCCGGACGAGCGGGCTCTCTACGTCGGGAACTACGATCTCCACATGACCCCCGGCCTGGGCTGGCCCGACTCCGGCACGTTCGAAGTGTTCGAGGAGGACGGGATGCTCAAGGGGCGGATGCCCTTCGGCATCCACCCGGGCCTGGACGATCTGGTGTTCGATCTCGTCCCCGCTGGTACCGACCTGTTCAACCCCCGGCTGTACCGGGGCGGCGAGGCCTTCGGAATCGAGATGGGCGTGAACATCGAGTTCGAACTGGGGATGGAGAACGCCCGGTCAGTGCGCTGGTACGGACCCATGGGCACCCCGTTCGGAGAGGGTGGGCGGCTCGTGACAACGGCCGGTCACTGATCTCCTCGGAGTCACCCGCCCAACCCCCCTGGGCCCTACGCCAGCGCGGACCGAGCGCCCCCGGCACCCTCGTGCCGGGGGCGCTCTCGATTCGGGATCCGCCGCCCGCGCCCGCCGCTCCTGTCCTGCAGGCCCCCGCCACCGTACCCTGTCACAGAGCTGAACCCCTGCGTAACCGGGCCCCGGGTGGGGCCCACCCGCGGAGACCGCCATGAGCGAGTCCAGCCCCGGCAAAGCCGGCCGACATTTCCTCCAGATCCCGGGGCCCTCCAACGTGCCCGACCGGGTGCTTCGGGCCATGAGCCGGCCCACCATGGATCATCGGGGACCGGAGTTCGGACGGCTCGCGCTCCGGATCCAGGAGCAGCTCCGCCAGGTCATCCTCACCGACGACCCCGTTCTCCTCTACCCGGCCTCCGGCACCGGCGCCTGGGAGGCCGCGCTGGTGAACACGCTCTCGCCGGGCGACCGGGTGCTGGCCTACGAGACCGGGCAGTTCGCCACCAAGTGGCGGGAGATCGCCGAGCGGATGGGATTGGAGGTGGACTGGATCGAGGGCGACTGGCGATCCGGCATCGATCCGCAGGCCATCGAGGACCACCTGCGGGCCGATACGTCCGGCGCCATCAGGGCGGTCCTGGCCGTCCACAACGAGACCTCCACCGGCGTGACGAGCCGGATCCCGCTGGTCCGCGAGGCCATGGACGCGGCCGGACACTCGGCGCTTCTGCTGGTCGACACCATCTCGTCTCTCGGCTCGGCCGAGTACCGACACAGCGAGTGGGGCGTGGACGTCATGGTCGGCGCTTCGCAGAAGGGGCTCATGCTTCCTCCGGGACTGAGCATCAACGCCGTCAGCCCGAGGGCCATCGAGGCCTCGGCCACCTCCACCCTCCCCCGGTCCTACTGGGACTGGGAGCCCATTCTCCGGATGAATGAGTCCGGGTACTACCCCTACACCCCGCCCACCAACCTGCTGTACGGGCTGGAGGTGGCGCTGGACATGATCCAGGCTGAGGGGCTGGATCGACTGTGGGCGCGACACGCCCGCTATGGCGAGGCGACCCGGCGGGCGGTGGCGACCTGGGGCCTGGAGACCTGCTGTCAGAACCCGGACGAGCATTCCAACGCCCTGACCGCCGTCTGGCTGCCCGACGGGCACGACGCCGATGCCCTCCGGGCTCTCATCCTGGAACGGTTCGACATGTCGCTGGGGAAGGGCCTGGGCAAGGTCCTGGGCCGCGTGTTCCGCATCGGGCACCTGGGCGATTTCAACGACCTCACGCTGGTGGGGACCCTGGGGGGCGTGGAGATGGGACTGGGCCTGGCCGGCGTGCCTCATTCCTCGGGCGGGGTGGCCGCGGCCATGGAATACCTCGCCGCCACCTCCGAAGCCTGACGGAGGGACCACCGTTGGACCCCGCCACCGCCGTTACCACCAACGTCGCCGTCGCCCTCCTGGGCTTCGCCGGCAGCGTCGTTCTTCTGCTCCTTCTCATCGCCCGCTGGAAGTGGCACGTCTTCCTGGCGCTCCTGCTGCCGATCCTGCTCTTCGGCGTCCTGCCGGGAGTGGAGCGCAACAACTTCATCGACGCGTTCGAGACCGGTTTCGGCAACACGCTGGGCCAGATCGGCGTGGTGATCGTGCTGGGATCCATCATCGCCGAAGGGCTGCGCCATACCGGGGCCATCCAGGTCATCACCCGGTCCATGGTGCGGCTGGTCGGGACTCAGAGGATGCCCTTCGCCCTGACCCTGACCGGGTTCATCCTGGGCGTGGCCATCTTCTCCGACGTGGCCTACGTGATTCTGAATCCCCTGGTCCACTCGGCGGCCCACGCCATGGGCGTGGGGATGGGGACCATGTCCATCGGACTGGTGGGCAGCCTGCAGCTGACCCACGCCATCGTACCCCCAACCCCGGGGCCGCTGGCCGCCGCGGCCCTCGTCGGGGCGGACATCGGCGCCACCATCATCTTCGGATCCATCGCGTGCCTGGTCGGATCCATCGCGGGCTGGATCTGGGGTCAGTTCATCGTGGGCCCCCGGATCGCGACCCAGCCGTCCGAGGAGTTCCGGGAGTCGGAGGTCATGGCCGTGCTGTCGGCCGATCTCGGGACCTCAGGGACCGGAGCGGACCCGGCGGCCGGCGACGACCCTGAATCCGGCGACGACGTGCTCCCGTCCACGGCCTGGTCCTACGCGCCCATCCTGGTGCCCGTGCTCCTGATCGCGGCACAGAGCGTGGCCAGGTTCGCGCTGCCCGAAGGTGCCTGGCTCCGAGAGGTCCTCACGTTCATCGGCTGGCC
>JBDHIJ010000124.1:0-2894 GCA_039587435.1 Gemmatimonadota bacterium
CAGAAGACCGGGGTACCCATCGAGGCCTGCGTGTTCATCGGCTCCAGCCCCATCCGCCAGTACGCCGAGGAGTGGGACCTGGCCCGCATCCTCCGTCACACCATCGACGCGATCGAGTTCGCCGTCGCCGAGGGGCTGGAGGTGATGTACGTCACCGAGGACACGATCCGGGCCAACCCCGACGACCTCCGGGTCCTGCTCACGGCAGCGGTGGACGCGGGGGCCAGGCGGCTCTGTCTCTGCGACACGGTGGGGGCCGCCGTCCCGAGCGGCGTGCGCAACCTGGTCCGCTGGGTCCAGCGCCTCACCGTGGAGTTGGGCGTCGAAGACGAGGTCGGCATCGACTGGCACGGCCACCGGGACCGGGGCCTGGACGTGGCCAACACCCTCGCCGCCCTGGAGGCCGGGGCCACCCGGGTCCACGGGACGGCCTGAAGCTGCTGGGCTGGCGGGACGACGACCTCACGACGCTGCCCGAGTACGTCTCCGTCGTATCCAAGGCCGTGGGGGTCCCCGTGCCGGTCAACACACCCATCGTGGGCCGGGACGCCTTCCGCACGGCCACGGGGGTCCATGCCGCCGCTGTGATCAAGGCCCAGAAAAGAGGGGAATCCTGGCTCGCGGACCGGGTCTACTCCGGGGTCCCCGCCAGCTGGGTGGGCCGCGAGCAGGAGATCGAGATCGGACACATGTCCGGAGGATCGAACGTCATCCACTACCTCCGCAGCCGAGAGCTCCCCACCTCACAGGACGTGGTCCAGGCCGTGCTCGCGCTGGCCAAGGAGTCCGAGCGGCTCCTGGACGAGGACGAGATCCTGGAGGTGGTCCGGCAGGTCACGGAGGACGGGGACTAGCGTCCGGCCTCGAAGAGGTGGCCCGCCATCTCTTCGATCTCCTCCCGCATCACGATCCGCTCGAGCCAGTGGCTGGGAATGGCTGAAGACCCGTAATGCGCGCCGGCAATCTGGCCGCAGATCGCGGCCGTGGTGTCGGCGTCATCTCCCAGGTTGGCCGCGCGGAGCACCGCCTCCTCGAAGGACGCGGTCGTGAAGAAGCTCCACAGGGCCGCCTCGAGCGACTCCACGACGTATCCACTCCCCCTGATCCGGCTCTCAGGAGTCGAGGGAATGTCCGAGGTCCGGATCCTGTCGATTTCGCTGTGGAGTTTCGGATCGAATTCCCACGACGGGAGGGCCTCCAACAACCCTCCCCGGCTCTCAGCGGTGAACGCCAACGCGAGCAACCGGGCGAACAGCCGACAAGCGTCCACGCACGTCTGGGCCCCGTGGGTGGTCCGGCTGGAGAGTGCGGCCATTCGCTCCAGGTCCTCCGCATCATTGCGGTATCGGATCGCGATCGGAGCCAGCCGCATCAGGCTTCCGTTGCCCGCGGTGTCGGGCGCCGTGGGTCCCGCGAAGGGCTCTCCGGTTGCCTGGAAACGTCGAAGGCTGCCAGAGACCGTCATCCCGATGTCGAAGCAGCGCCCGGTGCTGCTCCAGTGGCCCTCCCGCCACCATCGGACGTAGCGCTCCATCTGGTCACGCGGATCGAACCCCGCCATCTCCAGGAGCGACTCCCCGAGACAGAGGGCCATGGAGGTGTCGTCCGTCCACGCGCCCGCTGGAAGACTGAAGGGCCCGCCTCCAACCATGTCGGTGAGTGGCTCGAACGTCCCGCGGGCCTTGAACTCGACGGTCGTGCCCACGGCGTCTCCTGCGGCAAGGCCCAACAGGCTCCCGATGGCGCGGTCGCGGGCGGCGTCTGAGTCCGATTCTCCCGGAGACGTCACAGCCAGGCGTCCTCCATTTCGTCCAGGATCTGGAACATCATGCCGTCGTCGTCGGCCCCGGTCCGACCCGTAAGGTTCTCGATCCAACGGGTCGGCAGCCCCGACTCGCCATGCAGGGCACCCATCGCACTGCCCACGATCGCCGCGACCGTGTCGTTGTCCTTGGTCAGGTTTACGGCGTGGAGAATCGCGGACTCCGGATCGTGCGCGAGGTTCTCACAGATCCACAAGACGGCGGGCACGGTCTCCAGCAGGTAGGCACCGGAGTACCAGCTCCGGAGCACCGCCTTCATCCGAGTGGACTCATCGCCGGTGTCGGGGTCCTGATCGCGTGCTGCCGAGATCACCCTCCCCACGTACTCCGTGATCGGCCCTCTGAAGCCGGGCAGGGCGCCACCCTTGGGGGCGTGTTCACTCGGACCCTCGAGCGGCCCCGCGATCTCCAGATAGCGGGAGAGCCACCAACCGGACTCGGGGAGAGCGTTCCGGGGATTCGCCAGAAGGTCCCAGAGGATCGCGATCCAGGCCACCGACACGGCATTGGACGCCGCGTCGTTGTGGGTCAGCGACGCGGCCTTCACCGCGTCCACCCAAAGGTCAGGCGACGGATTCCGGAGGTGGGGGATCAGGACCGGAGCGATGCGCATCAACGCACCGTTCCCAGCCGAATGGACGCCGCATTCGGGCCAGCGGATTCCCGCGCTCCATCGCCCGCTCCATTCCCTGACGGTGTGTCCGATTCCGAAGATCCGTTCGGCGCTGAAGCGATCACCCACCCGCTCCAGATCCAACCCCCCGGCCTCGTTCAACTCATCGAGCGTCCAGAAGGCCATCTGGGAGTCGTCGCTGGGGAGGCCAACGGCAGAACCGCCGGCATATGGCGAGGGGAGGTAGTCCGTGATCCAACCAAAACGGGCCTCCCGCTTAGGGGGGGTCAGGCCTTCCGAGTGCTTTCCGAGGGCGTCACCCACTGCCAGCCCAAGCATCATCCCCCGAACGCGATCGCGGTCGACTGAGAGCATCGGCGCGGGACTGGTATCCAGAAATCGGCGATCCGCGAGTCGCACGGAGTCGGGAATGGAAGGCACGGTCGTAGTCCGGTCAG
>JBDHIJ010000078.1:0-11916 GCA_039587435.1 Gemmatimonadota bacterium
GACGGGGGCTCCGGCGCGAAGTAGCCGGCCGCCATCGGTCGATCCGCCTGGACCGGCCCGCAACGGAAGAGGGCGGGGCACCTGGTGGTGCCCCGCCCTCTTGGCGTGGGGAGCGCCCGCGAGTGGCGCGTTGGAGGTTGGCGGCGGCGCCGGGGCCCTGGGCGCGCTGCCGGCTCCCCCTACCGCGACTCCTCGATCATCCGCTCCACGTCCCGCATGCGGTTCGTGAGATCGCGGATTGCGTTCACGTACACCCGCTCCCATCCGGGCAGGTCGGCCCGGTCGTCGGTCTCGATCTCGTAGCGGAGGCCGGGGAGCATCCAGCTGGCGTAGCCGCTGAACGGGTCGGGGGAGACGTAGATGGACCGGCTCCAGGGGCGGTCCTGGAGCCCCCGGTCGTTGAGCCAGGCCTTCTCCAGGCCGATGAGGGCCCGGTTCACCCGAGCCGCCGCGGCCGGGTTGACGTCCCCACCGGCCACCCAGGCGTCCCGGGCGGCAGCCAGGTCCCGAGCGGCGTCCTCCAGATCGTGCGTGGAGGCCAGCAGGGCCTCGAAGGCCACGTCGTGCCCGCGGGCCTCGGCCACCTCGTACAGGGTCTCGACATGGACCCGGGTGTCGGTGGCGTAGCGGACCACGTCGTACGGCAGGACGTCGGCGTTGGCGAAGCGGAGGGCCAGGATCCCGTCGGTGCCGGCGATCATGGGCCCGAAGACGAACTCGGTGTCCCCGAAATTCTCGAACCAGTGGAAGTTGTCGTAGTTGGAGTGGTAGACCCCGCCCGGATTCCCTGACCCCATCGATCCGGACGGTACTCCGGCATGGGTGTAGAAGCCGACGTGATCCGAACCCCCGCCCAGGTTCCCGAGTCGGGGCTCCTCGGCGCCATTGTCGGCGCGCTCCATCCACCAGTCGTAGACCGTGCCCTCGGTCCCCGGGTAGTTCACGGCCTTGGTCGCGTCCAGGATGGGCTGTTTGAGGGACGGCGAGGACGACGCGTTGAAGTTGGCGCCCGACACGGCCCCGTCGGCGTTGATGTAGGCGATGGCGTTGGCCTCCAGTTCCTCCCGGAACTCCTCCACCCACTCCACCGACCCGATGATGCCGTACTCCTCGGCGTCCCAGTGGGCGATCATGATGGACCGTCGCGGGCGGCAGCCCATCTCGGCCAGCTCACCCAGCGCGTCGGCCAGGGTGAGGAGCAT
The DNA here is from genome assembly GCA_039587435.1 of Gemmatimonadota bacterium. Classification (GTDB taxonomy): domain Bacteria; phylum Gemmatimonadota; class Gemmatimonadetes; order Longimicrobiales; family Gaopeijiaceae; genus JBDHIJ01. The sequence continues at coordinate 1,203 of JBDHIJ010000078.1, forward strand.
GGCGGTCCCGCCGTTGGGATCGATGGCCCCGAAGCCCCAGGGGTCGTAGTGGGCGCCCAGGATGAACCACTCGTCCGGCAGCTCACTGCCCCGCAGGGTCCCCACCACGTTGGCCACCCGGGTGAGGGACTTGGGCTGGTTCACCCGGACCCGGACCGTCAGGTCGGCGCCCCCGGTGAGGCGGTAGTCCAGGTCCAGGCCGCCTTGCCAGTCCTCCGGCGCCACATCGCCGGTCATCCGGGACAGGATCTCGGACGCCGACTCGTACCCCAGGGGCAGGACCGGGATGGTGTGCAGCGGGATCTCGGACGGATCCAGCCGGTCCACCTGCCGGTCGCCGTCCACCGGCAGGGCCGGCTCGAAGGGGGTGAGCGGGTCACCGGTCCACGGCAGCACCAGCACCGAGCCCCGCTGGATCGTCTGGCCCGTCATCCAGGGGCCCTCGGGATAGGCCGGGCCGCGAGGCTCGCCGGGGTCGTTGAACATGATGACGCCGGCCGCACCCCGCTGCTCGGCGAACAGCACCTTGTATCCCCGGAAATTCCCGCCGTACCGGGCGATGACCACTTTGTCCGTCACGTCGATGCCCATGGAGTCCAGGGCCTCGAAGTCGGCCCGGGTTCCGAAGTTGGCGTAGACCACCGGGCCGGTGACGTCGCCGCTTCCCGAGAACGCGTTCCAGCCGTTGAGCAGGTCCGGGTGTCCGGAGAACGGGTCGCCCTCCACGGCGGGCTCCCTGTTGGAGAGCTGCATGGCCACCGGCGTCACGATGTGGACCTCCACGTCGTCGGTGAGCTCAGGCAGGTAGACGTCGTAGGGGTGGCTGACGGCGTCCAGGCCGGCGCGATCCATGGCCTGCACCAGGTACTCACCCACCCGCTTCTGGGCCTCGGACCCCGCCGGGTGAGGCTCGGAGGTGATGGTCCGGAGGTGTTCGCGGAACCCGTCGCTGCTGGGGAGCTCCAGGAACTGGGCCTCGCACATAGCCTGATGCTCGGCCCGGTCAGCCGTGAATCCGATGAGACCGGGGTCCTGGGGCGGAGCGCCCGGGGATGCGGCCAGCAGGCCCAGCGGGACGGCGGCGGTGATCGCCGTTGCGGCGAGGAGGCGGGTACGACGGGTCATGACGGACTCGGGTTGGGCGGACGGTTGGGGCTGAAAAGGTCCCGTCATATCGCATGGGAGCCGGCCTCGCGGCAAGTCAGGATTTCTTGGTATGTTCGTCGGAGATCCTCAACAGTCGTTCGCAGAAGAAGGAGCATCGTCGATGCGTCGCGCCCTCGTCCGTACCGTTCACACGGCTCTCGCCCTTGGCCTGACGGCCCTCGTTCTGGCCCCCGTGGCCGACCCGGCCATGGCCCAGGACCATGAGGTCATCGTGAAGCGGGTCCTGGAATCCACGCCCCTCATCGACGGGCACAACGACCTGCCGTGGGCGATCCGGAACGCCGAGCATCCCCGGGACGTGCGGGCCTACGATCTCCGGACCCGCGCCCCGGGCCACACGGACATCGAGCGGCTCAGGGCCGGGATGGTAGGCGGACAGTTCTGGTCGGTGTATATCCCCTACGGCGTCGCCGAGGAGGGATACGCCAAGGTCCAGCTGGAGCAGATCGACATCGCCCGTCAGCTGTATGACCGGTACCCCGACGTGCTGGAGGAGGCACTGACGGCCTCGGACATCGAGACCGCGTTCGGCGCCGGCCGCATCGCGTCCCTCATGGGGATGGAGGGCGGACACGCCATCGAGAACTCGCTGGGCGCGCTCCGGGCCTACTACGACGCCGGCGTCCGCTACATGACCCTGACCCACTCCCAGTCCATCGACTGGGCCGACGCCGGGACCGGCGACGTGCTGCACGACGGCCTCACCCGGTTCGGCCAGGAGGTGGTGAGGGAGATGAACCGGATGGGGATGCTGGTGGACCTGTCCCACACCTCGCCTGCCACCATGCATGACGCCCTCGACGTGGCCGAGGCGCCGGTCATCTACTCCCACTCGTCCGCCCGGGCCGTGACGGACCACGCCCGGAACGTGCCGGACGACGTGCTGCGCCGCCTCCCCGATAACGGGGGTGTCGTGATGGTGACCTTCGTGCCGTCCTTCGTCAGCGACGCGGTCCGGACCTACGAGGGCCCCCCGGAGAACGCGCCCCGGGCCACCCTGTCCGACGTGGCCGACCACATCGACCACATCAAGAACGTGGCCGGCGTGGAGCACGTGGGGATCGGTGGTGACTTCGACGGGATCTCCAGCGTGGTCGTGGGCCTGGAGGACACGTCCACGTACCCCGACCTCTTCATCGAGCTGTCCCGCCGTGGATGGACCGAGGCGGAGCTCCGCATGCTGGCCGGCGAGAACCTGCTCCGGGCCTTCCGGGAGGCCGAGGCCGCCGCCCGCCGGATTCAGCGGGAACGGGGACCGTCCACGGCCACCATCGAGGAGCTGGACGGGCCGGTGTCGTAGCGCGGCCCGGTCCGGCGGAAGGACGCCGGACCAGCACAAAGGGGGCGCACCCGGAAACCCGGGCGCGCCCCCTTCGGCGTTCCGTGTGGGGGAGCCCTACAGCGTCCCGTCGATACCCAGCGCCTCCGCCTTCTCGGCGGGACCCGAGCGAGGGGACCCCAGCAGGAGGATGAGCGCCGCGCCGAGCAGAGCCCCGTTGGCCATCCACATGGCGATCCAGGGGGATACAGCCTGCCGGTCCGCCAAGCTCTCGCCCAGGGTGAGTGAGAAGAAGTACCCGGCGAAGACGAGGACACTGGCCCCGATCACCAGCCCGATTCCCCCGCGGGGAAAGCGTGTCGGGATCGCCGCGCCGGCCAGCGCCAGCAGCACGATGGCGGCGGCCAGGGCGAATTTCTTGTGGATCTCGACCTGATAGGCGGCAGCCCTCGCTGCCGCGTCCACCCCCGCGCTCCCCTGGACCGTTCGGGCGGCCTCCCGCAGTTCGCCCACCGTCATCTCTCGATCGGAGGGAGCCTGCTGTGTCCCCACGATTGCCGTCTTGAGCAGCGTATTCGTCCGTGGGATCACCTGGGTGTTCAGCACCAGGGTCATCATGGCGACCACAGCGGCCGCACCGAGGACCGGAGCGACGAGGCGGCGGAATCCGTCGCGCTCTCTCGTCGCCCGACTCAGGACCCCCTCCTTCCCCAACTGATTGAAGACCCAGGCCACGGAGATGAACACGGCCATCGGAATCGTGAGGGCCAGTGTGAAGGGGATCGAGAGCAGGAGCACCTCAGCGATCACGCCGGTCGGCATCCCCCTCTCGGCCAACTGAGGTACCCGCTGTACGGCCTGGTTGGCCAGGAGAAGGCCCGTGAGCGCAACCAGCGAGAGAACGAAGGGCTTGGCGTGCCGCCGGAGGAGTTGTCGGGGACTCGGCGTGGGCATGGGCGGACCTCCTGGGAAGTGCACAGCTCTGGACTCCACGAACCCGATCGTCCGAAGGAGGCCACCGATGGCGAGGCGAAGGACGGCGGCCACGGCGCCCACGGCGAAGCGAGTCCGTTCTCCGGGATCTGGGATCGCGTCCAGTTCGGCAACCATCCCGTGGACCAGGTCGCGATTCTGCGCCGGGGCCACAGAGACCAGTCGCCGGACCAGACGGTCCAGGGCCGTCGGGGACCTACGGAGGTCGCTCATGCTCCCTCCATCCGCGGGGGCCGGAGCCAGGAAGCCTGCGCTCGCTCCAGCGCCTGCCGGGCCTGGACCCGACCCTCGGCCGTCAGCCGATACAGCTGACGGGGAGGTTTCCCTGGGAGTTCGGAGTCCTCCCAGCGGGATTCGAGCCATCCGTCCTCGCTGAGTCGGGCCAAGAGGGGGTACAGGGTCCCCGACGAGAGGTCCGTAGCCTTCATCAGGTCGTAGCCATACCGCCAGCTCCGGGGAGCCTCGAGAAAAGCGAGGAGCGCTTTCGTGGTGGTTCGGGTGAGTCGTCGCATGGTCTTATTCTACATATATCGATTTAAGTCGTGCAAGGTTCCCGCGTGTGTGGCAGGCCAGGCATCCCCGAACCCAGTACCTGCCGTACCGAGTTGGGCCTCGCCGGCGCGACGCAGAAGGGCCCGCCCCAGTGGACCACCTGGGACGGGCCGTTCTGTCTCCGGGTCTTTCTTACGAGTTCCGGCTACAGCGTCCCGTCGATCCGGACCAGCGCGTCCTCCAGGTGGATCCGCGTGTTGCGGTCGTTCACCCCCCGATCCAGCGCCGCCTGAATCTCGTCCCGCAGCAGCTTCAGCTGATCCCGGATGAGGGGCCGCATGTCGGACTGGGCGATGTGCAGGTCGGCGTTGAGGGGCGGGTCGTTGTTGCGGCCCACCCGGAGGTTGCCGGAGGCCGGCGGGCTCCAGAAGTCCGACTCGGCCTCGTGAAGCAGGTAGTGCGCCTGGGCCAGGTAGGCCCGCTGCTGGTTCCGGCGGAAGGTGTCGATCTCTCCTCCGGACGCCAGTTCCCGCCACACGATCTCCCGGGCGTCGTCGAGCATCTCGGTGGGCGTGTAGGTCTGGTCCCCCAGGAAGGCCTCGTGCTCGATCATGCGCGCGAGCCGGGCGTGGTTGAGTAGCCGCTGGACGGCCAGCTCCTGGTAGGCCCGGATGCGCTCCACGGCGCCGGCGTGCTCCAGGCGACGGAGGACGTCGGCGTTGAGCGCCCAGTCCGGCGTCTGCAGGACGTGCTCGTCGAGGAAGGCCATGGCCTTGAGCTGGTAGTCCCGCTCGATCGGCGTGTAGACCCAGCCCTCTTCGCCGTAGCGCTTGGGGTGCGTCCACGAGCCGCCCACGGCGCTGGCCGCGTGCTCGGCGTACCGGTTCCACTGGGTGAGGGCCTGGAGGTAGTTGGTCTCCAGCTCGTAGTAGTCGTCGTACTCGTCCAGGACCCAGGGCATGATGCTGTCGACCATGACCCGCAGGTTGACCATGCCCAGCTCGGCGGCCTCCACCGGGTCGTCGCTGATGCCCTCGGTCATGCGATACGGGTCCCATTCGTTGTCCATCCCGAAGAGGGCGGACGCGAATCGGAACCACGGGTAGTCCTGTCGTTCCAGGATCCACTCGTTCAGCGTCTCGAACTCATCCTCGGGCGTCTCCGCGCCGATGATGGGCGTGTATCCCCATTTGATCGCCCACGCGTCCCACACACCCATGCGCCGCTCCGGCGGGACGTTGTCCCCGGCCTGGGCGGCGTAGTTGAAGCGGGTCCGTCCCACGGACGAGGCCGAGTGCCCCCAGCGCTCCACGAAGTCGGGGTCGCGGATGGAGTCCACGGGGAAGACGAAGTTGGCCCGCTGGTTGTGGGGCAGGCCCACCGAGTGCGCGGTCTCGTGCGACGACACGTAGCGCATGGCCTCGCCCATGAGGTCCTCGGGCAGCTCGTCGTCGCGGTAGCGCGGATCGTCGGCGGCGGTGGCCACCTGACTCAGCAGCTGCCAGCGCATGCGCTCGCTGACCCCGTGATAGAAGTTGGTGTGGGCCCGGAGGACCTCGCCGGAGCGGGGGTCCACCACGTCGCCTCCGGAGTTTGCGGAGCGGACCGGGCTCGGCACGTAGCGAACGACGCTGAAACGGGCGTCCAGGAGGCTGAACTCCGGGTCCTCCTCCTCGGTGGGCGCCCGGCGCACCTGGACGGCGTTCCTGAAGCCCGCCTCCTCGAAGCCGGCGTTCCACTCCAGGATGCCGGCCTCGATGTAGGGCGCGTACTCCGCCGGCGTGGCCGGATCGATGTACCACACCCAGGGGTTCACCGGCTCCACGAGCTCGCCACGCAGGAAGGCCGCCGTGTCGGATGGCTCCAGGCGGAAGCGCCGAGCGTAGCGCTCCGGTCGCACGCCCTGGAAGTCACTGGAGTAGTTGGTCCTCTCCACGCTGATGAAGCCCACTCGCTCATCCCAGATGCGCGGCATCATGGGCTCCTCGGGCAGGAGGATCATGGAGTGGTTGACCTCGAAACTGAGGGCCCCGCCCCGCGTGTTGGACGGCGCCTGGGCGGCGTCATAGGTCCGGACCACGCGGACCTCGACGTTGATCGGGAAGCTCTTCGACCACTCCATCCAGCTGCGGCTGGCGTCGAAGCGCCGCACGCCCATGCGCTGCCGCTGGTTCGAAGGCAGGCTGAAGGCGGGGGTGTCGCCCATGTAGAGATCGGTCACCTCGATGATGGACGTATCGTCGCCCTCGGCCGCGACCTCGAACGACTTGAGGATCGGCGCGAAGCTCTGATTCTCCACCGCGGTGGAGATGTTGTCCTCCGGATCGGCTGTGTTGGAGTAGGACACCGCCCGGAGATAGACGCGGTCGTCCCGGCGCTCCCACCGGACCACGATGTTGGGCGCCATGTTCGCGCCCACGGCGGTCTGGCCCTCCTGCACCCGGTGGAACCGGCTCATGATGATCATGTCCCGTCCGAGCAGGTCGTCGGGGATCTCGAACATCAGTCGGTTGCCCACCCTGTGGACATCGAAGAGGCCCTCGTCCGTGGCCGCTCCATCCAGGACTTCGTCCCGGGACTGCTGGGCGGCGGCGGGGAGGGCAGGGGCGAGGGTGAGCAGAAGAGCGAACGCCCCGGTGAGCAGGGGCGTGGCAAGGCGAGTGGCGCTTCGGCGCCACGCGGTCGAGCGGTCCATCGTAGGGCTCCCGGATGGGTGGGTCGTCAGTGGGCCCGGGAGAGTAAGGGGCGGGGGTAGGGGACGCGAGTGCGGCGTCGGAACCTACTACCGTTTACCCGCGTAAACGGGTATATTGTTCGAGCGACCCCGAGGAGGCTGAATGGAATCCCTGGCCCGAACGTTCAAGGCCCTGTCCGACCCGACCCGGCTGCAGATCATGTTGCTCCTGCTCTCCCACGGGCATCTGTGCCCCTGTGAGGTGGAGCAGCTCCTGGGGATCACTCAGTCGAAGGCATCCCGCCATCTGCGGTACCTGAGGAACGCCGGGCTGCTGGAGGACCGTCGGGATGGCCTGATCGTGAACTACCACATTCCGGGGGACCCGGACGACGAAGCGCAGGTGCTCCTCGGGGTATTGAAGGAACTCCTCCCCCGCCAGGCCGGCCCGGCGAACGCCGCACCGCTCCTGGTCCAGATCCGCACCGCGAGGGAAGCGGGTGCCGCGGCGAGCAGCGTGCGAGGTCCGGCGTGACCGTGTCAGCTCCTCCGGCGACGCGGCCAGCCGAATCGGGCGGGATCGAGGAGCCTCCGCCCAGGCCGGACCCGGACCCGGACCGGGACCCGGACCCGGTCGATGTCGACTCCGACCCATCCGGAAAGCAGGTATCGCGGTCCCTGCCTATCAACGCACTGTGGAGCAGGGAGTGGAAGCCGCTCCTCTGGATCGTCGGGACGTTCGTGGTCCTCTACTGGCTTCCCAGTGGAAATCTGCGGTTCGACGGCGCCGTAACCGAGGCTCTGGCGCTCACGAAGTGGTATGCCAGAGAGCACGTGCTCCTCTGCCTGGTACCGGCCTTCTACATTGCCGGGGCCATTGGTGTGTTCCTCGACGAGCAGGCCGTGCTGCGGTACCTGGGGCCCGGCGCCCCGAAAGCGGTGGCGTATGGAGTCGCGTCGGTTTCGGGGGCCATCCTTGCGGTCTGCTCCTGCACGGTCCTTCCCCTGTTCGCCGGGATCTACATGACGGGAGCCGGGCTCGGCCCGGCCGCAGCCTTCCTCTACGCCGGTCCGGCCGTCAACGTCCTCGCCATCGCCCTCACGGCCACTGTTCTCGGCCTGGGGCTCGGAGCGGCACGGGCCCTGGGGGCGGTACTCTTCTCCGTCGTGATCGGAATCACGATGCACCGCCTCTTCCGAAGAGATGAGGAGGCCCGGTCGAAGGCGTTCACCGATCTCGGACCTTCCGGCCACCGGGCTCGGACCCTGACCCAGCATCTCATCTACTTCGGACTGATGATCGGAATCCTGGTCGTCGCGAACTGGGGCCGTCCACCGACGAGTGAGGGCATCTGGCCCTCCGTGTACGCGTCACGCTGGGTCATTACGGCCGCACTCGCCGCAGGCCTCGGGATCACCCTGGTGGCCTGGTTCGGCCTCTCCTGGGTCCGGCTGCTGGCCGCGGCCGTGCCCACGGCGGCTGCCGCCCTGCTTTTCCCCGCCAATCCGACCGTGCCCTTCGTCGTGGGCACGGTGGCACTGTCGGCGGTGGTGAGCACGGCAGGGGGCGAACTCGAGGAGTGGTTCACGGCGTCCTGGGGCTTCGCCAAGCAGATTCTGCCGCTTCTCCTCATCGGGATCCTGTTCGCGGGCCTGCTGCTGGGACGACCCGGCGAAGAGGGTCTGATCCCGTCTCAGTGGATCGCGGACGCGGTGGGTGGAAATTCCATGGCGGCCAACGCGATCGCATCCGTCGCCGGAGCATTCATGTACTTCGCGACCCTCACCGAGGTGCCCATCCTGCAGGGGCTACTGGGGAATGGGATGGGTGAGGGGCCGGCGCTTTCGCTGCTCCTGGCGGGGCCCGCAGTCTCCCTTCCGAGCATCCTGGTGATCCGGAGCGTCATCGGAACCCGAAAGACCGCAGCATTCATCGCGCTGGTTATGGTCACAGCCACGGTCAGTGGATTAGTTTATGGGACCTTAATCAGCTAGAGGAGCGTCATGAACATCGTCGTCTACGGGCCCGGATGCCCGAATTGCAGGCGGCTGGCGGAGAACACCAGAGCCGCGGCCGACAACCTCGGCTGGGAACCGGAGATCACGAAGGTCGAGGACGTGATGGCGATCGCCTCCTCCGGTGTCATGCGGACCCCCGCGATGAAGGTGGACGGGATTCTGGTTCTTCACGGACGCGTCCCGGAGCCCGCTGAGATCGAGCGGATCCTGGTCAGCGTCGGAGCTTGATTCCCCGGAGCCGTGTTGGCTGACCGGCGAGTTGAGTTGATCTACTTCCAGGGGTGTCCGAACGCCGCCCTGGCGAGGGAAAACCTCGCTGCGGCGCTCGAGAGCCACGGCCGCAAGGCCGTGTGGGAGGAGTGGGACCTGGGCGCTCAGGGAACACCCTCCGCATACCGGCGCTTCGGGTCCCCCACGATCCTGGTCGATGGCGAGGACGTGACGGGGGTCGAAGGGCGCAACGCGGCGATGGCCTGTCGGGCCGACCCCGTGCCGTCGGTCGGGCTCATCGCATCCCGCCTGGCGTGAGCGGCCGGGGCCGCCCGCCTACCCGATCACCTCCCCGTACAACCGGAGCAGGTTGGTGCCCATGACCTTCTCCACCTCGTCCTCCGAGTAGCCCCGGTCCACCAGCCCGGACCAGACCACCTCCATGCGGCGGGGTCCGTTGAGCTCGTCGATGAAGTAGGGGAGTTCGGAACTGGTGACCTGGCTTCCTTCCTCCGCCCGCAACTCGGCCTCGTACTCGGGTGTCATCTCGATGACCCGGTGGTCGCGGTCGGAGCCGATGCACACCTGCTCCACGCCGCACACCTGGATGGCGTGATCGATGTGGTCGAAATAGGTGTGGAGGTTGTCGGACTTCTTGTAGGTGAGGAACGGTCGGAGCTGGCAGACGCCGATCAGCCCGCCTCTCTCGGCTGCGGCCCGCATGTTGGCGTCCGACATGTTCCGAATGTGGGGGTGGACAGCGTCGCAGCCGGTGTGGGAGTTGATCACCGGGGCGGAAGAATGGGCGATGGTGTCGGCCATGGTCCGCTCGTTCGCGTGGGACAGGTCCACCAGCATGCCGACGTCGTTCATCTTCTCGATCAGTTCCCGGCCAAAGTCCGTCAGGCCGCCCTCGTCCCCCTCGGCCCTGCATCCGACGCCGGCCCGGTTCCGCTCGTTGTAGGTCATCTGCGAGGAGCGGAGCCCCAGGCGGTAGAACATGTCCACCCGGTCCAGGTCGTCGCCGAACTGCTCGGCGTTCTGATAGAGATAGAACACGGCCATCCGCCCCGAGTCCCGGGCCTCGTGGACGTGCGCCACCGAGGTCGCCTTCACGAAGAGGTCGGGGTGCTCGGTCAGGTAGCGGTCGTACTCCAGCAGCCCGTTGACGGCCACCTCGAGCTGCTCGGCGCCTACCGGCTTGGGGTCGCACAGGGTCACCGTGATGGAGTCCATGCCGCTGGCCAGCATCTCCCGGACCAGTGGGGGCTCGTAGATGGGGCGCAGCTCGCCCATGGCGTCCATGATCAGGGCGTCGGGGTTCCGGCGGCCCGCGGCCGCAGCCGCGGAACGCGCACCAGGCCGTGGCGTCGGGCTCGACGCGGCCAGCGTACCTGCCGGCCGGGTCCCGGCGAGGGAGAGCGCCAGCGCCGAGGTGGTGGTGTTTCGAATGAAGCTTCGTCGGTCCATGATTTCCTCCTCGCCCTACGCTAGGGTGCGGCGGTCCGGTCCGCCAATCGACATCATCCGTCCAACAGCCAGCCCCGGAAGCTCATGCGCGTCATCGTCATCGGATTCAACGGCACCATCGGCTCGGCGGTCGTCGACGCCCTCGAACCCCGCCCGGAGATCGTCCGGGTGGCGCACGACGACGGCGACTTCGTTCTGGACCTCGCCGAGCCGGAGCAGATCCGGGCCATGTACCGGGAGGTGGGTCCGGTGGATGCCGTGGTCTGTGCCGCCGGTGTGGCCCGGTTCGGACCGCTCCTGGAGCTCTCGGACGAGGACTACGCGTTCAGCCTTCGCAACAAGCTCATGGGTCAGATCAACCTGGTCCGCATCGGGATCGAGACCGGGGGGGTGCGCGAGGGGGGCTCCTT
>JBDHIJ010000079.1:0-11717 GCA_039587435.1 Gemmatimonadota bacterium
GGACGGATTCTCGAACTCGATCCGACGCTGGTTCGATCCGTCCTGGTCGGCGATGACCAGGCCGTACTCCCCGGATGCGTCGTTGAACCAGGCGATCCGGTCCCCCTGCGGCGACCACACCGCGTGGCGGTCGGCCACCCCCGGCGTCCGGGTGATGTTCCGCCAGCTGCCGTCCTCCACCGGAACGGTGAAGAGCTCACCACGGTTCTCGAAGATGGCCCGCTTGCCGGTGGGGGAGAGGCGGGCGTCCCGAAGCTGGTTGGCCGGGATGGACTCCCAGCGGACCCGGGCCCAGTTCTGGTCCCCGGCCACCTCGATCTCCAGCTGCCGGGTCTCACCGCTGGCCGGATCCACCTCGTGGAGATATCCGCCCTGCTCGTAGATCACCACGCCATGGCCCGCGTCCAGGCTCTTCACGTCGAAGTCGGCGTGGAAGGTGATCTGGCGGTCCTGACCGGTCGACGGGTCGAAAGCCCAGACGTTGGACGCCCAGTCCCGCTCCGACATGTAGTAGACCACGCCGTCCATCCAGGTCGGATCCATGTGCCGCTCGCCCTCCCACGAGGGGGTGATGCGCTCCATGGAGTCCATGGAGACCACGCTCACGGGCTGGGCCTGGCCGCCCCTGTAGTTCCGCCACTCGGGGTCCCAGTAGCCGATCTCCTGGTAGGCCACCCAGTCCCCGTCGGCCGACAGTTCGCCCTGATAGGCCTGGGGTGCGCCCACCGGCATGGGCAGCCCACCGTCCACAGGCACGGTGTAGAACTGGGTCAGCCGGGTGGGATGCCCCATGCGACCGGACCGGAACAGGATGTCGCCATCGAGAGTCCACCCCTGCACCACGTCGGCTCCGGGGTGCCAGGTCAGCCGCATGGGCTGTCCGCCGGTGGCCGGAATCAGGTAGACGTCCTGGTTTCCACCGTACTGCCCGGTGAACGCCAGCCAACGGCCGTCCGGCGAAAAGGCCGGATCGGACTCGCCACCCTCGTCGCTGGTCAGACGCCTCGCGTGCCCTCCGTCACGGCCCACCACCCAGATGTCGTTGGCGTGCACGAACGCGATCTGGTCCGCGCTGACCGAAGGCTGCCGCAGCAGCCGCGATCCCTGCGCCTCCGCGTCCGTCGGTGAACCCGCCATTCCGGCCAGCAGCACCGCCGCGGCGGCGATCGTCCCCATCCACCGCGAGACACGCCCCATTACCCACTCCATGACCGACTCCTTGTCGTTGAATCGAAGGGCCACCTGACCGGCGGCCGGTCCGTCCTCCGGGGTGTTCGGACTCGGCGACCCGGCTCGGGCCACCGCCGAACGTCCCGGCGAAGGACCTGCAATGTTGGGGCCCGACTTCCCTGCGGCCAGCGCGGTATCTAGCTTCCCGTCCCCCGATACATCACGAGAGCACCATGACCGCGTCCACCGACCAGATTCGCAGCCATTTCCCGGCCCTCACCCGTGAGGTCGCCGGCCACTCCATGGCCTTCTTCGACGGGCCCGGCGGAACCCAGGTTCCGACGGCCGTAGCGGAAGCCGTCTCCGACTACCTGCTCTACCACAACGCCAACACGCACTGGGAGTATGTGACCAGCCGCGAGACGGACGAGGCCCTGGCCAACGCCCGCCAGGCACTGGCCGATTTCCTCAACGCCCCCGCCGACGAGGTGGTGTTCGGCGCCAACATGACCACGCTCACGTTCCACCTGGCCCGCGCGCTGGGGTGGGAGTGGGGACCGGAGGATGCTCTCCTGGTCACGGCCCTCGACCATCGGGCCAACGTGGACCCGTGGAAGACCCTGGCCCGGGAGACCGGAATCCAGGTGCGGATGGTGGAGATGGACCGCGAGTCCGGCGACCTGGACTGGGAGGATTTCGAGACCAAGCTCGACGACGACGTGGTGCTCGTGGCCTGCTGCGGCGCCTCGAACGCTCTGGGCACGGTGGTGGATCTGGACCGGGTCTCTCGGCTCTCCCGCGGGGTGGGGGCCGAAATCTTCATCGACGCCGTCCACTCCGCCCCGCATCAACTCCCGGACGTACAGGCCCTCGACTGCGACTTCCTGGCCTGCTCGCCCTACAAGTTCTACGGCCCGCATCTGGGGGTGCTCTGGGGTCGCCGCCAGATCCTCGACGACCGGGCCGTGCCCCGTGTGGCCCCCGCCTCGGACGAGATGCCGGAGCGCCTCGAGACCGGCACCCTGAACCACGAGGGGATCGTGGGCGCCGGGGCCGCAGTGGACTTCCTGGCCGGCCTCAGCGGCGGGGAGGGTTCCCGCCGGGCCCGCCTCGAGACCACCTACGCGGCGCTACACGAGCGCGGCCGTGCCCTGGGCATCCGGATGATCGACGGCCTCTCCGGCATCGGAGGGGTCCGGATCTACGGGCCCCCGGCCGACGGAGCGCGGACCCCCACCGTGGGCTTCACCATCGCGGGCGTGGATCCCGCCCGGGCCGCAGCCCACCTCTCCGACGCGCTCGGCGTGTTCGTGTCCCACGGAGATTTCTACGCCTCCACCGTGGTGGATCGGCTGGGTCTCTCCGACCATGGCGGCCTGATCCGCGCCGGGGCTGCCTGCTACACCAACGAAGAGGAGGTGGATCGCCTTCTCACCGGGGTCGCCGAACTCGCGGGCTGAGCGCCTGCCCTCGGGCCGCCCCATCCCGAATCCCGCTTCACCCTGACCGAAGGATCCCCATGAAGGACCGTACCCGCCTCAACCCGCTCCTGGGGGTCGCGTGCCTCCTGGCCGCACCCATCCTCGCTCCGCAGGGCGTCCTAGCCCAGGAGGGCCACGGCGACGTGGAGGGCCCCATCGTCCTCCGGGCCGACCGAATGCTGGACGTGGAGTCCGGAGAGATGCTCACCGACGTCACCGTGGTGGTGGAGGGAGAGCACGTCGCGGCCGTGAACCCTCGCTCGACCCCCGACGGCGCCGCGGTCCTGGACCTGGGAGACGTCACCCTGCTTCCGGGGTTCATGGACGCCCACACCCACCTGGTGGGTCAGATCGGGGACGGTGACACCTTCACCGACGAGGTGACCCAGGGACCGGCCGACGCCGCCTTCAAGGCGACCAAGTACGGACGGATCACCCTCATGGCGGGGTTCACCACGGTGCGGGACTTCGGCGGAGATATCACGGTGGCCATGGAGCGGGCCCGGGAAAAGGGCACCATCGTGTCGCCACGGATCATCCCCTCCAGGAACGCCCTGGGGATCACGGGCGGTCACTGCGACGTCACCGGGTACGCCCCCGGAGTCCGCGAGCAGAACTGGATGGACGGCGTGGCCGATGGCGTGGACGAGGTCCTGAAGGCAACGCGCTACCAGATCAAGCACGGCGCGAAGGTCATCAAGACCTGTGCGACGGCCGGCGTTCTCTCCATGGAGGGGCCGGTGGGAGCCCAGCAGTACTCCTTCGAGGAACTGAAGGTCATGGTGGACGAGGCCGCCCGCCACGGAATCAAGGTCGCCGCCCACGCCCACGGGAACGACGGGATCAAAGCGGCCGTGGAGGCCGGCGTGGCCTCCATCGAGCACGGCTCCATCCTGGACGACGAAGCGATGGACCTGATGAAGGAGCGGGGTACCTACCTGGTTCCGACGACCTTCCTCGTGGAGACCATCCCGCTGGATGCGCTGCCGCCCCTCGTCCGATCCAAGGCCGAGGAAATTCTCCCGCAGGCGCGAGCGAGCCTGCAGAAGGCGATCACATCCGGCGTGCCCATCGCCTTCGGCACCGATGCCGCCGTCTATCCGCACGGCATGAACGCCGGGGAGTTCGGGATCTACGTCGACCTGGGCATGAGCGAGCTGGATGCTCTGCGGACGGCCACCATCAACAACGCCGATCTGCTCGACGTGCCCGACCGTGGGGTGATCCGGGCCGGGCTGCTGGCCGACATCATCGCGGTCCCGGGCAACCCGCTGGATGACATCTCGGTCACCGGCCAGGTGAACTTCGTGATGATCGGCGGGCAGGTGGTGAAGCACCCGCCCATGAACTGAGCACACCCATGCCGTCGCGCTCGCAAGACCGCTCGTCCTCTCGCCGGCTCGGCCCGGCGGCCCTCCTGGTGATGGCCGCCTGTGGGCCGGGAGGCGGAGGCGGCGTGGACGCCGACACCGCGGCGCTGAACCGGGCCGCCGAGGGGGCCATGGGGCGGGTGACCGATCGATCGGCGCTGGAAGTCGCGCACGGGTTCTTCGTCCTGGGGGACAACGCGGCCGACTTTACCGCCTGGTTCGACGACTCGGGTGACCCCGTCCTGATCCGCGAGCACAACGGGATGGGCGACTGGGGGAATGGAACGGCCCGCTACTATCTCGAAGGGGGCGGCCTGGCGTACTACGCGGCCCAACACGTCCGCATCGACCTCCAGGACCCGACGGCCCCCCGGCGCCGGCTTCATGAAGTCCGGATCGCGTTCCGACCTCCGGCGCCCCTGGCGGGTCGCGTCTCCGGAGACGAAGCACAGCCGGGAACCACCCTCTCCGGCCTTGCCAACCTGCCGGAGTACTCGGGACGCGTACTCGGAGAGAAAACGGTGGACGGCGTGTCCGTGTCCCTGGAGGACGGGGAGGTCGCCGGCGTGCGGGTTCGGGCCGCGGTCATGGCCGATTCAGCGCGCTCCGCTCGATCCGCCCGAGTTGAGCCGATCGGCTAGAACTGGAAGAGCTTCGTCACCTTCAGCGTGAGCAGCCGGTCCAGGACCTGGTTGTCCGTCAGGTCCCGCCGCTCCTGGAAGACCAGGAACACATCGCTCAGGGGCGAGTGGATGAAGTTGAACCGGATGTTGCTCACCAGTTCGTCGCTGGCCTCGTTCCACTGCACGAAGGAGCTCAGGAAGATCGTCGTGCTGGCCGCAAAGGCGATCCTGCCGCCGTACACGTTCGCGGCCACCTCTTCGCCCGACAGCACGATGTCGTTCCGGTCCGCGGTGAGCTCCAGGGACAGGTGCTCGTTGTAGCGGGCCGTCGCCCCGACCCCGTAGGAGGTCTTGTCGCCGTTGAAGAACCCTCCGGTGGCAAACCGCACCCGACCGGAGAGACGGCGGGCCCCGGTGAAGGAGAGTGACGTGGAGAGGTCGCCGAAGCTGTAGTCGCCGGCCGGCACCTCGACCCCGACGATGTTCTCGGGCGTCAGCAGCCTCTCGAAACGCTCCTCGTAGTCGATGCTGAAGCGGTCTCCCGGAATGAACTGGGTGATGATCCCCGCCTTGATGGACCGCGTCTCGATCACCCCGTCCAGGTTCTCGATGTACCGGCCATCGACGTAGGGATTCATCTCCTGCACCCAGGGGATGTCCGGCTGCGGGTGGGCGCCGAACGTCCCGAAGACCTCCCGCATGGCGGTCCGCTGGACGAACCCCACGTCGGGGGTGAACGCGTCACCCACGTGCTTCACGTAGGCCGAGGCGTCCCAGAGGGGATCCCGCCACGCCGCCTGGAGCCATGCCGAGTTGGAGTCCCCCTTCTTCTCCCAGTCCTCCGTCCGGGCGTAGTACCCGTTGAGGATGAGGTAGTCGAAGAACCGGAAGTTGGTGTCGATGCCCAGGGACCGGTTGTACTGATCGCGGTACCCCGCCGCGGTGGCCTGTCGGTTCACGAACATGGCCCCCACGTCACCGCCCCCGAAGATGTTCTGGCGGAGGCGGAGGACGGTGAAGTTCTCGGCCGGATACTCGCCGAAGTCCTGCGTCTGCATGTTCAGCGCACCGAGCTCGGTGCTGTCGCCGACCCGGCCCGTCATGCGGGCGCCGGCGATGATGGGGATGGGACGGCGGTCGTCGGAGAGGCCGATGCGACGCGAGTGGAACAGCCGGAAGGTTGTGGGCCCCGACCCGGTCCGGTAGTTCCTCTCGGCCACGTCCCCCAGGATGTAGGTCCCCTGCCCCTCCATGAAGAAATCCCTCTTCTCGGGGAAGAAGAGGGAGAACCGGGTGAGATTCACCTGCTCCTGGTCCACCTCGACCTGGGAGAAGTCGGTGTTCACCGTCAGGTCCAGGGCAAGCTGGGACGTGACTCCGTACTTGAGGTCACCCCCGATGTTGGGATCCCACCCGTCCCTGCCCAGATCGACCGGGATCGATCCGTCCAGGTAGGAGCTGTTCACGTACGGCTTCAGCATGAGGTTGCGACCCTGCTGAAGATCCTCCAGCCCGGTGAGGGTGCCGGCCAGGGAGAACTTGTGCACCCGGTACTGCCGGGAGACCGGGGCCCAGTAGGAGTCCTCGTTCAGCCGGCGGATCCGCCGGATGAAGTTCATGCCGAACTCCACTCCCTCTTCCTTCTCCTCGAACCTGAGCGTGGTGAATGGGATCACCATCTCGGCGGTCCATCCCCACTCGTGGACCCGGGTCCCGGTGTGGACCACGCCCTCCCACGACCGGTTCACCGACCGGGAGTCGTCGAACGACTGGGCGTCGAAGAGGGCCCCGGCCGGGTTCACTCCGAACATGATTCCGTTTCGCCGATCCAGGTGAGAATCGATGGCTACCGAGAACATGTCGGAGTCGTGGGTGGAGAAGTCCTGCTGGAGGCCGGGCGAGGTCAGGCGCTCGGGCTCCCGGTCGTACATGGTGGCGCCCACGTACAGGTTTCGACCGTCGAACAGGACGCGGACCACGGTCCGCTCGCTCGCCGGGAGTCCCTGGAACGGGAGGGCCTGGACGAAATCCGTGGCCGAGTCGGCCTGGAACCAGAGGTCCTCGTCCGGCACACCGTCCAGGACGATGGGCAGGTCCGCGATCTCGGAATCGTCGATCCGGTGGGCCTGGAGGACGGGCCTCGGGATCGAGAGGGGATCGAGCGGCGCCGAAGACCCCGAGAGCCGCACCGGCCGCGCCAAGCCTTCGTTCGCCTGCTGGGCCAGGATCGCGCCTGGAAGCAGTGCGGCGAGGGCCAGCGCCCGGAGCGCCGAACCCGCTCCGGATCGCAGGAGTCGGGTGGGTCGGTTGATGAGGTGGTCCGGCACGGGGGTCCTTTTCTGCCACCGCGCCATGCGGGGCGCACGGAACATAGAGAGAGCCCCGGACACGGAACACCGAGTCCGGGGCCCATACCCCCCTTGATTTCTTAAGGTGTGACGAGGGTTTTCGTCCCCTGCGCCAGGCTCGCTCGGACCCTGGCCCGGTCGCGGTCACACCTCGCCGAGCGCCTCCACCGGGCTGATCGACGCGGCTTTCCGAGCCGGCAGGTAGCAGCCCAGGATCCCGACGCCGAGGAGGAGAACCACGACGATCCCGTAGGTGACCGGATCCCGGGGGGAGACCCCCACCAGCACCCCGGCCATGGCCTGCGCCAGACCCAGAGCCAGGAGGCTGCCGAAGGCCATGCCGATCACCACCCTGCGCAGCCCCGACCGGACCACCATGGAGGTGACGTCGGACCGCCCGGCTCCCAGGGCCACCCGGACTCCGATCTCGTGGCGTCGCTGACCCACCGAGTGAGCGGTGACCCCGTAGATCCCGATCCCACCCAGCACCAGGGAGATGAGGGCGAACCCGCCCAGAAGCCGGGCCATCAGACGGAAGGGGGAGACTCGCGAAGCGATGTAATCCTCCATCGGAGAGACCTGGTACAGCGGGACCGTCGGGTCCACCGACCACACCGCCCGCTGGATGGCGGGAAGGGTCGCACCGAGATCCGACTCCAGCCGGGCCACGACCACTTTGTTCCGGACCGTGTATGCGTTCATAGGAAGGTAGACAGCGGATTCGGCCGGAGACTCCAGGCCGCGCTCCACGATGTCCTCGACGACCCCGATGACCCTCAGCGGCCGATCTCCGTTCAGGGCCAGGAGCGCCCCTACCGGATCCTGTCCGTCCGCCATGATGCGCTCCACCAGCGTGCGGTTGACCACCGCCGGGACCGGATCGCCCTCGCCGAATTCGTTTTCGGTCCCGGCCACGATGGGCGCTCCCGACACCAGCGTGGCGCCCATCGTCTGGAAGTATTCCGGTCCCACGTAGTTGAGCCGGCCGGCGAACCCGTCCGCGCCGTCGGGATCGGCAGCGTCCCCTCGGGCCACCGTGACGATCGTGTTGCTGCCGGAAAGCGGCACCCTGAGCACCGTGGAGACCTGGGTAACCCCCGGCACCCTGGCCACCGACTCCAGAAGCTCCTCGTAGAAGACGGCGAGGTCCTCCGCTTCCGGGTACCTGGACTCGGAAGCGCCCACCCGGAAGGTCAGAACCCCGTCCGGGTCCATGCCCAGGTCCTTCGCGTACATCCCCGCGACGCTCTTCACCATCACTCCGCCCGCCACCAGCAGCGTCATGGCCAGCGCGCTCTGGACCACCACGAGCACACCACCCGTCCGGAGGGTCTTCCGGCTCGGGCCGCCCCGACCTCCGTCACGTAGCTCCGTGCCGTCGAGGTCGGTGACCCGGAGCGCCGGGAGGAGGCCGAACAGGAGGGTGGCTCCCACCGTGGCCGCCAGCGCGAAGGTCGCGGTCCGCCAGTCGGTGGAGAACTGGAAGATCATCGGGAGATCCGATGGGAGCGCGCTGACGATGGCGTCCACTCCCCACCGGGCGCAGATCAGCCCGATGACGCCGCCCATGATGGCCAGCAGCAGAGACTCGGTGAGGAGCTGGGCCACGACGCGACCCCGCGACGCTCCGAGGGCGGCCCTCACCGCCGCCTCGGAACGACGCCCACCGGCCTGGGCCAGCAGCAGGTTGGCCACGTTCGCGCAGGCCAGAAGCAGCACCAGGAAGACGGCCGCCATGAGGACCTTCGCGATCTGCTGGCCCTCGGCCCGGATGGCCCCGTCCCGGACCGGCTCCGCGTACGACCTCCACCCGGCCCGGGCTTCCGGATACTCCTCCGCGAGACGCAGGGAAAGCTCCGCGAGCTCGTCCTGGACCATCGCCAGCTCCACTCCGGGCTTCATCCTCGCCACCGCGAGGTTGCCGAAGTTGTCGCGGCGCTGATCCCGGAGGTCCCCCTGGATGGGCACCCAGAAGTCCGGGATGGTCTGCGGGAACACGTATCCCGCGGGCATCACTCCGACGATCGTGACGGTCTCGCCCTCCATCACCAGGTCGGTGCCCAGGATCGCCGGGTCGCTCCCGAAGCTTCGCTCCCAGAGCCCGTGCCCCAGGATCGCGACACGGGGTGCGCCCGGCGTCGCGTCCTCCCGGGTGAAGTGGCGGCCCAGGGCCGGATCGATTCCCAGCACGGGCAGGCCATCCCAGTTCACGCCGTGCCCGCTGATCCGCTCCGGGCGGTCCCCGCCGGTCAGCGTGGCCGTCCGCCGGTCGTAGGCGAGGATCCCCTCGAACCCGGAGGTACGGTGGTAGTAGTCCCAGGAGTCCGCCAGCGAGACGTCCGTGTGGTTCCAGCCCCGCTCGACGTTCGCGTTCCAGATCCCGACCAGTTCCTCGTACTCGGGGTAGGGCAGCGGCCGGAAGAGCAGCGTGTCCACCACGCTGAAAATCGTCGTATTGACCCCGATCCCCAGGGCCAGCGTGAGCACCGCGGCGATCGCGAAGAACGGCCTCCGCCTCGTCGACCGGAAGGCGAACCGGAGGTCCGCCAAAACGTTCCCGAACATCATCGTCATCCCCCCACTCGTTTCAGTCTCGAGCCCCGCGTCTCGAACCGCGGGCCCCCTCAGCACTCTCCACCACTCCGCGACGATGCGGCCTGCGAGATCCGCGTAGGCCCCCGTCCAGAACCGGATCCGGGCCAGGATCGAGCCCCGTCCCAGACGCCGGACCATCGCCTCCACCGTCTCGAGGATTTCGGCCTCACACCCCTCGACGAACTCCCTGGGCAGCAGCCGCAGGAGCTTCCGATAGAGCGCCAGGCCCCGTCCCGGCTCCGCCGAACCCATCAGGCGGCACCCACCTGTTTGGCTCGAGCGGCTCTCAGATAGGACTCCATCCGGGAGACCTCCGAGGCCAGCGACTCGCGCCCGCCGTCCGTGATCCGGTAGAAGCGACGCTTCCCCCCCTCCAGCGACGCTCCCTCCGGGGGCTCGGTCTCCTCGATCCACCCCCGCTCGGAGAGGTCCCGCAGGGATCCGTACAGCGTGGTGGGCCAGAGCTTCACCGTCTCGTCCGTCCGCTCCAGGACCTCCTCCATGATGGCCGTCCCGTGAAGGTCCCGGTCCGCCAGACTGAGGAGGATGTGGAACCACTGTGCTTTCATCGCCGAGGGCATGTGCGTGTCCTTCGCGTCGATCCGCGAGTGCGGGAGTCGCAGGCTATGTATAACGATCAGTATACATACCATTCTGTATTCATACAACCCTGTAGCGATACTGCGAGCGGGAGGGTCGGCGGGCACACCGTTTGCTGCCTTGCTCCGTGCGGCGCCGCGGCCTCGCCCCGGCGCCGGGTATCCTCGTGCCCGGAGGTTCCGATGTGCCGATGGCTGGCCTACAGCGGTGCTCCCCTCGCCCTGGACGAGTTCCTCTTCAAGCCGAGGAACTCGCTCATCCATCAGAGTCGAAGCTCCAGCATGTCGGAGGAGACGTTCCACGGGGACGGGTTCGGCGTGGGATGGTACGGGGGCCATGTGGAGCGACCGGGCCTCTACACCTGCATCCATCCGGCGTGGAACGACCACAACCTCCGCACCCTGGCCGAGCAGATCGAGGCTCCGGTGTTCCTGGCCCACGTCCGCGCCAGCACCGGCGGTGCGGTCCAGGCCGCCAACTGCCACCCCTTCCAGTTCCAGAACTGGCTGTTCCAGCACAACGGCCTGGTCCAGGACTTCGTGGCCATCCGCCGGACCCTGCACTTCGCCGTCGCCCCCGAGCTGTATCCCTTCATCCAGGGGACCACGGACTCCGAGCTGATGTTCTACCTGGCCCTGACCCACGGACTGGCCCAGGACCCACCGCTCGGGCTGGCCCGGATGGTCGGGCACGTGGAGACGGTCGGCCGGGCGGCCGGCGTGGAGAATCCGGTTCAGATGACGGTGGCGGTGAGCGATGGCACGCGGACCTGGGTGGTCCGCTACTCGTCAGAGGGTCGAAGCCGGACCCTCTTCCACTCGCGGAACGTCTCAGCCCTGAGGGAGATCAGCCCCTACTTCTCCCGGTACTCGGACGACGCGGTCCTCGTGGTGTCCGAGCCGCTGGATGACCTCACGGGCCTGTGGCAGGAGGTGGAAGAGGGGACCCTGGTGGAGATTCATCGGGGGAAGGTCACCTACCGGGAGTTCCGGCCCCAGGTGCCCGAGGGCGTCCCGATGGAGCTCCCCCCGGCGCCCTTTCATGCCGGACCGATGGTCCCGAGCGAAGCCTGAGCCGGAGGCCGCCGCCCGGCCTGACCAGACCCCGGCCCGGGCCCCGGCCTACAACAGCGGGCTCACCAGGCCGCAGGTGTTCTCCCAGATCCTCCGGTAGTTTGGGCGGGCGGCGAACACCACCGGATCCACCTGCTCCGAGTCCGCCATGTAGGACCGCTGCAGGGCCCGCACCTGGCTGGCCACATCGTCGTCGAAGATCAGGACCGACAGCTCGAAGTTGATCTCGAAGCTCCGGCGGTCGAGGTTCGCGGTTCCGACCAGGGCTCCCCTCCGATCGACGGTCATGGTCTTGGAGTGGAGCAGTCCCTTGGTGTACTCATGGATCTCGGCACCGGCCTCCAGGAGGGGCTCGTAGTAGCTCCGGCTGGCCGCCTGGATGAGGGGCGAATCGTTCCGCTTCGGAACCACGAGCTGGGTCTTCACCCCACGGGCCGCCGCCGTGACCAGGGCCGAC
>JBDHIJ010000080.1:0-12458 GCA_039587435.1 Gemmatimonadota bacterium
CCACACCACCGCGCCATCGTGGAGCATGGCGACGCTCACCGCCGGGACGTCGTACTCGGCCATCCGGTCGGCCATCTCCCACCGGGGGGCGTCCTCGCCCTCGAGGAGGATGCCCGGGAGGAGCCCGATCTCGATCTGGTTCATCATGGCCACGTGGTCCAGCGCCCAGGTGCCGTCGTCCGGGCCCTCCTCCGCACCGGTGCAGGCCGTGACAGTCGCGGCGACGAGCGCGACCGTCACCGCGGCGGCGCCTCGCCCCAAGCCGCGGCGGAAGGCCGGCGTCCGGGTCGGGAAGGGACGGCTCCGGGCCGTCATCCTCGACTCCGGTGCCAGGCGGCCAGCACCTCGGCCTCGCGCTCCCGGCTCATGCCGGCCCGGGGATTGGCCTTCTCCTCCTCGGGGCGGGCGTGGTACCACTCCAGCAGGTCCTCGGTTGTGGTGGCCAGTGACCGGAAGGTCAGCCCGGCTTCCACGGCGCTGGAGATGTCGACGAACATGAGGAGCTCACCGGGAATCCACGACGGCAGGTCGGCCCACGGCCGCAGCTCCTGGGCCTGGAGGAAGTCCTCGGGGACCCACGTGAAGGTGGTCTCGGCGGTGGTGGCGCCGCGGATCCCGTACAGCATCTGGGCCATGGACATGCGGCCGTAGGGCCCGGTGCCGTTGTGGTTTCCGGTGACCCGGTCCTCGGCGACGCGGACGATCCACTCGGTCAGGTCACGCTGATCGATGATCTGGTTGGCGTGGTCCGGGTTGCCGGGCGCCAGGACCTCGCCGCCCTCCGCGATGCGGACCGGCCAGTAGCTCCAGCGGTCGGTGCGGTCGCCGGGGCCCACGATCAGTCCGGGGCGGATGATGCAGGCGTTCCCGGGGAAGGCCTCGTGGACGATGTCCTCCGACAGGGCCTTCATGAGGCCGTAGGGCGCCTCGTCTCCGTGCGACCAGCCGGCCTCGGGGGTGTAGCGCTCCGAGTCCGGGGTGATCTCGGGCTCCCAGAGGACGCGGTCCTGGTTCCCCCAGCCCATGCTCTGGGCCGTGTAGACCGAGATGGACGAGACGAAGGTGTAGTGCTCCACCACATCCTTCAGGAGGTTGGTGCTGGTCTCGGCCCAGAGGTAGTTCTGGCAGTTGTTATCGAGACACACGTCCCACTCGCGGCCTTCGAGGGCCGAATGGTCGTTGTTGCGGTCTCCGATGAGATGCTCGGCATCGGGGTGGGGCGCCGGCCGGTTGCCGCGGGTGAAGATGGTGACCTCGTGACCCCGCTCGATGGCGTAGTTGACCATGTGGGGACCGATGAACCCGGTACCCCCCATGATCAGGATCCGCATGGGGGCGGCGGCCTTCTCCACCTTCCGCGTAGACGCGATGGGCGCATCCCAAGCCCGGGCGGGCTGGGCTCCGATGGCCATTCCGGCGCCCACGGCACCGGCAGTCCGGAGGAAGTCACGACGGTTCTGGGACATGGGTACTCCTCATGAGGTCGAAAGGGGGGCGGCCGGTCTTCGGGCCCCCAGGGGTCGCAGGGGTTCTGAGTCCTCAGGCAGTCTGGGGTGCGACCGTCTCAGGGGCCAGTATTTCTTGGGCAGGAGCATCCTGTCCGGCCCGGCGGTTGCAGGTAGGTTTGGACAGCCGTTCCACGGGTCTCCGGGCCCCGCACCCGATTCCGATAACCATGCGCCTGCACCCACTCTCGACCCTCCTGCTCGCGGCTCTCCTTTCGGCGTGCGCTTCAGGGTCTCCTTCCGTCGCTCCCGAACCGGCCCCCGCGGCTCCACTTGAGGAGGGCGAGGAGTTCCGGGTCTACCGATCCGACGGGACCCCCGCATCGCTGGAGGAGATCGTCCAGGCGGCCGGCAGCGCGGACGCCGTGCTCATCGGTGAGGAGCACACGGACTACACCACCCATCAGATCCAGGCTTTTCTGTTCCAGCGGGTGTACATGGTGCACGGGTCCCGGGTGGGACAGACGGATCTGCCCTCCCCCCACCCGGCCATGGAAGGGGAGGATGGCCCGTGGCCGGCCGATCGGCCCGTAGTGCTGTCTCTGGAGATGTTCGAGACCGACGTTCAGTCGATACTGGACGAGTACCTCGCGGACCTGATCACCGAGGACCACTTCAAGCGAAGCGCGCGGCCCTGGGAACGGTACGACCGCGACTACCGGCCGGCCGTGGAGTTCGCCCGGGTGCATGGCCTCGAGGTGGTCGCCGCCAACGCTCCCCGCCGCTATGTGAATCGGGCGTCGCGTCTGGGGAAGGCGAGTCTCGACGAGCTTTCGGAAGAGGCCAGGAGCTTCCTGCCTCCCCTTCCGTATCCCGACGCCTCCGAGGCGTACCAGGCGGAGTGGGACGCCCTGATGGGCGCCGCCGCACAGCACATGCGCGGGAGCCCCCTGGACGGCCAGACGCTGTGGGATGCGTCCATGGGCCATTCCATCGCCCGCGCGCTGGACCGGAACGATGGAGGCCTGGTGGTCCACTTCGCCGGCGGGTTCCACGTGGAGAACCACACCGGTATTCCCGAGACGCTGGTCCACTACCGCCCCGGGACCCGGATTCTGGTGGTGGCGGCTCGACCCACCGAGGACCCCGGGGTGTTCGGCGAGGAGCACCAGGGGCTCGGCGACTTCGTGATTCTCACCCGTGAGCCGGTGGAGTAGGCCGCCGAAGACCAACCCGGTCAGGCGCCCGCCGCACCGTTCGAAGCGCAGGGCTGAGGCCCGTTCAAGGTCGAGTATTTCGGCTTGATTTTGTTGCCCCTCCGTGCGCTTGTGATAAACTTCACAAATGGGCGAAACTACGGAGCCGGTAAGCCTTCCTACGGTACCGGAGGACGCCGCCTCCCCATTCGTGGAGAACGCACCATGCGCACGAACGCAAAGGGGCTGCTTGCCCTGATCCTGGTGGCTGGGCTCGCCGCCTGCGGTGGCGAGAGCGCTGATACCGCCCCTCCGGGCGAGACCGCTCCGACCGCCACCGAGGCGGCTCCGGCCCCCGAGGCCACCCCGGCCATGGACCTGGAACTGCCCGAGGGCGTGACCACCGAGATGGTCGCCAGCGGCCAGACCGTCTTCCACGGTTCCGGCATTTGCTACACCTGCCACATGCAGGACGGTGTGGGTGGGATGCTGGCCCCGAACCTGACCGACGCCGACTGGCTGAACGTCGACGGTGAGTACACCTCTATCGTCGAACTCATCAAGACCGGTGTCCCGACGCCCGTGGAGTTCCCCGGCATGATGCCCGAGCGGGCCGGCGTGAACCTCTCCGACGCCGACGTGGAGGCCGTGGCCGCCTACGTCTGGTCGCTGAGCCAGGCTGCCGCGCAGTAGGACCGCGGATCTCCAGGTCCATGCGGAAAGGGCCGCCCCCCTCGTGGGGACGGCCCTTTTGTCTTCCGCCGGCGCGCCGGAATGCCGGCGCCGAGGAGTCTCCGGGGATCAGGCCCTCTGGGGCTCGCCCACCATCTTGATCAGGTCTCCCACGTCGCAGTGCTTCTCCAGCTCGTGCCGGAGCGGGGACTTCTCGTTGATGGTGTAGTGGTTCCGGCGACCCTCGCGGGTGCGTTCCAGCACCCCGCCCTCCTCCAGCTCACCAATGATGCGGATGGTGGCGCGTTCGGTGATGCCTACCCGAGCCGCGACCTCACGGACCGTGATGTCCGGATCGGCGGCCAGGCAAAGCAGCACGTGACCGTGGTTCGTGAAGAAGGTCCAGGTGGCCTGCTGGGAGTCGGACACGACTGCCTCCCTGTGTCCTGTTTGTTGACACAAATTTCATGTATTGGTATTCTAGCATCTCAAAACATGAGTGCCAAGTCGTGTGAAAGAAACCACGAATCGGCTGCCGGGTAACCGGGCGCTCACAGAGTCTATGAAACCGCTGCGGCGCCCTGCAAATGAGATGGGGCGTCCGCGGCACGCAGTTGTGGAGCAAGCGGACATGGCCCAGGCCAAAGGACTGTTCTGGAACTTCCGGGGGGACCTCTTCGGAGGACTGACGGCGGGAATCGTCGCCCTCCCCCTGGCGCTCGCCTTCGGTGAGCAAACCGAGCTGGGGGCGATCGCCGGACTGTACGGCGCAATCGCAATCGGAATCCTGGCCGCCGTGTTCGGCGGGACCAAGACGCAGATCTCAGGGCCGACCGCACCGATGACGGTGGTGTCGGCCCTCATCATTGCGGACGCCATCGCCTTCACGGGCGGATTGGAGACGGCGTTCCCCATCATCATCGCCACGTTCCTGATGGCCGGGTTCCTGGAGTCGATGATGGGCGTGATGCGGTTGGGGAACTACATCCGCTACATGCCCTACCCGGTAGTCTCCGGGTTCATGAGCGGGATCGGGGTGATCATCGTCATCACGCAGATCTTCCCCTTCTTCGGCGTGAGCGCGCCGGCCGGCGGTCCCATGGGGACCATCCGCGAGATGCACATGATCCCCGAGATCGTGAACCTGACCTCGGTCCTGGTGGCCCTGAGCACCATCGCGATCATCTACGCCTTCCCGCGATTCACCAGGAAGGTCCCGTCGACCCTCGTGGCCCTGGTGGCGGTGACGCTGGTGGCGGCCGCCATGATCCCGGACGACACCATCCTTCGGATCAACTCCCGCGGCCCGATCCCCACTGGGCTGCCGGATCTGCAGCTGGGCTTCGTGGCGGTCTTCAGCAACTTCGACCACATGGTCAAGGTGATGGAGTACGCCCTCACCCTGGCGGCCCTGGGGGCCATCGACTCGCTCCTGACCTCGGTGGTGGCGGATAATATGACCAAGACCCGCCACAACTCGAACCAGGAGCTCATCGGGCAGGGGATCGGGAACATGGGCGCCGCCCTGATCGGTGGTCTGCCGGGCGCCGGCGCCACCATGCGGACGGTCATCAACATCAAGTCCGGCGGTAAGACGAAGATCTCCGGAGTCATCGCCGGTGTGTTCCTGCTGGCCGTCCTGCTCGGGCTAGGCTCGCTGGTGGGGAACATCCCCAACGCGGTCCTGGCGGGAATCCTGATCACCGTCGGAATCGGGATCGTCGACTACAAGGGTCTGCGCCACCTGCGCTCGGTCCCCAAGTCCGACGCCGCCGTGATGCTGATCGTCCTCTTCCTGACGGTGTTCGTCGACCTGCTGATCGCAGTGGGCGTGGGAATGGTTCTGGCGGCCCTTCTCTTCATGAAGAACATCTCCGACGTGGTGGAGCACCGGATGCAGGCCGCGCCCATCCGCGACTTCTCCCGAGAGGTACCCTGGGCGGACGAGGGTGACCTCATCGATCGCGAGGGGCACCGGGTCTACATCAAGCACCTCGATGGCCCCCTCTTCTTCGGGTTCGCCACTCGATTCCAGGAGCTCGTGGCCGCGCTCACGGAGTTGGAGGTGGTCATCATCCGCATGGACAAGGTCCCCTACCTGGACCAGTCCGGTCTGTACGCCCTGGAAGAGGCGATCCTCGGCCTTCATGCCCAGGGGATCACCGTGGTCTTCACCGATATCCACGGGCAGCCCCGTGAGATGGCGGAGCGGATCAGCATGATCCCGGACCTGATCCCGGAGGAGCTCTGCTTCGAGGACTTCCACGCCGCCGCCGTCTGGCTGCAGGACGTCCTGAACAAGCCCATGGGCAGCGAGGCCGCCAAGGTGGCCCTGGCCCGCACCGAGGTTGGCGCGGCCTGACCGGCGGCGCATCCGAACCGAACCCGCCAAACGACCTGTACACACTCTACACGAGCAGATCGACATGAACGCGACTTCCGCCCCCACCCAGACCGCCGAAACCCAGGCCGCCCTGACCCCGGAGACGGCCCTTCAGATGCTCAAGGACGGGAACGCCCGCTTCCTGGCCGGCACCCCCGCTGAGCGGGATTACTCCGAGCAGGTGAACATCACCTCCGGTGGGCAGCACCCCTTCGCCGTGGTCCTGAGCTGCATCGACTCCCGGGTTCCGGCCGAGACGGTCTTCGACCAGGGCATCGGCGACATCTTCTCCGGCCGGGTGGCCGGCAACGTGGTGAACGAGGACCAGCTGGGTTCCATGGAGTACGCCACGAAGGTGGCCGGCTCCAAGGTGGTCCTGGTCATGGGCCACACGAAGTGCGGCGCGGTCATGAGCGCGCTCGGTGGCGCCGAACTGGGCAACATCACGGCGCTGCTGTCCAAAGTGGGTCCGGCTCACGACGCCCGGGCCGCCGCGGATGGCGACCTGGAGGTGACCACCGAGCTCGCGGCCACGGTGGCCGAGGAGAACGTCCGTCACTCCATCGACCGGATCCGGGCCGAGTCCGAGATCCTGGCCGAGCTGGAGCGGAACGGGGACATCGTCATCGCCGGCGCCATGTACGAGGTGGAAACCGGCCGGGTCCGCTTCCTCTAGTCCGGGCCGGCGCAGGCCGGCGGCCCGGGGCCCTGGCGCGTGACGATCTCGTTACGGGAGAGTCCTCGACTGGGCCCCGGACCGTGGCCAACGTCTCCGTTGCATTGAACGGCGGTCAGGGGACCGCTGCCCCGCGCGGGGGAGAACCGCGCAGCAGAAGTCGGGAGGGACGGGTCATCCGGGACTCCGACGAACGAACAACAGGAGTTGGATGATGCGTGTTACCGGTACCGTGAAGTGGTTCAACCCGGACAAGGGCTTCGGCTTCATTTCTCCGGATGACGGTTCGAACGACTGCTTCGTGCACCACTCGGCCATCCAGATGGAGGGCTTTCGGACCCTCGAGGAGGGCCAGAAGGTGGAGTTCGAGATCGTGGAGGGCCAGAAGGGTCCGGCTGCGGAGAACGTCCAGCAGGCCTGATCGCCTCCGGATCCCGAACGCCTGAACGGGTCGTCTCCGACATGGAGGCGGCCCGTTCTGCTATTCCGCCCGGCCCTTCCCCCGGTACATGGCCTCGTCGGCCAGGCGGAGCGTCTCCGCAGGGTCGCCCCCCGGCTCCAGGTAGGCGTGCCCCACGGAGAACGTGAGGTGGGGTGAGCCGGGCGACTCCGCCGTGAGACGCTCGCGGAGGGGGTCGATGCGGACCAGGACCTGTTCCGGAGTGGCTCCCCGCGCCACGACAACGAACTCGTCTCCGGCGTATCGGATCACCGTGTCCAGGGGACGGAACGTGGTGGACAGGGCCTCGGCGAACTGCGCGAGTTTCTGGTCGCCGACCTGGTGCCCGTATACGTCGTTGATGCGCTTGAAGTCATCGAGGTCGAAGAACAGGACGGCCGCGCCATCCTGCCGGGCGTTCTCCAGCACCGTCTTGAGGAGCCGGCGGTTTCCGAGACCGGTGAGCGGGTCGCGGTCCACCAGGCCCAGGATGGAGTCCTGGGTCGCGAGCAGCTCGGCGTTCATGGTCTCCAGGTCGTGCTGGATGGTGCGATACAGGAGTAGTACGCTCCCCAGCACGATGACCCACTCGGCCCCGGTGTCGAAGGAGGAGTGGGTGGCCAGGAGGAAGGCCGTGCCCTCGGCGTCGGCCAGGGCAGTTCCGAGGACCTGCTGGCCGTAGCCCCAGGCCTCGACCAGGCCCAGCGCCCCCCGGAGGAGGAGCCCGAAGATCAGGACGGCCGCGCCACGGACCCGGCCCCGGATCAGGAGCACGGCCCCGACGGGCATGACCAGCCCGACGACCGACTGCTGGATCACGCCGATGGCGGGGATGCTGCCGGCCACCACCGCGGCCACGCCCGCCGCCACCCCGACCGCGGGTATCACGACCCTCGACGCGGGTCGTGGACTCCAGCCGGGCCTGGTGAACGCGTAGGCCCCGAGGACCAGGTGGACCAGGAAGAGGGTCTTGAAGTTGAAGTAGAAGAACCGCAGGGCCACGACGGCGAGGGTGTTCTCCGGCTGCAGGTACCAGTAGGCCACGGTGGCCAGTAGCGCCCAGAGGTTGGACATCCACGCCAGGACCCACGGCCGGATCTCGGCGCGGGGGGTGGTGCGGGCCAGGGAGAGGAAGAACCCGGCGATGAGGATCGCCGAGGTAATCTGAGCGGCCGTACTCCAGCGCCAGAGAAGTAGTTCCATGAACCGTCCTGCGCCTGCGCGTCAGTTCACCGGTCCGACGGACCGGTTGCCGTGCCACCGACCCCGCGCGCTCCCATCCGCGCGAGGAGGGGGCCCTCGTTCCCCAGGATCACCTCCAGCACCGAGTCGGGAAGAGCGATCTGGTTCCGGACGCCGTCGAGGGTTGCACCCGGGGTGATGGAGCTCCAGTCCGATGCGAAGAGGACCCGCTCCGGGCCCAGCCGGAGGATCTGATCGCGCAGCTCGGGCTTCGGAGCATGGGGATCGAACGGGACCTCCGCCAGCGCGCTGTCGGGAACGGTGTAGGCGACGGCAGAGAGGTCGAAGGTGTAGAGCTCGCGGTTGGCTCGCCCCTCCTCGAAGGCAGAGATCCAGGCCTCGAGGGCGTTGATCGTGTTCTGGTCGTAACCGCCCCACCCGGCCATGTGGGCGATCTGCACGGGCAGGGTCGGGGCTCGAGACAGCACCTCGTCGATGAAGAAGTTCACGTCCTCCGCGCCGTACTCGGGGTTCCGGGTTCGCATGTGGATGAGGACCGGGAACCCGTTGGCCTCGGCGATGTCGAACACGCGGCCGAGGCGCTGCCGATGGTCGAAGTCGCGGAGGTCCACGTCCGAGTTCGCCAGGTGCAGCTTGAGGCCGGCCACGCGGCGGTTGTTGGCGCAGCGGAGGACCTCGGCCGGGGCGTAGTTGGACAGGGGGTTGATGCTGCACGCCGCCACAAGCCGGTCCGGGAACCGGGCCGCCTCGGAAGCCACGTAGTCGTTCTCGCGCCGGACGCGGGCCTCCTCGTCCTCGAATTCGATGCCCGGGAATCCGAAGAAGTAGGCGGCCGAGAGAACCTGGGCCTTCCGGATCCCGGCCTCGTCCAGGGCCGCGATGAGCTCGTCGGCGGTGATGGGCGCAGCCGTCTCCGGATCCCCCTGACCCACCATCTCCATGAGCTGGGCCAGGACCTCGGCCCCCGCCGGACTCTGGATGTGGGTGTGGTTGTCGGAGCCGGGCACGCCCGGCGGCCGAGGTGGATCGCCCCCGTCTTCCAGGCTCGAGTTCGGCGCGTCCGTGGGGCCGCACGCCGCGGTGAGGCCAACGAGGATGAGTCCCAGGAGCGAGGCGCCGGTCGGGCGGCGGGCGCGGTGTGGAGTGAGGGACGGATTCATGGCGATGCCGGAAGTGCATGGGTCGGGACCGCCCCATATTATGCCCTCATGTACCTGAACTGCGACCTCGGAGAGAGCTACGGGCCCTGGTCGAAGGGAGCGGACGAGCTGGTAATGCCGCTCATCGACTGGGCGAACGTCGCCTGTGGGGGCCACGCCGGGGATCCCGACACCATGGCCCAAACGCTGGCGCTGGCCGTCGAACACGGTGTTCGTCCGGGTGCGCACCCCGGCTATCCGGACCCCCGGAACTTCGGCCGGATCCGTCTGGACTGGCCGCTGGGCCAGCTGGTCCGCGAGGTCCAGAGCCAGCTCGGGTCTCTCCTGGCGCTGGCGGCGGTGGAGGGGATCGACCTCCATCACGTGAAGCCGCACGGCGCCCTCTACAACGCCATGATGGCCGACGATTCGCTGCTGGTGGCACTCGCCGAAGGGGTGGCGGCGGTGGACTCGACCCTGGTCTTCGTCCTGCAGGCGACACCGGACCGGGATCGCCATCTCGATGCCCTGTCCCACACGGGGCTCTCCCTGGCCTTCGAGGCCTTTGCTGATCGCCGCTACACCCCGGACGGCCGCCTCGAGAGCCGCTCCATTCCCGGGTCGGTCATCATGGATTCGGAACTGCTGACGGCCCACGTGACCAACCTCGTGAACGGGTTCGTGGAGACGGCCCGGGGGCCGCTGCCGGTTCAGGCCGACACCCTCTGCGTCCACGGGGACAACCCGTCCGCGGTGGAGGCCGTGCGCCGCATCCGGGAGCTGATTCCCCGGAACCCGCCCACCGAGCCGTGATCCAGTTCCCCGGTCCCTCCGCAGCGCTGGTAACCCTCCCGGTGCCGGCGGACGAAGCGGGACTCCTGCGGGTGCTGGAGCTGGATCTTCGGGTCCGCGACCGGCTCGGGGACCTGCTCCTGGAGACGGTCCCGGCCTTCAATCGGCTCCTCGTGCTGGGAGACCCGATGGACTGGGATCGCGGGAAGGTGGAGGTCGCGCTGGCCGAGCTGGCCCAGGCGGCGCTGGAGGCGGATCCGGAGACCCTCTTCGCCTCCAACCTGGACGGGGCCCGGGCCGTGGTGGAACTGCCGGCCTGCTACGATCCCGATCTCGCCCCGGACCTGGTGGAGCTGGCCGAGGGAGCCGGTCTCACGGTCGCCGAGGTGACCGCTCTGCACTCCTGGCGCGAGTACGTCGTGCTGGCCACCGGATTCGCCCCCGGGTTCCCGTACCTGGGAGACGTGGCGGGGGAACTGGCCCGTCCTCGACACCCCTCGCCGCGGCCGCTCGTTCCGGCCGGCTCGGTGGGGATCGCCGATCGGCGGACGGGCGTGTATCCGTCGGACGGACCCGGTGGGTGGCAGCTCGTGGCGCGTGTGCCCCGGGCCTGGTTCGCCGACCCCGAGGAACGCGTCGCCCGCTTCCAGCCGGGCTCGCGGGTTCGCTTCCGGCCGATCACGCCGGCCGAGTTCGAGGCGGAGGGCGGATGAGCGCCGGATCCGGGTCGGGTCGGGCCATGGTCCGGAAGGCGGGCCCGCTCCTCACCGTCCAGGACCTGGGGCGGCGGGCAGGCCGGCGGCAGGGCCTCGCGCCGGGCGGCGCCATGGACCAGCGGGCCGCGCTCTGGGCGAACCGCCTCCTGGGGAATGCTCCCCGGGCCCCGGTCCTGGAGGTCACGCTGGGAGGGGCGGAACTGGAGTTCGCCTCGGGCGGGATCGTCGCCCTGACGGGGTCGGGGTGTTCGGCCCGGATCGGGGGAGCGCCGGCCGCCGCGTGGAGAACGCACCGGGTCGCGGCCGGAGACGTCCTCTCCTTCGGGTTCTCCGGTGAAGGGCTGCGGGCATACGTGGCCTTCCCCGGCGGACTGGACGCGCCCACGGCTTTCGGCTCGGCCTCCGTAGTGCTGCGGGAGGGGCTGACGGGCGCCCTTGGCCGTGCCCTGACCGACGGCGACGAACTGGCCTGGGCCGGAGGAGACGAGCCCGGCCTCGCCCGTGTGCCCCCCGATCACGTTCCGGTCGCCCAGGCCGTGACGGACCTGCCCCTCATCCCCGGGTACGAGTGGGACGAGTTCTCCGAGGAGGACCGGGAAACCCTGCTCAACACCAACTGGACCGTGGACCCCGCCAGCGACCGGATTGCGGTCCGCCTCGAGGGTCCGGCCCTGGAGAGCGGGCCCGAATCGCTGGACTCCACCCCGCTCGTGGACGGGACCGTCCAGGTACCCGGAGATGGGCGGCCTCTCGTGTTCATGCGAGATCGCCCCACGATTGGCGGCTATCCCAAGCTGGGATCGGTGGATCGCTGGACCGGTTGGCTCAGACTCGCCCCGGGAGTTCGGTTCGGTTCGTTCTCACCGATCCGGACGAAGTCCTGGAGCGCGTTCGCCTCCGCGCCGAGTTCTTTGGCCTCTGATGGAGTGACGTACCCATGTCGGATCGCCGCACCTTCCTGAAGCACTCCGCCGTGGGCGTAGCGCTCGCGCCGTCCTTCCTCACCGGCTGTTCGGAGGGACAGACGGAGGCCGGGGCCGAGGCGGGCCCCCGCGGATCCGGCGCCCAGGTTCGGCCGGTTGCGCTGGCCACCTGGAATCATGGTCAGGACGCAAACGCCGCGGCGTGGGAGATCCTGGCCGGGGGAGGTTCGGCCCTGGACGCCGTGGAGGCGGGGGTTCGGGTCCCCGAGGCCGATCCGGCCGTCACCACCGTGGGATACGGGGGATTTCCGGACCGCGATGGGGTGGTGACCCTCGACGCGTGCATCATGGACGAGCGCGGGCGCTGCGGATCGGTGGCTGCGCTGGAGGGCATCCGCCATCCCATCTCGGTGGCCCGCCGCGTCATGGAAGAGACGCCTCACGTCATGCTGGTGGGCCAGGGCGCGCTGGACTTCGCGCTGACTCAGGGGTTCGAGCCCGAAGACCTCCTGACCGATGAGGCCCGGGCCGCGTGGCAGCGGTGGCGGGCCGAGAACGGCGACCAGCTGCCGCCGATCAACGTGGAGAACCACGACACGATCGGAATGCTGACCCTCGACGAGGCCGGCAATCTGGCCGGGGCCTGCACCACCAGCGGTGCCGCCTTCAAGTTCCACGGTCGGGTGGGGGATTCGCCCATCATCGGAGCGGGCCTCTACGTCGACAACGCGGTGGGTGGAGCCACGGCAACCGGTTGGGGCGAGGCCGTGATTCGTGCGGTGGGGTGCTTCCTGGTGGTGGAGTTCATGCGCCAGGGCGCCTCCCCCCAGGAGGCCTGTGAGCAGGCCGTGGCCCGCGTGATCGAGAAGAACCC
>JBDHIJ010000125.1:0-2422 GCA_039587435.1 Gemmatimonadota bacterium
TCATCGACGAGGCCCGTACGCCGCTCATCATCTCCGGACCGGTGGGGCGGGACACGGCCACGCCGTTCAAGCAGTACTCTCCCCTGGTGGGCTCCCTCTACCGGAAGCAGCAGAAGATCACCACCACCCTGGTGGCCGAGGCCGAGAGGGCGCTGGAGGAAGGCGACGAGTGGGAGGCCGGGACCAAGCTCCTGGCCGTGAAGCGGGGAACGCCGAAGCAGAAGAAGCTGCTGAAGCTGTTCGCCGACGACCCGGGCCTGCAGAAGCTGGTGCAGAAGACCGAGGCCGACTTCATGCGGGAGAAGCGCCTCTTCGAGGTGGACGAGCTGCTCCTGTTCGCCATGGACGAGAAGGGCCACAACGTCCACCTGTCGGACAAGGGGATCGAGGAGCTGTCCCCCGGCGATCCGGACATGTTCGTCGTGCCCGACATCTCCGAGATCGTCGGTGAGGTGAACGCCGACGAGTCCATGTCGGTGGACGAGCGGCGGGAGAAGATCCAGGAACTGGAGTCCGAGTACGCCGACAAGAGCCAGCGGATGCACGTCATCCACCAGCTCCTCAAGGCCTACACCCTCTTCCAGAAGGACGAGCAGTACATCCTGGGCGAGGACGGGAGCGTCGTCATCGTGGACGAGTTCACCGGCCGTCAGATGGCCGGGCGGCGGTGGAGCGACGGTCTGCACCAGGCGGTGGAGGCCAAGGAAGGGGTGGAGATCCGGGGCGAGACCCAGACCCTGGCCACCATCACCATCCAGAACTACTTCCGGATGTACGACAAGCTGGCCGGGATGACCGGTACGGCCGAGACGGAAGAGACCGAGTTCCACCAGATCTACAACCTGGACGTCATGGTCATCCCCACGAACCGGCCCATCGTCCGGGACGATCGGGACGACCTGATCTTCCGCACCAAGCGGGAGAAGTTTACGGCCATGATGGACGAGATCGAGCGTCTCAACATGATGGACCTGCCCGTGCTGGTGGGTACCACCAACGTGGAGGTCAGCGAGACGTTCAGCCGGATGCTCAAACGGCGCGGCATCAAGCACAACGTCCTCAACGCCAAGCACCACGCCAGCGAGGCGGAGATCGTGGCCGAGGCCGGTAAGCCGGGCGCGGTGACCATCGCCACCAACATGGCCGGTCGGGGAACCGACATTAAGCTCGGCGATGGCGTGAAGATGGAGCGGACCCTGGGCTGGGCGAAGGAAAAGGACCTGGACCTGGACAAGCTCCACGCCATCGATCCCATCGAGTGGAAGGACCTCTACAAGGAGTCCGACGACTACGTCATCAACCCCGGCGGTCTCCAGATCCTGGGGTCGGAGCGGCACGAAAGCCGGCGCATCGACCGCCAGCTGCGGGGTCGGGCCGGGCGCCAGGGGGATCCGGGGCGGTCCCAGTTCTACCTGTCCCTCGAGGACGATCTCATGCGCCTCTTCATGAGCGACCGGGTGGCCGGTGCCATGGAGAAGCTGGGCGCCCAGGAGGGTGAGGTCATCACCCACGGACTCGTGACCAAGTCCATCGGCCGGGCCCAGAAGCGCGTGGAGGGCAACAACTTCGAAGCCCGGAAGCGCCTGCTGGACTACGACGACGTCATGAACCAGCAGCGCGAGGTCATCTACGACCTGCGCCTGTTCGCGCTGGAGGGTGGCGCCGATCTCCGGGGCGAGATCTGGGAGATGATCGAGCAGACCGTCCAGACCTCGGTCCTGGAGTACTGCCCACCGGAGGAGGACTACGAGACCTGGGACCTGGCCGGTCTCCGGCGTCGGCTCCTCCTGGAGTACTTCATCCTGGCCGACACCCTGCCCGAGGAGAACCCGGGGGAGGGCGAGGACACGGACTTCGAGACCATCGACGAGGTCCTGGAGCCGGTCCTCGAGGCCGCGCGCACGGCCTTCCACCGGAAGCTGGACTCGTTCGGCGACCAGGCCGAGCGGGTGGCCAGCTTCATCATGCTCCAGGTCCTGGACGACAAGTGGAAGGACCACCTGTACGACCTGGACCACCTGAAGGCGTCCATCAGCTTTCGGGGCTGGGGCCAGAAGGACCCGCTCATCGAGTACAAGAAAGAGGCCTACGAGATGTTCGTGGACCTCATGACCGACATCCGCAAGACGCTGACCGGCCTGGTGTTCCGGGCTCAGCTCCAGCAGCAGCCGGTGCGGCGGGCGCCTCAGCGCCTCATGTACTCGGGGCCCACCGAGGCCCAGACCGCGCAGGGTGCGGCGGCGGCGGCCGGAGCAGCGGCCGCGGCGGGTCGCCGGGTGCCCACGCCATCGGGCGACGACGGCATGGGGATCGCGCCGCGGGCCCGGCAGGCCCAGCCGGCCGGCGCCGGCGCCGGAAGCGGGCTGGCGTCGCCGGTGGCCGGGATGGCGGATGGGACCGACGTCTCCAGGCTGGCCACCAA
>JBDHIJ010000017.1:0-57441 GCA_039587435.1 Gemmatimonadota bacterium
GGCCTCCTCCCCCTCGAGATACGCGGCCACCGCGGCATCATAGGATGAGATGTGCCGGAACACCTTCGCGGCGAGTCGGCGACGAAGCGGGCCCTCGTCCTCCCCAGCCGCGTCGAGGGCGGCCAGCACGTCGTCATAGTCGGACGGGTCCACGGTGATCCACACGAACCGGTGGTTCTTGGCGGCGGCCCGGATCATGGTGGGGCCACCGATGTCCACCTTCTCCATGGCCGCCTTCACGTCCACGCCACCACCCGCGACCGTCTGGCGGAAGGGGTAGAGGTTCACGGCGACCACCTCGATGGGGGCGTATCCATGGTCCGAAAGGGCCTGGCGGTCCCCTTCCTGGTCCAGACGGGCGAGCAGCGGTCCATGGATGGCCGGATGGAGGGTCTTCACGCGACCGTCCATGATCTCGGGGTGGCCGGTGACCTCGGACACCTTCGTCACCGGCAGACCGGCCTCCTGGAGAGCCCGGGCCGTGCCTCCCGTGGACAGGAGTTCGAAGCCCCGGTCCACCAGGGCCTTTCCAAACTCTGCAATGCCGGATTTGTCGGAAACGCTGAGGAGTGCGCGTCGGGTGCTCATGGTCGCTTGAAGCTGGATTCGATGCGGCGCCGCAGTTCATCCGTGGAGACGTCCGGCGCCGGGAGGAAGACGTCCGCGGAAGGGGAGAAGGGCGCCGGTTCGACA
The DNA here is from genome assembly GCA_039587435.1 of Gemmatimonadota bacterium. Taxonomy (GTDB): domain Bacteria; phylum Gemmatimonadota; class Gemmatimonadetes; order Longimicrobiales; family Gaopeijiaceae; genus JBDHIJ01. The sequence continues at coordinate 694 of JBDHIJ010000017.1, forward strand.
CCGGCGTCCAGGGCTCGGCACACATGGTCGGCCACGGCCGGATACAGGACGTGCTCCACGCGCAGCACCCGGGCCCCGAGGTGGTCGGCGTCGTCTCCGGGACGAACCGGAACAGGCCACTGGGCCAGGATGCTGCCGGAATCGTACTCCTCGTCCACGTAGTGCACCGTGGGCCCGGTGAACCGCGCGCCCGAGGCGAGCACCGCCTCGTGGACATGATGCCCCCACATCCCCTTCCCTCCGAACGAGGGCAGGAGTGCGGGGTGGACGTTGAGGATCCGACGGCGGAAGACCCCCACCACCGACGCCGGAATGAGGCGCATGTATCCGGCCAGGAAGACGACGTCGATCTCGGCCTGCTGGAGCGCGACCACGGTCTCGCCGGCCACCTGCTCGGCATCCCGGCCACGGACGGGGATCACGCGGGCCTGACGCCCCGCCGATCGGCCGCGATCCAGTGCCCCGGCGTCCTCGCGGTCGCTGAGGATCAGCTCGATGCGATAGGGCCCGCCGGCGGTCTCGTTGTCCAGGAGAGCCTGGAGGTTCGTCCCCCCGCCGGACGCGAACACCGCGGCGCGTAGCGTCATGCCAGGTCCCCCCCGTAGTGCGGGATGAGGAACGGATTGGTGGTTCGCTCCAGGTCCACCGTGGTCTCCGGCCCGTGGCCCGTCAGAAGGCGGGTATCGCCCGGGAGGGTCAGCACCTGCTCACGAATGGCCTCGATGAGCTGCTGGAAGTTCCCGCCCGGCAGATCGGTCCGCCCGATGGAGCCCCGGAACACCACGTCGGCCACCACCGCCACCCCGTCTCTGTGAGAAACGAGAATGACGTGGCCGGGCGCGTGACCCGGGGCGTGACGCACTTCGAGGCTGCAAGTTCCGAACCCGAGAACCTGGCCGTGTGAGAGCGGGTCGGTGACCGGGGGCAGGTCCCGCACGGAGAGGCCGAACATGGCCGCCTGGCCCTGCACGGCGTCGTAGAGGGGGCCGTCGGCCGGGTGCAGGAAGATGGGCAGGTCGGGGAATGCGGCCCGGACATCCGGGACGCCCTCCACGTGGTCGAGGTGGGCGTGGGTGAGGACGATCGCCTGGGGCTCCAGCCCGTCCGCCTGGATGGCGGCGACCATGCCGCGGGCGGTGGCGCCCGGGTCCACCACCAGGGTGGTCCGGGTCTCGGGGCAGATCAGGAGGTAGCCGTTCTGTTCGAACGGGCCACCGGGGAAGACGCGGATCTCCAGGGCGGCTTCCCTTTCCGGCGGAGGTGGATCAGGCGCAGCCGCAGCCCTGGGGACGGACCCCAGCCAGCTCCAGCTCTTCTTCCTCGGCGGTGGCGGGCTTCCACCCGCCCGACAGTTCCAGCATGCGGCGGAGCGACGCCTCGGCGCGAACCCGGATGTCCTCGTCCAGGAGAACCTCGTACTCCTCGTGGTCCAGGCTGTAGGCCAGCTTGGCGAGGGTGTTGAGCTTCATGTTCCCGCAGATGGCGGCGCCGGACAGCGGGACGAAGGTCTTGTCGGGCATGGCCTGCTGGAGGCGGTCCACCAGGCCCCGCTCGGTCCCGATGATGAGGGGACGCTCCTCGTCCTCGGCCACGGTCACCATGCCGGAGGTGGAGGTCACGACATCGGCCTGCTCCAGCAGGTCCTGACGGGCCTCGGGGTGGACGACGACCAGCGCGTTCGGGTGCTCCTTCTTCGCCGCCGCCAGTTCCTCCAGGACCATGTCGTCGTGGACGTAGCAGTAGCCGTCCCAGGCGATGACGTTGGTCCGGCCCGTCTTCTCGATGACGTAGCGGGCGAGGTTCCGGTCGGGCACGAAGATGATGGGCTGCTCGGCGGGGATGGACTCCACCACCTGCACCGCGTTGGACGAGGTGCAGCAGATGTCCGACTCGGCCTTCACCTCGGCCGTCGAGTTGACGTAGGCCACCACGGCCGCGTCGGGATGCTGGGCCTTCAGGCGCCGCAGCGAGTCGCCCGTGACGAAGTCCGCCATGGGACAGCCGGCCTTCAGGTCCGGCATGAGGACCCGCTTCCCGGGCGACAGGATCTTGGCGGTCTCGGCCATGAAGTGGACACCGCAGAACACGATGACGTCGGCGTCGGTGTCCGCGGCCTCCTGGGACAGGCCCAGGGAATCGCCCAGGAAGTCACTGACCTCCTGGATCTCCACCCTCTGGTAATTGTGACCGAGGATGACGGCGTTCAGCTCCTCCTTCCGGCTCCGGATACGAGCGACGAGCTCGTCCCGGGACATTCCGGAATACTCGAGGAGCGTCGGGAGAGGAGTCTTGACCTGGCTGCTCATCAGACCGTGAAGCTGCTCCCGCAGCCGCACCCGCCGGCGGCGTTCGGATTCCGGAAGGTGAAACCGGAGCCCATCATGCCGGTGATGTAGTCGATCTCCACGCCCTCGAGGTACTGGGCGCTGAAGGGATCGATGAAGACCTTGATGCCCTGAAGCTCCATGATCTCGTCATCCGCCTCGGGGCCGTCCTCGATGTTGAGGCCGTACTGGAACCCCGAGCAGCCGCCCGGGAGCACCGCCACACGAAGGCCGGTCTCCTCCGAGCCTCCGTGATCAGAGATGAAGCCGGTGACCTTCTCGGCCGCGACCGGCGTCAGAACCATCTGCATGGTTTCATTCACTCCTTGTATCGGGGTCGCGGCGCACCCGACGCCGCGACCTTTCCTACACCGGGCGATCCCGCCCGATCCCCTGATTTTGGGGCCCGAAACCTACCGGATCGCCCCTTGGAGAATCAACCTCGCGGCCCCCGGCAAATCTGGAGCGCGGAGGACCCCGTCCAGTCCGGAGAGATCGGCCTTGGGGCCGTACCCGGTGTGGACCAGGATCCCCGTCCCTCCCAGGGCAACCGCGGCCTCCACGTCGGACCGCTTATCCCCGACGAAATAGGAACGTCCGGGGTCGAGCCCGAGTTCCCGGGATGCGTCCATGTGCATGCCGGTCCCGGGCTTGCGGCAGGCGCAGTCCCCGGAGACGTCGGGGTGATGGGGGCAGAAAAAAGTGCCGTCCAGCGTCACCCCGGCGGAGGTCAGCATCTCCTCCAGGCGCGCTGCCACGGCCCTGTAGTCGTCGAGAGTGAACATGCCCCGCGCGATCCCGGACTGGTTCGTGACCAGGACGACGGCGAACCCCGCTCGCTGCAACTCGGCGATGGCCTCCGCCGCCCCCGGGATCAGCTCCACCCCGTCGGGGTCGGACAGGTAGTCCCGTTCGACGATCAGGGTGCCGTCCCGGTCCAGGAACACGGCGGGTCGCCCTTCGTTCACCGGCCCGTCACCTCGGAGAGCGCTTCCACCAGGGCGGTATCCTCACCGGGCTCCACTGTGCGGAGATCCAGGAGCAGGGCGTCATCCTCGACGCGCCCCACCACCGGCCGCTCCCGGCTTCGCAGCCGCCGGGCCAGTTCCGCGGCGTCGGGGAGGCCGTCCGCCCCGTCCGGCAGCAGGCGGATGTGCGCGGAGGGGATCTCGACCCCCGGGAACGTGCCCCCGCCCACGAGCGAGGCGCCTTCGACCACGGAGAGCGTGACACCGTCCAGTCCCCCTTCGCCGCCCAGGGCCTCCGCCACGGCCCGGGCTCGCTCCGCCACCTCGCCGGCCGGGGCGGAGATCATGCGCAGCGTGGGGACGCGGGCGATGGCGTTGCGCGGGTCGCGGTAGAGGCGAAGCGTGGCCTCCAGGCCGGCCAGCGTGACCTTGTCGACCCTGAGGGCACGGCACAGCGGGTTGGAGCGCATGCGCCCGACCCAGTCCGCCCGACCCAGCACGATCCCCGCCTGGGGACCGCCCAGCAGCTTGTCCCCGGACACGACCACCAGGTCCACTCCGGCGGCAACGGCCGCCATGGGGGTGGGTTCTTCGGGAAGCCCCAGGGCATCGGGACGCACGAACAGCCCGGAGCCCAGGTCGTAGACCACGGGCGCGCCGAGCTCCACCAGTTCGGTCAGAGGTGCCGACTCCGTGAACCCCGAGATTCTGAAGTTCGAGCGGTGGACTTTGAGGACGGCCCGGGCCGCGCCCGATTCGAGTGCCGCGGCGTAGTCTCCCGTCCGGGTCCGGTTGGTGGCCCCCACCTCAACGAGGGTGGACCCGGCCTGCTCGAGCATCTCCGGGATGCGGAATCCTCCCCCGATCTCCACCAGCTCACCGCGGCTCACCGCCACCCCAAGCCCGCGCCCCACCGTGCTGAGGGCCAGGACCAGCGCCGCCGCGCAGTTGTTCACCACCAGCGCGTCCTCGGCTCCGGTGATCTCCCTGAGGAGGTCCACGCAGTGGACATACCGGGAACCGCGGCGGCCCGACTCCAGGTCGAACTCGAGGTTCGAGTACCCCAGCGCCGTCGCCTGCATCGCCGCCCGCGCCTCTTCCGCCAGGGGAGCCCGGCCCAGGTTGGTGTGGAGCACGACCCCGGTGGCGTTCACCACCCGGCGGAGGGACGGGCGGTCCAGTGCGGCGAGCACGTCCCGGACACGGGCCGCCCACTCCGAGCCGTCGGCCGGCACCGGGCTGCCGAGGTCGTCGGCCAGCTCGGCCCGGACCTCATCGAGGGCACCCCGGATGGCCTGGACCACCACGCCCCGGGGCCACTCGGCCAGGAGCGGCTCCAGGGCGGGGTCGGCCAGGAGGCGATCCACCCCGGGAAGCGAGGCGCGGGGATCCGAGGTCATCGCCGAGGCCTCAGGATCACCCGCCGAAGGGTGTCCGGCGGCACGGTATCCGGCCGAACCGTGTCGGGCACGACCGCCGGGGCGCTGAGCGTGTCGGCCGGCACGGTGTCGGGTGCTGCGGCCGAGTCACCCCCGAGCGGGTCGGGCGCCAGTGTGTCCGTCGCCGGCGGGCCGGGAATCAGCGTATCGACGGCCAGTGTGTCCACCGCCAGGGTGTCCACCGCCAGCGTGTCCGCGAGCAGTGAGTCCGCGGCCAGGGTATCGGTAGCCGCCGTGTCCGCCTCGGCCACCGCCGGAACCGGCACGCTCAGCCCCACCACGCCTCCCCCGCCCGAGAGGCCCGAGATATTGCGAACGTCGGTCACTTCGACCCTCACCAGGCGGCCCGGCGGGAGGATGCGGTCCAGGATCACCTCGAGCCGGTTCTCGGGAAGAGGCTCAGCCGGGGCTCCACCCCCGGGTTCGCCCCGCGCTTCCTGCTCCGCTCGCTCCTCGGCCCGGCGCGCGGCCATTTCGGCCGCCGCGCGGATGGCCGCCTGGGCCAGCTCGATGGCCACCGAGTCTCCCGAAGCCAGAGCCTCCTCCAGCGCCACCTCCCTCGCCTCGGCGTCGAGAGAATCCCTGCGGACCTGGAGGACCGAATCGACCAGGAAGGGATGAACCACCTGCACGACCTCCGGGAGGGGTAGCGGGTCCAGGGAGTCCGGCGGCTGGGGGACGCCCTCCGGCGGTGGATCCCCCACGGAGTCGGCCAGGAGGACCTTGACCAGGTTCGGGACCCACTCCGGGTCCAGGAAGTCGTCGAAGGTCAGGGACATCCGGGCCGAATCGCCGACCTCGGCCCGGGCCAGGATCGCGGCGCTGGTGTCGGGCACCAGGGTACGGAACGTCAGGAACGCCGTGTCGGCCACCCCCAGCGTGGTCAGCGCGCTGGCCTGGGACTCGAAGGGGTCGACCTGTCGATCCCGGTTCACGTCGTTGAAGGCCACCACCCGATAGAGCCCGGGGGGGATGTACCTCAGGACGAACACGCCCCCGGTATCGGCGAGGGCCGTGTGGACGGGTGCGGATCCTCCCTCCATGGACTCCGCGTTCACCCGCGTCGGCTGTACCGATTGAAGGGTCAGGCGGTCCACCGCGGTCCCGGCCAGGACCGTGGACCCCAGCTCGGGCCCCGTGGAGAACACCGTTTCGAACGGAGCCCGGAGGGTGTTCTGGAACATGTCCTGCACCAGGGGGCGGACCCGGACCCGGTACACCTGGTCGGGCTGGAACCCACCCTCCAGGGTCACCTCGAGCCGGTCCCTGCGATGGCGGACCCGGACCTCTCCCGTCATGGGAGAGATCTCGACCGCGCTGTTCAGGTCCCCCTCGCTGCTCCGCTCGGAGATCCGCTCCGAGAACCGGAACTCGACCTTCTCGGGGGGCGCGTCGAGGAGGCTCCCCTGCTCCGGAAAAACCGAGATCACTGCCGGCGGTGTCCGATCCGGAGGCCCCCCGGGAGGGGCGCCCTGACGAGCGCAGGCCCCCGCCAGGACGGTCAGCGCGACCGCGGCGAGGGCGGCGGGACGAAAGCGCACTGCGGTCAGCTCCCCCCGAGCTCTTCCAGCTTGCGGAGAAGCTTGTCCAGCTGTTCCCGCATGCTCTCTGCCTTCTCCCGCTCCCGCTCCACCACTTCGGCGGGCGCGTTGGATGTGAACCCGTCGTTCGCCAGCTTCTTCTCTACACCCCCCAGCTGGCCCTCGATCCGCCGGACCTCACCGCTGATCCGCTCGCGCTCCCGGTCCAGATCGATGAGGTCCTCCAGGGGCAGGAAGACCTCCGTACCGGTCTTCAGAACGGCATGGGCGCCGATCCCTTCCGGGATTTCGTCGGCCATGTCCACGTCCGAAATCCTGGCCATGCGGACCAGGGCGGCGGCCTTCGACTCCACCACCTCCCGGAAGAACGGCCTCGCGCCCGCGAGAGTGATGCGGACCCGCTGACCCTCTCCCACTCCGTATTCCTTCCGAAGGGATCGGACCTGGGTCACCATCTCCTGCAGCTCGATCATACCCGCTTCGGCCTGGTCGTCCTCCAGCTCGGGTTCCGACTCGGGCCATGGGGCCACGATCAGATCCTCGGGTCGGGCCTCACCCCCCTCGGGCCAGGGCAGTCGGGTCCACAACTCGGTGGTGACGAACGGGATGAGCGGGTGCAGAAGCCGCAGGATCCGGTCGAACACGTGGACCAGGGTGGCCCGTGCCGCCTCCCGGCTCGCCTCGCCCGAGTCTCCGTTGATCCGGGGCTTCACGAGCTCCAGGTACCAGTCGGCGAAGTCACCCCAGAAGAAGTGGTAGGCCAGGTCGGCGACCTCGTGCAGGCGGAACCTCTCCAGCTCCCGGGTCATCTCGCCGGCCGTGTGGGACAGCCGGGAGAGAATCCACCGGTCCGCCACCTCCAGGTCGTCGCGGACCGCGCCGATGTCCTTCACCGGGCCGTCCCCCACCGACATGAGGGTGAAGCGCCCGGCGTTCCAGACCTTGTTCGCGAAGTTACGGCCGGGGGAGAACGAGGCTTCCAGGTCCTCGTGGTCGAGGTAGATGTCGGTGCCCACGGCAGCCGCCGAAATCAGCGTGAACCGAAGCGCATCTGCGCCGAACTCCTCCACCACCTGGATCGGATCGATCCCGTTCCCCAGGGACTTGGACATCTTGCGGCCCTGTTTGTCCCGGACCGTACCGTGCAGGTAGACCTGCGTGAACGGAGCCTCCCCCATGAACTCGTACCCGGACATGATCATCCGGGCGACCCAGAAGAACAGGATCTCCGGTGCGGTGACCATCGTGTGGCCGGGGTAGAAGGCCTTCAGGTCGGGGGTGTCGTCCGGCCAGCCCAGGGTGGAGAACGGCCAGAGCCACGAGGAGAACCAGGTGTCGAGGACGTCGGGATCCTGCTCCAGGTTCGCGCTCCCACATCCCGGGCAGGCATCCGGGTCCTCCCTGAGGACGTGGACGCCGTCACAGTCCTGGCAGTACCACACCGGGATCCGGTGCCCCCACCAGAGCTGCCGGGAGATGCACCAGTCCCGGATGTTCTCCAGCCATCCCTCGTAGACCTTGGTCCAGCGTTCGGGGGTGAACTTGATGGTGCCGTCCCGGGACGCCTGGAGCGCGGGCTCCGCCAGGGGCTGCATGCGGACGAACCACTGTTCGCTGAGCCGTGGCTCCACCACCGTGTCGCACCGGTAGCAGTGCGGCACCGTGTGCCGATGGTCGTTCTCCCCGGCCAGCAGCCCCTCGGCGTCCAGGGCCTTCAGGACCGCCTTTCGGGCATCGAAGCGGTCCATGTCGCGGAACGCCTCGGGCGCGTTCTCGTTCATGGCCGCCGCGGGCGTCATGACGTCGATCATCTCCAGGTCGGCCCGGCGTCCCATCTCGAAGTCGTTGGGATCGTGGGCCGGCGTGACCTTCACCATCCCCGTCCCGAACGCGGCATCGACGAAGTCGTCGGCGATGATGGGAATGGTCCGCCCCGTCAGGGGCAGCTCCACGGAGGCCCCCACCAGTCCGGCGTACCGGGGGTCCTTCGGGTTCACGGCCACCGCCGTGTCGCCCAGCATGGTCTCGGGTCGGGTGGTGGAGACCGTGAGATACCAGGCCCCGTCCTCTCCCCGGGCCAGCCCCATGGGGCGGCCCTCGGAGGCCTCCTCCTCGCCGTCGGCGTCGGCGCCGTCGGACTCCGAACCGCTCTCAGACCCTCCAGCGGCCTCCCAGTCGGCGTAGGCTGCTGCCGCCGCCTCCCAGGCCTCCTCGTGGAGCGGGTAGCGCAGGTCCCAGAGCTTCCCGTCGGACTCGGTGCCCTCGGCCTCTTCGTTGGACAGGGCCGTAAGGCAGCGCGGGCACCAGTTGATGATGTACTCGCCCCGGTAGATGAGGTCCTTCTCGTACAGCTGGACGAAGACCTCCCGGACCGCACGGCTCAGACCCTCGTCGAGGGTGAACCGGGTCCGATCCCAGTCGCAGGACGAGCCGATGGCCTTGAGCTGCTCCAGGATCGTACCGCCGGTATCGCCGACAAAGTCCCAGACCTCCTCGACGAAGGCCTCCCGGCCCACCTCGTGGCGGTTGGTACCGCGAGCCTGGAGACGGCGTTCGACGACGTTCTGCGTCGCGATGCCGGCATGGTCGGTGCCGGGGACCCACACCGACGCCCGGCCCCGCATGCGCTCCCAGCGGATGAGGACGTCCTGGATGGTGTTGTTGAGGCCGTGACCCATGTGCAGCACCGCCGTGACGTTCGGCGGCGGGATCACGATCACGTACGGGTCCCGGTGCTCCTCCAGGACCGCGTCGGCCGGCAGGTTGAAGTAACCGGCCTCGATCCAGCGGTCGTAGATGGAACGTTCGATGGACGCGGGGTCCAGACGGGGGGCAAGGGGCTCGGACACGGCGACGACTCGTGGTTCCGGTTCAGGCTCTGCGGCGCGATCCGGAATCTACCAATCCCCCGGCGGATTTCCACCGGATCGGAGCGTTCCGGTCAGTCCCCGCTGACCCACCTGCGCAAGGGCTTGCCGTTGGGGACCGGGAAGAGCATGACCGGCTTCCGGGCTTTCGGCGCCCCACGCAGCTCGCGGAACGCATGGTCCGGGATGCCGAGGAAGGCGTCGGCCACCCGGGGGCCGAAGTGCCGCCCGGCCCCGACCCGGATCTCCTCCACCGCCTCGACGTGGGAGCGGGCGGAGCGATACGCGCGCCCCGACGTCATGGCGTCGTAGGCGTCGCACACGGCGAGAATCCTCGGGATGATCGGGATCCGGTCTCCCGACAGACCCTCCGGGTACCCGTATCCGTCCCAGCGCTCGTGATGGTGCCGGGCACCGGCGGCCAGATGGCGAAGCGACGGGATGGACTCCAGGATCGCGGCCCCGGCCAGGGTGTGCGCACGGATGCTCTGGATCTCCAGGCTCTCCAAGGCATGGGGCTTGGACAGAATTCGAAGGGGTACCGCCAGCTTGCCCAGGTCGTGGAGGTGGCCGGCGGCCCGCGCCCATCCCTCCACCCGGGAATCCAGCTCCAGGTTCCGGGCCGTGTAGGCCGCCAGCACCGCCACGCGGCGGGAGTGTCCGCCGGTGTAGGGGTCCTTGGCGTCGATGAGCCCGCCCAGCACCTCCAGGAGCGCCTCGATCGAGAGGGTGGAGACGTCCTCGGGCAGCAGGTCCTGAACGGCCTGGTGGTGGGCCTGCAGGAACATTCCGGGATCGAACGGACCCACCGCCCCTCGGTCCATGAGCCGGATGAACCGGCGGCCGGCCTCCGGCCCGAACTCACATCCCAGGTTCGCGGCTACCGTCCGGCGGATCTCGTCACCGGTGAGCGCCGCCCGATGGGGGCGGGCCTGGGCCAGCGCAGCGGCGGTGTCGGCCACGCGGATGATCTGGGCCCCCAGGGGGATGTCGTCTCCCGACAGTCCGCCCGGGTAGCCCGATCCGTTCCACCACTCATGGTGGTGGAGGATGAGGTCGGCCACGCCCTCCATGTAGGGGAGCGCCCGCACGGCCTCGGCGCTGCGGGCCGGGTGCTGCTCCACCTCGCTCCTATCCAGGGGGGGCAGCGTGGGAACGGGCTGTTCCCACGCATCCTCCACCAGGCCGATCATCCCGACGTCGGCCAGCACGGACGCGAAGAAGATCTCAGCCTGTTCCCTGCGGGAAAGGCCGAAGTCGCGGGCCAGCTCACGGGACATCATGGCCACCCGCGGGCCGTGGTGGAACAGGTATCCTTTGGCCGTGCCCATCACTCGGGTCATGGCCTCCAGGAGACCACCGAACAGTACTCGGCCGTATCGCGCCGGTCGTGTAGACAACCGTGTGGCTCCGTCACGAGACAGCCGGAGTGGGGGGAGCTCCGGCGCGAAAGAACTCAGGGACTGTGTGGAGGGGTACCTACCATTCTTCGCGGCGACGAGCGAAAAAACAAGTGTTTTCCCACAAGAAAGTTGGAACGCAGACCTGAGCGGTGGGGCTACCTGCGGCGCCTCACGCCGGAGGTATCGGCCCGCTCGGTGTCGCGCCGCTCCCGGATGGCCTGGGCCCGGTCCTTCCAGCTTTCCCAGACTTCGTAGGTCCGGGCCGCCCGATTGATCTCCTCCCACTCGGCGACGCGGCGCCCGATGGTCTCGCGCTGGGTGGAGGGAAGCGCGAACAGCTCGGGGAGCGGAAGGGTGAGCGTTCCGAGATGGATCTGACCCGGGGACACGCCCCACTTCCCACCGCTGTCGTCGGTGAACGTCCAGTCCAGCGCCCTGCGCTGGGCCTCCTCCGCGGCCCCCAGCGAGTCGTACCAGACGGACAGCCGATAGGCGAGTGCCAGCTGGTACAGTTCAGCTTCCGACAGCTCCCCCCGAGTGGGGTCCACGAACCGCCAGATCCGGGGGTCGCCGGTCTCGGGGACGCGCAGGCTCTCGGCGTAGGCCTCCCCCAGCTCCGGTTCACCCTCGTCCTCTTCCCCGGCTCCCGCCTGCTGGGTCGGCTGTCGAGGGATGGCCTGGGCCTGTTCGTCCGGCACCGGGGTGATGATAGGGGGTGCGGGCCGCTGCTCCTCCTCCGGCTCCTCCTGCCGGAGCTGGACGATCCGCGTGCCCTCCAGGGGCACGGTCTCGGTGGTCAGAGAGGTGACCCCCGCTGCCGGGATCAGGAAACCCCGGGTGGCCAGAGCGTAGAACACGATGGCAATCGCGTGGATCGCCGCCGACAGGGACACCGCCCAGACGCGCCGCCGGGAATCGCGGGCGCGCCAGAACCTCTGGGAGATTTCGGGCGAGAGCCGGGGCTCGGAGTCGGGTCCACGCATTTCTACTGCTACACCACCCCTGTGCTCCGTTCCGTGGCCGCGAGACGCGCGATGACCGTCAGGGACGCGCCCGGGCGGCCCGCCCCAACCGCTCGGCCGCCTCCTTCAGGCGGTCCGCCGATACGGTGAGCGCGATGCGGAAAAAGCCCTCGCCCCCTTCCCCCAGGGCGCTGCCCGGAAGCACGATGACACCCTCCTGCTCGAGGGCCCGGAGGCTGAACTCCCGGGATGCCTCTCCGCCGGGCACCGGGACCCAGAGGTACATCGTCGCTCGGGGGGGCTGGATGTCGAACCCCTCGATCTGGAGCGCCTCCACCGCTACGTCCCGGCGGTCCTGGAAGACCTGGATGTTGCCCGGAACCCAGTCCGCGTGCGACTCCAGCGCGGCCGCCGCCGCGGCCTGAACCGCCTTGAAGATCCCCGTGTCGACGAAGCTCTTCACCTTCGACAGGGAGCCCACCAGGTTCGGGTTCCCGACCGCCCAGCCGATCCGCCACCCCGTCATGTTGTAGGTCTTGGAAAGGGAGTGGAACTCCAGCGCCACGTCCCCGGCGCCGTCGAACTCGAGAATCGAGCGCGGCCGGTACCCGTCGAACGCGACCTCGGAGTAGGCGTTGTCGTAGACGAGGACGATGGAGTGGGTCCGGCAGAACTTGACGGCGTCCTCCAGGTACTCGTCCGGAGCCGAGGCCGACGTGGGGTTGTTCGGGTAGTTGAGGTACAGGAGCTTGGCACCCGCCACCACCTCGTCGGGGATCGCGTCCAGCGGGATCAGGAAATCGTTCTCCGGACGGAGGGGGACCCGGTGGACCCGTCCACCCGCCAGCGTGACCCCACCGGCGTAGGCCTGGTAGCCGGGATCCGGGACGATCGCCCAGTCTCCCGGATCCATGAACACGAGCGGCAGGTGAGCGATCCCGTCCTTGGATCCGATGAGGGGGAGCACCTCCTTGTAGGGGTCCACCTCGACTCCGAACCGGGTCCGAGTCCAGTCGGCGATGGTCTCGCGAAACCGGGGAAGGCCCAGCTGGAAGGCGTACCGGGAGTAGGTCGGATCGACCGCCGCCTCCCGGAGCATCTCCACGGCTGCCGGTGGCGGCGCCAGGTCGGCATCGCCCGCCCCCATGTCGATGATGTCCACGCCTCGGGCCTCCAGGGCTCGGCGCATCTCCGGAATCCCGGCCAGGGGATACCCCGGGAGACTCTGGAACGCTGCCGATGGCTGGGGAAGCATCAGGGGGTCCCGTGGGACTCAGGCGGCCCGGACCGGGTTCTGCACGGAACCCAGGACCTCGCTCCCGGCCCCCAGGATCTCGATGGTCACCGAATCTCCCGCGGAAAGGGGCGCCACGCCCTCGGGGGTGCCGGTGGCGATGAGATCCCCGGGTTCGAGGGTCATGATCCCCGAGATCCACGAGATCAGGAACGGGATATCGAAGGCCATGTCTCGCGCCCGGGCCTCCTGCCGGGCTTCACCGTTCACCAGGGTCCGGACGCCGACGGCCTCCAGGACCCCCGGGCTCACCGGAATGGGGGTGCCCACCGGGCAGAACGTGTCGAACCCCTTGGCCCGGGTCCACTGGGAATCCGAGCGCTGGAGTTCCCGGGCCGTCACGTCGTTGAGAGGGACCAGCGCGTGGACGCAGCCGGCGGCCTCCTCCCGGGAGATGCTCCGGCCGCCCCGGGCCAGAAGCAGCCCGATCTCGCCCTCGAAGTCCACCCGGCCCACACCGGTCGGGAGGACGATCGGATCGCCGGAGGGGATGAGGGCCGATGGCGGCTTGAAGAAGATCAGGGGCTCGGAGGGTACCTCGTTCCCCAGTTCCCGGGCGTGGGCCAGGTAGTTCCGGCCGACGCAGATGATCTTGGACGGCCGTGGGAAGGGGAGTCGGTCCCCGCCCACCGGCGCCCCGCTCAGGACTTGGACTCCCGGACGGTCAGGTGGGTGCCGACAAGAGCGCCGACGCCCGCGATCCCGAGCAGCGAACCGACGACGGACCACCAGAACCCCCAGTCGGGCATTCCATAGGCCCAGCCGTTGGAGGCGGAGCGGAATGCCGCAAAGGACAGTCCGAGCCAGATAATTCCGATTGCGTAGCCGAAGATGCGACCCATGGTGTTCCGGTGCTGAGAGACCTGCGCGATCCCGTGACGAAAGGACGGCAAAATCTGACGCTGCCGACCCCTTCGGACAAGGGCGTGGAAGGTGGCCTTCCCGCCCTGCGGGCCCGAGCCGACGAGGCCCCCTCGGTGCCTCGGGTCACGACCCCATGCCGCGGTCCTCGAGCCGGGCCCACAGTTCGTCTGCCGGTGCCTTCACGAAGGGGAACGGGGGAAGGCTGTCGCGGAAGTACATGCCATACCGCCGGGTCAGGATGCGGGAGTCCAGGACGGCGACCATCCCGCGATCGCCCCGGGAACGGATGAGCCGCCCGACGCCCTGCTTCAGTCGCAGCGCGGCCAGGGGAAGCATGTACTCCCAGAAGCTGTTCCGCCCCTCGGCCTCCATGGCCTCGACCCGGGCCTCGGTCACCGGTTCGGTCGGTACCGGAAAGGGGAGCCGCTGGATCACGAGGGCCCGGAGCGGGTCGCCCGGAACGTCCACGCCCTCCCAGAAGGACGCGGTGCCCAGGAGGATGGCCCGGCCCGAGTCCACGAACTCGGCCAGCAGGCGGGAGCGCGGGCCCTCGCCGTGGACGAGGAGCGGCCATCGGGCTGTCCCGCCCTGGCTCCGTAGATCGGCCGCCACCGCCCTCAGGGCCCGGAAGGAGGTGAAGAGCACGAACATCCCACCGTCCGTCCGTTCGGCGAGTTCCCGGACGAACCTGGCCGTCGCCGAGTCGAAGGCCGCGCCCGAGGTAGCCGGGTCTCCCAGGTCCGTTGGGACGAGAAGGCTGGCCTGTTCCTCGTACCGGAAGGGCGACGGGACGGCCAGCTCGCGGACCGGGAACGCCGGCTCGCCTTCCGTGCCGCCAGAGTCGAGGTCCGGCCCCGGGCCCGGCTCCAGTTGGACCCACGGATCCATGACCACCCCGCCCAGATCGACCCTGACCCGTCCATCCGGTCCGGGGTGGCCGTGCTCCGGGGCCAGACCCAGGCGATCCCTCAGAAAGCGGAAGTCCTTCCGGGTCCGCAGCGTGGCGGAGGTCAGGACCACGGTCTCCACCTTCTCGAACAGCCCCTCACGCAGGAGGGGGCCGGGCCGCAGCGGGGCCGCAGCCAGGGCCAGGTTGGACCGATTGCGGGTGCCACGGCGCTCCATCCATCGGACGTAGCTCCCGGAGTCGGGGCCGGGGAGCAGTACCCGGCGGAGTCCGTCGGCGGCAGCGGCCAGCCTGCGCTGGCAGCTCCGGAGATCCAGCGTCCGGTCCTCCAGGCGCTCCAGGAGCTCGGGGTGATCCTCAATGCCCTCCCGCAGGTGACGGAGCTCCCGCTCGAGGCGGCCCATCTGGTCCAGGGTGCTCTCCAGCCGGTCCCGAAGGTCCTCCCTGTCCGCCGGCTCGCCCGCCGGCTCCGAGCCCAGCCGAAGGGTGCCGTCCGCCCCCGCCGCCATGGGCTCCAGCGCGTCCATGAGGAGATCCACCCGGGCACGTACCTCGCCCAGGGCCGGCCGCAGCCGCTCCTCCACCCTCCGGTTCAGACGGGCGGCCTCGTCACTGCCGGTACTCCCCAGCTCCTTCTGGACCGATGCCAGAAGCCCCCTTCCCTTCCGGTCCAGTCGGGAGAGGACCCGATAGAGACCCGTCCGGGTCACCTCCGAGCCCAGGTGGGAGGTCGCGGCGTCCTCCACGTTGTGGGCTTCGTCCAGGACCAGGCGCCGATAGCTCGGAAGGACCGCCGCGGAGGAGTAGTTGTCGGTGGCGATCCGGACAGAGAGGTCCGAGAAGAGCATGTGGTGGTTCACGACCAGGAGGTTCGCCGAGGCCGCGTCCCTGCGGCTCTTCTGGTAGAAGCACTCCTGGAAGTGCGGGCACCGGGCCCGGAGACAGATGTCCCCGTCGCTTTTCACCTCCTCCCAGACATCGTCGGGGGGCGGTTCAGGGAGGTCGGAGAGGGACCCGTCCTCCGTTTCCTCGATCCAGGCCAGGAGAGCTTCCAGATCCGCCTCCCGGCTCTCCGAGAAGAGCGTGTCCTGCGCCCCGAGGGCGAGTCTCGCCCGGCGGATGGAGATGTAGTTCCCCCTCCCCTTCACCAGGGCCCAGCGCAGGGAGTCGCCCAGGACCTGCTCCACCAGGAGAAGGTCCTTCCCCACCAGCTGCTCCTGGAGATTGATCGTGTTGGTGGAGACGACGGTCCGCTCCCCGTTCTGGAGGGCCCACCGCGCAGCCGGGAGAAGGTAGGCCAGGGATTTCCCGGTTCCCGTTCCGGCCTCGACCATCGTGACCCCACCGTCGTTGAACGTGTCGACGACGGCCCGGAGCATGGCGCGCTGTCCCGGTCGGTCCTCGAACCCCGGGGAGAGCGTCGACAGGGACCCGCCCGGTGCGAGCCGGCTCTCCAGCTCCTCCGGGTCGAGCGGGAGAATGACCCGGGGCGTCGGGGGCTCCACGACCACGTAGAGCTCCCCAGCCAGGTTGTCCACCAGCGCCGAACCCAGGCCCTCGTCGAAGATCCGGGCGGCCACCGCCAGATCGGCCGGGGAGGGATCCAGCACACCCGACGGGTGGTTGTGGATCATGAGCTGGCCCTCGGCGGCATCGCGGGCGACGGCGAGCACGGCCTGGCTGTTTCCCCGGGCCACCGCCCGGGGTCGGACCACCGATCGCTCCTCCGTCACCTCGGCCAGGAAGCACACCTCGCGGCCGCCGGCCCGCTCGATCTCCTGACGGATCGTGCGAGCGGCGTCCGGATCCAGTGTCAGAGGCCCGGGAGTGTCAGCCATGGAGGTGGGGGGTCACTCCGTCTTCAACTCTTTCTTCTTGGCTGCCGGGAAGAGGACGTTGTTCAGAATCAGCCGATACCCCGGAGAGCTGGGGTGGATGGAGAGATCGGTCTGAGGGTCCCCGATCTGGTGCTCCGGGTCCTCGGGATCGTGGCCGCCGAAGAACGTCCAGGTGCCCTCCCCGTGATTCCCGTGCACGTACTTGGCCCAGTTCCCCTCCTGCGCCAGGACGACGGAGCCGGGCTTGAGCCGGTCCAGTCGGAACGACGTGGTCAGCCCATAGAAGTCCGATATGACGGACTCGTGGTTCTGCGTGAGCATCGCCGCCACCGGATCGAACTTGGCACTGAACTCGAACAGGGTGAACGCTCCCAGCTCCTCACGCCACGGAGTGTTCACCTGGTGGCCGTCGATGTCCGAGAATGCGCTGACCGAGGGGGCGGTCTGAACCACGGCGTCCTGGAAGGCCATGGCCAGTTCCCAGTTCATCCGCGACGAGGCGTCGGGGTCCGGGGGGGTCCCGTCGGAGAAGGCCGCTGCGATGTCCACCCCATCGGCGGCCAGGGCCAACTCCATCGTCTCCGTGGCCGAGCACATGGCGAAGAGGAATCCGCCGTCCGCCACGTAATCGCGGATGGTCCGCGCTACGGCCTTTTTCAGCAGGGGCACCGAGCGGTACCCCAGCTCCCGGGCGACCTCCTGGTTCCGTTCGACCTCCTCCTGGAGCCAGGGAGCACCGGCGTAGGTCATGTAGAACTTGGAGTACTGGCCGGTGAAGTCCTCGTGGTGCAGGTGCAGCCACTCGAAGTCGCGGAGGCCGTCCCGCATCACCTCGCGATCCCAGACGGTCTCGTACTCGATGCCGGCGTACTCCAGCGCCATGGTCACGGCGTCGTCCCAGGGCGCGGAGTTCGGGGGCGTGTAGATGGCGATCCGGGGCGCCTTCTCCAGCACCACGGACTCCATGTTCGACTCGGCGATCACGGCACGGACGCTGGCCACGGCCGCGGCGTCGAGGGGGGCGATCGTCACGCCCCGCAGCGCGGCCTCCCGACGAACGCCCTCCGTGTCCGGAAGGAGAAACGATCCTCCCCGATAGTTCAGGAGCCACTCTCCCCGGCCACCGGCCTGGAGGGTGGCGTAGGTGAGCCCGTAGGCCTTGAGGTGATTGGCCTGGGTCCGGTCCATGGGCACCAGGAGGAACTGGGCAGCCAGGGGTGCGGCACCCAGCATCCACAGGAGAACGAGAGCGGCGAGACCGCGGAAGGCACGTCGAATCACGATCCAGTTACCCCCCTGCGGATCCGGTCCAGCTCTCGACGGGCCGACGGGACGATCGGATTGTTCGGACGAGACAGGATCAGATCCTCGAGCATGCGGGCCGCGTCGTCGACGGTCCCCGGGTCCTGCGCCCAGATGGTGGCGATCCCCATCATGGCTTCCGGGGTCTCGGGGGCGGCCGGGAACTCCTCGATCAGGGCGGTATAGAGATCCACCGCCGAGACCGGGTCACCCGACGTGGCTGCGATCCGGCCGCCCAGAGCGAGCAGGCCCGCCTGTTCCTCCCCGCCCAGATCCGCCCGACCCTCCCGGATGAGGGTCACTGCGCCCCGGGGGTCCCCGCGGTGGGACATCAGGGTGGCTCCGGCGGCGAGCTGGCTTCCCTCCAGCGTCGCGGCGCCCAGGAGCTGGGCGAGGGCGATCACCTCCGTGGCCCGGTCGGCCGACAGGCCGTCCAGCGACTGGAGGAGGTCGGCCCGGGCCGCTCGGGGATCTTCGCTGTCCAGGGAAAGGAAGGCCCGCTCGAGTGCGCTCCGGGGGCCCTGGACGCCATCCAGTACCGCCACCGCGCCCTCCATGTCGCCCTCGGCCTGGAGCCGCGTGGAGACCTCGGCTGCCAGGGCATCCAGCTCCGGCGCTTCGGGGAACTCGGAGCGGTACCGGGCCAGCGAGCGCCGCAACTCGTCGGTGTCCACCGTCTCCCGCCCGGCCTCGAGGCGGATGACCTGGGCCAGGGTCCTGCGGCGCTCCGGCGAGCCCTCGGGCAGATCGCCCACCGCCGCGCGGCGGGCCTCTACGGCACGGGCGGTGTCGCCCAGGATCAGGGCCGTCTCGGCGATGCGCAGGTTGAGAGCCCGGACCTCGCTGTCGGTGGTGGACGTGGACCGCAGGCTGTCGTAGGCCCAGAGGGCCAGGCGATCCGCCCTACGGTCCTCCGCCCTGCGCGCCAGGTCGGTGAGGAACGCCCGGGCCGCCGGCGGATCGAGTTCGTCCACCACCGACTCGGACAGAGCGATGGCCTCGTCCTGGAGCCCACCCTCCAGAGCCAGCTGTGCCGCCAGCCGACGCTGCGCCACGGTCCGGTCGTCCGACCCGAGCAGCTCGACCAGGGGCGTCACCACTTCCTCCCGGCCGCCCTGAAGCTGGGAGACCCGGCGGAGGAGGGCGCTGCCCTGTTCGCCCGCCGGACCGACGGCCCGGGCCCACTCCCGCGCGGCACCCTGGGGGTCACCCGCCCTCAGGCGAAGGTCTCCCACCTCCAGAGCCAGGGACTCGGGAGAATCCGTGTGCTCCAGGCCCCGCGCCAGGACTGCGAGCGCCTCGTCGGGACCCAGCGCCCGTTCGAACACCCGCGCAACCTCGCGGTAGGGATCCACGGACTCCGGATCCACGTCGATCCAGGCCCAGCCTTCTTCCTGGAGACGTCCGGTATCCCCGGTCTCGACCAGGACCCTGAGCTTCAGGTACCAGGGTCCGGCGGCCCGGGGGTCCACCTCCAGGAAGCGGTCCACCGGCTCCAGGATCTCCTCGATCCGGCCCGCCGCCCTCAGGACGCGCTCCAGGGCGAACAGGCCGCCGGTGGAGGCGGGGTTGGCCTCCAGGACTTCCCGCAGCACCCGCTCGGCCTGGTCATAGTCCCCTACGCTCTCCAGCGCAGCGGCCTGCCGGAGCTTCTGGCTCTCGTTGGCCCCCGCCTGGGCGGCCAGAGAGCCGGGCATCGCACCGGCGACCAGCGTCAGCACCACCGCCGCTCCCGCCACCATGGATCGGCATCCCCGAATCGATCCCCGCCGAATCACGATCCGCCTCCCCCGCCCCGGGCCCGGTTGAGGCGCTCGAAGTACTGGAGGACCAGCTGCCGCTCGGCCGGTGTCAGCCCCTGCAGCTCTTCCCGGGTGGGGAATCGGATCCCGACGCCGCCCAGCGCATCGAGGTCCAGGGCGTCCACGTCCTCGGCCACGACCTCTCCAGGCTCCTCCGACTGCCGCTCCTCGGAGAACTCGTCCTTCTCCAGGCTCCTTCCAGCGTCCAGGAGGCGCCGGAACAGCTCCTCCTGCCGGTCGAGGGTCTCGGCCTCGAGCCGGCCCTCGGAGAGTTCACGGGCCAGGGCCTCGGCGAGCTCGGCCATGGCTTCCAGGTCGCCGAGCACCTCGTCGGACTGCCCCGGGTCCTCGGACATCTCACCCAGCTCTCCGGCCACCTGCTCCTGACCCTCGGCGAGCTGCTGAGCCTGCTCCTGCATCTGCTGGGGACTCAGCTCCATGGGCATGACCTGCTCGGTCTGGTTCATGAGCTGCCCCTGCTGCTGGGCCAGCTGCTGGAGCTGCTGCATCATCTGCTCCTGCGGTGACCCGGACGCCTGGTTCTGCATCGCATCGGCGCCGGCCAGGGCGGTGAGCGCCACCCGGTTCATGCCCGCGGCCGAGTTCTCGGCCGCGGCGTAGGGGGATGGACCCGACCCCCGTCCGGCCCGCTCGAGCGCGTCCAGCGTTCCCCGGGACCGCTGGAGCGCCGCGCCCACGGCGGCCGACAGCTCCTCGGCGATCCCGGGAGCGGCCTGGGTCGTGAGCGAGATGTGCTGGGCGAGATTGCTCAGCCCCTGGATGAGATCGGCCTGGTCGCCCCTCAGGTCCGGCAGCTCCGACGGCGGTGCGCTGCGCATCTGCTCCCGGAGCCCGCTCTGCCGGCGGGCCAGGGCGAGGGCATCGCTCGCGGTCTTGGCCAGGGCCTGCTGGATCGCCTCCATCTGGCGCTGCGCCATGTCCTGCTGGGCCTCCTGGAGTTCCTTGGCGGCCTGGTCCAGTTCCTCGGACGCCTCGCCGGCCTGCTCCGCGGCCTGGGACTGCTGGCCCTGCTGCATCTGCTGGCCGGCCTGCTGGAGCATCTGGGCCGCCTGCTCCGTCCGCTGGCCCGCCTCCCGGGCCGTCCGCCCCGCGTTGGGGTCGCCGGCCTCGGTCATCTGCTGCTCCAGGTCCTCCATCCGGGCCGCCAGCTCCTCGGCCCGTTCCTCCAGGTCCTGGCGCATCTCCTCCAGGGCCTCGGGGTCGGTGGGGGACTCCAGGGCCTCGGCGAGCAGCTCGCTCTCCTGGGCCAGCTCCTCGGCGTCCGCGGTCACGGACCGCAACTCCTGCTCCGCCGCAGCCTTCCGGAACCGCTCCAGCGACTGCTGAAGCTGCTCGCGAAGCTCCTCCTGGCGCTGGGCCATCTCCTCGAGCGACTCTCCGGCCTCCCGGGCGCTCATGTCGTCGAGGTTCTGGGCCAGCGAGTCCATGCGGGCCTGCAGGTCTTCGCCGGCCAGCTCCTCCATGAGCCGCTGGAGTTCCTCCAACTCGGCCTGGAGCTCCGGGTCCGGGAGGCCCGATTCCTGGAGGTCCGATCCCAGGTTCTCGAGCTCCGCCGCCAGGGAGTCCACGGAGTTCAGGAGCTGCTGCTCCTGCTCCAGGGCCGCCCGCAGGTCCTCCCGCTCATTGAAGTCCAGGCCCGACTCGGATCCCGCGTTTCGATCGGTCCTCCGCTGCTCGGCCGCCGCCTGGCGCTCGAGTGACCGGGTCTCCTCGCCCAGCTCCGCCGCGCGGTCCGCCAGCTGCTCCAGGAGGTCCGCCGCGTCCTCGATCTGCTGCCCCGCCTCCTCCCGCAGCTCCGCCTCGCGGGGAAGCCAGAGCGACAGGGCCCGGCTCTCGGTGATCCGCCCACCCGGCCGGTTGTCGGAGACCCGCGCGACGACCCGGACGGTGTCGCCTGGGAGCAGGTCCCACGAGGCCACGTCCAGGACCGGGCGGAAGAGGACCTGACGGGAGTCGCCGGCGTCCAGGCGCTGGGTGACCGGTTCGTCACGGCGGCCCGCGGACGAGATCCGGATCGCCTCGATCTCGAGATACCGCAGCCCGTAGTCGTCCGCGGCTTCGAGAATCAGCGGCTGCCTGCGGCTCACCGGAAGGGCGGTGTCGGCCGCCGGGAGCACGAACCGGATCTCCGGGGGCGCGTCCTCCACCAGCTCGATCTCGAAGGGCGGGGCCGGCTCCTCGGGCGTGCGGCCGCGGGCATCCTCCACCGCCCAGCCGTACACACCCCCCACGCGAGGCGTCCACTCGCCCTCGAAACGGTCGCCATCCAGCTCGAGACGGGCACCGTCCTCCGGGTCGGGAACCGCCCCGGGCTCGTCTCCCGCTGCCAGCGGCTCCAGGCCCACGACACCGAGGTCCCTGGACCATCGCCCCTGGAGGGCCAGGCTCGTGCCCCGTGGAAGGCGCAGCAGCGGCGGGTCCCCCCGAATCTCCTCGACCCCCAGGCCGGTGTGGGGCGGGAAACGGAGCTGGACCTGGAGGTCGGTGAGAACCAGGGGGTCCAGGACGGTCACCGTGTAGGGACCGGACTCCGCCCCGTCCGGAGCCACGACCGTGTACTCGAGGTCCGTGCGGATCTCGTTGAACCGGTGGAGGCCGTATCCGGCGGGCGTGGGAATGGGGGATTCGGCCTCCAGCTGTCCGGTTTCGGACCAGCGGACGAACACCGAATCCCGGAGAGGAGCCTGGATCTCCACCTCCAGCGCCCTCCCCCGAAGGAGTTCGACGTCCCCGGGGCTGACCGTCAGCGGGGGGAGCACCGGAGCGGCCGCGACCTGGAGGGGACGCAGCAGGCCGAGCCAGGCCCGACCGGCCCGACCGGGTCCGAGAGCGAGCAGTCCCATCACGACCACGGCGGCCGCCGACAGGACCGCGACGCCCCGCCGGGCCACTCGACCGGGACCCGCGCCCACCCCGCCCCGGAGCAGCGCGTCGTCATCCGGGAGGCTGGCGAGGATCCGCTCCTCGCCGCGGGCGACCAGGGCCGGCGACACCCCCGGCGGGACCTCGCGGGCGAGCTCCAGCGGTCCCCGAACGCTTCCGGCGGGAAGTCCAGCTCCGGTTTCGACCTGATGGGCCAGCCGGGACTCGCTCAGGGCCAGGTGGCCCCATCTCCGGACACCCCAGACGGCACCGGCTCCGCCGAGAAGAAGCAGGGCGTCGAGGGTCAGTGGCCACGCGGTCCCCTGGGCCCAGCCATCGGCTCCAGCGAGGATCCAGGCGGCCACCAGGACCCCCATCATCAGGACGCCCAGCCACGCCGCGGCCGCTCGCCAGCCCACGCGCAGGACTCGAGCCCGGAGCGCCCCTATCCGGGAGCCGAGCCCCCCCACACCACCGAGAGGGGTCACGGTCCCCCCTGCCCGAGTGCGTAGAGGAACAGGTTCACGCCCATCCGCAGAGCCTGCTCACGGATCTCCTGCGTGTCGTCGTGGACGTCCGCGTCCTCCCAGCCGTCTCCGAGGTCGGACTCGAAGGAGTAGAACACCAGGAGCCGGCCGCGGTGGAACAGGCCCATGGCCTGGGGCCGCCCCCCATCGTGCTCGTGGATCTTCGGAAGTCCGTCCGGGAAGTCGTAGAAGACGTGGAACACCGGGTGGTCCGCCGGGATCTCCACCAGTTCAGCCCCGGGAATCAGTCCCTCCAGCTCCGGTCGGAGCGACTCGTCCATCCCGTAGTTGTCGTCCGCGTGGAGGAACCCGCCGGAAAGCAGATGCTCCCGGAGGGCCGATCGCTCCGCGTCGCTGAAGCGGACGTTCCCGTGCCCGGTCATGTAGAGGTACGGGTGATCCGGAAGCGACGGATCGAGAAGGGAGACCGTGGACTCGCGGTCCGCCATGGGAAGACCGGTGCGCTCGCCGATGGCCGTAAGCAGGTTGGGGATCGAGGAGGGATTCGCGTACCAGTCGCCCCCTCCGTCATAGCGGAGTCGGGCAATGGTGAGTGCGGAGTCCGGCAGAGGGATGGAGCCCGTGAGACCCGGACCGACCCCATCCGCGACGGGGGCAGACGGGGCCGCAGCCGGGCCCCAGAACGCGGGGCCGTCGACCGCGACGAATCCGCCTCCGGCGGGCACCAGAAGCGCCAGCGTCCCGAGGAACAAGGGCGCCTTCACGCGGTCTCCCCCTGTGTCATCCCCTGAATCACCTCGTACGCCATGTTCTTCGCCACTCCCAGCCGCTTCGAAACCTCCCGGGCCGCCCGGCTGGGGCTTTCGCCCTGCTCCAGCAGGCTGCGGGCCAGCGCCTGCACGGCCTGCCGGTCCACATCCCCTCCGCCGGCGCGGGAAGGCGCGGCACCGACGACCACCGTGACCTCGCCGAGGGGCGGGTTCTCCCGGTAGTAGGCCAGGGCCTCACCGAGGGTTCCGCGCCGGAACGTCTCGTGGACCTTGGTCAGCTCGCGGGCCACGCACACCGGGCGATCCTCCTGACCCTCCGCGCACAGGGTCTCCAGCAGCGCGGTCAGCCGCTCCGGCGACTCGTACAGGATGGTGGTGTCTTCCGCGTCCAGGAGCGTCCTCACGAAGTCCGCCCGCTCGGGCCCCTTCCGGGGGGCGAAACCCAGGAAGGTGAACCGATCCGCGGGAAGGCCCGATCCCACCAGCGCCGCCAGCACCGCGGACGGTCCGGGTACGGGTTCCACCCGGTGTCCGGCTTCGACGACGGCGGGCACCAGGCGGCCGCCGGGGTCGGAGAGCAGCGGAGTTCCGGCGTCACTCACCAGGGCCAGGTCCTCCCCCGCCTCCAGCCATCCCAGGACGGAGTCCACGCGGGAGGCCTCGTTGTGCTCGTGCACGGACACGAGGGGGCGCCGAATGCCCAGGTGTTTCAGGAGCATTCCGGTGCGCCGCGTGTCTTCGGCGAGAACCCGGTCGACTTCCCCCAGGACCCGCTCGGCCCTGCGGGTGATGTCCTCCAGGTTGCCGATGGGGGTGCTGACCAGGAAGAGGGTACCCATAGACCTCGAAGGTGGCTCCAGCGCTGCGCAGCGGCCACCCCCAAGGGCACAAAAAAAGCGGAGCGCCCGGGTCTCCCCGGACGCCCCGCCTCCCGATACGGCCCGGAGGCCGTCGCCGATCAGGCGTGCTCGGTGATCTTCCCCTCCAGGACGGGCTTCGGCACGGCACCGATGACGGTGTCCACGTGCTCGCCGTTCTTGAAGAAAAGAACCGAAGGGATGGACCGCACGCCGAACTGGGCCGCGGTCTGGGGGTTGTGGTCCACATCGAGCTTCGCCACACGCACGCCCTGCTCCTCGTACTCCCCGGCCAGCTCCTCCACGATGGGCGCAATCATGCGGCAGGGGCCGCACCACACGGCCCAGAAGTCCACCATGGAAAGCCCCTCGTGGCCGCCGATCTCGTCGGCGAAGTTGGCATCGGTTACCTCGAGCACCTTATCGCTCGCCATTCTCCAGATCTCCTTGATTGTCCTCGTCCGGCCGGGTACGATCGCGACCACGCGCGACATCCCCACCTCAACCGGTTCGAATCATGAACGGTTATCCAATTGATCACATCGCGGTGGCCGTTCCGTCTCTCCGCGATGCCGTGCCGATGTATGAACGCCTTTCCGGGCATACCGGTTCCCCCGTGGAGGAACTGCCCGCGCAAGGCGTCAACGTCACCTTCGTAGGGCCTGTCGAACTGCTGGAACCCCGGGGACCCGATACCACCGTCGGCCGGTTCATCGAGCGGCGTGGCTCGGGACTACACCACATCGCATATCGCGTGCCCGACATCTCCGCCGAGCTGGATCGGCTGGAGGCCCAGGGCATCGACCTGATCGACACCGAGCCGCGTCCCGGCGCCGGAGGCCACCTCGTGGCCTTCCTTCACCCGCGGTCCACCGGCGGCACCCTCATCGAACTGGTCCAGCACCAGGATTGAGGCCCGCGCAAGCGGGACTCCAGAGCCCGCCGGGAGTCGCCAGGCGCCGGGCGGCTTCCCACCCCCCCCGCCCCGGCGGCCCGATCAGGCTGCGGTGAGCTTGACCAGTTCGATCTCCTCCACGAGCCAGGGTCCGTCGTTCGACTCCACCACGAAGAACCCCACGTCGGGCACGGTGATGCCGTCGTCGCTGGTGATGTCCACGCCGACCCGGATGGTGGGGTTGTCGCGGCCGGGCACCCTGTTCTGTGCCATCACCCGGAAGTCCGTGTGCTTCAGGATCAGGGCGATGGCGTTCATCCTGAGCTCGACCTCCTGCCGGCTCCCGCCGATCCGCTCGAACGGGCCGTCCTTGGTGCCGAACAGCCGGCCCATGGTGCTCCAGTCGTCGTCGTTGGCGGCGGTGAGGAACGCCTCCACCGTGAGGGCCGGAGCCACGTCGGCGCTCAGCTGGGAGGTGGACGCACCGGGGGAGCCTCCGTCCACCACCTGGGTGGTGCACGCCGACAGAAGCAGAATCACCAGGGCGGGAACCGCCCCTCGCGTGACGCTCTCCATCCGGTTTCGATCCCTCATCGCGCCCCTCCTGCGTAGACCTGATCCGCCCCGGGGAAGACCGGGGAACCCTCCGACGGGCCATCGGCCCGCCGGAGGTTAGACGAGGCCGGCACGGAGGTCAACCGACCCCCACCCGACCCGCCCCGGTGTCAGCCGGCCCGTGGCCTGAAGAGCAGACCTTCGCCGTGCGGATCCGCGTCCACGGTGATTCCGGTACCCTCCGGCATCTCCTCCTCCAGGAGGTGGAGAGCCAGCGGGTCCTGCACCAGTCGCTGGATGGCTCGCTTCAGAGGCCGGGCACCGTAGGCCGGATCGAACCCCACCTCGGCGATCCGATCCCGGGCTGCGTCCGTGAACTTCAGCGCCAGGCCCAGCTCGGCCGCCAGAAGCTTCACCCGGGCCAGCTGCAGGTCCACGATGGTCCGGAGTTCCCCGCGGCCGAGAGGCCGGAACACGATGACATCGTCCACCCGGTTCAGGAACTCGGGGCGAAAGCGCTGGCGCAGCTCCCCCAGGACCAGGTCCTCGACCTCGTCCCAACCGCCGGGATCGGCCATCCCATCGGTGCCCGGCATCTCGGCCAGGACCCCCGACCGCTCCAGGATGAGCGGGCTCCCGACGTTGGAGGTCATGATGATGACCGTATTCCGGAAGTCGACGGTCCGGCCCTGGGAATCGGTGAGGCGGCCGTCGTCCAGGATCTGCAGGAGCAGATTGAACACGTCCGGGTGGGCCTTCTCGATCTCGTCGAACAGGATCACCGCGTGGGGCCGTCGCCGGACCGCCTCCGTCAGTTGCCCCCCCTCCTCGTAGCCCACGTATCCGGGAGGCGCCCCGATGAGCCGGGCGACCGCATGCTTCTCCATGTACTCCGACATGTCGATGCGGGTCATGGCCCGCTCGTCGTCGAAGAGGAACTCGGCCAGGGCCCGCGCGGTCTCGGTCTTCCCCACACCGGTGGGCCCGAGGAAGATGAACGAGCCGATGGGCCGATCCGGATCCTGGAGGCCGGCCCGGGAGCGACGCACCGCGTTGGCCACCGCCGTCACCGCGTCGGCCTGCCCGACGACCCGCTCGCCCAGGAGGCCCTCCAAGTGGGTCAGGCGCTCCCGCTCCGACTCCATGAGCCGTGTCGTGGGGATCCCGGTCCACTCCGCCACCACGGTCGCGATGTCGTCGGCGTCCACCTCCTCCTTCAGGAAGCTCCCGTTGGCCTGGACCTCCTGGAGCCGGGCCTCGGCGGCCACCACCTCCTCCTCCATCCGGGGGATGTCGCCGTACTGGAGTTCCGCGGCGCGCTGCAGGTCCCCCCGACGGGTGGCCCGCTCCTGCTCCACGCGGGCCTCGTCGATGCGCTCCTTCAGCGCCTGGATGGAGGAGATGGCGTCCTTCTCGATCTGCCAGCGCGCCTTCATGGACGAGCCCTTCTCCCGGAGCTCGGCCAGTTCGCTTTCGATGACCTCCCGCCGATCGAGGGCGCCTGCCTCCCTCTCTCCGCTCAGGGCCTCCCGCTCGATTTCCAGCTGGGTCATGCGGCGCTCCACCTCGTCGATCTCCTGCGGGAGCGAGTCGATCTCGATGCGGAGCCGGCTGGCGGACTCGTCGACGAGATCAATGGCCTTGTCGGGCAGGAACCGGCCACCGATGTAGCGGTCCGACAGTGTGGCCGCCGCCACCAGGGCGTCGTCCTTGATGCGCACGCCGTGGTGCACCTCGTATCGCTCCTTGAGACCCCGCAGGATGGCGATGGCGTCCTCCACCGAGGCCGGCGCCACGAAGACCGGCTGGAATCGGCGCTCCAGGGCCGGGTCCTTCTCGATGTGCTTGCGGTACTCGTCCAGCGTGGTGGCGCCCACCATCCGCAGGGCGCCCCGGGCCAGAAGGGGCTTCATCATGTTGCCTGCGTCCACCGCGCCCTCGGCAGCTCCGGCGCCCACGATGGTGTGGAGCTCGTCCACGAAGATGATGTAGCGGCCTTCGGCGTCCTCGATCTCCTTGAGGACCGCCTTCATGCGCTCCTCGAACTCGCCCCGGAACTTGGCGCCGGCCAGCATGGCCGCAATGGAGAGTTCCAGGAGCCGCTTGTCGGCCAGGGACGACGGCACGTCGCCGGCCACGATGCGCTGGGCGAGCCCCTCGACGATGGCCGTCTTCCCGACCCCCGGCTCGCCGATGAGGACCGGGTTGTTCTTGGTCCGCCGGGCCAGCACCTGGATGACCCGGCGGATCTCCTCGTCCCGCCCGATGACCGGATCCAGCCTCCCCCGGCGAGCCTGGTGGGTGAGGTCCCGCGTGTACCGCTCCAGCGCGTGGTACTTCTCCTCCGGATTCTGGTCGGTGACCCGATGGCTTCCCCGGACGATCTCCAGGGCCTCCAGGACGGCCTCCCGGGACGCCCCCAGCTCACCGAGGATCCTCCCGGCATCCCCCTTCTCGGTCGTGAGGCCGACGAGGAGGTGCTCGGTGGAGGTGTACTCGTCTCCCAGGTCACCGGCCACCGACTCGGCATCTTCAAGGGCCCGCTGCAGGTCCCGGGAGATGCGGGGGTCGGAGCCGCCCTCGACCCGGGCGCGGGAATCCAGGGACTGGCGCACGCGCTCCACCAGCAGGGCGGCGGGTGCCCCCAGCTTCTGGAGCACGGGCACGACGATCCCCTCCTCCTGGTTCAGAAGAGCGAACAGGAGGTGGACCCCGTCGATCTCGGGGTTCTGGCGGCGGCGGCACTCGGAAGCGGCGGCCTGGATGGCCTCGCCGGCCTTCACGGTCAGTCGGTCAAAGTTCAGCATGCACTATCTGTCGTTTTGGCAGAACGTATCGTGGACCCGGAGCCCCAGGGCGCCATAACGGCGTGATTTCACAGGGACTTAGACGTACTGACCTGTATATGATTCAAGACCCGGGCCAGGGTGCTGAAGTGGGGGTGGAGCGGGCATTCAGCCCTGCCCCCGCCCCAAGACGGCTCAGGTCAGCCCGTACTTTTCCAGACGGTAGCGGAGGGTGTCTCGGGACAGACCCAGGAACTCGGCCGCCCGGGTCTTGTTCCCGTCGGTCCGCCGAAGCGCCTGTTCGATGAAGTCCTGTTCCACGGCCTCAAGATCGACCCCCCCGGGGGGGAGCACGAACTGGTGGCTCTCCCCCTCCCGGACCAGATGGAACTCGGGCGGGAGGTGGTGGATATCGATGACCTCCTCGTCGTGGAACAGCGCGAGCCGTTCCATGACGTTCCGGAGCTGGCGCGCGTTCCCCGGCCACTCAAACCCCTCGAAGGCCCGGATGACGAGATCGGTGAACCGTTTCGGCGGACGCCGGAGGGTGGCCGCCAGCTGCTCGTTGAAGTAGGCCATCAGGGGCTCGACGTCCTCGGGTCGGTCCCTCAAAGGGGGAAGGAACATCGGGACGACATTCAGCCGGTAGAACAGGTCCTCCCGGAACTCACCCGACGCCACTCCGGCCTTCAGGTCCCGGTTGGTGGCCGCCACCACCTGCACATCCACCTCGATGTCGCGCACTCCACCCAGCCGGCGAAACGTGTGGGTCTCCAGGAACTGGAGGAGCTTGGCCTGGGCCGGGCGGGGCATGTCGCCGATCTCGTCCAGAAACAGCGTCCCGCCGTGCGCCACCTCGAACAGCCCCTCCTTCGCGCGGTCGGCCCCGGTATAGGCCCCCTTCTCGTGGCCGAACAGCTCACTCTCGATGAGGTGCTCCGGGAGAGCGGTACAGTTCACGTCGATGAACGGCATGCCCACCCGGGGACCGAGCGCGTGAACGGCCCGCGCGACCACGTCCTTCCCGGTGCCGCTCTCCCCGTGGACCAGGATCGTGGCCGGCGTCCCCAGCCTCCCGATCCTCTCGATCTGCCCGGCGACCGACCGGATCGCCGGCGACCGGCCGACGAGGGTCACGCCCGTGAACTGCCAGCGGTGTCCGGCCCGACATCGCTGGACCTCCCCCCGCAGCCGGCTCGCTTCCAGGGCCTGCTCGATCAGGACCGAGATCGCGGCCAGCGTCACCGGCTTCTCCGTGAAGTGGTAGGCACCGGCCCGGACGGCCGCGACGGCGAGTTCGACCGCCCCGTAGGCCGTGATCATGATGACTGGCAGGCCCGGCGCCCTCTCCAGGATCCTGGGCAGCGCGTCCATGCCGGACATCCCGGGCAGATTGATGTCCAGCAGGATCAGGTCCGGGGGACTGGCGTTGACGCGACTGACCAGGGATTCGGCATCGCCGAAGCTCTCCACCCGGTAGCCGGCGTCTCCAAGATGCTCCTCGAACCAGATCCGGATGAGCATCTCGTCATCGCAAACGAAGATCAGGGGCCCCTCGGCCCCGCTGGGCGGTCCGGTCATGACGTCTGCCATGGGTCCTCCTCCTCGGCCGGACTGGGCGGGACCGGCGATCCCGCGGGGGAGACCGACCGGGCGGCTCCGACAGCCGGGATCCGGACGACGGCCAGGGTCCCTCCTTTCGCCGGGCACCTGAGCTCGAGCTCCCCTCCGTGCCGATCGACGATGCCCCTCGAAATTGAGAGCCCGAGCCCGGTTCCCGTGGTGCGGGTGGTGTAGAACGGTCGGAACACTCTCACGCGGTCCGCCTCCGCGATACCCGGCCCGGTGTCCTGGACCTGGAATTCCACGACGTCACCCGAACCGCCGGTCGAGAACGGCCGTTCCGTGGGTCCGGCGACCAGAAGGGTCCGGACGCGAACGGTCCCCCCCGACGGCGTGGCCTGGATCGCGTTCAGGATCAGGTTCACCAGGGCCTGCCGCATCTGCTCAGCGTCCACGAGGACCTTCGGCAGGCCGGGCTCCAAATCGACGACGATTACAAGTCCAGCCGCCGAGGCCGACGCCCGGGTGAGCCGCAGGGCCGACTCGGCCAGTTCGTTGGCGTCGGTGATACTGGGATCCGGAGAGGAGGGACCGGCGAACGTCAGGAGGTCTCGGATGGTGCGCTGCACCCGATCGACCTCCCTGCCCAGCTCGTTCAGGATCAGGTCCAGGTCCTCCGTCGGTCCCACCCTCCTTCGAACCAGATCCATTCCGTTGGCGATCGCCACCATGGGATTCTTGATCTCGTGGGCCAGTCCGCTCGCCAGTTCCCCGACGGTGGCCAGCTGCTGCGCCCGCTCGATCTCTCGCTGGTGAAGGGCCGCGACGCGGGCCGACGCCGCCTCCAGCTCCTCGGCCATCGTGTTGAAGGCCGTGGCCAGTTCACCGATCTCATCGTTCTGATCCAGGCTCACCCTGGCCCCCGGATCTCCGCTCCCGAGTCGACGCACGGCACCCACCAGCACCCGGACCGGTGCCACGATCTGGGCCGAAAGCAGCCACGCAGCCGTGCCGACCAGGACGACGAACCCCAGGGTCAGGTAGAGCGACGCCATCCGGAGTCTCCGGAGCGAGGCCATGGCCGCCTCGACCGGGATCTCCGTGACCTGTACCCACGGGTAGCCGGGGATGTCGGACCGAGTCCCGATCACCTCTTCGCCGAAGGGGTCCCGGTATCGGGCCCGCCCCTCGGCCGAGGCCGCGAGCAGAGGGCTCGGAAGCGGTTCCGAGTAGTCCGTGGATCCCGGCCCACCCGAGGCGAAGATCGGCCGACCGAGCTCGTCCAGGATATAGGTCCTCACCTCTCCCGAGCCGGAGGGAGGTACCTGGAAGAAGGCGTGGGCCCGAGAGGCGCGAACCAGGCCCGCGAGCACTCCCACTCTCCGTCCATCAAGGCGGGTGACCGGCTCCAGCAGGAGGAAGGAGGGGGGGCCGTCGCGGTCCGGTCCCTCGATGGTCACCACCCTGTGGGCGTCAGAGACGGGCGGAAGGGTCCCGAACTCGACCTCCAGGAGATGGGTGGACGCCACGATGCGGCCATCCGGGTCCATCAGGAAGAGGGCCGAGAACGGTCCGTCGTCCTCGTCGCGCTGCCGGCGAAGGTATCGGGCCACGGCCTCCGGCCCCGCCTCGAGGGCGATCTCATCGTCCTCGACCCCGGAGCCGTGACGGAGGGCACCGGCCAGGAACTCGTTCCCTGACGCGACGGCGTGGAGGAAGAGGTAGTTCCGTTCCATGCGGTTGCGGACGTGGACGACGCCCAGCTCGCTCACCGCCTGAACCGAACCCTCGGTCAACTCCTCCAGGATCCCGTAGCTCCGGACGTACCCAAGGACCGTGGACGTGACGAGAGGGATCAGCGCGACCAGAAGGAAGCCGGCCATGATGCGGACCCCAAGCCGGCTCTGCAGCGGTACCCCGGGTCCGGGGGACCACACCGTTGGGGAGGGCCTGGGTGGCCCTCTGCCGGATGGACTGATCCGCTGCTTCACGAGGCCTCCGCGAAGAGGAGGGAGCCCCCGGGCAACGACCGGGGGAAATCCCCCATTTCAGAGTCTGCGTTGCCCCGAGCCGTGGGGGATTCGCCCCAGAGCCAGAGCGCCGCTGAACTCAGACTATCTCATAAGTATCTGCGCCCGTGGGATTTAGCAAGAATCATCCGGTTCGGTACGGGGATTGCCTTTCAAAGTCCGCGAGAACGTAGGGATCGAACGTTCGTTCCAGACCGGGGACCCACTTCGAGGAGAGCCTGATGAAGCGGCGCCACTCCCTTCCCCCATTGGCGGTATTGGCCGGACTGGCCACGGTCCTGCTGACCGGGTGCACCGACGCGGAGCAGGTCTTCGTGGAAGCGCTCGCCTGGGAGAACCCTCCGACGGGTGCCCAGGGGTTCCTCGGGTACAGCGACGTGGAGAACCGGGTCCCGATCTGCGGAAACTGTCACGTCGGGATGTACGCGGAGTGGAAGGAGACCAACCACTCCCACGCGTGGGCGGACCTGCAGGGCTCCGGACATGCCCAGGAATACTGCGAAGGCTGCCACACGGTCGGGGCGAACGGAAACTGGGTGGTGGACGAGGACGTGGGCTGGACCGCCACCGGAGATCCCCGCTTCTACGACGTGCAGTGCGAGAGCTGCCACGGACCGGGGCTCGAGCACGTCAGCAACCCGGACGCCAGTCAGCCGCTGGCCTACATCGACGTGGGGCCCGGCCTGACGAACGGGTGTGGAGAGTGTCACACGGGCACGCACACACCCTTCGTGGAGGAGTGGGCCGAGTCGGCGCACGGGAAGCGGGACACTTACCCACAGAATCGCGGGGGCAGCTGTGCCGCCTGCCACGAGCTGCGAGGGGTCTTCGCCGCCTGGGGTGTCGATGCCGACTACGTGGAGAAAGACACCGAGGACCCCATGCCGCTGGTCTGCGCCACGTGCCACGACCCACACGACGGCTCGAACGCCCGTCAGCTGCGGTTCCCCGTGGACGTGGCCGACACGGAACGAAACCTGTGCATGAAGTGCCACCAGCGGCGGGCCACTCCCGACGAGTCCAGCCGCCGAGGACCCCACTCGCCCCAGGGCCCCCTGCTTCTCGGGGAGGCGGGCTGGTGGCCTCCGAACATGCGGTATGATCCCGGCGACATCGTGGCCACCCACGGCACGGAGGCGAATCCCGACCTCTGCGCCGGGTGTCATGTAACGGCCAGAGAGGTGGTCGACGAAGCCACCGGTGATTTCGTGTTCCACTCCACCGGCCACCTCTTCAAGG
This sequence comes from Gemmatimonadota bacterium, assembly GCA_039587435.1. Taxonomy (GTDB): domain Bacteria; phylum Gemmatimonadota; class Gemmatimonadetes; order Longimicrobiales; family Gaopeijiaceae; genus JBDHIJ01. The sequence goes on from JBDHIJ010000017.1 coordinate 34,271, forward strand.
CCACTCCCTGCCTCGATGAACAGGGCGTCCCGACACCTTCGGACGACTGCGCCGTCGAGGAGAGGAGCTTCTCCGCCTGCTCCGTCAGCGGATGCCATGGGAACGAGGCCTCCGCCCGCTCCGCGCTGATCGCGGCCCGGAGCTGGGTCGACTTTCTGGTGGAGGAGCTGAACGACCTCCTGGACGAGGTTCCGGCTGATGAGTTCGACACCTCCGATGGCGTCTACAGCCCGGCCGAGGGAGCTGCCTTCAACGCCCTGCTCGCCATGGAGCCGGGCTCCCCGGTGCACAACCCGTTCCTCGTGGAGTCCCTGCTCCTGGCCAGCATCGAGCTGGTCCGGGACGAGTACGGGCTCGCTCCGGATCGGGTCACTTCGTTCACCCCCCGGTTCACCCGCCACCCCTGAGGAGAGTCGACGCTGGATCAGGACGGGGGATGCCGCCGGAGCGATCTCCCGCACAACCATCCCGAAGCCGGTGAGGTTCGAGTGCGCATCACGGAGCCCAGAGAGAAGCGAGACCTGACAGGGACGCTCGTCCTGGCACTTCTGCTCGCTATGGCCGCCTGCGGGACCGAGTCCGAGGCCGGACCCGAATCCCAGGTCGACGAGGCGGGTGTCACCCAGGAGGCCGCAGCGGATCCTGAACCCCAGGGCGACGAGGGCGCCGACACGATCCAGGTGGGAGCCTGGGCGTTCGCCCTCGCGGCCGGAACCGCCGACGCGGATCCCGCACCGGTCTCCTCTTTCCCGCACGATCCCCACGGGGAGCTGTCCTGCAGAGTCTGTCACGATCAGGGCGACAGCCATCGGACACACGGAGACCTGGACTGTGCGGAGTGCCACGCGGTGGTCCCCACCGAGTCTCCAGCACCCGCCCCCCTCGCCGCGGTCTCTCCGGAGGAATGTCAGAGCTGCCATCACGATCCGGACCGGGGCCTGACCTGCGCAGGATGCCACACGCCACCGGCCACCGCCCCGAACATCGTGTCGGCCCGGTTCAGCATGGTCGGCGGTTCCGTGGTCCGCGAGAGGAGCCTGAGCTTCGATCACGATTACCACACCGAGCCGGCCTGCGGCACCTGCCATCGGAACGCCCCGGCCTTTGCCGTGACCGAGGACTGCGCCAGCTGTCACGAGGATCACCACCGGGCGGACGCGGACTGCGGCCTCTGCCACTCCGCCTCGACCCTGCAGGTCCATGACGGCTACGACCACTCGGGGTGCGGTGGCTCCGGGTGCCACGGGAGCGACTCCCTGGCACGTCTGACGTCCGCCGGCGTCCTCGACTCTGCATCGGGTCGGACCGAATGCCTGGTCTGCCACCGGGATGAGAGTACGCATGAGCGCGAGGAAGCCTGCGCACCCTGTCACTTCCCCGCGGGCCTTCCCACCGGAGCCCGAAGCGGGTCTCCGGAGGAGGGCGGACCATGATCTTCGCTCCGAGCCTCCTCCCGAGAGAGGCGATCAAGGCAGGCATCGGCCTTCTACTCGCACTGGCCATCGTCCCCGCCACCCCTCACGGCGCCCTGGCCCAGTCGGCGCGCGTGACGGGGGTGAGCACGGTCCGGTACATCAGCGTGCGCCCCCTCCGCGTCGACAGCATCGCCCCGGGCGACATGGTGGGGGACAGCCTGTTCGGGCGGACTCCCGACGGCTTCCCGGTCCGGTGCGTCCCCGGGGCGGACCACTGCTTCTACTTCCGGCCTGACGACGTCACCGCCACCATCCCGTTCCTGAACGACCTGACCTTCGCGGCCTGGGGCTTTGGCCGCGGCCTGCAGTTCCGGGGACGGTTCTTCCTCCGAACCGGACTGGAAGGCGACCCCCGGATCTGGCCGCGGGCGGACGACCCGGTGGACATGGTGGAGCTCTACCTGGACTGGGGGCGGCCGTGGGGCAACGTCCGGGTGGGGAGGCAGGCACGCACCTCCGGACTCGGATACTACAACTACGACGGCGCCTCGATCTCCCTGCGGGCGCTTCGGGGCCTCGTGGTGGACGCCTTCGCGGGCTGGAGCCTGGCCCGTGGTCTCAACGAACCTCGGACGAGCGGTTCCCTGGCGGCCATCGAGCCGTACGCACCCGAGAAGAGGGGCCTGATTTTCGGGACCGGGGTGGCGTATCGACCCTCGGCCCGCGGGGGGGTCTCCGCGCTCTACCAGCGGGAGATCCAGGACGACCGGGAGGCCCTCTACTCGGAGAGGATCGCGCTGGCGGCCAACTACCGCTGGACGTGGCTGGACCTCGATGCGTCCCTGGACGGTGACGTGGCTCTCAGGGAGCTGAACCACGCCCGTGTCCAGGGAGTGGCGCGATCCGGGCGGGGCTTGAACCTGGACGTCTTCGCGCGTCGTTACCGCCCCTTCTTCGAGCTCTGGACCATCTGGGGGGCCTTCTCCCCGGTGGCCTTCACGGAGGGGGGAGCGGGGCTCACCTGGCGGCCCGAACCCTCCGTTGTCGAGCTCCGCCTCCACGGCGCCTACCGGAGCTACGACGAGACGGACGCGAGCACATCCTTTGGATCCGTCCGAGACACGGGATGGCGGGCCGGGGCGGTCCTGAACCTCGACCTGACTTCGGCCTGGCAGGTCCAGGCCTCCTACGCCGGAGACGTCAATCCGGGAGCGGCCCGCAGCGAAGGCGGAATCCACGTCCAGTACCTCGGCTCGTGGAAAGGTCACCTGGGCGGCGGCCTGCGCATCAGCCAGCTGGCCTACGAATACAAGATCAACGAGGGGTTCCTCCTCGGATCCAATCTCGACGCCGGGGTGCGAGTCTCCGACCGGATCTACGTGTCGGGCGGAGTCCAGGGCTACTGGCACTCCGGAACCGGCTCGGCGCCGGAAGTCGACTGGAACCAGATCCGGGCAACCCTGCGACTCGACTGGACCCTGGGCACGGAGCCGACGTCCCCGTCGACCCCGCCCCTGCCCATCCGGACGATCGGGGAGGGCGGATCATGAGACGCGCTGCCGTAGGACTGCTATCGGTGATCACCCTCGCCCTCGGGATCGGGATGACGGCCCAGGAGGCCGACCGCTTCGACCACGAGGAGCACGAGGGACTCTTCCCGCGATGCCTCGCCTGTCACACGGGCATCCGCACCGGCGAAGCCACCGCGATCTATCCGGGTGCCGAATCCTGCTCGCGGTGCCACGACGGCAGCCTGGTGCGAAGGGTCCGATGGTCCGCGCCGGGAGGCCGGGCCGCCAACCTTCTGTTCGACCATGTCGACCACGCCGCGGCGGTGGAGGAGGACCCCGCAGCCCGAGCTTCGGCGGATCCGGTCCCCGGCGCCGAGGACGGGGCGTGCCTCCAGTGCCACGGAGCCGGAGCCGGCCGGCCTCAGGGAGAGATCGGGCGGCCCGACGGAGCGACCTGTCTCTCGTGCCACGCGCACGAGGCCGACAATCACCTCCAGTCGGGGCGGGAGTGCACCGTCTGTCACCTTCCCCTCACCCGTGCCCCGGACCTGTCCGAGGCCCAGATCGAATCCTTCTCCCGCCCCCCGTCTCACGAGGGCCCCGAGTTCCTGCTGTCCCACGCTCCCGAGTCCCCGTCGGACCAGCAGGCCTGTGCGACCTGCCACGCCCGGGAGAGCTGCACTCGCTGCCACCTGAACGCGGATGCACTGACCGCAATCCAGGACCTGGAGCCGGACGCCCGCGTGGCCCGACTGTCGACCGGCCGGGAGCCCGAGTACCCGACGCCCGGAACCCACCAGGCGGCGGACTGGAGCCGGCTGCACGCGAGCGAGGACGGAGTGCAGGGCTGCGGCAACTGTCACGGACAGACCTCGTGCAGAACCTGTCACCGTGACGGTGAGCTTCCGGCCCTGGATTCCCTGCCCGGTGGACCTCAGGAGGGCCCCCGGGGGGTCTCCCTGGACGATGGTCGCCGCTGGATCCACTCCTCGGACTTCTCCGAATTCCACGGAGTCCTCGCCGCGGTCGAGCAGGGGAGCTGCAGCGGCTGTCACAGTCAGTCGTACTGCGAGTCCTGCCACGACGCCGCGGATCAGCCCGTGTTCCACTGGGGCAACTACCTCCAGACGCACGCGACGGAAGCCTGGGGGAACCAGTCGCAGTGCACCGTCTGCCACAATCCCGACGTCTTCTGCCGGGGCTGCCATCAGAACCTCGGACTGGCCTCCGAGGACCGCTTCGACGTGGCCTACCACACCTCCCGGCCCCTGTGGCTGCTGGGGCACGGCGCGGCCGCGAGACAGGCCCTCGAGTCGTGTCGGAGCTGCCACGCCCAGAACGACTGCACGCGCTGCCACTCCAGCGTGGGCGGCTGGCGGGTCAACCCCCACGGGCCCGGGTTCGACCCGGATCGGGCCGCCGCGGCGAATCCCGCGTCGTGCATGCCATGTCACACAGTAACGAGGGTGCCGGGATGATTCGCGTAGCCCATCTGCCTGTGGTGATCACCGTTGTGGCTCCCCTGATCCTCGCCGGATCCGCCGCGGGGCCCGGAGCCCTGCTCGCCCAGGCGAGGCCGGGCGACGCCGCCTGTGTCCGCTGTCACCTGGAGCAGGAGGAGGAGTCGCTGGTCCGACCCGTAGTGCGCTTCGAGGAAGACGTCCACCGGGCGGCCGGACTGGGCTGCCTGGACTGCCACGGCCTCGGCCACGAGGGGGGCGAGGACCCGGCTTCCGGACTGGCCTTCCTGAGCAAGCCGTCCGCCGAGGAGGTAGTCCGATTCTGCGGATCCTGCCACTCGGATGCCGCCTACATGAGACAGTTCAACCCCTCGCTCAGGGTGGACCAGCTGCAGGAGTACCGGACTTCGGTCCACGGTCGCCTCCTGCTCGAGGAGGGAGACACGACGGTGGCAACCTGCGTCGACTGTCACCCTGCCCATGAGATCCTGCCCCCCAGCGACCCCGAATCCTCGGTCTATCCGCAGCGAGTGGCCGATCTCTGTGCCTCATGCCACGCCGACCCCGCGCTGATGGAGCCCCGAGGGCACGAGACGGACGAATCGGACGACTATCGAGAGGGTGTGCACGGCCAATTGATGTACGAGGAGGGGGACATCTCGGCCCCCACCTGCAACGACTGTCACGGAAACCACGGAGCCGCGCCCCCCGGAGTCTCCTCGGTGGGCAACGTGTGCGGCGAATGTCACACCACGATGGCCGAGTTCTTCGAGCAGAGCGCACACGAGGAATGGTTCGAGGCCGAGGGCCTCGCCGGGTGCGCCGCCTGCCACGGCAACCACGACATCTCTCCGCCGGACGAGACCACCATCGGCCTCCGGTTCGACGACGTCTGTACGCAGTGCCATGACCCCCGGGACCCGGTGGCCCTCGAATTCACGGCCATGGCGGTCTTCCTCACCGAGCTCCAGGAGGAGCACGAGCTGAGCCTCGCCGCTCTGGAGGAGGCCGAGAACGCCGGGATGGAGGTAAGCACGGCCCTCTTCGAGCTCGACGAGGTGTCCACGGTACTGATCCGGGCCCGGTCGGCCATCCACTCCTTCAACTACCACACGGTGGAGGAGGTCCTCGAACCCGGCCTGGAGATCACGGAGGCCGCTGCCCAGCGAGCCGAAGAGGCCATGGAGGAGCACCGTTTCCGCCGGGTCGGCCTCGGGGTCTTCGCCGGGATCGTCCTCTCGCTCGTCCTGACATTGCTTCTCAAGATCCGGCAGCTGGAGGGCGTTCCGTCCCGCTCCGATGGTACCATACCCGCAGACAAGGGAGCCCACTCATGAGACCGGAATCGAACCCGCCAGTCGACACCGAGTCCGGACAGTCTCGGCCCGTTTCCCGCCGGAGATTCATGGACTGGCTTCTGGGGACCAGCCTCGGAGGGTTCCTGGTGGCGGTATTCTACCCGGTGGTGTCCTACATCATCCCGCCCGAAACGGCCGAGGCCTCGGCCCGCTCGGTGGTGCTGGGGTTCAACCCCCTCGACGTGCCCCGGAACTCGGGCCAGATCTTCAAGTTCGGAAGCCGGCCCGGGATCCTCGTCCGCACGCCCTCGGGAGAGTTCAGGGCCTTCTCGGCCCGGTGCACCCACCTCGACTGCACGGTGCAGTACCGGGATGACATCCAGCACATCTGGTGTGCCTGTCACAACGGCCACTTCGATCTGGCCGGGCGCAACATCGCCGGCCCACCCCCCACGCCGCTCGAAGCCTACGACGTGAACGTGCGCGGGGACCAGATCGTGGTCAGCCGGAGGGGCTGATCATGGCGCAACTCACCGTCGCGAGCCTTCGAGCCTGGACCCGGAGCCTTCTGGGCTGGCTCGACGAACGGATCGGATTCTCCGCCCTGAAGCCCCTGGCCAGGAAGAAGACGGTCCCACTCCATCGCCACACCATCTGGTACTACATGGGGGGGATGCTCGTCTTCCTCTTCTTCCTGCAGGTGGCCACCGGCATCCTCCTGCTCTTCTACTATCGACCCAGTGCCGAGGGCGCCTTCGAGTCCATCCAGTTCCTCATGGCCGAGGTCCAGTTCGGCTGGCTGATCCGCTCCATACACTCCTGGGGCGCGAACCTCATGGTGTTTATCGCGTTCATTCACATGTTCAGCGTGATGATCCACCGAGCCTACCGCCCTCCCCGGGAGGTCACGTGGATGACCGGCGTCGGGCTCCTCGCCCTCTGCATGGGCATGGGGTTCACGGGCTATCTGCTTCCGTGGAACGAGCTGGCCTTCTTCGCCACCCGTGTCGGCACGGAGATTCCCGGAGTCTTCCCATTCGTGGGCGACTTCATGCGGACGGTACTGCGAGGAGGGGAAGAGGTCACGGGCGCCACGCTCACGCGGTTTTACGCCCTCCACGTGTCGGTTCTGCCGGCCCTGCTGTTCATGCTCATGTCCCTTCACGTGCTCCTGGTGCAGCGCCAGGGCATGAGCGTGCCCCCCGACGTCGAGCGTGAGGGCGGGCCCAGAGGGCAGATGCCCTTCTTCCCCAACTTCCTGCTCCGGGACCTGGTGGGCTGGCTCTGCGCGCTGGCGATTCTGGCGGCCATGGCCGCCCTCGTTCCGGCCCACCTGGGAGCCAAGGCCGACCCCTTCGCCCCGGCGCCCGCCGGAATCCGGCCGGAGTGGTACTTCATGTTCATGTTCCAGACCCTGAAGTACCTGCCCAGCCACATCCTTGGAGTGGACGGCGAGCTGGTCGGAGTCGCCGGGTTCACTCTCGCGGGGCTCGTCCTGCTGCTCCTGCCCTTCCTGGACCGCGGCGCGGCCCGGGGTGAGCCGGGCCGGGGCTGGACGTGGCTTACCTACGGAATGCTGGCGTTCATCATCGTCATGACCTGGCTCGGGTACACCGCGAACCCGGCTGCATGAGGTCAGACCCGGAACCCCATCCCTCCCTCCGGACGAGGGAGGCGGCTGCGCAACAAAACGGAGGATCCATGGACACCAACCAACCGGCTCCCGACTTCCCTCCCGAGGGTGACCCCCTGCGGTGGGCCTGGGTCGGAGGCGGAACCGTGCTCGGGGCAATCCTCATCACCCTGTTCCTTCGCGTGGTGGACCCCGGGTTCGAGCAGCCCGCCCTGGACGGGCTCGTTCTCACGCTCTCGCTGATCCTGGTCGGCGCGCTCGTGGGCTACCACTCCCAGGGAGAGACCATCCGGGAGGCGGCCGTAGCCGGGGTGGTCCTCGTCCTCGTTTCTCTCGGGGTTGCCGCGTGGGGTCTGGGGGTGCGAGTGCCGGGGATCGTGATCGTGATCAGCCCATTCTTCGCCGCCACGGTGTGCATGGGCGGCGGGTACGTGGGCGAGATGCTGCAGGGCACCCTGGAGGAGGCCCACGTCGACGAGGCCCTGGATCTTCCGTGGGTCTTCGTCGCGGTGGTCATCGGGTTCGGATTGAGCACCTACACCGTGTTTCTGACTCGGGCGCTGATCCAGTCGACGCCCGGCCAGGATCTGATGGTGTTCGCCTCGAGTTTCTTCGTCACCGGCCTGGTGGTGGGGTACTTCTCCCCGGGCGTGACCATGGTGGAGCCCGGGATCGCCGCGATGATCATGACCGTGCTCCACGCGGGGTTCATCCTCCTCTGGTTCGCCGAGCCGCCGGGACTGCTGGTCCTCGGGGGCGCCCTGCTCGCCGGGGGGGCACTGGCCCTGCTGGGCGGCTGGCTTGGGGAGATGCTCCAGAGACTGATCCGAGGTGGGCCAGGGGCTTCGTAGCCTCGGGCCACTCCCGCGGTGCGTGAGCCGGGGTCAGGGGCCCGGGGGCAGTCCGCCCGGGGCGGCTCGCCCGGGCCCACCCGCCGGACCTACTCCCTCACCCGTTTCAGTTCCAACTCGGTGAAGAAGAGGTCGTCGTTCGGCACATCGAGGTCGAGCTCCTCCACCTGCCCGTCGGGCCCGATGCGGAAGTGGGCCGTGCCCTTCCCGAACCAGGCCAGTTCCTTCCGCCACTCCAGGACCCAGGTGTCGTAGTGGAGGTGCGTCAGATCGGCCACCAGGTCCGGGTTGGGCAGCACCCGGAGGACCAGTCCACCGCCCTCCAGTTCCACCGACACGTCACCGTACATCGGGCCCGTGAACCGGCCGGTGTATCCGTCGAGGCTCAGGGAGGGTGAGGTGCCGGAGACTCGCCCCTCCTCGGCGGCATCCTGCCGGGCGTGGAATCGCTCCCTGGACTCCCTCCAGCCCGGAAGCGACTCGGCGCTCCAGTCCCGCTCCTCCCCACCGAGGTAGGCGTCCAGCACCCGATAGGTCAGGGTGCCGGCGATTCCGGTCATGGCGTTGGTCAGAACCACGATCCCCAGCCGCTCCTCGGGGACCATCATGACCTGGGAATACATGCCGTCGTAGCCGCCGCCGTGGGAGGTGATCATCCGCCCCCGGTAGTCGGCCAGGCTCCACCCCAGCCCATATCCCCGGAAGTGCGTGGAGGGATAGCGCTCCCGGTACCCCGGGGAGACGTAGAACGGGTTGTGCACCCGCCACATCTGGCGCTGGGCGTCCTCGCTGAACAGCCGGACCCCGTCCTTCGCGCCTCCATTGAGCTGGGCAATCATCCAGAGGCTCATGTCGTGGACGCTCGAGATGATCCCCCCGGCGGCGCCCATGGTGTCCCAGTTGTACCACTCGATGGGGATGGTCTCGCCCCGGACGTACTTGTGGGGTGTCGCCACGTTGTCCATCCCGGGGAGGGCGTCGGTCGAGGTGACGGAGCGGGTCATCCCGAGAGGCCCGAAGAACCTGCGCTCCATGGCGTCGTGCCAGTCCTCGCCGGAGACGGCCCGCAGCACCTCTCCGGCGGCGATGAACATCAGGTTGGTGTACCCGTATCCGGCCCGGAACGAGTAGGTCGGTTCCAGGTGGCGGGCCCGGCGAACCACCTCCTCGGGGGTGTAGGGAGTCCCGTACCAGAGCAGGTCACCGCTGTAGGTCCCCAGACCACTCCGATGGGAGAGCAGATCCCGGATCCGCATCTCCTGGGTCACGTAGTCGTCGTAGAGCCGGAACCATCCGAGGTGATCCACCACCCGGTCGTCCCACGACAGATCCCCGGCATCCACGTGCTGGGCCAGGGCTGCCGCGGTGAAGGCCTTGGAATTCGAAGCGATGGCGTAGAGCGTGTGCTCGTCCACCCGCTCGGAGTCGCCCAGCTCCCGAACCCCGTACCCCTTCGCCAGAACGATCTCGCCGTCCTTGACGATGGCCACCGACAGCCCGGGAACCGGCCACTCGGCCTGGGCCTTCGCGAAGTAGGCATCGAGGGCCGCCACGTCCACGGACTGGGCGGTGGCCGGCCCCGGAGCGGAGAGCGCCGAGGCCAGCACGGGCAGAACCAGTAGGAGGCCGCGAGCCCGGAGGCTCCGGCTGCGGGGGCTGGTACGCTGGGTCACGGGACGGACTCCGATGGGGTTGAGGTTTGCTGGGGTCCTGGACCCCCCACCACTCGCTTGAGCCGGGTCCCGGCGGGGACCGATTCGGACAGGGCCCTGCGGTTCAGCAGTGCCACCTGTTCGGCCGGGACGGTGGAGGGGTAGCGATCGGCGAATTCAGCAATGGTCATGCCCTCCGGGACCCGCACCACCTCCAGGCGGCGGGGCTCCACCCGCAGGACCGCGGGATCGGTCTCGGGTCGGAAGGACACGAACGCGGCCTGGATCGTCGGGCCCCGCTCCTCCCAGAGGGCGGTCGAGGTGTAGCCCAGGAATCGGTAGACGAGGTTGCCGTGGCGGATGAACGTCACCGCGCCGTCCAGGGACCCGTCGGTCTGGGCGATCCGGAACCGGGCGGACGAGGCCGCCAGCCCGTTCACCGGCTCGTGCTCCGGCGTGCCGGCCTGGATCCCGTCGGTGGCCAGGAACGCCGAAAGCGCGAGCCGGGGATCGTCTTCGTCCGCCAGGGTCAGGACGAGGACCGCGTCTTCGGCCGGACTCACCGCGGCCACCGCCTGCCGGGTGTTCAGCGTGGTCCACCCCTCCGGGAACGTGAGCCGGAACTCGAGGTCCGGGTGATGGAACAGGGCTCCGTCGAAGAACCCCTCCCGCGGGTTCTCCCCTACCACCAGCCCATCCAGGCGGTCCAGGAAGGGGTCCACGCCCCGGGTGGCCCCGGAGAAATCCTCGCCGGCCGCCTCCCGCGCCGCGATCTGGTCCAGGATCCGACCCTCCCGGTTCTCCGGGTTGGGATGGGTGGACAGCCATTCCGGGACCGCGCCCTCTCCACCCCCGCTCACCTCTCCCAGCATGGCGAACACCGAAGCGTGGTCCTGGGGGTCGTACCCCAGGCGCGTCATGTACCGCAGGCCCAGGTCGTCGGACTGCATTTCGTCGTCCCGACCGAACTTCAGGGTCATGAGCTGGAGGCTCTGGCCCAGCAGCTGGGCGTTGGCCCGGACCGTGGGGGACACCACCGACCCGATCCCCAGCCCCAGCCCCATGAGCTGCTGCCGGCTGATCTGCTCCACTGAATGGCGGGCCGTCACGTGCCCGATCTCGTGACCGAGGACGCCGGCCAGCTCCGCTTCCGATTCCATGTACACGAGGATGCCGCGGGTCACGAAGATGAACCCCCCGGGCAGGGCGAAGGCGTTGATCAGCGGATCGTCCAGCACCACGAACGACCACGGGAGATCCGGACGCTCGGAGATCGCCGCCATGCGCTCACCCAGGTCCGAGACGTACGCCTGGAGCGCCTCGTCCGGCACCCGCCCCATGCTGGCTTCGATCTCAGGCGCGGACTCCTGGCCCATGGCGATCTCCTGGTCTTCGCTGACCAGGGAGAGCATGCGACCGCCGGTCGCCGGGTTCACGGCGCACCCCGCGGCGACGACCGACAGAACCGCCAGGACGAGCGGAACCGCGGCGGGGACTCCCGAGCGTTGGTTCACGACTCTATTCCCGCCCGTCGGGTGCGGTGGGAAGAACACTCAGGGACCTCCGCAGATCGCCCAGCGCCATGGCTACCTCGGGGTAGCCGGTGGTCATGCTGCCAATGCGGTCGCGTATCTCCTGGAACTCCGGATCCTCGGTGGGCCCGAACACCCGCTCCACGCGGCTCCGGATATCGGCCGCCGTGTCGGGATCGAGGCCCTCGGCTTCGTGGACGATCTGGTCCACATCGGCCATGAGCCCCGACACCGCGCGGAGCCACGCCAGCGCCGGGTCGTGGATCAGCCGCTGCCAGCGGGCGAAGGCGCTCCCGTCACCGCTTGAGGGAGACAGGTAGTCCAGCTGGATCTCGGCCAGCACCCGGTGAACCTCCCGGAGGCAGCGGTTCATTCCGCGGATGTCTTCGTTCAGATCGGTCGACATGTGAACCCAACCCCGGGGTCGGCCGGAGCGACCGGCGCCAGGCGTCTGCGCTACATCCCCGGCCCGAAGAGGAGCGCGTTGGTGAACAGGTGGAACCCCTTGTACCAGAAGCTCCGGAAGAGCGGGTCGTCGGCGAACAGAATCACGTTGCCCTGGCCCAGGTCCGCGTGGACGATCCAGGCGCTCTGCGCCAGCCGGTCGAGGTTCTCCTGGCTGATGACGCCGCTGATGCGCTCCAGGCCCTCCGGGAAGTACGCCACGGCCTCGAGGTCATCCCCGGGCTCGAACCCGGTCCCGCCGGAGAGGGCGAATCCCCGATTCGGCATTCCGTCCGCTCCGGCTCCGAAGGCGAGCGGATGCGTGGGGTCCAGGGTCACCGGAACGATGGTGCCCGGTACGTCCTCCAGCCACCGGTCCAGGTCTCGCTGGTCGCGGGTCCGGAGGTTCTGCTCCAGCTTGGCCTCCCCCTCCAGTTCCTCTTCCGACTCCCGCATCTCGGTCTCCAGCAGGGCCGATCCCAGGGCCCGGGCCGAGCCGTCCACCGCCACGAGGGTACCCCCCTCCCGGACCCATTCCTCCAGGGCCTCCATCCCGCGATCCCCCAGGACCCCCCGGACGTTTCCGGACGGCGCGATGAGGACGTCGTACCGGGTCATGTCGAGGTTCGCCAGGTCCTGGACCCGGATCGCGTCGAAGGGGATATCCAGCCGGTGCTCCAGGAAATGCCAGTGGGTCCCCATCGACGTGGGGGACGTCCCGTCGGCGGACAGCAGGGCTACCCGCGGAAGGGTGAGGCGGATCCGGTCCCCGCTGCCCAGGTCCGGTCCCCGCTCGGTCACACCGGTCCGGATGGGCTCCACGAACGGGGTCAGGCCCGCATCGGCCACCCTCTGGTCCAGGTCCGGGTTGAAGCCCCGCGACATGAAGACCGTCCCTCGAGGATAGTCGACGCCGGCCAGGGTGAACGTGTCGGTCACGGCGTGCGCGATCCCCTTCCCTTCCAGGTAGTTCACCAACCCCGGAGCCGAGGCGAAGTCCGGCCGCAGGAGGTACCCATAGCGGGCCGCGTCGCCCCCGGCCGGAGCCTCGGCTACGGTCGGGTGCTCACCGCCCACGGGACTCCAGGAGGCGTCGGGAGAACTGCCCGTGACATGCGCCTCCACGCCGTACGCGTAGGGCAGCGACCAGGCACTGATGTCGTACGAGAACTCCGCGTCGAGGAAGAACTCCGGCCACAGGAGAGCCATGGCCAGCCGTCCGCGGGGCTGCCGGGGCCGGACGCGGAAGGTCCCGGCCGGGAAGTCGCTCCGGTCCGCGAACCCCGGATGGCCGGTCGTGCCGGCGGAGAACGGCTCCCCGGCCACCTCCACCTCGATCCCCTGCATGGTCAGGAGGCCGACGAGGGCGTGGGCCGACATGGAGTGGTCCCCGGGCACCAGGAGCACGTCCTGGAATCCCTCGTCCACGGTCCGGTGGAAGGCCGCGAACCCGCTCATGAGGTCAGTCTTGCCGTAGGCCGCGGTCCGGAGCGTGGCCTTCCCTGCGGTCCGGTGGTGCAGAGCTCGGTCCCTGAGCGTCAGGGTGGTTCCGTCGGGCCGGTCTACGCCCAGGGCACCGAAGCCTCCCCCGGCCTGCTCATAGGTCATCCCGATGGCGCCGTTGAGCGACGGCCAGGAGTCGCCGTATCCGGGATAGAACAGGTCGAAGTTCTGGCGGGTGAAGTACAGCCATCCCTCGGCGTCGAAGGCCTCGGCGTTCCCGGCCCCGAACCGCTCACCCCATTCCAGGATGTGTTCCGGGTAGATGGGGTTGATCGGCTTGGCGGCCGGGAAGAAGAAGTACTCGGACTGCCAGCCCATCTCGTGGAAGTCCACGTGGACCAGGGGGGTCCAGCGGTCCCAGGTGGCCAGACGGGCCCGGGTCTCCACCTGGCTCATCCAGGCCCAGTCCCGGTTCAGGTCGAACAGGTAGTGGTTGTAGCGGCCTCCGGGCCACGGCTCCCGGTGCTCCCGGGCCTGCGGGCTGTAATTGGGCTCCTTGCCCCGGGCCTGCCGGAACGAGTTCACGTATCGGTCCCGACCGTCCGGATTCACCATGGGGTCCAGGACCACCACGAGGGAATCGAGCACACCCGCGGTGTCGTCCGATCCGCTGGCCAGGTCCCAGGCCGTCCACATCGCGGCCTCGGACGAGGAACTCTCGTTGCCGTGGACGCCGTAGCTGAAGTAGGCCACGCCGGGGTTGGAGGCGATGATCTCGGCGGCCCGCTCCGGGGACGTGTCCGGGTCCCGGAGTTCCTGGTTCTCCGCCAGAATCTGCTCCAGCCGGCCCCGATGGGCCTCGGAGGCGACGAGGACCTGGATCAGGGTCCGCCCCTCGTTGGTCTCGCCATACGGATGCACGCTCACGAGTTCCGAGGCTTCGGCCAGCGCATGCATGTAGCGCTGCACATGGTAGACGTCGGTGAAGCGCTCCCCCATCTCCCATCCGAGAACGTCGGCCGGTGAGGGCGGGGCCTGGGCCGCGACTGGAGCCGGGGACGCGAGATGCGGGGAGACGAGGAGGGCGAACGCCGCGAGGACGGAACGGAACGAACGGAGGATGACCATGGGTACCAGTACCAGGGGTCCTGAACGGAGACCGCACGAGACGGTCAGGGACCCCGAATGTGGCGAGAGGACAGAGGCGCGGGCAACCGAAGTCGCGCGCCCGGTCCGGCCCGCGGTTGACCCCCCGCTGGGAGGCGTCGACCTTTGAACGTCTCCGGCCTCGGCCGGACCCCGAACCGGGACCAGCCCCAATGACTCGAACGCTCCAGCGACTCGCGCCTGTCCTCGCCCTCACGGCCGCCCTGGCCTGCGGTGCCGAGACCGGAACCGCACCCCCCGAAGACCTCCTGACCCGGGAGGAGTTCGTGGCGGTCTACGTCGAGTTGCGCCAGGCGACGCTGGTCACCGGAATGCAGTCCCCTACGCCCGAAATCCGGAACGAAGTCCTCGAGCGCATGGGGGTCGAGCCCCAGCAGCTCATGGACTTCGTGGACTACTGGGGTCGGGACGTGGCGACGATGCGCAGTATCTGGGAGGAGATCGACAGCATCATCGACGCCAATCGCCTGGGTCCTCGGGATCCGGACGACGAGTTCGTCACGGGGTGACCCCCTCCACGACCCAGCGCCATGAATGACACCAAGAGGGCCTACAGCGGGGCTCCCTGGGAGGCCCGGGTCGGCTACTGCCGCGCCCTGAGGGTGGGGAACCAGGTCTGGGTCACCGGAACGGCCGCCGTGGAGGACGACGGGTCCACCCACGCCCCCGGTGAGGCGTATCTCCAGACGGTCCGCTGCCTCGAGATCATCCAGCAGGCGCTCGCGCAGGTTGGCGCCCGAATGGAGCACGTGGTCCGCACCCGGATGTTCACGACCGACATCTCACGTTGGGAAGAGATCGGCCGGGCCCACGGCGAGTTCTTTGCCGACCACCCGCCGACCACCACCATGGTGGAGGTGTCGGCCCTCATCGACCCCGAAATGGTCATCGAGATCGAGGCGGACGCCCTCGTGCGCCCCCCGGACCGGGAAGAACTCCCCCTTCAGGTCTGACCGCAGCCCCCTCCCGCAGCGGTTCAGCGTGTTTTCCTTGCTCCGAACGAACGTTCGAACTATTATCGCGTAGAGCCTCCCCCGAGATCTCCCGCGAGGCACCGGCCATCCCGAGGGAGCTCCGCCGCTCCCTCCACGCGGTGAACGCTCAACGGGGCCCGCCCCGCCGGGAACAGGAGGCGATCATGCCTGCCGGAACCACCGACACCCAGACCCTCTTCCGCCGGCTCGACATTGGTCTGCCCGGCTGGACTGTTCTGACGTGGAGCGTTGCCGGCGGCATTGTCATGGGAGGGCTCCTGGTGGTGGTCCTCCAGGCCACGAACGTGGTCGACCCGCTCGAGGCCGGCACCCTGGCCGAGTTCCTCTTCGTGTTCGGCGCCGCCCTCGGCGCGATCCACGGCGCGGTCCTGGGAGTGGTCGGCCGACCGGAGGGCTCCAGCCTCGGTCGCTCTCTCCGGTCCGAAGGGCTCGCCCTGCTCCTGATGATCCCGGTCCTGATCGCGAGCCGCGAGCTGGCCCACAGCGTGGCCGAGACCGCTGCGGCCCAGGCCCTCGGCGGCCTTGGCGGGGTCCTTACCAGCAGCATGGCCTGGGGGCTTTCCGCAGCGATCTGCGCGATCGCCGCCTACAAGGGGCTGGTTGCCCTGGTCAACGCCTGCCGGCGCTGGCCCGACTGGAAGGTCGGGACGTGCCTGGCCACCCTCGTGATGGCGGTCCTTGCCGTGGTGTTCCTGAGGACTCAGCCGGAACTGTGGGGAACCGAAATCACCGTGTCCGGGGCGAGCGCCGTGGTGCTGGCCCTCGGAGCCACGCTGTGGCTGGCCCTCCCGCTCATCGTGGTGGGCCTGCTGGTGACCCACCGGTTCCGTGGAGGCGACGGCGGGACGGAGGTGCGGCTGGGCTAGAGCGCCCCGCTACTCCCACTCGATGGTGGCCGGGGGCTTCGAGCTCACGTCGTAGGTCACGCGGTTCACCCCGTTCACCTCGTTGATGATCCGGGTGGAGATCCGGCTCAGTACGTCGTGGGGGAACGGGAACCAGTCGGCCGTCATGCCGTCGCGGGACGTGACGGCCCGAAGCGCGAGCACGTACTCGTAGGTCCGGGCATCTCCCATCACCCCCACGGACTGGACCGGCAGCAGGACGGCGAACGCCTGCCAGATGTCGTCGTACAGCCCGGCTTCGCGGATCTCCTCCAGGTAGATGGCGTCCGCGTCCCTGAGGATCGCCAGCCGCTCCTGGGTGATATCGCCGAGGATCCGGATGGCCAGCCCCGGTCCCGGGAACGGGTGCCGGCCCACGAACAGATCCGGCAGCCCGAGCTCCCGTCCCACGGCCCGGACCTCGTCCTTGAACAGCTCCCGCAGGGGCTCCACCAGGTCGAACGGCATCTCCTCCGGCAGGCCACCCACGTTGTGGTGGGTCTTGATCGTGACCGACGGGCCCCCGGCGCTCACCGACTCGATGACATCGGGGTACAGCGTCCCCTGGACCAGGAACCGGGCACCCGTGCCCTCCCGGTCCGCGGTGGCCTCGAACACCTCGATGAACGTGTTGCCGATGACGGTTCGCTTCTCCTCGGGTTCGGTGATCCCCTCGAGACGGCCCAGGAACAGGTCGGCCGAGTCCTCGACCACGAGCTTCATCCCGTAGTGGGTCCGGAACATCCGCTCGACCTGCTCGCGTTCATGCTTCCGAAGGAGCCCGTGGTCCACGAAGATGCAGGTGAGCCGGTCTCCGATCGCTCGGTGAACCAGCACGGCGGCCACCGAGGAGTCGACCCCGCCGCTGAGCCCGCAGATGGCCGTGCCCTCCCCCACCTGCTCCCGAATCCGCTCGACGGTTTCCTCGATGAACGCGCCGGCGGTCCACGAGGGGCTGCAGTGGCAGACGTTGAAGAGGAAGTTGGAGAGGATCTCATCTCCGCGGGTGGTATGGGCCACCTCGGGATGGAACTGCACGCCGTACAGGCCCCGTTCCTCCGCGGCGAAGGCCGCCACGGGCAGGCTCTCGGTGGAGGCGATGGTCTCGAACCCCGCCGGCGGCTCGTCCACGTGGTCGCCGTGGGAGCACCAGACCTGGCTGGGCTCGTCCGCCAGCCCGTCGAAGAGGCCGGCCTCCCGGGCCACCGTCAGCTCGGCCCGCCCGTACTCCCGCTTCCCGGCGACGACCGTCCCGCCCTCCAGGTGGGCGATGAGCTGCATCCCGTAGCAGATGCCCAGGATCGGAATCCCCAGCTCGAGAATCCCCGGATCGGCCGTGGGGACACCCTCGTCGTAGACCGAGGACGGCCCACCCGACAGGATGATCCCCTTCGGGTTCCACTCCCGGATCCACTCCAGCGAGACGGTCGGCGGATGGATCTCGGAGTACACACGCTCCTCGCGGATGCGCCGGGTGATCAACTGGGTGAACTGGGAGCCGAAGTCCAGGATGAGGATGCGGTCGTGTTCGTGCACGATGGTGTCTTTCAGCTGGTGCCGGGGATGACCTCGCCCCGGACGAGATCGTCGAGGTTCTCGCGATGACGGATGAGATGGACCTGGTCCCCCTCCACCATGACCTCGGGGGGACGGAGCCGACCGTTGTAGTTCAGGGCCATGGTGAACCCATATGCCCCTGAGGTGCGGACGGCCAGAAGATCACCGGGCTCCGGAAGGGGCAGCGCCCGGTCCTGGGCCAGGAAATCGCCGGACTCGCAGATCGGCCCCACCACGTCCACGGTCCGGACCTCGGCGTCCGGCCGGTCCCGTACGGGGTCGATGCGGTGATACCCGCCGTAGTGGCTGGGGCGGAGGAGTTCGGTCATGCCGCCGTCGGTGATGACGAAGGTCTTGCCGCCGGACTCCTTCAGGTACAGGACCCGGGTCACCAGCACGCCGGCCTGACCGACCACGAATCGACCAGGCTCCAGTATGAGCCGGAGGTTCCGCTCCCGGAGGGCCGGCACCACGGCCGCGGCCAGCTCGTCCAGCGCGAGCCTGCGCTCATCCGCCCCGTAGGCCACCCCGTAGCCTCCGCCGAGATCGACGAACTCGAGAGGAATCCCCTGCTCCGCCAGCTGGTCCACGACCCGCAGGACCTCGGTGAGGGCCGCCCGGTAGGGATCGGGGTCCACGATCTGGGACCCGATGTGGACGTCGATGCCCCGTACGTCGAGGTGGGGATTCCCGGCCATCTGGGCGTAGAGCGCCGGGGCCCGCTCGATGGGGATGCCGAACTTGGACGCCGCGTGGCCCGTCCGGGTGTACTCGTGGGGTGTCGGGGACAGGATGTCGGGGTTCACCCGAAGCGCCACGGGGGCGGGAATCCCCAACCCCTCGGCCACCCCGGCGAGCCGCCAGAGCTCGGGTTCGCTCTCCACGTTGAACGCGTAGATCCCCGCCCGGAGCGCGTCCTCCATCTCGGCCGTTGTCTTCCCCACACCCGCGAAGACGATCCGGCCTCCGGGGATGCCCGCCGCCAGCGCCCGGTGCAGCTCACCGGCGGACACGATGTCGGCCCCGGCGCCCGTGGCCCCGATCCGGTTCAGGAGCCCCAGGGACCCGTTCGCCTTCACGGAGTACGCCACCAGGAGGTCCACGCCCGCGAAAGCGGATTCGATCTCCTCGAGCCGGCCCCGGACGTGGTCCGCGTCGTAGACGTAGAGCGGTGAGCCGTAGCGGTCGGCCAGCTCCTCCAGGGTGGTGGATCCCGCCCGGAGAAGGCCGTCTACCCTGGGGAACGGATCCCTCACGAGTCGCCTAGTACGCGCGGGCCCACGCCACCTCGCAGGTGGCAGCGCCGTCGCCGCTGACGCACTCGGTCGGCGCGCTGTCGGACCGGAACTCCTCCCCCGGAATGACGCGGATGGTGGCCTTGCACTCCTCCTTCACGCGCTCCTCCACCGCCGGATCGCCGTTCCAGCCGGTGTAGACGAACCCGCCGCCTCCGTCGAGGATCTCCTTCATCTGGTCGATGGACGTCACGCCCCGGTGGGAGTTGGCCTCCCGGCGCGCCCGCGCCTGGTCCAGCAGCTCCGCCTGAAACCCGTCCAGGCGGCCGCGCAGCTCGTCCAGCGCCTGTCCCTCGGGCAGGAAGGCCTTCCGCTTCTCGCCCTCTGGGGTGAGGCGCCGCACGAGGCAGAGCTGGCCCTGCTCGATGTCCTTCGGGCCCACCTCCACCCGGAACGGGACTCCCTTCCGCTCCCACTCGTAGTACTTGGCGCCCGGGTTCATGTTGTCGCGGTCGTCCACCTTCACCCGGATCCCCCGGTCCTTGAGCTCGGCCGCCACCTGGTGCGCCTTCTCGACCACGGTGGACTGCTGGTCGTCGGACCTCCAGATCGGGACGATGACCGCCTCGACGGGAGCCAGCTTCGGCGGCAGCACGAGCCCGTTGTCGTCGCCGTGGGTCATGACGAGGCCACCCACCAGACGGGTGGAGACGCCCCAGGAGGTGTTGTAGGCGAACTCCTCCTCGCCCTCGATGTTCTGGAACTTGAGGTCGAACTGCTTCGCGAAGTTCTGGCCCAGGTTGTGGGACGTCCCGGCCTGCAGGGCCTTGTTGTCCTTCATGAGGGCCTCGGTGGCGTAGGTGCGCACCGCGCCGGCGAATCGCTCCGAGTCGGACTTGAGTCCGGTGAGCGGCGGCATGGCCATCCAGTCCTCCTGGAAGGTCCGATACACCCCCAGCATGCGGAGCGTCTCTTCCTCGGCCTCCTCCATGGAGGCGTGGGCCGTGTGGCCCTCCTGCCAGAGGAACTCGGCCGTGCGAAGGAACAGCCGGGTGCGCAGCTCCCAGCGCATGACGTTGGCCCACTGGTTCATCAGGATGGGCAGGTCGCGGTAGGACTGGACCCACTTGGCGTACATGTGGTAGATGACGGTCTCGGAGGTGGGGCGGATGGCCAACTCCTCCTCCAGCTCCTTCCCGCCGGCGTGCGTCACCACGGCCAGTTCGGGCTTGAAGCCCTCCACGTGCTCCGCCTCCCGCTCGATGAAGCTCATGGGGATGAGGAGCGGGAAGTAGGCGTTCTCGTGCCCGGTCTCCTTGAACATGTCGTCCAGGGCGCGCTGCATCCGCTCCCAGATGGCGTAGCCCCAGGGCCGGATCACCATGCTCCCGCGAACCGGGGAGTAGTCCGCCAGCTCGGAGCGCAGCACCACCTCGTTGTACCACGCAGAGAAGTCCTCGCTCTGCGGTGTCAGCTTCTTCTCGTCCGCCATGGTTCCGTCGCTTCCCCTGGGGAAGGTGTTCGGGGCGCGGCCGCCATCGGCCGCCGCCCGGAGTTCAAGTCGTCGTTTCCGCCCGCCGACCCTCGGCCCTCAGGCCGCTGGTGGCGGTCCACCGTCTTCGTCCTTCCGCATGAGGAAGGCCAGGGCCGGACCCGCGAACAGCAGAAGGGACGCGACCCCCCACGTCATCCGGAACGGGAGTCCCATACCCTCAGAGAGGAAGAAGGCCACCACCACCCCTCCGACGAGGGACATGACCACGGCCCCTCCCAGGGCCACCCACTCCATGATTCCCAGGCGAAACCGGGCCCTGCGGACCGTCTTTCGCAGGGACGGCGGGATGTCGTCCTCGCGTCGATCGGGCTGCGGCCGCCCCACTGCGCCGTCGGGAGTCTTTTTCCCGGTCACTCGCCGTCCAGCAGGGACTGGAGATTCACTCTACGCTCGGACCCGTCGCCCATGTCCCGGAGGACGACCATTCCCTCGGCCACCTCGTCCGGACCCAGAATCACCGTGTACCGCGCTCCGGCCGTTCCGGCGCTCTTCAGCTGCTTCCGCATGGTCTGGGGCGAGAGCGGGTAGACCACCGAGTGGCCGCGGCTCCGCAGCTGAGCGGCGAGTTCCAGCGCCAGGGCGCGTTCGCGGGGGCTCACCGGGGCCACGAAGTAGTCCACTCCCGGCTTCGTTTCGCCCTCCAGACCGCGGTCCTTGAGCAGCTCACCCAGCACGACATCGCCCATGCCGAATCCGACCGCCGGCAGCGGATCGCCGCCCACCAGCTCGAGCAGCCGGTCGTATCGACCGCCGCCGCAGATGGCGCGGAGCTCGCCCTTCCGGTCGAACAGCTCAAAGACGATGCCCGTGTAATAGGCGAGGCCCCGGACGATGGTGAGGTCGAACGTCACGTATTCGCCCAGTCCCAGGGCCGTGAGGTCGGCCAGGTACTGATCCAGTCGGGCCAGGTGATCGGCCACCTCGGGGCGATCGCCGAACGCCGCCCGCACGGCTTCCAGGCCAGGATCGTCGAAGAGCGCCAGCAGGGCGTCGACCTGGCTCGGTTCGAGCCCCACGTCCTCGGCCAGCCGCTCCTCGGCCCACTCCCGGGGGGCGCGCTCCAGTTTGTCCACCACCGCGTAGGCCGCAGGCAGCCGCTCCTCGGCGACGCCCACCGCCTGGAGCAGCGCCGCCAGCAGGCGCCGGTCCGACACCCGGGCGTGAAAGTCAGAGGAGTCGAGGCCCAGTTCGCGGAGCCCGTCGATGGCCACGGCGAGCACATCCACGTCGGCACCCAGGTCCGCCTCGCCCACGATGTCCACGTTCCACTGGAAGTGCTCCCGGAGCCGGCCGCGCTGCTGCCGCTCGTACCGGAAGAGCTGGGGGATGGTGAACCAGCGGATGGGCTTGGGCATGGCCCGGCTCCGCTCACCCAGGATCCGGGCCAGCGAAGGGGTCATCTCGGGCCGCATGGCCACGTCCCGGCCGCCCTTGTCCACGAAGTTGTAGAGCTGGCCGACGATCTCGTCGCCGCTCTTCTCCGTGTACAGGTCGAGGCTCTCCAGGGGCGGGCCGTCGTACTCCTCGAACCCGTAGCGCCGGGCCACCCGACGCCAGGCGTCGAACACCCGCGCCCGGGCCTGAAACTCCTCCGGGGGAAAGTCCCGGAAACCGGGAAGCCGCTTGAATCTGGAACCCTTCGACATGGCGGCGAATCTACCGAATCGCCGGGTCAAACCCAAGGCCGGACGCGGGCTTTCGCTGGGCGGGAGGGAAGGGTCGCCGGCTACCCGCTCAGGACGGGAAGGGATCGATCCCGAGGGAGACGAGGGCGTCCCCCACGGTGTGCACCGAGCCGGTGACCACCACGGTCCCCTCGGAGGACAGCCCCCTGGCCCGGCCCAGGGCCCGGGAGAAGTCCTCTTCGATGTGGAGCGGGGTCTCGCCGCCCACCTGCGCGACCACCGCCTCCGGATCCCACCGTCGACCCACCGGGGCGGTGGGCGGCTGGGTCAGCACCACGTGGTCGGCCAGCGAGAACAGGCCCGGCAGCATGGCCGGCCAGTCCTTGTCGCCCAGGATCCCGACCAGGACCACCACGGGCTTGGGCACGGACAGGGCCGAGAGCGTGCGGGAAAGCGCCGCTACCCCGGCCACGTTGTGGGCTACGTCGAACACCCACGTCCCGTCCTGCCGATGAAGCACCTGGACCCGGCCGGGCCACCGGGTGCCGGCAACCCCATCCAGGAGCGCCTGCGCGTCGGGACGAAGGCCGTCGGGCAGGAGATCCAGCATTCTCACGGCCACGGCCAGGTTCACTGCCTGGTGGGCACCGGTGAGAGGGGTCTGAAGGGAGAGATCTCCCCAGCCCGTTCCCCGGAGGTGGAGGTCGGTACCGTCCTCCCCCACCCGGATCTCGTCGATCCCCCGCCCCACCAGCGTGACCGGGACCCCCAGGGCGGCGGCCCGGGTCCGGAACAGCTCCAGGATCCCGGGATCGGTCTCGGCCGTGACCACGGGTACGCCCCGCTTGAGGATGCCCGCCTTCTCGCCCGCGATGGCCGCCACCGAATCGCCCAGGTACTCGGCGTGGTCCATG
>JBDHIJ010000126.1:0-2403 GCA_039587435.1 Gemmatimonadota bacterium
AAAGCGGGTGCATGCCCAGGTCGACGACGGTGTGCTCCAGCGCCCTGCCGCAGAAACGGCAGTGGCCCCGGGACGCGGGAACGTAGTCTGCGAAGCTCTGTTCGGTGTCGCTCTGCGGCGGCATCGTAGCGGTCATTGCGGAAGAACTCTGGGTCGAGGTGGGCCGGATCGTGGGGGGGCGGGCCGGCGGGAGCTGAGCGCGGTCTGAGGACGTCGCTCGTGGGAATGACAAGAATCGTGCCGGAGTCGGCCGTCCGGAAGGCCCCGCCGTTGCTGGACTTCCGGCCCTCCAACCGCGAAGGATGGGCGGTCCACAGGCTCTCGTGTGGCGGACGCGCAACAGGTGTTTCGGCCCCTGAGACGGGGGCGCCTCTCCCCCAATCTTGCACCCCGTGCGCCCGAGCGCACTAGTGATGATATTTGAGATCCGTGCGGCCCCTCCCCGCACACCCATCTCATCTCCCTGACGAAGCCATGACGAACCGTTTCGAAGTCGCCGTGATCGGCGGTGGGATCGTTGGACTCTCCACGGCTCGCGCACTCCTGGAGTCGGGCGTTCGCCGGGTCGTCGTGCTCGAGGCCGAGGCGTCGGTGGCGGAGCACCAGAGCGGCCGGAACAGCGGCGTTGTCCATTCCGGCCTCTACTATCGGCCCGGGTCCCTGAAGGCGAAGAACTGCATCGCCGGCAGGGACCTGATGTACCGGTACTGTGAGGAGAACGGGATCCCTCACCGCAGGTCGGGCAAGATCGTCGTGGCCACTCGCGAGTCCGAGCTCCCCCGGCTGGAAGCCCTTCGCCAGCGCGGCACCGAGAACGGGCTCGAGGGCCTCCGCAGGCTCGACCGGGACGCGCTCCGCGAGATCGAGCCGGAGGTGGACGGAATCGCCGGCATCCACGTGAAGGAGGCCGGGATCGCCGACTACCGGGCGGTGTCTCAGTCGTTCGCGGCGGACGTCCGTACCATGGGGGGCGAGATCCGGCTGGGTGCCCGGGTGGTGGACGTCCGCCTGGAGGGCGACCGCCAGATCGTCGTGACCGAGGCGGGCGACGTCGACGCGGAGATCGTGGTCAACTGCGCGGGACTCCACTGCGACCGCATCGCGAAGCTCTTCGGCGTCGAGCCGGGGCTGCGCATCGTCCCGTTCAGGGGGGAATATTTCGACCTCCGGCCCGAGGCGGCGAAGCTGATCAACAACCCCATCTATCCGGTGCCGGATCCCGCGTTCCCGTTCCTGGGCGTCCACCTGACCCCGACCACGACGGGCACGGTGGAGGCCGGGCCGAACGCCGTCCTGGCGTTCGCGCGGGAGGGGTATCGCAAGACCGACGTCTCACTGCGGGACCTCGCCAGCGCGCTCAGCTACCCGGGTTTCCAGAAGCTGGCCATGAAGCACTGGCGGTTCGGGTGGGACGAGATGGTGCGCTCGGTGCTGAAGGGCCGCTTCGCGAAGGCGCTCCAGCGACTCGTGCCGGCCGTCCAGGCGGACGACCTGCTCCCGGGCAAGGCCGGAATCCGCGCCCAGGCCGTGGCCGCGGACGGATCCCTTCTGGACGACTTCAAGATCCTGCACGGCGCGCGTTCCGTTCACGTCCTGAACGCTCCATCGCCGGCCGCCACGGCCTCCATCAGCATCGGCGGGCGGATCGCGCGGCACATCATCGAGGAATCGTCCCTCCGGGCCAGTGCCTGAGGCGCCGGGCCCACCCTGGAAGTCGGTCCCGGAATGCTGAGACTCCTCCATTCCCTGGCCCCGGCCCGCGTCGGCGGGCTGGAAGAAGTCGTGCGCCGGCTGGGGGGCGGCCTGGCCGGACGGGGGCACGAGGTCCACGTGGTGGCCAGCGTCACCGACCCCGAGCACCCGTTCATGGATCTCATGCGGGACACCGGTGTGCGACTCCACCCGATTGTGGGCAGCGGCAAGGGCTACCTGGGGGAGCGCCGCGCCTTCCGGGACCTGCTTCGGGAGGTGGACCCCCACGTAGTCCACACCCACGGATACCGCAGCGACGTGCTGCACGGCGGCGTCGCGAAGGGGGCGGGAACCCCCGTGGTCACGACCGTGCACGGGTTCACCGGGGGCGGACTCAAGAACCGGATCTACGAGAGCATCCAGGTGAGGCGGTTCCGCACGCTGGACCGGGTCGTCGCCGTCTCCGACCCGCTGGCGCGCCTGCTCGCGAAACGCGGGGTTCCGCCGGGGCGGCTCCAGGTGATCCGCAACGCCTGGGAAGGCGGGGACTTCCTTCCCAGAGGCGAGGCCTGCGCGGCCCTGGGCCTGGAGCCGGGAGCCTTCAACGTGGGCTGGGTGGGCCGCATGGGTCCGGAGAAGGGCGGAGACGTGTTCCTCGCGGCGCTGACCGCCCTGACGGACCGTGAGGTCACCGGGGTGATGATCGGGGAC
>JBDHIJ010000018.1:0-44142 GCA_039587435.1 Gemmatimonadota bacterium
GGAACATGCCCACGTACAGATCCAGCCAGCCGTCGTGGTCGACGTCGCCGAACGCCGAGCCCACCGAGTGGTGGTCGCCCTGCAGGCCCGTCCCCTCGGCGCGCAGCACGAAGCCTGCTTCCGGGTAGAGGTTCTCCCAGATCAGGTCGGGTCCGTAGGACGCCACGAAGAGATCGAGGTCGCCGTCGTTGTCCACGTCCGCGGCCACCGCGCCCACGCTTCCCTGACTCGCCGTGCGTCCGGGCTGGTGCATGCCGAGACGGGGCGCGATGTCCACGAAGGTGCCGTCGCCCTGGTTCTCGTAGAACCCGTCCTCGTCCCCGTTCTGGTTCGCGATGAAGACGTCCAGGTCCCCGTCCTGATCGAAGTCGGCCCACGCCGCCCCCACCGTCCGGCGGGCATCCCCGATCCCGGAGGCCTCGGTCACGTCCACGAACCCACGGCCCACGTTCTCGAGGAGGCGGTTCGGCTGATCCCGGAGTGCGACGAAGAGGTCGACGTCGCCATCCCCATCGAAGTCGATGAAGGACGGCTGACGAGTCGCACCGACCACGCTCACACCAAGCTCGGCGCTGACGTCGGTGAACGCCGAGCCGGCGCCCTCGTTCCGGTACAGGCGGTCCGCCACCGGGGTGCGGGAGGCCTCGGCGAACCCCAGGTAGAGGTCCAGGTCCCCGTCCCCGTCGATGTCGCCCCAGGCCGCCGCCCGGGTCTCGACGTTCGGCCCCGGCTGTGCCGCGAGCCCCAGCTCAGGCGCCACGTCCACGAACGTGCCGCCGTCGTTCCGGTACAGCCGGTTGGGGGCGCCACGGAAGCCGACGAACAGGTCCAGGTCACCGTCGGAGTCGAAGTCGCCCCAGGCGTTGGGCTGGCCTCCGGGGGTGGAGAAGAGGTCGGGCTGGTGGGGCTGGAAGTCGGGGGTAGCGAGGGCGGCGGGGAGTCGCGGGGTGTCTGAGTCCGAGCCCGGCGCACAGCCGGGCAGAAGCACCACGAGACCCAACCCACCCGTGAGCCACCATCGTCCGCGATACGTCATGGGGATCCTCCACCAGTGATCTGAGTCACCTCGTGGCCCATCCCACCGTCGGTGAGATCCAGCCAGGCTGCGGCCGCACAACATATCGGGGCGAGCACCAGCCGTGAGCAAGGCGGGGCGGCGCAAGCGGACCGGCGCAACCGGACCGGCACCGACCGGCAACCCCTCTACGGCAGCCCCGCCTCCTGGAGGGCCGACACCAATCGGTCGGTGGTGGCCGGATCCCTGAAGGGCAGCCGGTACCGGAGTCCCTCTGCGGTGATGTACGGGTTCAGGGCCAGGGCCCGGGCGACGTAGCTCTCGGCCTCGTCCCGCTGTCCCAGACCCTCGTGGCATCCGGCGAGGGCGAGGAGGGCCGACGTGGAGGTGGGGTTGAGCTGGAGGGCTTCGTTCAGGTGGGGGAGGGCTCCGGCGTAGTCCTCCATGGTCGCGTACGCGAGCCCCATCACCAGGGGGAAGTGCACTCCGTAGCGGGGGTTGAGCCTCATCCCCTCCTCCAGCAGCGGGATGGCCTCCTCCGGGTATCCCGCGAAGAGCAGGACTTCTCCCAGATCCCGATAGGCGTTGGCGTCGTGGGGTGCCAGTTCCAGGGCGCGGCTCTGGGCCTCAAGTGCGGCGTCGTGTTCACCGGTCCACAGGTAGACGTGGGACAGGAGCGTGTGCGCGCCGGGGAGGGTCTCGTCCATGTCGAGGCTCGCCACGGCCGTCAGCCGGGCCTCCTCCAGCACGCCGGGATCCTGGGTCCAGAGCTGGGCCCACTCCTCGTACCAGGTAAACCCCACGCCGGTGAGGGCCGACGGGAGCCGCGGGTCCTCCATCAGGGCCTGGAGGAAGAGGTCCCGAGCCCGCTCGTTGTCTTCCCTCGTGTACTGGTGGTAGTGCCACCACCCCCGCATGACCAGGTCGTGGGTCTCCACGTTGGAGGGACGGGCCGGCAGGCTCGCCCGGTCGTCTGCGGTGAGCGTCACCTCCAGGGCCCGGGCGATCTCCGCCACCACCTCGTCCTGCACGGCGAAGATGTCGTCCAGGGGGCGGTCGTACCGCTCGGCCCACAGGTGCCCCCCCGTCCTGGCGTCGATGAGCTGGGCGGTGATCCGGACACGGTCATCGGCTCTCCGGACGCTCCCTTCCACCACGTGCGTCACGCCCAGCTCCCTGCCCACCTCGGTGAGGTTCACCGCCCTGCCCTTGTAGGCGAAGGTGGTGGTACGGGCGAGCACCATGAGGCCCGGGACCCGGGAGAGGTCGGTGATGAGGTCCTCGGTGATGCCGTCGCTGAAGTACTCCTGGTCGGGGTCGTCGCTCATGTTTTCGAAGGCGAGGACGGCGACAGAGGGGACGGGGGTCGGGTCCGCCGCACCGGCCGGGGCGCCGTCGACCATCGCCCGATCCACCAGGGCGTCCCTCCCGGCCACGACCAGCCATCCGACCAGAACCAGGGCCGCGGCCGCCGGCACCAGCCGGGTCATGATCCGGCGCGTCCGGACCGGGAGGCGGGGCCCCGGAGGGGCCGGATCCAGGCCGAGGCGGTAGACCTCCACCGCGTCCGCGATGTTCTTCACCCGGTGGCGGCCCATGTACTCGTTCCACAGGGTGAGCTTGTTGCGGATGTGCTCGTAGACGGTGCCCGAGACGCAGATGCCTCCGGGCTCGGCCAGCGACTCGAGTCGGGCGGCGATGTTCACCCCGTCACCGTAGAGGCGATCGCCCTCCACGATGACGTCGCCCAGGTTGATCCCGATGCGGAACGCCATGCGCCGGTGTTCCGGCAGGGCCTCGTTCCGCACCTTCAGCGCGGCCTGGATGTCCAGTGCGCATTCCACGGCTCCCACGACGCTGGGGAACTCGGCCAGGATGTTGTCGCCGGGGGTGTCGATCACCCTCCCGCCGTGTTCCCGGACCATGGCCGTCATCAGGCCGAGGTAGTCCGTCACGGTCCGAACCGTGGCGGCCTCGTCGTCTCCCATCAGACGACTGTAGCCCGCCGCGTCGGCGCTCAAGATGGCCGCGAGCTTACGCTGGAATCCGTCGGACACGGGGTCCCCTCCCCTCATGGGCCGGACCGGGGCGGGTGGTCGGCCTGGGTCTCGGCGATGCACGGGCTATGCCGGACCGGGTGCAGGGTCCCGACCGGGCCTCAGCCCGCGGTGACCCCGGAGGCGGCCATCAGGGGGTGATAGGATGTTCGTCGGGCACTACGGGTTTGGATGTACGGCGCAGGGCCACGGCACGGTTGTGGCGGCTCCATCCGGGCGTTACTGAAGACCCGAGGCCGGCCCCCACCTCGCCGGCCCCAGAGACAGCCCAGCGAGGAAGCCCCATGAGCAAGACCGTCCAGCGGATCCTCACCGTCGTCTCCATCGGCCTCACGCTGGCCTTCGTGGTCATCGTGGCCAACCAGACGGCCCAGTTCACGGAGATGCTGGCCCGCATCAACCCGACCCTGGGTCAGGCCTCGCTCTGGTTCCTCGTCTTCGTGTACGCGGGCTGCCTGCTGGTGCCCGTGGTGCTGATCCTCCGGCTGCCCAAGCCGCTGATCCCGCCGGAGGTCGAGTCGGGGCCGGAGTTCGACGCCCACATGGAGCGCCTGAAGAAGCGGCTGCGGGCCAACCCGCGCCTGGCCGGTCGTACCATTGACTCGCCCGAGGAGGTGGAGGACGCCATCACCGCCCTCGACAGCCAGGCGGGCCAGATCCTGGAGTCCACCGGCAGTCGGGTCTTCCTCATCACCAGCGTGTCGCAGAACGGCGCCCTCGATGCCCTCGTCGTCCTGGCCCTGCAGGCCAAGCTGGTCTGGGACGTGGCCCACGTGTACACGCAGCGCCCCACCATCCGGGAGCTGTCCTACCTCTACAGCAACGTGGCCACCACCGCGTTCCTGGCCGGCGAGATCGAGGACGCGGACTTCGCCGAGCAGGTGGAGGCAGTCATGGGCAGCGTGCTGGGATCCGTGGCCGGGGCGATACCGGGACTCCAGGCCGCCAGCACCATCTTCGTGACCTCGGTCCTGTCCGGGACCGCCAACGCCCTCATGACCCTGCGCGTGGGGATCATCGCCCAGGAGTACAGCCGGGCCCGGGCCCGTCGGCCGCGGACGGCGATCCGCAGGCTCGCCCTCGTCGGCGCGGCCGGCATGGTCACCGGCATTGCGGTCTCCGGCGCCACCCGAATCTCCAAGAGCCTGCTCAAGGCCTCGGGTAAAGGTGTCACCAGTGCGGCCGCGGGCATGGGCCGGTCCGTGGTGAAGGCCGGGTCGGCAGCGGCCGACTGGATGGCGTTCTGGCGGAGGTGGGATGAATCGCCGGACGATCCGGAGCTGCGGCTGGACCTGGATCCGGATCCCGATGCTGCGCCGTCCGGGTGACGCTCCTTGAGCCGTAACGGGGAGCGCCCGTGACAATGGAGAGCCCTGAGTCCCTGAAGGTGGTGATCGCCGGATCCCGCTCCGTCGAGGATCCCCAGCTCGTCTATCAGGCCATCGAGTCCAGCGGCTTCGTGGTCCGGGAGGTGGTGTCGGGAGGCGCGTACGGAGTGGACGCCCTCGGCGAGGTCTGGGCCAGGGAGCAGGAGGTCCCGGTGCGGGTGTTCAAGCCTGACTGGGGTCGCTACGGGAGAGGTGCGGGCCCGGTCCGGAATCGCGAGATGGCCGACTACGCAGACGCCCTGGTCGCGGTCTGGGATGGGGAGAGCAAAGGCACCGCCGACATGATCCGGCAGATGGAGGAGCGGGGGAAGCCGGTGTACGTGGTCCAGGTCGAGTCGGAGTCGAGCTAGCTCGGGTACGGGATCTCCGACCCTCCCCTACGTCATCCGACGTAACTCCGCAGTCCGACGCCGGCCCTACCCTTGAATCACACTTCAACGGGAGGGCCCACCGTGCGCCGAATCCCCCTTCTACTCATGGTTCTCGCCTTCGCTTCGGGATGCGACTTCGATCTCGGCCTCACCGGCCCACCCCCGCGACCGACCGGTCAGCTAACCATCGCGACGGAAACCTACGGGGCGAATCCGGACCCCGACGGCTACAGGCTCGACCATCCGGCGCTGAAGGAAGTCCATCTCGACCCGACCGACTTCTTCTCGATCGCCACGACCCCGGGCCTCTGGAAGGTGACCCTGATCGATGTGGCCGAAAACTGCTCGGTACGAGGGGGGGCCTACAAGGAGGTCAACCTCGGGGAAGGCGGGACCGCAACCTTGCGGTATCGCGTAGACTGCCCGTGATTGAGCGGATCGAGAAATGAGAATGCCCGCCGTCATCGCCCTCCTTGTCCTTCTTGGCGCCGGTGTCATCGCCGGCGTACCGGATCCCGCCAGTTCTTCCGGGCCGCGCTGCTCTCCGCGATACACCTATCCCACCGAGTTCACCCAGGACCGGGCCATCCTGGCCGTGGCGACCGGAGAGTTCCGGACGAGTCGGTGGTCCGAGTCGCCCCTCTACACGCCGCCGGAGGTTGAGGACCCGCTCTTACCGACACCTGAGATGCCGGAGGGCGGGATCGTCCGGATACGGGAGCCGATTCCTGACTCGGCCGTCGCGAGCGCGCAGCGATTCGCCGTGGTCCAGGCCGGGGAGCGGGCCCGCTCATGGACCGGGGACCCCGACGAAGTCTGGGTACAGCCCATCGAACTCGACCCTGGCTGTCGATTCTGGCCTCGCTCGAGGGCGGACTGGATCCCGCCGGGAGACACCGTGGTTCTCATACTGGAGGCGGGCGACGTGGGGCTGTCCGACCGGGGGAGCTACGTGCGGCAGAACGCCTGGCACGATCCCTACCCGGCCACCTGGCGATTCCGGCGGGATCATCGACGCGGGCTGGTCGAGGAGCGCCGCCTCACCGCCGGGGAGTATTACGACTTCCTGGGACAGATCCCACCCGAGGACGGCGACCCCAAATCCCCTCGGGATTCCGCCCGGACGAGGGTCATGTCGGCCCTCCAGGCCGAATCGGACACGCTTCGCTACCCCGTCCCACAGATGCTGGGGTACGCCGACGCCCTGGATCGCTGGGTTCGGGAATACGGTGCACTTCCCCGGGACACCTCCAACCCCTAGTCCCAGATCCGCACGATCCCCTGACTCTCCATCTTCCCGCCGCAGCCGGGGCACGTCCTCCGCTGTCACACCCTCCCCCCATCTTCGGGATGCGCGTCAGTCGCCCGTCATCCGAGCCGGCGGGCGAAGTCGGAGCCGGACCGGGTTAGAAAACATTAACTGCGGGATGATTGCCGGTGGCCGGGATCCTGCTCAGAATTTCCGCACCCCCCCTACATCGCATCGTCATAACCCCCCGCCTCGCAGGACAGGCATGACGAGGTACAGACTCGAGATCCTCGGGCCCCCGGGCCTGCGGGATCCGCATGGTAGGGATACGGGGATTCGAGGGATCCCCCTGGCACTGCTGGGCTACCTGGCGGTGGAGGACCGTCAGGTCCCCCGCGAGGAGCTGGCCGAGCTCTTCTGGCCCCATTCCCCCCGGGCCCGGGCGCTCCAGAGCCTGCGTCAGACTCTCTTCAAGCTTCGCATTTCTCTCGACCGGGACCTGGTGGAAGGCGACGGGCTCCTGCGGGTGGCTCCCGACACCCTCATCCTCGACCTCGACCAGTTCATGGACGCCCTGGCCCGGGGCGACTTCGAGGCCGCGTCCCGGCTGTGGCGGGGACCGTTCCTGGCCGGCTATCGGAGACGGCGGGCCCGGGCGCTCACCGAGTGGCTGGAGA
This sequence comes from Gemmatimonadota bacterium, assembly GCA_039587435.1. GTDB lineage: Bacteria > Gemmatimonadota > Gemmatimonadetes > Longimicrobiales > Gaopeijiaceae > JBDHIJ01. The sequence continues at coordinate 6,758 of JBDHIJ010000018.1, forward strand.
ACCGGCGGCAGCACACCGAGCGGCTCTACGCCGAGGCAGTACTGCGCGCGGCCACTCGTCGGATCGAGGACGAGCGGCCCGACGAGGCCCTGGCGATCCTGGAGGGACCCCTGCGGAGCTTCCCCTATCGGCTCGACCTGCAGGGACTCGAGGTCCTGGCCCTGGCGGACATGGGGCGGATCGGGGAAGCCGAGCTCCGCATCACGGCCATCGACTTCCCCGAAGGGAGCTCAATGGAGGAGGAGCTTCAGGATGCGCTGCACCGGGCGCGGAGGCGGTCGCCGAGCCCCAAGGGGATCCCGCGGCCCACGGAACCCGCCGTCCCGGCCCCGGCCCATGCCTCGGCCAGTTCCTCGGCCACGTCCCCGGCCACATCCTCGACCTCCGCCGACCCCGCGTCCCAACCCCGCGACCGACTGCACCCCCGGCACCCCCGTCTCCGGGTCATCGCGGGCTGGGCCGCCGCCACGCTGGCCACGCTCGTGGTCCTGGGGACTCTGGTCCGCCCCCCGGGAAGCGGCGGAGAGGTGGATGGAACCCTCCCCACCCCCACCACGGTGGAGGGCCTGGCCGCCCTGCAGGGTGATCGGTCGCTCCTCTTCTGCACCGACCGTGCGACGGAGGGGGAGGGCTTCCAGCTCTTCCGCATGAACTACGACGGGTCCAACAAGCACCGCATCCACTCTGGCCTGGGGTGCATGTCCGTCTGGTCGCCCGATACGGAATCCCTCCTCCTGGCCGGCACCCTCCCGGGGGGCACCGCCGAAGACGATGGCCGGCCCCGGCTCCTCCGGCTGCGCCCATCGAGCGAGAACTCCATCGCCGACTGGGACGCGGAGATCGTGACCGGGGCCGAGGGCCTGTGGGATCCCGAGATCATCCCGCTCCGCCCGGTCGTGGGCGGCAACGGGAACGTGGTGTTCTCCGCCGAAGACGAGACCGGGAACCGGGACATCTACCTCCTGCCCGCCGGCGCCGGACCGCCGGTTCGGCTCACCTACCACGAGGGCGTCGATCGCTGGCCGACCGTGGCCGCCGGGGGGGCCTCGGTGTTCTTCGTCTCCGACCGGACCGGCAACGAGGACATCTGGGCCATCCAGCTCGCCGACCCGGAACCGAGCCAGGTCACCGACCATCCCCTGGACGACCGCGATCCCTGGATCCAGGCCGGCCGGCTCCTCTTCACCCGCGGCGCCGGCGAGGGCGACGAGGACGGGAACATGGAGCTCGTCCTGCGGGACATGGTCTCCGGGAGGGAGCGGTACCTGACCGACAACACCTGGAACGACTACGAAGCCAACCGGTCGCCGGACGGCCGCTACATCTGCTGGCAGGACGAGGAACTCGGGCACTACGAGGGCAACATCCAGGTCCTGGACCTGGAGACCGATCGCCGCTGGACGGCCGTGAACGACGCCGGACGCGACGGCAACTGCGCGTTCACCCCTGAGGGCCGGGGGATCGTCTACCACTCCTGGAGCTCCGGCGACCTGGAGATCTACCTGGTGCCCCTGGATGGCGGCGAGCCGATGAACCTGAGCCGGTACCCCGGCCACGACGGGCTGGTGGGGGTGCTGCCGGGGCGGTAGAGGACGCTCCCCGTCGCCGGGATCGGGACCGCAGGATATCCTGATGGGCACGCGGTGTGCGGTAGCACCCGGGCAGGGGAACGAAGGCGCGCTCAAACCTTGGACGGTCCATGGCATCACACGTGGAGGACACGGGAGGCGGGACGGTGCTGCTCCGCCCCGCCCAACCGGACCCCGCCGAGGGCCCGCCGTTCGCCCGCTACCTCGACCAGGCGGCCGAGGGATTCTTCGGCTTCCTCCTGGGCGCGGACTCCGAGACCATCACCGCCGCGGCCTTCCTGGAGCCGGGGCACGCCCTCTCCTGGGAGAACGTGATCTTCGCGGAGCGGGACGGCCGGCTCGTCGGCATGAGCCTGGCCTACACGGGAGCCCGGCATCGCGGATTCTCCGACGAGCCGCTGACGCGCGCCGCGGGACGCGCCGCCCTGAGGATGAACGTCATCCGAACCCTCCTGTTCCCGCTCTGGCGCATCCTGGACTCGGTGCAGGAGTCGGACTTCTACCTGCACGGCCTCGCGGTGGACCCGGATCTGCGGGGCGCCGGAATCGGCTCGATTCTCATGGACGACGCCGAGGCTCGCGGCCGGGCCGGCGGATCCACGCGGCTCGCCCTGGACGTGGCGGCCAAGAACACCCGCGCCCAGCAGCTGTACGCGCGTCGCGGGATGATCGAGGAGTCGGAGTGGCCGAACTCCCGGCTCCTTCCGACCGTGATGGTGCGGATGGTGAAGGGCCTCTGAGCCCCTGAGCGCCTCCGGGCCCGGGCCGTCCCCCGGGGCCGGTGCCCGAGTGGGTGCCTTACCTCCCGCCCGGCTCCACGCTCATGAAGAACCCACCCGTGGCGTAGGTCCCACCCACGACCCGGACCAGGATGTGGTTCTCGCCCTCCACGAGGGGAACCGACCCGCGCACGCCGCGCCGATCCTCGTTCGTCCGGAAGTCGTGCCAGGCCGCGTTCGAACGGGTGATGAATCCCAGCGACCGGCCGTTGATCCAGAGGGTGACGTCGTCCGCCGTGCTGAGACCGAGGGCCGCCTCTCCGGCCTCCTCCGCCATGACCGTGGCGTGGAAGTAGGCGACCCGCCGGTCCCCCTCGTACTGGGTCACCGTCCCGGTGCGCACGGCGCCCCGGGGGTCGGCCCGGAAGGCCTCCCAGCCCATGGACTCGCCCCCGTCCGACACCCTCAGCCCGGCATCGAAGGGTGAGGTCTCCACCTCCGGGTGGAACCGCGTCAGGGGTCCCAGCGAATGCCAGTCGGTGACGAGCCCCTCGAGGTCGTAGGCGATATCGGGGATCGGGGGTCCGGTGTAGCTGAAGCCATCGATGGGAGTCACCCGGAGGTCGTCGACCCACACCGCACCTCCCGGATTCCGGGGCTTGAAGCCGAACGCGCCCCGCTCCCCCTCGAAGTACGGGAACGTGAACTGGGGCCGGCTCATGTCGCCCACGTAGAGGTGGGCCTCGCTCCCCACCACCTCCAGGGCGAAGCGCTGCCACTCCCCGATCACGATGGCGGCCTCGCCTTCGAGGGGGGTGCGCATCTCGTCGTAGAGAACCCGGCCCACGTTCATGTCCTCGTGGGGGTTGGCCCGGATGTAGCTCCCGTTGCCCTTGATGTAGACGCTGCCGAAGTCCGTCCGGTCCGGCGCCTCGTCGTAGCGGTAGACGAAGCCCAGGTAGTTGTGGACGTCCTCGGGGAACTGGACGAAGCCCTCCAGCCGAACGTTCCCCCAGTCCTCGCTGCCCTCGATGAGGGCCACCACGATCCGGTTCTGCGTCTGGAGACTGAGGACGGTGCCGTGAGCGGGGTCGCCCGAGTCCACGAGCTCGTGCCCCTGGCCCTTGGGAAAGAACCACCGGTCGAGACCGGACTCGAAGTCGTCGTGGAAGAGGGCCTCTCCTGACCGGGCGGCCTGGGCGACCGCCTGGGAAGGCTGCACGGCGCAGAGTGCGATCGATGCGCCGACGACCCAGATCGCCATCCCGGCGCCCCCGCCCACTCCCCATCGTCGTACCGACGTCATCGCCCGGCCCATTTCCACCTCGCTCGTTGAGTGGTCCCTCACCCTCACGTGCCGCCCCCCCGGGTCCAGCACGGGACGACTCAACATACGCTCTGAGGCTGCGGAGGGTGTCGCCCCGATCTAAGAGACACTGTTCCGTATAACGTTATGCATTATATTCTGTCATGGCTAAGACAAACCCGACGACCCTTCTCCCGGAGAGCCGCCCGCCCACCCATCCGGGTGAGATGCTCCTCCGGGAGTTCCTGCTGCCTCTGGGGATGACCCAGACGGAGCTGGCCAGACGGATCCATGTCTCCTGGCCCCGGATCAACCAGATCGTGAGGGGGCGACGCGGCGTCACACCGGACACCGCCCTGCGACTGGCCAGGCTCTTCGGCACCACCCCGGAGTTCTGGCTCAACGGGCAGCTGAACTGGGACCTGTGGCATGCGATTCACTCGGACGCGGCTCAGGACCTGGACCGCATCGAGCCGGTGGTGGCGTAGGCCTCAGCCCCCGTACGCCTCCACGAACCCCCGCACGATCTCATCCCGGAGCTTGATCCGTGCCTTCCCTCTGGGTGCGGTCCCCATGACGACGGGCCAGAAGAAGGCGCCACCCACAGCCGACCAGAAGACCTCGGAGGCGAGTTTGGCGTCGGGGATGGTCAGCCGGCCGTCCTTGTGTGCGGCCCTGAGCCAGAGGACCAGGTAGTCGTCCTGCTTCTTGGCCTCGGCCAGGCTGGCCCGAGCGGTCTCGGGATCCCGGACCATGACGCCCATGGCCACCCGCATGAAGCCCACCCAGTTGGGATCCCTGAGGATCTCCACCTTGGCATCGGCGAACTGGGCGAGCTGCTCCTGCAGTGGGCGATCGGGGTCGTAGTCGATGTGCTTCCGCTCGCTCATCTCGACCATGAACCGCTCCACCACGGCGCCGGCCCGCTGGTAACTTCGGCCCACCCGGGCTGGACGGCGCCGACCTGCAGCGCCACACCGGCATATTCCGGGCCCTGAACCCCTTCATGGCCATGGCGCCCTGGCAGCGCGCGCTGCCCACGCTCCGCGCCGCCACCGGTCCCTCTGAGCGAGCATCCCCCCACTGGAGGCCGTATCTTCCCGGCGGGGCGGTGGGGTGCCGCAGGGATCGTCCACGGTGATGCGTTCGCCAAACGAGGGTCGTCGGATGCGCAGACAGGCCAGCCTCGCCACGGTGGGGATCGGAGTCCTCCTCACTCTCCTCGCCCTGACCCTTTGCGCTCCGGCCCGGGAGGCGGCTGGGCAACAGGTGCCCTCTCCCGAAGCCTTCCACGGCTACGAGTTGGGGACCCGCTACACCATCACCGCGGCCCTCTACGACTACTACCGGGGGCTGGCCCGCTCCAGCGCCCGGGTGGCCTACGAAGAGTACGGGCATTCGATTCAGGGACGGCCCCTTCCGCTGGTGACGGTGAGCAGCGAGGCCAACCTGGCCCGGCTGGACGAGATCCGGGCCGAGGCCCGCCGCCTGGCGGGGGCGGACGGCGGAGTCACGGCGGCGGAGCTGGAGGCCCTGATCGCGGAGAGTCCCGCGGTGGTGTGGATCTTCATCGTGGACACCGACGAGGAGGCGGGGGTGGAGGTGCTCCAGGAGGTGGCCTACGAGCTGGCCACCTCCGACGACCCGAGCGTCCGGGGCATCAGGGACGACGTGGTGACCATCTTCGCGCCCCTCACCAACCCCGATTCCCACGCCCGCTACATCACGTGGCACCAGCTGTACAACGTGGACGGGGCGGCCACCGATCCGCTGGCCATCGAGAACCGGGCCCACTGGGGCATGAACACGGACGGCAACGCCTGGGGCGTGGACGTGAACCGGGACTTCGGCTGGTTCGTCACCCCCGAGATGAGCGCGCTGGCCCGGCAGATGATGGCGTGGCGGCCCCAGCTCCTCCTGGACGTCCACAGCGGCCCCAACACCATCTTCCTTCCGCCCTTCCCGCGGCCCTTCCACCCGCTCTGGCCCGAGCAGGCCGAGGGGTGGTGGAACGCGGTGGCGGAGCAGGCCAACGACAACTTCGGCCGGCGGGGGTGGTCCTTCAAGAGCCGGGTGGACTACGAGGGGGTGGCCGGCGTGGGCTTCGGCCTGTCCTGGGGAATGCTGGGCCCGTCGGTGGCGTCCTTCCTCTTCGAGACCTTCGGCGGGCGCCCCGCCAAGACCACGGCCTTCCGTCGAGCCGACGGCACCATCGCCACCATGCGCATGGCCATGGACCGTCACAAGCTGGGCATCTACTCCCTGCTGGAAGTCACGCGGGACCGCCGGACGGACCTCCTGCGGGACGCCCATGAGCGGGTGGAGGCGGCCCTGGCCGAGGCTCGGGCGAACTCGGTCCGGGCAGTGGCGATCCCGGCCTCGGGCCCCGGGGTGGACCCTCACAAGGTGGCCCGCCTGGTGGAGCGCCTGGCCCTCCAGGAGGTGGAGGTGACCCGGAGCGACGCCCCCACCCGGGCCCAGGCCCGGGCCTTCATCGGGGACGGGGAGTCACGGTCCCGGGACTTCCCGGCGGGCACCTACTTCGTGGACCTGGTCCAGCCCAACGCCCGGCTGGCCCGGGCGCTGCTGGATCCCACCGTGGACTTCTCCCAGCCCGAGGTGGAGCTGCCCTACCGCCGGAAGATGCCCTACTACGATGCCCCCTGGCAGAACCTGCCCCTCATGTTCGGGGTGGGGGCCTACGCGTTGGGCGAGGCCCCGCCGGCGGGGGAGGCGGTGGCGGACGCCACGGGAGAGGGGCCTGGGCCGAGCGCTCTGGCCCCGGTGGCCGACGTGGGCCGGCTGGACCGCCCGGAGCCGCCCTACGCCTGGGTCTGGCCTCAGGGGCTGGAGGCGTCCTACCGCCTCACCATCGCCCTGCAGCGGGAGGGCTTCGGGGTCCGGGTGTTCCGGTCCGAGGTCCGCATCGACGGGGAGACCTTCGAGAAGGGGACCTTCGCGGCCCTGGCGATCCGGAATGACGACCAGCTGGGGGAGCGGATCGAGGCCCTGGCCACGGCCCTCGGCGCCCGAGCCGTCCCGGTGGCCGGGCCCTTCACCGAGTACGGCGTCACCTTCGGGGACGACCAGAACCTGGCCCCGCTGCCCGAGCCGCACATCGCGGTCCTGGCCGACTGGCCCGTGAACTTCGATCACACCTACGGGGGGATTCGGTCGGTCCTGGAAGGGGATTTCGGGCTTCCCTTCTCGCCGGTGATGACCGCCACCCTCAACTCCGCGGACCTCTCCAGCTACACGGCGGTGGTCCTGCCCCACGCCGGGATGGACGTGCGGGGCGGGCCCAACTTCAACGCCGGGTACCGGGGCCGCCTGGACCTGGAGAACCTGAGGGCGTACGTCCGAGGGGGTGGGACGGTGATCGCGGCCCACGGTGCGGCGGCCTACCTGGCCCAGGACGAAGTGCTGGGCCGGGGCCTGTCCATGGACGGATGGGCCGAGGAGACGGAGGGGACCGCCAGGGCCGAGTGGATCAGCACGCCCCGCCCCGAGGGGGACGTGGTGCCCTGGCGGCCGGGGCTGGCCGAGCTGGGGCTCCCCATGCTGGCCGCCGGCCACACGGGCTCGGAGTTCGCCGCCCCCGCCTCCTTCCCGGTCCTCCTGAGCCTGGAGGAGGGGGGCGGGGCCCGGGTGGTGGCCCGCTACTCTCCCGACGTGGCCCGCCTGGCCCTGGACGGATTCATCCCCCCCTGGGACGCCGAGAACATCGCCGGCCGTCCCTTCGCCCTCGTCCAGCCGGTGGGACGGGGAAGGGTGGTTCTCTTCGCCGAGGACGTCACCTTCCGCGGCGCCTGGTACGGTATGAACACCCTCTTCCTGAATGCCCTGCTGTTCGGAGGGGAGATGTAGAAGAGGGGCGGCCCTGGCGCAGCACAGGTCGGCCCCGAAGACCATGAAGTACCATCACAGGCACCGAGCGGTGCGGGGGAGGGATCATGAGGGTGGCGGCGGGTGACGGGTTCCATCCGGACCTGGGTGATCCGAGCGCGGTGTTCGGGGTGGTGGCCGAGGGTGAAACCGCCCCGCCCATGGTCGAGTTCAGGGGGCACGATGGGCGGTGCCTGGCGGTCCCCTATTCCCGGCTGCTCAGCGTCGACCTCCGACCCGATGTGGGGGTGTCGCTGGAGTTCCCGGATCATCGGATCGTCCTGCGCGGACGGAACCTCCGGCCCCTCTATGAGGCCCTGTTGGGGCATCGAGTCAGGTTCGTCCAGGAAGGTGACCTCGACACGGTCTCGGAGGACGATCCGTTCGTGGACCGGATCGTGATCGGGCCGGTGGAGCCGGACCTCGGCTAGGGACCTCTCTGGGGTCCTGGCGGCGTCCGGCATTCGAGAGCTTCTGCTGAAGGACCCGGAGGAGGCGCACATGGAGGCCCTGGTCATCGCGGCATAGCCGCTTTATCCAGTAGTGGCGCGGGTTTACCGGCCCTACGTACGGCGTCCATCCGTCAGGGTGGGCGCCGTCGTACGTCATTCTGTGCCCCTGCCTACGTAGCGCACGTACGCCCCCTACGTCATCCAACGGACAGAGAAAAGCACCCCCGAGGAGCAACTTGCTTTCGTGACACAGACACGGAGGCAACAATGACCGCCACGACCCACACCAACAACGCCACGAAGACGATCCGCTTCGGTGCCATGGCGGCCCTCGCTGCCCTGCTGACCGCCGGATCCGTGACCGAGCTGGAGAGCCAGGACCTGCCGCGCCTGGGCGAGACGGTGCGGGTCACCGTCGCCGGGGGCGAGGCGTTCAGCGGCTGGCTGGTCGAGGTCGGGGCGGACGACTTCAGGATCCTCAACGACAACGGGTCGATCCTGGTCGCCAACTCGGACGTCGAGTCTCTGGACCGGTGGACGGGCGGGGAGCGGAAGGGCTGGACCGGAGCCGCCATCGGTGGCGGAATCGGCGTCGTCGCCGGAATCGTCGCCGCCGCAGGCTACGCCGCCTCCACGTGCAACAACCCTCCGGCCTTCGCCGGTGGTGGATCCGGGCCTGGCTACGACCCCGAGGCGCCCGACCTGAACGACCCGGATCTGGCCTACGCGCCGGTCGAGACCGGGACCTGCAGCACCGGCGCGGGCGACATGGTCGGCCTGGCCGCGAGCACCGGACTCGTCTTCGCCGTCATCGGGTACTTCATCGGCCAGACCCAGGTGTCCGACTCCTGGCAGTCGGTGGACGTCGACCACGCGCGGGCCAACCTGCACCTCTATGCCGGCCCCGAGGGCTCGGTGGGCGCCACGTTCCGGATCGCCATGGGAGGCAAGGCCCCTCGCCGCTAGAACACCACCCCTCGAACCCGGCACTGGCCGTCCGCGGTCCGGACCGTCGGGTACTCGACCCCGAGCTGCTCGAGATACGTGTCGTAGCGCTCGGGGTCGAAGTAGTACTGCCGCATCTCGTCCCGGTGCTCGGCCATGATCCCCTCGTTCATGTGGATCGCGGGCCGGTCGTCGGGACCGATGAACGCCTCGTACTGGATGTCCTTCGTCTGGACGTCGTTGAAGTACGCCCACGCCGCCTCCACCAGGTCGGGGCGCACCATGAAGTCCAGGAGCGTCATGGCCTGGGCCTTGGCGCCGGCCGTCGCGCCCTTGTGGGCGATGGGCGTGGCCATGGCCATGGCGTTGGCCCAGTTGTGCCCGGGGAGGTTCGGGATGTTGGACGGGAATCCGAGCGTCGCCGTGGGGACGTTCCAGCTGATGTCGCCGATGTCGTCGGCGTAGCCCGCCGTCCGCTGGGCCGGCGTGGGCGCGGGCCGCAGGGGGGACAGCTGGGTGGGCAGCCCGGTGGTGTCGCCGCCCACCTCCCGCTGGGTGGCCTTCGCGAAGCGCTGATCGTCCTCGGTCCACTCCGGCAGGCCCACGTCCTTGATGTTCTCGTACATGGTCTCGGCGATGACCTTGTTGAAGTGCCCCGGCCAGGCCGATCCCACGATGCGGACGCCCCTGAGCGTGGTCCCCGTCATGAGGGCGGCCCCCTGCGCTATGGAGTCGCCCACGGCCTTCAGCGCCAGGATCTCCGGGGCGTCCTTCTCCCGGAAGTAGAACCAGATGGTGGCCTCGCTGGGCACCACGTTGGGCTGGTCTCCCCCGTCCACCACGACCGAGTGGGAGCGGTGCTGGGTCCGGATGTGCTCCCGCCGGAAGTTCCAGCCCACCTCCATCAAAGCCACCGCGTCGGCCGCGCTCCGGCCCTGCCAGGGCCGGCCCCCGGCGTGGGCGGCGAACCCCTCGAACGTGTACTGGGCCGAGATGAGGCCCGTGCCGGGGGTGTCGCCCCAGCCGGTGCCCAGGTTGGAGCCCACGTGGGCGTAGAGCACGATGTCCACGTCTTCGAAGATCCCCTCCCGGACGTAGAAGGCCTTGGTGGCCACCAGTTCCTCGGCCACCCCGGGCCAGATCTGGATGGTGCCAGGCAGGTCGTACCGCTCCATCAGGTCCTTCACCGCCAGGGCCGCCGTGATGTTCACGGCCTGGCCCGCGTTGTGGCCCTCGCCATGGCCGGGCGCCCCTTCCACCATGGGAGCCCTGCACGCCACGCCCGGCATCTGGCTGGCCTTGGGGATGTTGTCGATGTCGGTGCCGAGGCTGACCTTGGGCTCGCCGGATCCCCAGGTGGCGACCCAGGCGGTGGGGATGCCCGCGATCCCCTCCTCCACCGTGAAGCCCTCCTCCCGCAGCAGCCGCACCAGGTAGGCGGACGTCTCGAACTCCTGGAATCCAAGCTCGGCGTAGGAGAAGATCTGGTCGACCATCCGCTGCGTGAACGCGGCCCGCGACTGGATGTCGTCGGCCAATTCCGCCTTCCAGCCCTCGATGACCTCGGGGCCGGGGACCTGCTGCGAACCCGCGGGCGATGGAATGGCCAGATGAGCCAGGGCCACCAGCAGCGAGAGGACGGAGACGGGGACTCGGCGGATCATGACGGACTCCGGGACGGCGGTGGATCTGTGTGGGGTGTCGGGCCAAACATGCCCCCCGCGGGTCTCCCACGCGAGCGGCGGGCGGCGGGTCCCACAGTCCGCGCGCCGGTCGCCCGCCGGCCACGTACGCGGCCGGACCCTCGAGCGGCCTCCTTCTGATTCCTTAAGGATCGCCCCGTATCATGGGCGTCCGCCCCGATCCTGGGGCCCACCCATCCCCCCACCCGGAGAAGCTCCATGCTCAGGACTTCCGTGATCGCAGCAGGACTCGCTCTCATCCTCTCCATCCCCGCGCTGATCCCGGCGCCGGCACCCGCGGAGGTCGAGTTCGAGGGCTTCAAGAAGCACAAGGTCACCATCTGCCACTTCGAGGGTCACGACAACACCAGCCCCCGGGGCGGCGGCGACTTCGTGACCCACAACTGGATCACGCTCGGGAACCCGGTCTGCGACCGGGAGGGCGGCATGGCGATCGTGGTGTCCGCGCAGGGCTGCAAGAACGGGCATGACGCGTACGCCCGGTACGGCCGGACCTGCGACGAGGGAGCCAACCAGGCCGGAGCCCCCTAGGGCGGGGTGTTAGATTCAGGAATGGGCCCCCGGTGCGCTGCGCCGGGGGCCTTTTCTTTTTTCGGCCCGGCCGGAGCGGCCGGTGTAAGCGCCCGACCGCCCGTGCCGCGTTTCCCTGTCGTCGGACACCCCCCCGTCACGACCACCACGAGACGGGTGTCTCCCATGCCCACCAGCCACTTCCGCAACCTCGTCTTCGAAGGCGGAGGCGTGAAGGGAATCGCCTACGTCGGGGCCCTGGAGGTCCTGGACAACCGGGGGATCCTCGATCGGATCACCCGGGTCGGCGGGACGTCGACGGGCGCCATCGCCGCAGTCCTGCTCGCCCTCGGATACCGGGTTGGGGAGCTCCAGGAGATCCTCTGGGACCTGGAGTTCGAGCGGTTCATGGACGATTCGTGGGGCGCCGCCCGCGACACCCGGCGGCTGTTCACCGAGTTCGGGTGGCACAAGGGGGACTTCTTCCGGGCCTGGATCGCGGAGCGGATCCGGGAGAAGACCGGCAACCCGGAGTCGACGTTCGGAGACCTGGAGTGGATGCGGGACCTGGGATCGGAGTTCCGTCGCCTGTACCTCGTGGGCACCAACCTGAGCACGGGTTTCGCCGAGACCTTCAGCGCCGAGCACACGCCGGGGATCCCCGTGGCCGATGCGGCCCGCATCAGCATGTCCATCCCGCTGTTCTTCTGCGCCCGCCGCAACCTGCGCGGCGATCTCTACGTCGATGGCGGGATGCTCGACAACTACCCGGTGAAGCTGTTCGACCGGAGGAAGTACGTGGTGGAGGCGTCCCTGCAGAGCCGGGACTACTACACCCGGGCCAACGCCGAGCGGGGCACCCTCACCACGTCCCCGATGTCGCTGGTCTACAACCAGGAGACCCTGGGCTTCCGGCTGGACTCGAAGCGGGAGATCGACGTGTTCCGGGGGCTCTCCGAGCCGCCACGCCACCGCATCGACGACTTCTTCGACTATGGTGGCGCCCTCGTACGGACCGTCATGAACGTCCAGGCCAGCCAGCACCTGCACAGCGACGACTGGCACCGGACCATCTACGTCGACACGCTGGGCGTGGGCACGACCGAGTTCGCACTCAGCGACGCCCGCAAATGGGCGCTCGTTGCCCAGGGACGGCTCGGCGCCGAGGCATACTTCGAGTGGTTCGAGGACGACGACCGGCCCAGCTGGAACCGGCCGGGAAACGAACCGCGGAACGAACTCGGGAACGAGTCGCCCCCTGTGACCGACCCGCCCGCTACCGCCCCTGCCCCAGCATCACACCGAAGCTGAACTCGAACCCCCAGGAGGTCATGTTGTCGTGGCCCGCCACGGGGAGGTCGAAGTCCTGGGTCCAGATGTAGTAGCCCCCGACTCCGAGAGAGATTCGGTGGTGGACGATCCAGTCCACACCGAGGCCGCCACGAACGGCCATCACTGTCTGGGTGTCGGACGAAACCGAAGCCGGGTTCGAGTTGACCGCGCTCGTGGTCCCGGCCACCAGGCCCGGAGCCAGTTCGAAGAACGGACGCCCGGTGCGCCCCAGGGCCAGCGCCACCGGCTGGTAGCGGAACCCCGCCAGCATCGACACGGTGGTGGACGCGGTCACCGCGGAGTTCTGAGCGTTCGCGGTGATCTCGCTCGAGACCTCCATGGCCCCCGCATCGATCTGGAACCCCCAGTCGGGGTTGAACCAGTAGCGGTACCCGAGGACTCCGCTCACCGTGACGTCGCTGCTGACGTTGGCGCCAGAGGAACCCGCGGACATGGTGGATGTGGCGCTGACGGCACCGATTCCGAGGCGGATCGAGTGGCGTCCTTCGAGAGAGACAGGTCCTTCCTGAGCGGCGGCGGGGAGCGCCAGGAGGGCCGCCGCGGCCAGTGCGGCCGCGATGAGAATCGCGCGGAAGGTGCGCATGACGGCCTCCGTTTGGGAGCAGGTATCCCTACATACGCCAGCAAGGTGCGGGCCTGACGGGGCGGCGCCTGATGCGACGGGCCTGACGCGACGGGCCCGACCCGGCGCCCCCCGCACGGATCCGCGCCCCCGGGCTCGTTCGGCTTGCGCCCCGACCGCCCCGGTCCCCATCGTCGCCGCATGGTTCCTCCCGCCGCCCGTTCCTCCCTCGATCCCGACCGGATCGTCGAGACCGTCCGCGCCCTCCGGGGCCGGATCGAGTCCGACTTCCCGGCATCCGGGCTGGGCTCCCAGTGCGACAAGCTGCTCGACATCGCGGAGCACGCCCGGGAACAGAGCGAGTGGATCAGCAAGCCCATCCTCTGGCTCCGCGTCACCACCGCCATCCTGGTGGGCGGGCTCCTCAGCCTGGTGGCCTTCGTCATGGTGGGGCTGCTCACCAGTCCCGCCGTCCGAGAGGCCGTGGGCGGGATCCCGGAGGACAGCGGGGTGTTCTTCGAGGCGGTTCAGGCCGTGGACGCAGGGGTGAACGAACTGGTCCTGCTCTCCATCGTCCTGTTCTTCTTCGCGTCCATCGAGCGGCGGGTGAAGCGCGACCGGGCGCTCCGGGTCATCCATGAGCTTCGCTCCATGGCCCACATCATCGACATGCACCAGCTGACCAAGGACCCCATCACCGTGGCCCAGGGCGATGCGCTGGACCCGGACGAAGGGCCGCTGGACGAATCGGACCTGGCCCGCTACCTGGACCACTGCACCGACATGCTGTCGCTCACCGGCAAGATCGCCGCCCTCTACGTCCAGGACTTCCACGACGCGGTGGCCCTGTCGGCGGTGAACGAGATCGAGCTGCTCACCACCAGCCTGTCCCGGAAGATCTGGCAGAAGCTGTCGATGCTGCAGACCCGGCCCGGAGCGAACGGGGCGGCCTGACCCGACCCGATTTTTCTTGCCCGCAGGCTAGTCGCCCCGTAACGTCGATGCGGCCTCGGGGTGGCGTACGAACCGCGCCGGGGCCCTGCCTCGTCCCGCTCACCGGTGCCCGCGCGGCACCCCCCTCCCGGAGGCTCCCCTGAAGGAACTGATCCGCGAACTGCATCGCCGATCCGTCTGGCAGGTCATCGGCGTGTTCCTCGGCGTGTCCTGGGTCGTGGTGGAGATGGTGACGTTCCTCACGGAACGGGCCGGTCTCCCGGACTGGACCCCCACCATGGCCTTCGTGGCGATGCTGCTGGGTCTCCCCGTCGTGGTGGCCACGGCCTTCGTGCAGGAGGGCGCGCCCGGGCAGGAGAAGGCGAACGGAGCCGGCGCGATGGCCGGGGCCCGGGAGGCCACCCCGTCCGCGACCGCGAGCGACGAGGCATCCTCGGGCTCCAGCGCCGCCGACATGGTGGTGGCCGCGATCCCGGCTCAGGTCCGGCCGTTCCTCACCTGGCGAAACGCCATCATGGGCGGGTTGGGCGCCTTCACGCTGCTGGGCATCGCCCTGGTCGGCTACTTCGTCATGTGGAGTTCCGGCATCGGGGACGTGGGATCGCTGGTGGCCCAGGGCGTGATCGAGGAAGGGGATCCGCTGGTGCTGGCCGACTTCGAGGACAACACGGGCCAGGACCTGGGCGGCATCGTCACCGAGGCCATCCGGGTGGACCTGCAGGAGTCCTCCTTCATCGAGCTGGTGCCGCCGGGATACGTCCAGGGCGGGATGGCGCGCATGGGCATGGACCCCAGCGACCCGTTCACCGGAGACATCGCCCGCGAGCTGGCTCAGCGGGACGGTCTGAAGGCCGTGATCCAGGGTGAGGTGGGTGCGCTCGGCTCCAACTACCTGCTCACCGCGTCCATCGTGGCGCCCGCGTCGGGTGAGGTCCTGAAGTCGTTCCGGGTTCCCGTGGACAGCCAGGACGACCTGCTGGCCGGCATCGACAAGCTGAGTCAGGACATCCGGGAGCGGTCCGGCGAGTCACTCCGCTCCATCCGGGCCGGCGCGCCCCTGGCGTCCGCCACGACCTCATCCCTCGAAGCGCTCAGGGTCTACACCGATGCGGTCGCCCTCTTCAACCAGGGCCGTCAGCTCGACGCGCTCCCCCTCCTGGAAGAGGCCGTGACCCTCGATCCCGACTTTGCCATGGCGTGGCGGAAGATGGCCGTGATCATGAGCAACCGGGGCATCGAGGCCGACCGGATGAAGGACGCCACCCAGCGCGCCTACGACCTCCGTCACAACCTGACGGAGCGCGAGGCGCTGCTGGCCGAGGCCTGGTACCGAAGCATCATGGAGGAGAATCCCGAGGCCGCCATCGAGGTCTACGAGCGGATGCTGGAGCGGTACCCCAACGACGGCACCGCGCTGAACAACCTGGCCGTCCGACTGCTGGACGTGGGCGGCTGGGAGGACGCGGCCGGGTACATGGAGCGGGTGGTCACGATGCCGGGTGGAGGGTCGGCCAACTCCTACATGAACCTCTCCTTCCTCCTCTGGAACGTGGGGGACGAGGAGGGGGCCCGGGCGTGGCGCGACAGCACCGAGGCCCGGTACCCCGGGTCCGACGCGGCCGAGGTCGTCCGCGTGAACATCCTTGCGCTTGAGGGGGACTACGAGCAGGTCCACGACATCCGGGAGCGGTCGGCCGTGACCGATCCTCCGGGAAGCCAGGCCTTCCATTTCAGCCTCACGGAGATGTTCGCCGCCGACATGATCCGGGGCCGCTACTCCGAGGGGATGAGGCACCTGGAGGAAGCCCTGCAGGACGCCGTCGAGTCCGACGCCACGGAGAACTTCTTCAACGGTCCCGGGGGCGCCGCGGTTCAGCTCTTCATGTCATTGGACCGCCCCGATCTGGCGGCCGGCCTGCTCGAGCGCTTCGAGCGTGAGCTGTCCTACGAGTCGGTGGGTCCGCGCTCCGGGACCTGGGCCACGCTCGCCGGCATGGCATACATGGCCGACGAACTGGTGAAGGGTGACGAGTACGCACGCGGCTATGAGCGCAGCTTCCCTTCGGACGAGCGGGGTCGAGGGTTCCGAGGCGACCAGGAAGGTCGCCGGGCCCTGCGCGGCAGCCGCACCGGCGACTGGGAGGACGTTCTGGACAGCCTGACCCGGGACAGCCAGCAGCTGCGACCGTGCTACGACGTCTGCCCGGTCAGCTTCCTCATGGCCCAGGCCATGGCGGAGTTGGGACAGAGCGAGGCCGCCCTGGCCGAGTACGCTCAGGCTCTCAACCGCTCGAGGCTGGACTGGGGGATCTTCGGCCAGGTCCATCGGCTCTCGACGATGGCGCGGTACGCTGCCCTGTTGGAGGAGACGGGGGACACCGCGGGCGCGCTCGAAGTCTGGCAGGAGATCGTCGAGCTGACGGACCAGGCCGACGGGCCCTTCATCCCCCTCGCTCAGAACGCCCGCAGCCGGGTGGCGGCGCTCAGCCAGTGACCGAACGCAGGACCCTCCCCTTCGGTGTTCGAATGGGGATCGAGTTCGTGGTCATCGTCACGGGTGTTTTTGTGGCCCTCTCGGCGGAGGCCTGGTGGTCGGGCCAGGAGGACCGCGCCCTGGAGGAGGCCTACCTCGATGCCCTGGCCGGGGACCTGGACCGCTCCATCATCGCGCTGGACAGCGGCGTGGTGGAGGTGAGCCGCTGGATCGAGAACCTCCACGTGCTGGCCCAGGCCGACCCCGACGACCCGCCATCTCCGGACTCGCTGGCATCCCTCATCGCCAACGGGCTGTTCAGCCTGGAGGGCTACCAGGTGTCTCTGCCGAGCTACCAGGATCTCCAGTCCACCGGTCGGCTGGCGCTGATCCGCGATCCCGAACTGAGGCGGGGCCTCGCCCTCCTGGACACCCGGATGGCGGAGCTGGACGAGATCGCCGCCGACTTCCGGGAGTCCCAGCACGGAATCATCGACCCGGCGCTGGTGCGGTGGGGGGACCTGCCCATGTCGATCCCGCACTACGACCCGTCGATGGTCGGGGTCTTCCCGCTGCGGACGCCGCGCCTGGAGGGGATTCTCCGGAACGAGGAGTTCATGAGCGTGGTGGCGTTCCGGACGTCGCTGTCCGGATACGTCCGGGCCGAGTACGAGTACTCGCTGGAGTTCCTGCGAGGCCTGCGGGAAATCCCGGCCCTGGCGGATCGGGGGCGCTAGCGGGGGGGGCCGGTGAGCCGGGCCCAGGCCGCCGGCTAGTCGGCGACCTGCGACACCTTGGCCCGGGCGGTCTGGATCCTCTCCAGGCCCGGGTCGCCGGGCAGGGTGATCACGAGGAAGCGCTCGTAGTAGCGACGGGCCTCGTCCATGCGACCGGCGGCTTCGTGGAGTTCGGCGAGGTGGTACAGGGCATCGGAGCGGGAGTAGCTCCGCAGGGACGCCTCGAAGTGGCGGATGGCGTCCTCGATCCGGCCCTCGGCCTGCTCGATCTCACCGAGAGACATGCGGGCAATCACACCCAGGGGGCCCTGCTCGGTTCCGAGCGGTCGGAGAGTCCGCCGCGCGGCCGCCGGGTCCCCATCGCGCTCGTAGTCGGTGATGGCCTTAACCACGTCCCGGATGTTCTGGTACCACTCCACCCGGCCCTCCCAGCCGTCGGCCGCCTCGGCCTCGAGAAGGTCGATGCTGGCCTCGACCTGGCCGACGATGGTTCCGGCCCGGTCGAAGTCTCCGACCGCCGCCCACGCCGCCCCCACGAGGAGGGCGCAGGTCCCGTTCGCGAACTCACCGAACATGCAGTCCTCGGGCTCGGTGAACCCGTCGGACACGTCGGTGGGGGACAGGTGCCAGACGCGGGCGGCATTCGCCACGTAGTTGGTCCGGATGATATCTCCGACCGTCAGGCTGTCCATCAGGAACCGCCCGCGCTCCAGTGCCCCCTGAGTGCTGGCGTTGTAGAGCCGCCGGAAGTCCTGGCTGTTTCCGGTGTGCATCTCCAGGGCCGGATAGGCCAGCTCTTCGCGGTGGAACGCGTCCATCTGCTGGTTGAACGTCCCCAGAAGCTGGTCCGAGTCCCGGGCGGGAAGCGCCATGAGCTCGGCGGCGTAGGCCTCCGCCTCCTCCTCCGTCCCATAGAAGAGGGTGATTGCGGCTTCGATGTAGCCCAGCCCGGCCATGGCGCCGGCGGCCCCGGTGAGCTCGTCGTACCGGGCGATGGTCTCGCGGGCCGAGGCGGTGTCCCCTCCCATGACCTGGTACTCGGCCAGGTGGATCAGGTAGGGGGCGAATCCGGGATCCAGCTCCACCGAGCGCTGCAGCGCCGCCATGGACTCGTCGTACGACGCGTAGGTGGCGTCACCCAGGTGGATCAGCGTCTCGGCCAGGAGGAACCACGCCTCCGGATCGTCGGGGTACTTCTGCACCGCCTGCCGCAGGGCCGGCACCCCGTCGGCGTTGCCGTGGTTCAGCGCGTCCCAGGCGTCAATGACGAACTGGTAGCGCGGCGAGAGGTTCTCCCGCTGGGCCACCGCTCGATCGCTGTACTCGACGAGCTTGGCGCTGTTCTCGTTCTCCAGCCAGCCGTAGGCCTCGGCCAGCCGGATGAGGGCGATGGCGAACGTGGGATCCTCGTCGACGGCCCGCTCCCAGTTCTGGATGGCGGCCGCGAAGTCGCCGCGGCGGTAGTGGGACTCGCCTTCCAGGAACTCCCGCATGGCCGGCAGCGACCGGGTCGTGATGGTCTCGGCCTGGACCTCGTCCACCGCACCGCTCCCGGTGGAAAGCAGCAGCGAGCGCATGGTGGCCACGGCCAGGTCGTCGGCCAGGGTGAGCACCTCGTCGGCCGGGCCCTCGGCGGAGCCCTGGGCCACCTCTTCCCGGGTGTCCAGGTCGTAGATGTTGGCCACCAGCCGCACACTGTTGCCCAGACTGACGACACTTCCAAGCAGGGCGTAGCGCGCTCCGGTCGCCCCGGCGGCCCTCAGCGCCACGGTCAGATCGGGGGCCATGTCGTCCCCGACCTGGGAGTCCCAGCGGGCCATGACCGTGCGGGTGTCGATGGTCCGGTAGCCGCCCACCCCGTCCAGGTTGTTGGCCAGGAGGTCCATCATGCCCTCCCGCCAGATCTCTACGTCGTCGCCCCGGACCTCGAAGGGCACAACGGCGATGCCCTCGGCGGCTACGTCGGCCCCGGCTGGGGTGGGGCCGATCAGGGCGGGCCCTCCGGTGACCAGGACGTACAGCCCCGAGAACCCGAAGAGCAGGCTCATGGCCACCACGCCACCCATGATGGCGCGGCCCCAGGTCAGGTGGGGCAGCCTGCCGCTGAGCAGAGAAGTGATGGCCTCCCTGGGCGCCACCTGCCAGTCGGTGGGCACCTCCCCTGCCTCCTCGGCCGCGGTGGTGCTGGCCAGGGACTGGACCCAGGCGGTGGAGAGGATGACCACCATCCCGACGAACAGGAGGAGAACCGCCACCGGAAGCACCCACTCGGGAAGCCGCAGGGCTTCCTGGAGGATGTCGGCGACTTGGAGAACCACCCACGAGGCGCCCAGGTAGACCGCGAGGACCTGAAAAATCTTGGCCTGGCGGATCCTGGTGAAGAGGTCAGGCTGAGACATGGCCAACGAATAGGCGGGTCCGTCAGCCTATCCGCAAGGAACTCGGGCGCCTAGCGCTTCCGCCAGACCACCTCGCTGGGATTCCGGAGCCGCAGGTCCCCATCGTACGTCATGTGGAGCTCCAGGAGCTGCTGACCCTCGGGATCGAAGTACTCCAGCACGTAGGCCGAGAAGCCGCCCTCGTCCCTGCGGTGGATGGAGATGAGCGGAAAGTAGGCGTCGGGAGCCTCCGAGCCGAAGCCCAGGCGGAGGTCCTTCGCGCCGATCTCCATGAACCGGCCCTGGTAGGCCTCCACGTCCGTGATCCAGGTGCCCCGAAGCTCGACGGGGATCTCGTCGAGCTCCTCACCGGGGATCTCGTCGGACTGGGGTAGCAGGGTCCAGAGGCCCAGCCCGATCATGATCCCGATCAGCACCCGGGTCAGTTTCTGGTTCCGGGGCGGAGGACCCACCGGATCCGGCTCGGGATTGGGTTTGGCCCGCGAGGACGAACGACTAGTCACCGGTCAACGCTCCCACTTCAGGTTCGACGGCATCGTGGACCCATCCATCCGCCAGCACCGCTTCCAGGGCCGCCACCGCCTCAGCGTCATACCCCGCGTCCACCTCGGCGCGGATGTAGGCCATCACGTCGATGACCCGGAGGGCGGGCCGGTAGGGGCGGGGCGAGACCATGGCGTCGAACGTGTCCGCAACCGCCAGGATCTTGGCCAGCGGGTCGATCTGGTCCGCCCTCAGACCCTGGGGATAGCCGCCGCCGTCCAGCCGTTCGTGGTGCTGGAGCACGATGGGGATCATGGGGCGGAACGCGGCCACCGGCTCGAGGATTCGGGCCCCGATGGCCGGGTGCTGCTGCATCTCGACCCGCTGAGCCGGGGTCAGCGGGCCGTCGGCGTCCAGGATCGAGCCCTCGATCCCGATCTTTCCGAGATCGTGCAGGAGTCCACCCCGGTGCAGCGTCTGCAGGTCGGCCTCCGAGAGGTCCAGCCGACGCCCCAGTTCCACGGCCAGCCGCGTGACCCGTTCCGAGTGACCGGAGGTCCACTGGGATTTGGCATCGATGGCCCGGGCCAGCGCGACCAGTGTGCCCCAGTTGAGCGACTGGAGCTGATCGATGAGCCGGACCGTGTTGAAGGCCACCGCGGCCTGGTCGGCCACGTACCGCGCCCGGTCGATTTCCTCCGGGGAGTAATCGTCGCCGCGGGACCGGGCCAGAGCCACGATCCCCTCCAGCTGTCCCAGGGCCACCAGCGGAAGGACCAGGGACGTGGTCTTCCCCGGATCCAGGCGCGCCAGGCCGGCGAAGGCCGGCGACCGCGCCGGATCGGCCAGAACGAACGGACCGGGGGCGTCCGTGAGCAGAGCCTGGTCCTCGGCGGTGAGGTTCCCCTCCTCCTCGTACACCCTCCCCTCGTCGGTCCACCAGACCCGGACGTCTCCCGGGACCTCCGGGCGAGTGAGGATCACTGAACACCGGTCGTGGCGCACCACGGAGGCGAACCCTCGCACCAGCGCAGCTACCACGGGGGGCTCCTCCACCTCGGTGAGCGCCGCCCGGTCGATCGACCGGCCCGCCTCCAGCTGGTGGAATCGGATTCGGAGTTCGGAGGCCATGAGGTTGAACGACTCCGCGAGCGTCCCGAACTCGTCGTCGGAATCCACGACCACGGCCTCCGAGAAGTCGCGGTCCGCCAGTCGCCGGGTTCCCAGCAGGAGCTGCTGGAGCGGCGTCATGGTCTGACGCACCTGGTAGTTGGTCAGCAGCCCCACGCCGAGGATCCCCAGGATCAGCACGAGGGGGAACGTCGTCGCGAACGTCGCCATGGGTTGATAGACGTCCGACTCGGCCTCGCTGATCAGGACGTACCACTCCGGGGTAGCGTACGATCCGGGGAGGAAAACCTCCCGGAACGCGGCCAGAAACGCGTCTCCGCCCGCCTCGCCATCGAACAGGCCCTGCACGGCGTCCGGCTGTAAGGCGCTGAATTCGGTCAGCAGGCCCTGGCTGGAGCCCCCGTCACAGAACAGCGCAGCCTGCTCCCGATCGGTGACGCAGAACGAAGCCCGTGTCGGCAGCGCCGAATACTGGAGGGCCGTGGCCCAGAGGCTGTCCGACACGATGTGGCCCCACACGACCCCCCGCGCCGGATCGTCCTCGTCCACCGCCCGGGCCATGAGGAAGTCACGCGTGCCGTCCGGCTGGGTGCGCACCTTCAGGAGAGCCCCGACGAAGTGCTCCTCCAGGTGGACCATCTCTTCAGGGGACACCTCGGGGAGGGGCCCGATGGAGCCGAAGAGTGGCTCCGTGCGGCCGTCGACCTCCACCGCGACGGCGTCGAGGTTCCGAAGGAGTGGGCCCACGTCCGCAATGGGAGCGGGCCCTCCGGCGCCTTCGTCTCCCAGGGCCACCGCGCCGGCGCGGACCACCACCGCCATCTGACGGACCTCGCGGTCCACCTGGGCCAGCCGCTCCAGCACGGCGTCGGCCGAGTTCCCGGCCACCGCCATCACCCGCTCTTCGCTCTGGTCCCTGAGCTGCTGCGAGACCGCCCGGAAGGCGGCTGCGCCGAGGATGACCACCGGTACCACCGCGCCCACCAGGAAGAGCCCGAAGATCCGTCGGGCCACCCGGGTGCGGAAGATCTCGCTGCGGAACATCAGAAGTCCCGGGCCAACCCGACGAACGACCCGTCCGAGGCCCGGATGACATCATCCTGGCTGGTCTTGGCGTTCAGAGGAGCCGTAGACTCCCCGTCCGGACCCATGGAGTAGAGGTCGAAGTCCGAGTTGATGGGCACCAGGAACCGGTCCTTCCGCAGTCCACCCACACCACCGCCACCACCGCTGCTGCCGGGTTCCAGCAGGATCGCCGTGTACTGGTAGGGGTTCCCCCAGGGATCCAGGAGACCGTCCCGGTTGATGGCCGCGAGGCTGGTCGGGAACCCGCCCCGCTCCAGGCCGTACTCCATGAGCTCCGCGGCGAGGGACCGGATGTCGCCGACGGCCCGGGCCGTCAGGGCCCGCTCCGTCGCCTGACTGAGACGGGGGGCCGCCATGGAGGCCAGAATCCCGACGATCACCGTCACCACCATCAGTTCGATGAGGGTAAAGCCGTCGCTGACCCTCGATGCCCGAGGGTCGTTCAACCGGACGGTCCGGGGGGCCCCAGATTCGACTGGGAGCTGAGCGTCCAAAACGATCTTTACCTCCCGTAGGCGAGGCTAGCCCCCGGGGGGGAGGGAGCCCGCACGCGCGAGAGACGACTTCGGATGTTCCTAGCAGCGGAAGAATAGCACCGGAACGGGGAAATGCGCCAAGGTGGCTGGCTCGAACCCGTCTTGATGGCGGCCGTCCGGAGGGGATCCGGTCAGGCCTAGCGGCTGAGGCGGGTCAGCGTCCGGTCCAGGGCGTTGGCGAAGGCCTGCTTGTCCTTCGGGCCGTAGGCCTTCGGGCCCCCGGTCTCGACCCCGGTCATCCGGACCTGCTCCATGAAGTCCCGGATGCTCAGACGCTCTCCGATGTTCTCCTCGGTGTACTCCGTTCCCCGAGGGTCCAGGGTGAGCACCTTCTTCTCGACCAGGCGGGAGGCCAGGGGGATATCGGCGGTGACGGCCAGATCTCCCGGCTCGGCGTGCTCGGCGATGTAGTCGTCCGCCACATCGGGCCCGCCCTCCACCCGGATGGCTCGGGCATGGGGGTTGTTGGCCGGCGTCTGGAGCCGGGCGTTGGCGACCAGAAGTGCGTCGATCTTCAGACGAAGAGCCGCCCGGAACACCACGTCCTTCACGTCCCGGGGAGCCGCGTCCGCGTCGACCCAGATGTTCAGGATCTAGGCCTCGATGACCCGGTCGGGCCTCACGAGCAGCTCCGGCACGTCGGGAGGTGGGGTGGGCCGACCGAACAGAAAGCCCTGTCCGTACTGGCACTCCAGCTTCCGGAGTTCCTCCAGCTGCCGCTCCGTCTCGATCCCTTCCGCGATGACGGAGAGTCCGAGATTCTGGGCCAGCCGGGAGATGGTCCGCACCACCTCCAGGTTCTCCGGGCTGTGGGTCAGGGCGGACACGAAGCTGCGGTCGATTTTGAGGCTGTCCAGCGGCAGTCGGGCCAGGTAGCCCAGCGAGGAGTAGCCGGTTCCGAAGTCGTCGGCGTGGAGCTTGATGGAGGCGTCCCGGAGGATCTGGAGGGCCCGGGCCGTTCCGTCCAGGTCCCTCATGAGCGCCGTCTCGGTGATCTCGATGTGCAGCGACCCCTGGGGCAGACCCGATTCCTCCAGCGCCATCACGATGCGGTCCACCGAACTGGGCAGGTTGAACTGCCGGGCCGACAGGTTCACGCTCACGAACAGGTCGGGTCGGCTCAACTCCGACTGCCACAGTCCGAGCTGGCGGAGGGCCTCGTCGATGGCCCACTTCCCCATCTCGTCGATCACGCCGCTGACCTCGGCCACGTCCATGAACTCGGCCGGCATGATGATGCCCCGCTGGGGATCGATCCACCGCGACAGCGCCTCGAACCCGACGGTCTGCCCCGAGTCCATCTCGACGATGGGCTGGTAGAACAGGGACATGTGGCCCTGCCGCACCGCATCTCGCAGCTGTGACTCCATGCTGAGGCGGGCCGCCGCACGGGCGTGGACCACGGCATCGAAGATCTCGTACGACCCCGGTCCGACGATCTTCGCTCTCGAGAGGGCGCGCTGGGCGTCCTCCACCATCTTCGCGGGATCGTCCGGACCGCCCACGTTCAGCGCGATCCCGATGGCCGCCGACATCCGGACCTCCTGCCCATCCACTTCGACGGGCCGGGCCAGCGCCTGCTCGATCCGCTGGGCCACACGCGTCGGATCGCTCACGTCGTTCATGTCGTCCAGGAGGATGAGGAACTCGTCTCCCTGGAAGCGGGCCACGGTATCGACGCCACGAACGCATTCCTCGAGCCGGCGACCGACCTCTCGAAGGGCCAGGTTCCCGCCCTCGAACCCGATGTCGGTGTTCACCCCCGCGAACGCGTCCAGGTTCAGGTAGAGGACCGCGTAGAGGTAGGTGGACTGCCGGGTCCCCTTCACGTTCTCCCGGGAGGCCCGGCGGGCGGTCTGGTGGAGCCGCTCCATGAAGAGGGTCCGGTTCCCCAGATCGGTCACCGTGTCCCGGAGGGCGTTCTCCCGCAGCGCCTCCTCGGTCCTCCTCTGTTCCCGCCGCAGATAGACCGTTCGCTCCGCCATCCCGAGGCGAACGTGGGTGCGGGGGTCCGTGACCGGCTTGAGGATGTAGTCGTCGGCTCCGGCGTCCAGGGCGGATCGGAGGTTCGTGGGATCCTCGGACCCGGTGAGGAACACGATGACCATGTCCTCGCCGTTGGGGAGTTTCCGGAGGCGACGACAGAGTTCGGCGCCGTCGATCCCGGGCAGGTTCATGTCCAGGACCGCGAGGTCAAATTCCCTGGCCTGGGCCTGCTCCCAGGCGGTCTCGCCGTCGGCGCATGCCTCGACGTCGTGACCCAGGTCCCGGAGAAGGGCCTGCACCACGCGGCGGGCTACGGAATCGTCCTCGACCACGAGGACCGACAGGGTTCGTTTGGACACAGATTCCCCGAGGGGCTCCGCTGAATCGGGAGGTCGGAAGGGTTCACCAGAGAAGGAGGGTGCTGACCCCTCGAAGTTGGACTCGGTCCGGTCGATACCGCAAGCATGGACCCCACCAGAATTGTCGCGCGGGGCGGACTCCTGCGGGGATCAGTACATGCGGGCGGGGTCGAGGACGTTCCGCAGCGGATCGCCGTCTCGGTCCCGCCGGAGGTTGTCGATGAACAGGTCCACGATGCGGGCGTTCTCCCCGTCGCTGGTGCTGGCCGAGTGGGGGCTCACCACCACGTTGGGCATGTCCCAGAGGGGGCTGTCGGGCGGAAGGGGCTCGGCGGCGAACACATCCAGCCAGGCCCCACCGAGGTGCCCGGACCGCAGGGCCGCCACCAGGTCCGGCTCCACCACCAGGGACCCTCGACCCACGTTGATGACGCCGGCTCCGCTCGGGAGACGGGCCAGGGCGGCCCCGTCGACCATTCCCTCGGTCTCGTCGGTATGGGGGGCCGCAAGGACCAGGAAGTCGGCCCTGGGCAGCAGGTCGGGGAGGGCCTCCATGGCGTGGATCTCGTTCGCGTTGAGTTGGGCCGGATCGGACACCTCCTCGTGGCGCACCGTCCGCTTCACACCCAGCACCGTCATGCCGAACGCGCCGGCCCGGAGGCCCACCGCCCGGCCGATGGACCCGTGACCGACGATCACGACGGTCCGACCCTCCAGGTCGCTCCCGGCGAACCGCTCCCAGTGATGGCGGCGCTGCTGTTCCTGGATGTGGAGGAGGCCCCGGACGTGGGCGAGCATGGAGAGGAGAACGAACTCGGCCAGAGGCTGGGCATGGACCCCGCTGGCGGTCGTGAACACCGTGGCGGGCATGCGCTCGGCGTATCCCATCCGTCGCACGAACTGCCCGATCCCCGCGCTGGTGGCCTGGATCCAGCGGACATTCGGGGCCCGCTCCGGCAGGTCGTCCAGGTGGGTCTGGTCGAAGTCGAACAGGAGGGTGGCCCGGGCCAGGTGGGCCCGCCAGCGGGCCTCCTCCTCCGGCGTCCTCTCCCGGTCCGCGCCCTTGTGGTCCGCGGCGTACCGGGGCGGTCGCAGGAGGTCGGGTTCATGGATGACCTCGATCCATTCGACCTCCCGCCGGATGCGGTCCACCAATTCCGGCTCGAGCCAGCTGGCGATGAGGAGAACGTCGGGGGGTGCAGTGCTCATGGGGGCAACGTGGCGATCGTCTCCGGGGACCGCTACTGATTGGCCATGAACGAACCCGGGAACAGTCCGACTCAGCGGTGGCTCGACCGCTTCTTCGAGTCCTATTGCCGGCTCCGACCGGTGAACGCGTCGTTCATCGGCGAGCACGAATACGACCACCGGCTTCCCGACGTCTCGGACGCGGGGCTGGGCGACGCCCTCGCCGAAACGGCAGCGCTGCTGGAGGCCGGCACGGCGCTCCAGGCCGAGATCGACGGGACGGCGGGCGCCGAGGCCGAACGCGCAGAGGGGGAAGGCGCCGGCGCGAAGGACGCCGAGTGGATCGACCGCACGCTGGCCACCGGCTTCCTGCGGACCCAGCTGTGGGAGTACGGGCCCGAGGGATCGGGACACTTCCACCGGGGCAACCCGACCTTCTACACCGGTGAGGCCGCCTTCGGGCCCATGGCCCTGTTCCTCAACCACGCGGGCGACTGGCCCGAACGGATCGAGGCCGCCACTTCCCGCATGGAGGGCCTGCCCGGGTTCCTGGACCAGGCGCGGGCGAACGTGCGGGACGCCCCGGCCGCCTGGACCCGGCGGGCCCTCGACGAATGCGAGGGGATCCTGGCGTTCCTCCGGGACGGGGTGGAGGCGCTGGACGACGACGTACTGAGGGCGGGGGCGGCCGATCCGGACATTCCCACGCCCACGCCAGCCGCCATGGCCGCCTTCCGGACGGCGGCGGCCAGGGCCGCCGTGGCCGTCGAGGAGCACCGCATCCACCTGGAGACCGACACCCTCCAGCGCGCGCCGGCGGGCACCGAGGCCCCGGGCGGGGCCGTCTGCGCCGGGGAGGAGGCCTTCGTGCTCCACCTCCGAGACGCCCACCGGATCATGGAGCCGCCCGCCGACATCGTCCGCTACGCCGAGTCCGTGCTGGAGGAGGCCCGGGCGTGGCTGGAGGAGCATGCGGGTGACTTCGGCGCGGCCACGCCGGCCGAGGCCATGGCCCGGCTGGCCGACGCCCACCCCGAGGCGGACACCTACTACTCCGACTACACCCGCATGTGGGAGGAGACCCGGGCCATGGCCGAGGAGCACGGACTGCTCACCTGGCCCGACTTCCCCATCGAGTATGTGCCCCGCCCCGAGTGGTCCCGGGCCGCGGCGCCCCACCTGTACTTCCTGTTCTACCGGTCTCCGGCCGCGGTCCACCGCCCCCCCGTCCACCAGTACCTGGTGAATCCGCTGCCCACCGGCCCCGAGGGGGAGCCCGCCCCGGCGGACGAAATCCAGGCCTTCCTGCGGTCCAACAACGACAGCGTGCTGAGGCTCAACCACGTCGTCCACCACGGGAGCATCGGCCACCACGTCCAGAACTGGCACGCCTTCCGCGCTCCCAGCCGGGTGGGCCGCCTGGCCGCGGTCGACTGCGCCAGCCGCATCGCCATGCTCTGCGGCGGGACCATGGCCGAGGGGTGGGCGTGCTACGCCACCGACCTCGTGGCGGAGTTCGGCTCTCTGCCCCCGCTGGAGGAGTATGCCGAGGTCCACAGCCGGGCCCGGATGGCCTGCCGGGCGATCGTCGACGTGAAGCTGCACTGCGGGGAGTTCGGCCTGACCGAGGCGGCGGAGTTCTACCAGCGCCAAGCGGGAATGCCCGAGTCCTCCGCCCTGGGCGAGGCCGTGAAGAACTCCATGTTCCCCGGTGGCGCGGTCATGTACCTCCTCGGGACCGACACCATCCACGAGCTACGACGCGAGTGGCTGGCCCGGCTCGACCCCGACGGAACGCCGCGGACCCTCCGCGCCTTCCACGACACCTTCCTGTCCCATGGCTCCATTCCGGTGCGCATGGTTCGGGAGATCATGGTGGGCCAACCATGACCTTCACCCCCCCACCCCTCTCCTCCACGACCCTCGAACTGGCTCGACTGGCCGGCGAGGGGCTGCTCGGGGTCGATGCGCTGTACCGCCGGGAGTCCGGGGACGAGGACGGGCTGGCCGTGCTGAACATGGACGACACGGGGATCCTGGCGGCCCGAGCGTTCGACTCGTACGCGGACGCCACCGAGTTCTGGCGGGACCTGAGGAGCGAGACGGCGAGCACCCCTGAGCCCGACCGGGCCCTCTACTACCGCCAGCTCTGCGACTCGACACTGGCCTTCCTGGAGTGGCGGACCACCGGCCTCTCGTTCGAGCGGC
The DNA here is from genome assembly GCA_039587435.1 of Gemmatimonadota bacterium. Classification (GTDB taxonomy): domain Bacteria; phylum Gemmatimonadota; class Gemmatimonadetes; order Longimicrobiales; family Gaopeijiaceae; genus JBDHIJ01. The sequence continues at coordinate 35,322 of JBDHIJ010000018.1, forward strand.
AGCTGAGCGAGTTCCTGCATGTCCCTCCGGGCCCGGCCTCCGAGGCCGAACTCGAGGGCCTCCGCGTCGACATGAACCAGCTCCTGGGAGAGCTCGGCTACGCGGGCAGCCTCGAGACCCGGTGCGCCAAGTGGGAGGCGGCCAACCGCGTGCCGGCCGACGAGGTCCCGGGCGTCATCGCCGAGCTCATGAGCGAGGCCTGGGACCGGACGGCGGAGATCATCGACATCCCGGCCCCCAAATCCGACGGGATGCGGGTGGCCGCCGTGAGCGGCGTCGCCTTCAACGCCCGGTGCGACTACCTGAACCGCACCATCGATCTGAACACCGACCCCGTCCTCACGCTCCAGGGGCTCCGCCACCTGGCGGTCCACGAGGGCTATCCCGGCCACTACGTCCAGTTCAAGCTGAGGGAGACCTGGGCTCGGGAGGGCCGGGCCGGGGCCGACGTGCTGCTGAGCATCGTCAACTCCGCCAGCTCGTCCGTGTTCGAGGGGCTGGCCGACACGGGCCTCTCCATGATCGGGTGGGACCGCGACCTGGACGACCGGGTCCAGGCGATGATGAACCGGTACCGGGCGGGAATCGGAACGGGGGCCGCCTGGCGGCTCCACGCCGAGGGCTGGGAGACCGGCAGCGTGACCGACTGGCTCGCGGGACAGAGCCTGGTCGGCGGAGACGGGTGGGTCGAAAACCGCATGCGGTTCATCCAGGCGCCGGCCCGGGCGGTCCTCATCTGGTCGTACTGGTGGGGAGAGCGCTCCGTCCTGCCCCAATGGCAGCGGGCCCGGGAGACGGGCCGCGCCGCGCAGTTCCTCCCCTTCCTTTACGCCGGCCTCCACTCTACCCAGTCCGTCACCCGCTGGGGCGCCTGACCGCGGGCGCCGGACCGGCCATGGCGCCGTCCCCGGCGTCACCCGAGCCCGGGCCCGCACCCGAGGCCACTCGGAGGCCGCTCCGGGACCCACGGCCGAACCCGCTTCGGAAGAAAAGCCTCGCCGGAACCGCCGCCCCTCCCCCATGATTGGGGACTGAGAGGGCCGGACCCCGCCGCCCTCGCTGAGTCTTCACCGAGGGCCACCATGCAGATCCTCCGCCGATCCGGGCGGCCGCGCCGACGTGCGCAGCTGATCCGGACGACCACCCCCTGGGCCGCCGCGCTCGCCGCGGCCGCCGCACTCCTCCTCGCCCCGGCCGCGCTCGACGCCCAGCGGCCCGACCGCGTCGAGCCCGACCCCGACGCCCTCCGCAAGGAGGGCTTCGACCTGGACCGGGTCATCCTCTGGGAGCACCGGAACTTCGACCCCCTCCGGGACCCGGAGTGGATGAGCCTCCGGGGGGCGCTCAACGCGGGCAACCTCAACGAGACCAGTCCGGTCCTGACCTTCGAGCAGGGCGGGGAGACCTGGGTCCTCGGCAGTGTGGCCATGTCCTATCATCACGTGGCCCAGGGAGAACTCGAGGGCGAACCGTGGATGGTCACCTTCTGAGTGGTCTGCAATTCGGGAGTCTGGATGGCTCCGAGCATCGACGGGCAGGTCCACACCTTCGAGGAGCACGGCCTGTATGACGGCCTCTTCCTCATGCGGGACGACGAAAGCCTGACCTACTGGGACCACATGACGGGCGAGGCCGTGTACGGCCCGCTCACCGGGGAGCAGCTCGAGGTCCGAAACCTCTACCAGACGACGGTCGAGCAGGTTCTGGACGTCGCGCCCGACGCGCAGGTGGCGGTGAGCGAGCGGGAGCTGTGGGCGGAGGAGCGGCTGGGCCTGGGAGGCCTGCTTCAGTCCATGAACCGGAATCTCAACCCCATGTTCCAGTCCACGGTGAAAGAGGAGGACGACCGGCGTCCCACCATGGACCTGGGGATCGGGATCTGGGAGGGTCACGTATCGCGGTACTACCCGCACGAGACGGTGGCCGCCAGCGACAACGCGGTCTTCGACACGTTCAACGGCCGCCGCGTGCTGGTGCTCCTCGACCCGACGGCCTACGCCCTTGCGGCCTACTACACCGATGCCGAATCCTTCCGCTGGGATGGGAAGGTCCTCCGGCTGTCCGACGGCAGCTACCTGGAGGGCGGAGTGATGTACGACGGCGCGGGCGACAAGGCGGACCTGGAGCGTCCGCTGCAGGTCTTCACGCGCTGGTACGGCTTCTCCCTCACCTTCCCGGAGACGGAGATCTACGGCGAGTCCTGACGTGACCGAATCGACGCGTGCGAGTTCGGGGAGGGCGGCCAGCACGGTCGCCCTCCTTCTCTTTGCGGTCCTGCCGATGGCGGGGCTGATCACTGCGTGCGGGGGCGACTCCGGCTCGGCGGCCGGAGGTGCCGGCGGACCCGGCGACCCCGACGCCCTCGGCGGTCCGCCTCCCGGAGACGACCGGGCCATCCTCCGGGTGGCCTACGAGCGGGAGATCGACGTCCTCAATCCCTTCACGAGCCAGAACCTGGTGGACATCCAGTTCAGCATGATGGAGGGACTCGTCACCACCGACGAGAACAACACCTACATCCCGGTCCTCGCCACCGAGATCCCCACACTCGAGAACGGGGGGATCGTCGAGAACGGCGACGGGACGCTGGACATGACCTGGCGTCTGCACGACGGAGTGCGCTGGCACGACGACGAGCCCCTGACGAGCGCGGACGTCTGCTTCACCTGGCGGTTCGTCACCAGCCCCGGATCGCAGACCTACAACCGGGACCAGTACCTGGGGATCGTCGACTGCCTCATGCCCGACGAGCGCACCGTCGTCTTCCGCTGGGACGGGGTCTACGGGTACTACGCGGGGCTCTTCGAGGCCGTGCTGCCGGCCCACGTGTTCGGCGACATGACCACCGACGAGATCGTGAACCACACGCCGTTCAACCGGGGGGAGGCGTTCATCGGGACCGGCCCGTTCCGCTTCGTGGAGTGGCGGAGCGGGGAGTACATCCGGGTCGAGCGGAACGAGGACTACTGGAGGGGCGAGGGCCGCGGGAACATCGACGAGATCGTGTGGTCCTTCGTGCCCGACAACAACACCCGGCTGAACGCGATGAAGGCGGGCCAGCACCACTGGACCCGAATCGTGCCGGTGCAGGTGAAGGAGGTGGAGGGCCAGCCGGGGTACCGGGTCCACCTGGTGAGTTCCAACTCGTTCCTGCACCTGGACCTGAGCCTGAACACCGAGAACGCCCGGGCCCTCTTCAGCGATCCCCGGGTCCGGGAGGCGATGTTCATGGCCATCGATCGGCAGGCCATCGCGGACCAGCTGATGGAAGGGACGGTGCGGCTGGCCGACAGTCCCATCAATCCGACCAGCCCGTACCACAACCCGTCGGTCCCCAGCCCAACCTACGACCCGGCGGCGGGCGCCCGAATGCTCGAAGAGGCCGGGTGGATGCCCGGAGCGGACGGGATCCGGCAGAAGGACGGCCGGCGCCTCAGCTTCACCCTGATCAACCGGGCCGGGACCCAGGATCGCATCGCGGTGGCCCAGGTGATCCAGGCCCAGCTCAAGCAGGTGGGTGTCGAGGTGGTCATGGAGACACTGGAGAGCGCCGCCTGGACGCAGCGGTGGAGGAGTGGGAACTGGGAGGGGATCATCAGCGCCTGGTTCCTTCCCGCCGACCCCAGCATCACGAACCTCTACGGGTGCGAGGGGCACAACAACATGACGGGCTTCTGCGATCCGGCGCTGGACGAGATGATGGAGGCCAGCGACCGGACCCTGGATCCGGCTGAGCGGAAGCGGCTTCTGGACGCGGCCCAGGTGGCGGTGGCCGAGGAGGCCCGCTACCTGCCCCTCTACTACAACACCGTCCCCGAAATGGTGAGCAGCCGCATCGGGAACTACCGGGGCAGCGGCACCAACTTCGGCAGCTTCTGGAACCTGTGGGAGTGGACGCTGCGCTGAGGGCCGGATGCGGAGACTCCCGCACCCGGCCCTGTGAGACGCGCCCGCCGCCGAACCATGCGCGGCAGGGCATGAGGACGGCCGAGGTCGCCTAGCGCACCTTCGGACTCAGGTTCCCATGGACGCGGAACCCGGTGACATCGCCGGCCGCGTCCCGCTCGAAGATCAGCGCCTCGCCCAGCTCGTCATCGCTGCGGATGCGGCGGAACGTATCCCCCTCGATGTGCTTGAAGCGGGTGATAGAGCGCAGCGGGTTGTCGGTGGGCAGACCGATGGTCGCCATCCCGCCCTTCCACTGAATCACGGCCCGCTCCCCGCCCCAGGGCTGCCCGGAGTACGTACCGAGGTACGGCGTGAGGTCCGGACCGTCCTTCTCCTTCTCCTGCGCAGTCCAGCGGCTTCCGGCGGCCTCCAGGCGATCCACGATGCTGGTGCCACCGGAACTGCTCGCCCCGTCCTGGGCCACGTCGTCCTCGCCGTCGTCCTCGGCGGCGGCCTGGATGGCGCCCTGCATGAGGTCGTAGATGCCGTTCGTGAACTTGCCCGAGTTCACCATGGCGTTGGCCATGTAGACGGTGGCGATCTTTTCCGCCGGCACGGTCATGAACTGGCTCCGGAACCCGGGGCAGCTGCCGCCGTGGCCGACCACGGTCTTGTCGTTCCGCTCGTAGGTGCGGAAGCCCAGGCCCCAGAAGGTGTTCCACGACGGATCCACGTAGTGGACGCGCTGCATCTCATCGAGGGTGTGGGCGTGCAGAATCTCCTCCGCATCCCCCCGCAGCCGGAACTGCCACGAGGCGAAGCGGGCCAGGTCCTCGGCCGTGGAAGCGGACCCGGCCGCCGGCGCGATGCCCTTGGCCTGGAAGAAGGCCACCTCTTTCCGATCTCCGTCCCGGGTCATGTTGCTGTAGCCGGTGGCCAGGCGGCCCCCGCGATGCTCCTCGGGGATGTCCGAGAACGTGTCGTCCATCCCCAGCGGGTTCAGGATGTTCGTCCGGATGTAGTCGTGGTATTCGGTCCCCGAGACCTCCTGCACGATCTCCCCGGCCAGGGTCAGGCCCAGGTTGGAGTACTGGAAGTACTGCCGGGCCGGGTAGAGGGTCTCCTGGTTGTCGAGGCCGTCGATGATGGCCTGACGCTCGGGGAACGGGAAATCGGGCCCACTCCAGTACGGGTGGTCCGACTCGCGGGGCAGTCCGGCGGAGTGGGTCAGGATCCCTTCCACCGTGATGCTCGGCGAGCCCTCGAACTGCTGGTCCAGATCGAACCAGGGAAGCAGGTCCCCCACTTCGTCCCGCAGGGTGAGCCGGCCCAGGTCCCGCTGCTGCATGACCCCGATGCTGGTGAACAGCTTGGAGATGGAGCAGATGCTATAGAGAGTCTCGGTGGTGGCGGCCTCGCCGCGGTCGGGGTGCGCCATTCCCATGACCCAGCTCCCCACCAGTTCCTGGTCGTGGACCACCGAGGCCTGGAAGCTGGGGATCTGCTCGTAGGCCATCTGGGCTTCGAGCCAGATCTCGACCACGGTCTTGGCCTCCTTCACGCCGTCGTGATCGGCGACCTGGGCGTGGGCGGGAATGGCGGTGACGGCCAATGCGGCCGCGAGGGTCCCGCTCACCGCGAGGCGAGCGGTGTCGGAGAGCCGGGTGCGAAGCATGTCTACCTCCATGTGAGGATCGGGTCAGGCCACCATACGGCTGAGGGCCGCTCTCGTGCAAAGCCTTTCGTCGCCCCACATTCGTCCCGCCCGTCCCCGTCCACATCCGCGCACGGCTACAGTCCCTCGGCCTACCCGCCTTGACCGCATTCATCCTCCGCCGCCTCCTCCAGATGATCCCGCTGACGCTGGGGATCACGGTGGTGCTGTTCGCGGTCATCCAGGCGGCCCCCGGCGGACCGGAGGGCGCGCTGCTGGAATCGGGGCGCTTCATCGACCCGGAGGTCATCGAGGCCTACCGGGAGCGTCTGGGCGTCGACCAGCCGGTCCACGTCCAGTACGCCCGGTGGCTGGGCGCCGCCCTGCAGGGGGACCTGGGCGTCAGCTTCTCCACCACCCGCCCCGTCTCGGAGATGATCCTGGAACGGCTTCCGGCGACGGTGGAGCTGATGGGGACCGCGTTCCTCCTGGCGGCCCTGGTGGCGGTAGGACTGGGCCTGGTCAGCGCCGTCCGGCAGTACAGCTGGATCGACAACCTGGGCACCGGAATCTCGTTCCTCGGGCTGGCCATGCCGGTGTTCTGGTTCGCCCTGATCCTTCAGCTCGTGTTCGGCGTGTGGCTGGGCTGGCTCCCGGTCTCCGGGACCGAGACGGTGGGGGCGAGTTCCTTCGCCGACCACGCCCTCCACCTCGTGCTGCCGGCCGTCGTACTGAGCTTCCGCTACATCGCCGGCTGGTCCCGCTACCTCCGGAGTAGCCTCCTGGACGCCCTGTCGGCGGACTACATCCGAACGGCCCGGGCCAAGGGGCTCTCGGAGAAGTGGGTGGTGGGATTCCACGGGATGCGGAACGCGCTGATCCCTCTCATCTCCATCATGGCGCTGAACCTGGCCGGGCTGGTGAGCGGCGCGGTGATCACGGAGACGGTGTTCGCATGGCCGGGGATCGGGCGGATGTTCGTGCAGGCCATGTTCGCTCGCGACTACCCGCTGCTCATGGGGATCCTGCTCCTGGGGTCGGTGATGGTGGTGGTCTTCAACCTGGTGGCCGACATCGTCTACGGGCTGCTGGACCCGAGGATCCGGTATGAGTGACGCCGCCTCCGCCCGCGCTCCCGGCGTGTGGACCCGCCTCACCAGGCACCGGTTGGCCGCTCCCTCCGTGGCGGTTCTGGCGATCCTGACCGCGGCCTGCATGGCCGCACCCCTGCTGGCGCCCTACGAGTTCGACGCCATCGACCTCACCAGCATCCGCCGGCCCCCCTCTCCCGGGCACTGGATGGGCACCGACGATCTGGGACGGGACCTCTTCACCCGGGTCCTGTACGGAGGGCGGATCTCGATCCTGATCGGGCTGCTGGCCGCCGTGGTGGGGACCGGCCTAGGGACGCTGGTGGGCTCGGTGGCGGGGTTCTTCGGCGGCCGCCTCGACGGCGTGCTCATGCGCCTCACCGACATCGCGTACTCCATCCCCACGCTCCCCCTGCTCATCGTATTGGCCGCGTTCGCCCAGGCCTCTCCCGGCCTCATGGCGGTCGTCATCGGTCTCCTGAGCTGGATGAGCACCGCCCGCGTCATCCGGGGCGAGGTCCTGGGGATCCGGGAGCGGGCCTACGTAGAAGCGGCTCGGAACGTGGGCGTACCCACCGCACGGCTCCTCGGCCGGCACGTCATCCCCAACGCCATGGGTGCCATCGTCGTGAGCGCGACCCTGGCGGTGGGGAACGCGATCGTCCTCGAAAGCTCCCTGAGTTTCCTCGGTCTGGGGGTCCAGCCCCCCATCCCCACCTGGGGGAACATGCTGATGGATGCGCAGTCCACCATGGCGTCCCGGCCGTGGCTCACCATTTTCCCCGGTATGGCGATTCTCATCGTGGTGCTGGCCGTGAACTTCCTGGGCGACGGGCTGCGGGATGCCCTGGACCCGTCGGGGGGAGCGGAATGAGCACCCGCGAAGCGTGGTCCTCGTCGGGCACGGGCGAGCCCCTCCTCCGGGTCCGGGACCTGGTGACGCGGTTCCACACCCACGGCGGTGTGGTCCACGCGGTGAACGGCGTGGGCTTCGAGTTGCGGGACGGAGAGTCGCTGGCCCTCGTCGGGGAGAGCGGATCCGGCAAGAGCGTGACGGCTCTGTCCGTGCTGGGCCTGGTCCCCCGCCCTGGGCGCATCGAGGGTGGCGAGATCCGCTACCAGGACCGGGACCTGCGGGCCCTCCGGCCGAAGGAGTGGCAGGAGGTCCGGGGGCGGGAAATCGGGATGGTCTTCCAGGACCCCATGACCTCCCTCAACCCGGTCCTCACCATCGGCCGGCAGATCACCGAGGTGCTCCGCTGGCACCTCCGCATGGGCAGGAACGAGGCCCGGGACCGGGCCGTCGAACTCCTGGAGCTGGTCGGCATCCCCAGCCCGGAGCGGCGGCTCGACGAGTACCCGCACCAGTTCAGCGGAGGTCAGCGGCAGCGCATTCTCATCGCCATCGCCCTCGCCGCGGAGCCCCGGGTCCTCATCGCCGACGAGCCCACCACGGCGCTGGACGTCACCATCCAGGCCCAGATCGTGGAGCTCATCAAGGGCCTCCAGCAGCGGCTGGGGATGGCGATCCTCTGGATCACCCACGACCTCGCACTGGTGGCGGGCATGGTGGACCGGGTGGCGGTCATGTACGCCGGTCAGGTGGTGGAGGAGGCCCCGGTGGGGGAGCTGTTCCGAGCCCCCCGCCATCCCTACACCCGGGCCCTGCTCCGGTCGATGCCCACCATGGGCGAGCGGGACGAGCGCCTCCCGGCCATCCCGGGAAAGCCGCCCGTCCTTCACGCCCCCCCGGCCGCATGCCCCTTCGCGCCCCGGTGCGCGTTCGCCGGCGAGGAGTGCCGGACCGCGGTGCCGACTCTGGACACGGTGAGCACGGGCCACCGGGTCGCCTGCTTCCGCTGGGAGGAGGCGGGTCGTGAGTGATCGCCCATCCACCCCCCCGCTGGTCCAGGTCCAGGGAGTGCGGACCCACTTCCCCATTCGCTCCGGAGTCCTGCAGCGCACCAGCGGAGCGGTCCGGGCGGTGGACGGCGTGGACCTCGACGTCCATTCCGGCGAGACGCTGGGGCTGGTGGGCGAGAGCGGATCCGGGAAGTCGACGCTGGGCCGGTCGATCCTCAAGCTGGAGCCCCTGACCGCGGGCCGGGTGACGTTCGACGGACAGGACCTGACGGAGGTGCGGGGCGCCGAGCTGCGGGCCCTGCGCCGGCACATGCAGATGATCTTC